>JBLNCW010000021.1:0-224242 GCA_050261015.1 Rhodospirillales bacterium | reverse complement strand
GTAGCTGTACATGTCTGCTTGCTGATGATCGCGGCCGCGCATGCAGATTAGACGATCAGAACATTCCAGCCGTAACGTGTTTCAGGGTTTCAGCCTGTGTTTTTCCGCAACCTGCTAGGCGCCAGTTCCGCTCGTTGCGCTTACAGATCGCGCAGGGGCGATCGTCGTGGCATCGTTGCAGAGTGGTCTACAAAGCGGCGATGCCGTTTCCTTCGACCTGTCCATCATCCGGGTTATCAAGGGTGCGTTGCTTCCCGGCAGCGTGCAGAAGATAGTCTGGACGGCTGAGGTGGCCATACCGGTCACGCGAGTGCTCCCTCGCGTTACGGGACTGTGGTTTCTCGTCAAGTCTGCCACCGGCGAGATGACAGTATTGCCAAACGCGGTTGGTAGCGCGGAATTTGAAGACACGTATTTTGCGGCGGTGGACAACCCGGAACCACGCCTGTATGCGACAACCGGAGGCGAGTCCCCGCTGGAAGCGGCCATGCTGGAGATAGCGGCAGCAATCGATGCGGGCAAGAGAGGTCCGGGCGATCTGCGTTACGCGCTCTCATCGGCGGATCCTGCCCGCGGTGCGGGAGCGTACCGCAGGCTGTTAAAATCTCCGTCGCTCGATGTCCGGGCACTCGCTCTGGCAGGCCTCGTCCGGAACAACGAACCGGACGCTCTGAGCCAGCTCGCAAGCCTCCTGCCCGAGCTCAAGGCCAAGTCGCTGTCGGGATGGATCGGACTTAGCGTGCAGCTTTATCACAGCACCGATGACGCTGGGGTGGCCGCTCTCGGCCAGATTGCATCATCCCCAGATGGTGCCGGTTTTCTGGCGGAGAGCGCCGCCCTTGCACTGGCCAGCATCCATACGAGGAGCGCGGTTGCACAACTCGCCCGGCTGCTTGACAGCTCCGATCCCAGAATCCGGTCCCACGCCGTGTCCGGGATTTCGGCATTCGTGAGGGGACTTCCGGTCCGGAAACCTCGCGATGCGGCTTCCATGGCCTGGCTCAAGCCGGCCACGAGCAGCGGCTATCTGACCGATGAAGTGCGGCCGTATTTGAGCATAGGAATCCTGCCGCCTGACCGGGAGACGGAGACGGTTCAGTTCTGGAAAGGCTGGTGGGAGCGTCACCGGCAGGAGCTTGAGAGTTCGAACCCGTAGTGGGCCGCCCGGCGTATAGGACTTGCAAGCTCCGGGCGTTCCCGTTAAGCTCTATCTATGTCCGGGAGCGGGCGAAATTGCTGAGCCCACCCGCGCGTCAAAGGAGAACCAATGTGGAAGAAGCTGATCGCGCTGCCGCTGTTGCTGAGCGGCATCTTCACCCTGTCTTTTATCGCGGCTGTACCCGCCGCTGGCGTACAGGATGACACTCCGGCGCTAGACGTCCCCTACGTCCCGACCACACATGAACTTGTCGAGGAAATGCTCAAGCTCGGCGGGGTCAAGCCGGGTGATGTTGTCTACGATCTGGGCTGCGGCGATGGACGAATCGTCATCATGGCGGCGCAGAAGTTCGGGGCTCGCGGCGTGGGGGTAGACCTGAATCCGGAACGCATCCGGGAAGCGACCGAGAACGCGCGAAAGGCGGGGGTCACCGACCGGGTCCGGTTCATTAACGGCAACCTGTTCGACGCCGACATCCGCAACGCAACAGTTGTTACGCTGTACCTGCTTCCGGACGTGAATCTGAAGCTTCGCCCGAAACTGCTGAAAGACCTCAAACCCGGTACGCGCATCGTCTCCCACAGCTTCGATATGGGCGACTGGAAGCCCGATAAGGAAGTCGAGGTCAACGGCAGCCGGCTCTTCCTCTGGACAGTCCCGAAGAAGTAACGCTCTGCGCTAGTCGGCAAGCGTCAGGTTGGCGCGGGCGGCGAGGGTGAAATCGTCTGCGTGCCCGCGCTTGAGCTTCGGGAAAGCAGCGGCGGCGATCATGGCGGCGTTGTCGGTGGAGAGCGCCGGCAGGGGGAAGTGCACCGGGAATGGAAATCGCGCTTCCTCAGCCGCCGCACGAAGTCCCGTGTTGCACGCTACGCCGCCGGAAACAATCAGCGCGCGGGCGCCGATTGCCTCGGCGGCGGAGGCGGCCCGCCTTAAGAGTTCCTCAATCACTGTCCGCTGAAAAGAAGCGAGCACGTCGCGCGTGGGTTGCGGAGTCACCGCGAGCCATTCCTCGATCTTCGGGCGCGGATTCGCGCGCAGCAGCTCGCGGCGCCGCTCGACCTCTTCCGCCATGTCGCGGCCCTGGAACCAGCGAAGGACCGCGGTCTTCAACCCGCTGAAACTGAAATCGAGCGGGTTGCCCTTCATTTTCGCTAGCGTGAACGGCACGGCCCGCGGATTACCGTAGGGCGCCAGTTTGTCGATCACCGGCCCGCCTGGATAGCCGAATCCGAGCAGCTTGGCCACTTTGTCGAAGGCCTCGCCGGCGGCGTCGTCGCGGGTTTTTCCGAGCAGCCGGTAGCGGAATTCGCCATCCACCTCAAACAGATGGGTGTGGCCTCCGCTGACCACCAGCGCCAGGGCGGGATACTCAACCGGTCTGCCCTCGTGCAGCGCCTGGGAAATGACGGCGTGGATGTGGCCTTCGATGTGGTTGACGCCCACCAGCGGCAGCCCGCGCGCAAAGCAGAGCGCCTTGGCGTAGGTGATCCCGACAAGCAGCGCGCCCACCAGCCCTGGGCCCGCAGTTACGGCGACGGCAGCCAGGCCGTCATAATCCGTGCCGGCCTGTTCGAGCGCGGCGCGCACGACCGGAACGATGGCGCGCAGATGCTCCCGCGAGGCGAGCTCGGGCACCACGCCCCCATACTTCCCGTGAGTTTCGAGCTGGGATGCCACGACCGACGATAGAATCCGTGTCCCGTCCTCGACGACGGCCGCGGCAGTCTCGTCGCAAGAGGATTCGATTCCTAGAATTCGCAAACGGCTGTTATCCTTCGAAAGAGGAATGGACCTCTCCGAATTCGATTATCCCCTGCCTGAGGACCGCATCGCACAGCGCCCGCTTGAGGACCGGGCGGCGTCGCGCATGCTTGTGGTGGATCGCACGGCGCGGCGCTGGGAAGACCGCACTTTTCGCGAGTTCCCGCAGTTTCTGCGGCCGGGCGATTGCCTGGTGCTGAATGACTCCAAGGTGTTCCCGGCGCGGCTGTTCGGGCGCCGCGCGGGCGTGCACGCGCTTCCTATCGGAAAGAAGAACCCGGCGCGAAAGGAGTACCTGAAGGGGAGAGTCGAAGTGTTCCTCGTCCGGCCGGCGGCTGACGATCCGAAGACCTGGCTGGCGCTCGTGCATCCCGGGCGAAAGATGCGGGTAGGCGAACGCATCGAGTTCGACGAGGGACTGCGGGCTGAAATCACGGGGCGCGGGACGTTCGGAGAGCGTACGCTCCGGTTCGACTACCCCGGCGACCTCCTGGAGAAGTTCGAGCGCATCGGGCACGTTCCCCTGCCCCCCTACATCAAGCGCGCCGACGAGGCGGCCGACCGCGCGCGCTACCAGACCGTGTTCGCGTCGAATCCGGGTTCGGTGGCGGCGCCAACGGCGGGGCTGCACTTCACGCCGGAGATTCTGGAGCAGTGCCGCGCGGCCGGGGCGGAGATCGCGTATGTAACGCTGCACGTCGGGCTCGGCACATTCCAGCCGGTCCGAACGGAGCGGGTCGAGGAGCACCGCCTGCATCCGGAGTTCTTTGCAATCACGGAAGAGAACGCCGCGAGGCTGAGGGCTGCCCGCCGGGTTGTGGCCGTGGGCACGACGAGCGTGCGTACGATCGAGAGCGCGGTCCGCGGGGCCGGGTTGATTGCCTCAAGCGGCGAGACCAGCCTGTACATCTACCCGGGGTTCGAGTTCCGCGTCGCCGGGGCCTTGCTCACCAACTTCCACCTGCCGCGAAGCAGCCTGCTGTTGCTGGTCTGCGCCTTCGCGGGCCGGGACCTTATACTGGACGCGTACCGGCATGCAATCGCCAGCGGTTACCGGTTTTACTCCTACGGCGATTGCATGTTGATCCTGTAGCCTGGTCCGGCGAATGGCGAGATCCGGAAATTCCGGACCGGATCGTCCCGGCCAAGTGCAGAACCCGATAGCTTATAATGAGATTACTACCAGACGGCGGAAGTGTGTCGGCCCACCCACGCCGGAAGTTTGGTCCGAACCATGTTTGAGAATTTATCCGAGAAGCTACAACGCGTCTTCAAGACCCTGCGCGGCGAAGGGAAGCTCACGGCCGAGAATATGGAGGCGGCGCTGCGCGAAATCAGGGTAGCGTTGCTTGAGGCGGACGTTCACTTCCGGGTAGTCAAGCAGCTCATTGAGAACATCAAGCAGAAGGCGATGGGCGAAGAGGTGCTCACCGCGCTCTCGCCGAGCCAGCAGGTGGTGAAAATCGTTCACGAGGAGCTGATCAAGATCCTCGGAAGCCACCAGTCCAAGCTGCGGTTCGCCAACGAGCCGCCGACTGTGATGTTTATCGTGGGGCTGCAGGGCTCGGGCAAAACCACTACGACTGGCAAGCTGGCTCGCTGGCTTTCCAAGAACGGCCATAATCCCCTGATGGTTTCGGTGGACGTCTACCGGCCCGCGGCGCGGGAGCAGTTAAGCGTGATCGGCCGCGAACTGAAGCTGCCGGTGTATGCGGGAACCCCCGAGGAGACCACCCCTGCCGATCTGGCGCGGGCAGCGCGCAAAGAAGCCACGAACACCGGACGGGACGTGGTGCTGATCGACACGGCGGGGCGGCTGCACATCGACGAAGATCTCATGAAGGAGCTGCAGGAGTTGAAAGGCCTGCTCTCCCCGACCGAGATTCTGTTCGTGGCGGACGCGATGACCGGCCAGGACGCGGTGAAGTCGGCCGATGAGTTCCACAAACGGTTGGGAATTACCGGCGTGATCCTCACCAAGATGGACGGCGATGCCCGCGGCGGCGCCGCGCTTTCGATCCGGATGGTGACGAATCAACCGTTGAAGTTCGTCGGCGTGGGCGAGAAGTTCGACGCCATCGAGCCGTTCTACCCCGACCGGGTGGCTTCCCGCATTCTCGGCATGGGCGACGTGCTCTCGATCATCGAGAAGGTCGAGGAGCAGATCGACCAGAAGAAAGCCGAGGAGATGCAGCGGAAACTTCTCGAGAACGAGTTCACGCTTGAGGACTTCCGCGACCAGATCCGGCAGTTGCGCAAACTGGGGCCGCTGGAATCGATTTTGTCGATGATGCCGCAGGTCGGCATGCTGAAGGACCTGAAGAACGTCAAGGTGGATGAAAAGGAGATCACGCGCGTGGTGGCGATCATCGATTCGATGACCGCCCAGGAGCGCGCCAACCACATGATAATCAACGGGTCCCGGCGGCGGCGGATCGCGCGCGGCAGCGGGACCACCGTACAGGAAGTGAATCAACTGCTGAAGCAGTATTCGCAGATGCGGAAAATGATGAAGAGTTTCTCCGGCGGATTCCTGGGCAAGAAGCTGGGCAGAATGAAGCTGCCCGACATCCTGGGGCAGCGCCTTTGAAGACAGCGATATCAAAGAGAGAGTACGAGTAATTACCTATGTTGATGATTCGATTGGCGCGATTCGGCGCGAAGAAAAAGCCTTCTTATCGCGTAGTAGTGATTGAAAAGGAAAGGGCGCGGGACAGCCGCGCGGTGGAAGTCGTGGGCTATTATAACCCGGTGAGCAAGCCGGCAACCGTGAAGCTGGATCATGAAAGGATCGCCCACTGGCTGAAGCAGGGGGCGCGTCCCTCAGACACCGTTTCGCGGTTAATCGAGAAGAACCCGGCCCCGGTGGCGGAGCCGGTAAGCTGAAGCACTGACAAACCGAATGGCGCTTTAGGTTGTCCGGGAGAGAACGTCCCCTGTATGCGGGATGTTATTATCGAGTCAACAGGGAGGCGCTGGGATGGCAGGGATGAAGGAACTCGTGGAGGACATTGCGAAAGCTCTGGTAGACATCCCCGATCAGGTTGCCGTCCGGGAGGTACAGGGCGAACAGGTCACCGTGTTGGAACTCCGTGTGGCTCCCAGTGACTTGGGAAAAGTGATCGGAAAGCAAGGGAGAACCGCACGCTCGATCCGGACTATTCTAGGAGCCGCTGGTATGAAGTTGAACCGGCGGTTTACACTGGAAATTCTGGAGTAATCCGACTGCCAATTGGGGAATCGCAGCAGAGCGGCAAGTGGGTGGCTCTAGCCGTGCTCGGCCGCGTGTGGGGCCGGCGGGGAGAGCTGATTGCGACCTCGTTAAGCGGAGGCCCAGAGCGGTTTTCGGAGCTGGAAGAAGTTTATTTGTTTGGCGCGCCGGGCGCTCCCGGGGAACGGCGGCCTGTCGGTCTCGAATCGGTATGGGAGCATCGCGGCGCGCTGGTTTTCAAGTTTCAAGGCGTAGATTCGATCTCGGAGGCCGAGCCGCTGGAGGGCGCCGAGGTCCGGATCCCCGCGGAGGCGCGCCGCAAGCTCCCCGAAGGGGAGTATTTCCAGTCCGATCTGATCGGCTGCGAAGTGGTTGAGCGCGCAAGCGGGGAGCGGCTGGGCGTGGTGGCCGGCTGGCAGGAATACGGCGGTCCGCCGCTGCTGGAAGTACACGGCGAGGGCGAGCCGCTGCTGATTCCCTTTGCGCGTTCGATTTGCGTTGAAATCGACGTGGCCGGGCGGCGCATCGCGGTGGATTTGCCGGAAGGGTTGAAGGAGTTGAACGCTCCAGCCAGGCGGAACATCCGGAGAGGTAGGGAATGACGTTTGAAGTGCTAACGATTTTCCCGGACTTCTTCCGGGGACCCTTCGAGCACGGTATTGTGGCACGGGCCCGCGCGGCCGGGCTTCTGGATATTCGCGTCCACGACTTGCGAAACTGGACGCAGGACCGGCACCGCACGGTGGACGACCGGCCCTTCGGCGGCGGCGAAGGAATGCTGATGAAGCCGGAGCCGGTGTTTGAGGCGGTCGAATCCATCTGGCCGGTGCGGGATCCGGGCCGGCGGGTGGTGCTGCTCTCGGCGCAGGGCCGGCTTTTCGATCAGACCACGGCGCGGCGGTACGCCTCGCTGGACGGCCTGCTGCTGATCTGCGGCCGGTACGAAGGAGTGGACGAAAGGGTGGCCGAGCACCTGGCCAATGAGGAAATCTCAATCGGCGATTACGTGCTGAGCGGAGGCGAGCTGGCCGCGGCGGTGGTGATCGACGCCGTCGCGAGGCTGCTGCCGGGCGTGCTCGGCAATGAAGCATCGGCAGTCAACGAATCCTTCAGCGGAAAAGAAACGCTGGGGTTGCTGGACTGCCCGCAGTATACACGGCCCGCGGAGTTTCGCGGCTGGAAAGTGCCCGAAGTGCTATTGAGCGGGCATCACGAGGAGATCCGCCGCTGGCGGCGGGAGGCGGCGCTGGAGAAGACCCGGCGCAACCGTCCGGACCTACTGGCAAGGATTCTCCCCGAGCAGGAATTTGTCGGACAGGAAGCAGGGAAGCACAATGAATAACACGCTTTTGACGAAATACGTTAGCAGCAAGAAGCGCCAGGACGTGCCGGAGTTTCGCCCGGGCGACACCGTGCGGGTCCATGTGAAGATTAAGGAGGGTGACAAGGAGCGGCTGCAGGCATTCGAAGGCACGGTGATCGCTCGCAAGAACTCGGGGATGGGTGAAACCGTGACGGTGCGGAAGGTTAGTTTCGGCCATGGCGTGGAACGCATCTTCCCGCTGAATGCGCCGGTGATTGACCGCATCGAGGTGGTGCGGACCGGGAAAGTCCGTCGGTCAAAGCTGTATTATCTTCGTGAGCTGAGAGGGAAGGCGGCCCGGCTCAAAGAGCGGTAGAAACTTGCCGGTACGGCGGAGGCTGAAATTCCGGTGCCAGGGGAAACTGGAGCGCGAGGCTCGGAAGGCGGGTTTTGCGCTTGTGGCGGGCGCCGATGAAGCGGGCCGCGGATCGCTGTTCGGTCCCGTTTTCGCCGCCGCAGTAATCCTCTCCCCGGACCGCCCGATTTACGGCCTGCGGGACAGCAAGACGATCCCGGCCGGGCGCCGGGAGGAGCTTGCGGCCGAGATCCGGGAGAAGTCGCTTGCCTGTGCGGTGGCCTCCGTCGACGCATTTATCATCGACCGCATCAACATCTACAACGCCTCCTGCCTGGCGATGAAGCGCGCCCTGGAACAACTCGAGCCGCCACCGGATTTTGTGCTCCTGGACGGCGTGCGGCTGGAGATCGAGCTTCCGTATAACCGTGTGATCCACGGCGACGCGCGCTCGCAGACGATCGCGGCGGCATCCATCCTCGCCAAAACGGAGCGGGACGAATGCATGCGGGAGTGGGACCGCGTATTCCCGCAGTACGGCTTCGCCCGGCACAAAGGGTATGCAACCGCGGAGCATCTCCGGGCGCTGATCGACTACGGGCCGACGATGCATCACCGCTTCAGCTATGAACCGGTGCGCGCCGCGTGCCCGCGTTCATTCTGGCCGGTTTGGGCGCTGCGGGAAGAGCTGCAATTCATGTGGCATCCGGGGATCGCGCAGCAATGGAAGGCGGCCGAGGCCTGATGGCGATCGAGCGGGATCCGGCGCGAATCGAAGAAGCCGCGGAGGCGGACGACGGCGCAGATCAGCGCTGGTACCACAAGCTCGGCGCACTCATTTACGTATTCTTCTGCTTCGAAGTTGGTGTGTTCCTGCTCCTGTTTCCCTGGCTGGACCTGTGGCAGCGCAATTTTCTGGCCAGTCTGACCCCGGGATGGATTGACATCTGGAACAGCTCGTACCTGCGCGGGGCCGTTAGCGGGCTGGGCGTGATCAACATCGGCATTTCATTTTCCGAGTTGTTCCGGCTGCGCCGCTTCGCCAAAGTGCAGCCACCCGACTCGGTACAATAGTTAGAGACGCACGATTTTGAGGACAGCTTTGGACCGAACGAAACCTGCCGTAGTGGAAGATAAGCCGGAACGGCCGAAAAGCACCAGGAGCGAGACGCATCGCGGAACGATCGCGGAGTGGACCGTCACCATCATCCTGCTGCTGTTTGGGACTACGACCCTGGTGCAGGCATTCGTCATCCCGACCGGCTCGATGGAGGACACGCTGCTCATCGGCGACCACCTGCTGGTGGACAAGCTGAGCTACGCTCCCGAGGACGCCCTCAGCAAGCACCTGCTGCCCTACAGCGAGGTGAAACGCGGCGACATTATCGTGTTCCGCTATCCGGTGGACATCAACCAGACGTTCGTGAAACGCGTGATCGGCGTTCCGGGCGACCGGATCAGGATCGTCGACAAAGAGGTCTACCTGAACGGCAGGAAACTCAACGAGCCATACGTCTACCACAAGACGGAGTGGATCGACCCCTACCGCGACAACTTTCCCGGGCCTGCAAATTTGCAGGTGCTCGAGCCCGGCCTGGAAATGCTGGAAGAGCACGTGGTGAACGGCGAGGTGGTCGTGCCGCCGGGCCACTACTTCGCCATGGGTGACAACCGCGATTCGTCTCTCGACAGCCGCTACTGGGGTTTCGTGCCGCGCGAGAATATCATCGGCAAGCCGCTGATCATTTACTGGTCCTATGACGCCACGACGGAGGCGCTTTCGGGACCGACCCTGGGCATTGACCACATGAAGGACCTTATGCGCAATTTTTTCAGCAAGACCCGCTGGCGCCGGACCTTCATGCTGGTGCACGGGTATTCCGGCTATTAAGAAGCCAGGATGACGGGCGGCATTCAAGCGCTCCGATGGTTTACAATGCACTGACCGGAGCGCTTTTGTAACCGTGGCGGAAGACACTAGCACGACGCAGGCGCCGGAAGCGGTCGAGCCCCATGTGGCGGCGGACAAGCCGCGCCGCACAGCGCTCGCCGAGTGGGCGATCACGATCATTCTGCTGCTGTTTGCGACCACGACGCTGGTTCAGTCGTACGTGATCCCTACGGTTTCTATGGAGGATACCCTGCTCCGCGGCGACCACCTGCTGGTCGATAAGCTTTCCTACGCGCCGGGCGGGGGGCTCAGCAGCTATATTCTTCCCTATCAGCAGGTTGAACGAGGCGACATCATCGTATTCCGCTGGCCAATCGATGTCCGGCAGAACTACGTGAAGCGCGTGGTCGGCGTGCCGGGGGACCGGCTGAGGATCGTGAACAAGCAGTTATATCTGAACGGAACGCCGCTGGTGGAGCCCTACGCGATCCACAAGACCCCGTATTTCGATTCCTACCGCGACAACTTCCCGGGAGAGCCGAACGTGCGGCTGGAAGAGCCGGGGCTGGCGATGCTCGAGGAGAACGTGGTTAATGGCGAGCTTGTAGTGCCGCCCGACCACTACTTCGTGATGGGGGACAACCGCGACAATTCACTGGACAGCCGCTACTGGGGCTTCGTGCCCCGGCAGAATATCATCGGGAAGCCGCTGATGATTTACTGGTCCTATGATGCTCCCACGGAGCGGCTGGCGGACCCGAACATCGTGAACCTGGAGCACCTGGCCGACCTGGCCAAGAACTTCTTCACGAAGACCCGCTGGGAACGCACGTTCAAGATCATTCGGGCCCACACCATAAAGTGACGGCGGCCGGGTTGTCCCGGCTGCGCTCCTGCCCTGCCAGCGCGCTAGTGCACCCGCTTAAGCACTTTGGTCAGGATCTTCACGGCCGTATCGATCTCCTTTGCCGTGATGATGTACGGCGGAAGGAAACGCAGCACGTTCTCGTGGGTGCAGTTGATCAGCAGCCCTTCCTGCATGGCATCCAGCACGATCTGCTTGCCGGGGATCTCCAGCTCCATGCCGATCATGAGGCCGAAACCGCGCACCTCGCGGATGAATTCGAAATGACGCGCCATCTCGGAAAGCTGCGCGCGAAACTGGCCGCCGAGAACATGAATGGAGGGCAGCAGCCCCTCGAGGATATCGAGGAACTCGAGCGCGACACGGCAAGCCAGGGGGCCGCCGCCAAAAGTGGTTCCGTGCATGCCGGGACCGATCGTCGCCGCGGCTTTCTCATTCGCCATCACCACGCCGAGAGGCAGGCCACAGGCCAGCGGCTTGGCGGCGACAGCGATATCGGGCAGAATGACCGGTTCGGACAATTGATAGGCGAAGTACGTCCCCGGGCGCCCGACTCCGCATTGGATTTCGTCGAAAACCAGCAGCGCGTTGTGCCGTCTGGCAAGGTCCGCGACGTGAGCAACGAACTCTGGCGCGAGCGGGCAAACACCGCCCTCACCCTGAATCCACTCCATGATGACACCCGCCGTGTTCGGCCCAATGGCCGCCTCGGCGGCCGCGGCGTCGTTCGGCGGAACGAATTTCACGCCGGGAAGCAGCGGCTCAAAATCCTTGTGATACTTAGCCTGGCCGGTGACCGAGAGGGCTCCCATGGTGCGGCCGTGAAAGGAATTCTCAAGGGCGACGATTTCGTACTTCTCCGGCCTGATTTTTCCGCCGTGGGAGCGAATCATCTTGATGGCGGCTTCCATGGCCTCGGTACCGGAGTTGCAGAAAAAGCTGCGCTTCAGGCCGCTGATTTCGGCCAGTTTCTGCGCGAGCCGTCCCTGGTACTCGTGGTAGTAGAGGTTGGAGGAATGGATCAGCAGTGCAGCCTGCTCGCGGATCACCCGCATGATACGCGGATGAGCATGGCCAAGAGCGTTTACACCGATGCCGGATATGAGGTCCAAATATCGTTTGCCTTCCAGATCGAAGACATGGCAGCCCTTTCCTCGATGCAGTACGAGCGGGTACCGGCTGTAGTTCTGCAGCAGATGCTGGCGTTCCAGATCGATGATTTCCTGCGCGGCAACCGACGCGCCGGACTCTGACGTCGTAAGCATCTATTCATCATAACCTCTGCGTGCTAACATCGACATAACAGGATGACTCGCCCGAGTGCCTGCCGGTGCGCGCTGACGCTGCTCATATTGTTGAGCACCGCCCCGCTCCGGGGAGCCGTTCTTCCCGCCAGCACCGAGCTGGAGATCCGGCTCAAGACCAGGGTAGCCAGCAGCGCGTCGAAAGCCGACGATCCCGTGGAAGCCGTGCTGATCCGGCCGGTTGTGATCGGAGGGGAAATCGCCGTGCCCGCGGGCACGGAACTCCGCGGCCGGGTTAAGGAGGTTCTGGCGATCTCGAAACCCGATCAGCGCGCAGTGCTCGGAATCGAGTTTTTGAAACTGGGGGGCGTGAACATCGAGGCGCGGGTGACGGCGGTGGACAACGCGCGCGAGTCCGTGGACGAAACGGGACGCATCGTCGGGATTCTCGCATCCGAGACGATTGCGGCTAGGCTTAGCGAAGGCGTGGACCGCGTCGCGGAGAAGTACCGCAAGCTGGGCGGCTTTCTGCAGGTCGTGACCACGGCCGTTTTCAAGGAATCGGAGCCGGAGATCGTCTACGAACCGGGCGTGGAGATGAAACTGGCGCTCGTGAAGGCGGTGGATTGGAAAGGCAAGGCGGCTGCCCCGGTTTCGGTCGATCCCGTGTCGCCGGAAGACGAGATTTGCGCGCTGGTGAATTCCCAACCCTGGCAGACCACCACCGAAGGGCAACAGCCCATTCCCTCAGACATCACCAACTTGATGTTTATCGGCTCCGAGGAGCAGCTTACGAAAGCCTTTGACGCCGCGGGCTGGGCGACTGCGGCGGCGTTGAACGCGAGTTCGGGGCTGGAGGTGGTGCGGGCGGTGGTGGAATCGCGCGGGTACAAAGAGGCGCCGATGTCGGTGCTGCTGCTGGAAGGGAAAAAGCCGGACCTGGTTTTCCAGAAGCAGAACAACACGTTCGCCATGCGGCACCATCTCCGCATCTGGCGCAGGCCGGGCGAATTCCAGGGCCGCGCCGTCTGGGTATGCGCGGCGACGCACGACATCGGCATCGAGTTCTCACCCGAGCAGCGCAATTTCATCCACAAGATCGATTCGCAGATCGACCGCGAGCGGGCCAAGGTAGTGAGCGACCTCTTGTTCGCGGGAAGCGTGCAGGCTCTCTCGCTCGTCGAGCGTCCGGAAGTGCCCAAGCTCAGCCAGAACGCCACCGGGGACAAATTGGAAACGGACGGGCGCATGGCCGTCCTCCTGCTGAAGTGATCCCGACCTGACAACGTAGCTGAAGCCCAAAAACTACCCGTTTCGCCCGCCCGCCGGGAAGAGTAGTATTGAGTGTTCAGGAGCTGGAACACCGATATGCAACAAACCATTTCCTTCACGCTGAACGGCAAGCCGGTCAAGCTGACGGTCGATGGCGAACGTATGCTGCTCTGGGTGCTGCGCAACGACCTCGGCCTGACCGGCACGAAATACGGATGCGGGGAGGCCCTCTGCGGCTCCTGCACGGTGGTCGTGGACGGGGAGGCGGTCAGGTCCTGCTCGGTGCCGGTGAAAGACGTTGCAAGCAAGCAGGTGCTCACGATCGAGGGTCTCGGGAGGGAGCGGCTCCACCCGATCCAGGAGGCCTTCATGAACCACCACGCGTTCCAGTGCGGATTCTGCACGCCTGGCATGATCATGAACGCGTATGCGCTGCTCCTGAAAACGCCTCGCCCGACGCGCGAGGAAATCGTCCGGCACATGGACGACAATCTCTGCCGGTGCGGTTCGTACCCGCGTATCGTGGAGGCGATTCAGCAAGCCGCCGGCGCGATGAAAGGAGGCGCGCGATGACAAAGGATCTGAAGCGCCGCGAGTTTCTGGCACTGGCCGGTCCGGGGCTGCTGGTAATTTTTCCCGTACCGGCGCCCGCCGCGCTCCAGGGACGGCGGGGAGGGCCTCCGCCGGATGTCAACGCCTACCTGAAGATCAACCCGGACGGCCGGGTGACATGCCTGGTCGGAAAAGTCGAGCTGGGACAGGGATCGAAGACCGCGCTGGCGCAATTGCTGGCGGAGGAACTCGACGTGGCGCTCGATGCGGTGGACATGGTGATGGGCGACACGGACCAGTGCCCGTGGGACGGGGGAACGTACGGATCGCTCAGCGTCCGGTCGTTCGGTCCCCTGCTGCGCGGCGCGGGAGCGGAGGCGCGAGCGGTGCTGCTCCAGATGGCGGCGGAAAAACTTCAGGAGCCGCCGGAGCGGCTGAGCGTGAAGGCGGGCGTGGTAAGCGGCTCCAAGGGCAAGGTCAGCTACGCGCAACTGGTGGGCGGCAGGCGGATCGAGCGGCGCCTGGAGAAAACTCTGGTGAAACCCGTCTCTGCGTACACCGTGGTGGGGCAATCGCCGCGCCGCAAGGACGCTCTGGAAAAGGTGACCGGCAAGGCGCAGTTCGCCGCCGATATCTCGCTTCCCGGCATGCTGCACGCGCGGATCCTGAGGCCGCCGGCTCACGGCGCCACGCTCCGCGAGGTGGACACCTCCGCGGCAGAGAAATTTCCCGGCGCGCGCGTGGTGAAGGAGGGCGATTTCATCGCGGTGCTGCACGAGCGGCGCGACCTTGCCGAGCAGGCACTCGGGTTGATCAAGGCGCAGTTCGACCGCCCACGCCCCTCAACGGACGACCGCAGCATCTTCGATCACCTGGTAAAGGCAGCACCGCCGGCACGGGTCGTCCATGAGAGCGGCAGCCTGGAGGAGGGGCGGAAACTCGCCGCGACTCTCGTCGAGCAGACGTATTTCAACAGCTACGTGGCGCACGCGCCCATGGAGCCGCACTCGGCCACCGCTACGATCGAGGGCGGGAAGGCGACGGTGTGGGCGGGAACGCAGACGCCGTTTCCCGTGCAGCAGCAGGTGGCGCAGGCGCTCGGCTTCGCGCCGGAGAACGTGCGGATCGTCACGCCTTACGTGGGCGGCGGCTTCGGCGGGAAAAGCGCTTCGCGGCAGGCGATCGAGGCGGCACGGCTGGCGAAAGCCACCGGAAGACCCGTGCAGGTGATGTGGGACCGCGCCGAAGAGTTCTTTTTCGACACGTTCCGCCCGGCGGCGGTGGTGAAAATCAGCTCGGGGCTGACCGCCGAAAAGAGAATCGCGTTCTGGGATTTTACGGTCTACTGCGCCGGCGACCGCGAGGCCAGGCAGTTTTACGACATCCCGCACCAGCGCACAGCGGCGGCGGGCGGATGGAGCGGCGGCCAGCCACCGGGGCTGCACCCGTTCGCCGTCGGGCCGTGGCGCGCCCCGTCGGTCAATACAAACACGTTCGCGCGCGAAGTGCACATCGACATGCTGGCGGAGAAGGCGGGGGCGGACCCGCTGGAGTTCCGCTTGAATCACCTGAGCGACAGCCGGATGCGGCGCGTGCTGGAAGCGGCCGCCAAGCGATTCGGCTGGAAACCGGGACGCGCGCCCACGGGGCGCGGCACAGGCGTGGCTTGCGCGATTTACCTGGGCACCTACGTGGCGACGATGGCCGAGGTGGCGGTGGACAGAGCGTCCGGGCGCGTCGAGGTCAAGCGCGTGGTGTGCGCGCAGGACCAGGGCGTCACGGTGAGTCCGGAGGGCTCGCGGCAGCAGATCGAAGGGAGCATCGTCATGGGGCTGGGCTATACGCTGTCCGAGGAGGTGCGTTTCAAGAACGGCGAAGTCCTGCACCGCAACTTCGACACCTACGAGGTGCCGCGATTCTCCTGGACGCCCAGGATCGAGCCGGTGCTGATCGACAACCCCACAACCCCGGCGTCCGGCTGTGGCGAACCGCCTATCGTGAACATGGGCGCGGTTGTGGCGAACGCGATTTACGACGCAGTCGGGGTGAGGCTGTTCCAACTGCCGATGACGCCGGAACGTGTGCTGGCGGCGCTGAAAAGCGCGCGCCCGGCTTAGCGCAACTCGCCGCGCCGGGTGATGCACTCGGCGTTCAGGTAGGGCCGCAGCGCGTCCGGGACTAGCACGCTGCCGTCGGCCTGCTGGTAGTTTTCGATCACCGCGACCCACGTGCGGCCGATCGCCAGGCCGCTGCCGTTCAGCGTGTGCACGTACTCGGCTTTGCCCTTCCCCGCCTTGCAGCGGATCGAGGCCCGCCGCGCCTGAAACGCCTCGAAATTCGAGCACGAGGAAATCTCTTTGAAGTCGTTCAGCCCGGGCAGCCAGACCTCGATATCGTACGTTTTCGCGCTCGAAAAGCCCATGTCTCCGGTCGAAAGCACCACGGTGCGGTACGGCAGCCCGAGCCGCTGCAGGATGTCCTCGGCGTTAGAGGTGAGCGATTCCAGTTCGTCGTAGCTCTGCTCGGGGCGGGTGAATTTCACCAGTTCCACTTTTTGAAACTGGTGCTGGCGGATGATGCCGCGTACGTCGCGGCCATAGGAGCCCGCTTCGCTGCGGAAGCACGGCGTGTACGCGCACAGCCGGATGGGGAGCCGGTCCGCGTCGAGCGTTTCGTCGCGAAAAAGGTTCGTTACCGGCACTTCGGCCGTCGGCGCGAGCCAGAAGTCCGAGTTTTCCACCTTGAAGAGGTCCGCGGCGAACTTCGGTAGCTGGCCGGTGCCGAACAGGCTGGCTGAATTGATCATGAACGGCGGGAGCACCTCGGTATAGCCGTGCTCGCGCGTATGCACGTCGAGCATGAAATTCATCAACGCGCGCTCGAGCTTCGCCCCGAGGTCCCAGTAGACGGCGAAGCGCGCCCCGGTAATTTTCGCCGCGCGCTCGAGATCGAGCAGGCCCAGTTCCGGGCCAAGGTCCCAGTGCGCTTTAGGCTGAAAATTCATCGGGCGGGGCTGCCCCCAACGCCGCACCTCGACGTTATCCTCCTCGCCGCGGCCGGTAGGCACGGATTCGTGCGGCAGGTTAGGCACGCTGGCCAGCGCCTGGCGGAACTCTTCGTCCAGCTTTGCCGCCTCCGCGTCGAGCTCGGATATGCGCTCGGCGAAGGCGCGCACGGCCTGCTGCCGCTCGGTCGTATCCACACCCTGCTTGCGCAGCTTGGCAATCTCCGCAGATTCGGCGTTGCGCTGCGCCTTCAATCGTTCGGCCTCGGTGACGGCCGCGCGGCGCCGCGCGTCGAGATCGCGAAATTCCTCCACATTCAGCGTGAAACCGCGATCCGCCAGCCGCGCCGCGATCGCGTCCAGGTTTGCTCGGAAAAATGCCAGATCGTACATCGCCTCAGTTGCCTTCGCGCTCCTTCCAGGCTTTCAGATATGGCGCCGCCTTGGGGTTCGCTTCGTTCCACTTCGGCGGCTCGGGGTTGTCGGCGATCATGAGCACGCCGAGGGCCGCCGTCCGGACCACCTTCGCCATGTTGGCGTAGTCGAGCTTCTGCCACTCGTCGCCCGGGCGGTGATAATCGGGAAACTCGTAGACCACCAGAAAGGTGTGCGCCGGAACTCCCACATCGGCCAGCGCCTGGTTATCGCTGCGAGCGAAAAAGGCATCGCTCTTCTTTTCATTTTTATACACGCGGACGCCGGTCAGCTTGCCTGCCTCGGCGAAAATCGGGCCGACATCGCTGTAGTCGAAGCCGGTCAGGGTGGCGCCGGCCACTTCGGGACCATCATTGTCGTCGGTGCGGCCGAGCTGCTCCAGGTTGATATTCGCGACCGTCTGATCGAGCGGAAGGGAAGGGTTCCGCCCGTAGTAGCGCGATCCAAACAGCCCCTTTTCCTCACCGAAATAGGCGATGAAAGCCAGGCTCCGTTTGGGCTTCACGCGCATTTTTGAAAACGCGCGCGCGATTTCGATCATCGCAGCCGTGCCGCTTGCGTTATCGTTCGCGCCGTTGAAGACTTTGTCCTCGCCGCTGCTGCGCACGCCGACGTGGTCATAGTGCGCCGAAACGATCACGTAGGTGTTCTTCAAAACGGGATCGGAGCCGCGCAGAATCCCGATGACGTTGCGCAGCATCACCGGCTCCTGAACGGGGGGCGCCAGCTTCAGTGAGGCCGTGCCGCCCTGCATCGTCTCCCAGGCTTTTCGCAGGCCGGGGTCGTATACCTGGAGCGTGGTCGGGCCCGCCAGCGACGGATCGCCGGGGTCCACCAGCCGTGGGTTCAAATTCCGGGGCGGCTCGCGCCGCACCAGCAGGATGATGGCCGCCGGCTTCGCCCGCGCCGCATCCCGGCTGAACTCGCGCATGGATGCCATAAGCTTCGCGCGTTCCTCCGCGGGGTATGATCCGAAGTCGGGCAGTTCGGTGATGACCACCTTGCCGGCCACCTCGCCGAGCGGCTCCCCCATTTTCGCCTTAACCAGCGGAGCGTTTGCGATGTCGAGACCGCTCAGGGTCCGCCCGATGGAGACATTGTCCGGCGTGGGCTGGAAGGTTTGCCCTCCGATGTCGAAGACCAGCCGCATTCCGCTGTAGTCCGGCTTCATGGTGATGAACCGAGCGGGCTCGAAATAGCCGTCCTTGCCGCCCGGCTCGAGCCCGGCGGCGCGGAACTGCGAGGCAATATACTCGCCGGCGATTTCAAGGCCCGGCGAGGGAGTGTCGCGGCCCTGGAGGACGTCGGAAGCCAAAAACGAGACGTGGCCTTTCAGGGAATCGGCCGCGATCTCATCGAGTGTCGCGTTGACAGCGGGAGTGAGCGCGAACTCCGCTCCCACCAGCCAAAGCGGCGCCGCAAGAAGGAAGAGCGCCCGCAAGCCAGTGTGTCGCATGGATAAAGATCAATGATCGCACATCGCCAGCGGGACGGCTCTTCGGCCGCGCTTCGACGCTAGCGTTTTTCGATGGGGACCCACGGGCGGCCGTCGGGTTCGCCCTTGTACTCCGCCCTGGGGCGGATCAGACGGTTATTGCGTTGCTGCTCCATGATGTGGGCCGTCCAGCCGGACATGCGGCTCACCGCGAACACCGGCGTAAACATGTCGGGCGGGATGCCAAGGGCGTAATAGGTCGACGCCGAATAGAAATCCACGTTGGCATTCAACCCCTTCTGCTCCTTGACCATCCGCTCGATTTCGCGCGAGGTCTCAAACAGGGACTGGTGGCCGGTGCGGCGCCCGAGCTCCTCGGAGAGAACGCGCAGGTGCGTCGCGCGCGGGTCCTCCGTATGGTAAACGCGGTGGCCGAAACCGGGCACCTTGACCTTCAGGCCGAGCCGGTCGCGCACCATCTTGAGCGCCTGCGCGGTGCCGCCGGCCTCCAGCAGCAGCTTGATCACTTCCTGGTTGGCGCCGCCGTGCAGCGGGCCCTTCAGAGCACCAATAGCCGAGGTAACGGCCGAATACATGTCGGAGAGCGTCGCCGCCGTCACTCGCGCGGCGAAGGTGGAGGCGTTGAACTCGTGGTCGGCGTGCAGGATCAGCGCCACGTCGAACGCGCGCTCCATGACTTCATCGGGCCTGTTGCCGGTGAGCGTGTACAGGAAGTTGGCGGCGAAGCCCAGTTTCGGATCCCCCGGCACGACTGCTTTCTGGTTTCGCAGGCGGTCGAAGGTGGTGAGAATCGTGGCCGTTTGGGCCATGAGCTTCTGCGCCTTGCGCGTGTTGGCCTCCTCGGAATTGTCGCCCGCCTGCGGGTCGTACAGGCTGAGTGCCGAGACCGCCGTGCGGAGCACGTCCATCGGGTTGGCTTGCGGTACTCTCCCCAGAAAGTCGACTACGGGCAACGGGATCGGCCGGTTGGCCACCAGCGCCGCCTTCAGGTCCTCGAGCTCGGTGCGATTGGGCAGGCGCCCATTCCAGAGCAGGAAAATGACCTCCTCAAAGGTGGCGTTTTCAGCCAACGTGTGGATGTTGTAGCCGTGGTAACTGAGGATCCCGGCCTCGCCGTCGATGAAGCAGATCCTGGATTCCGCGGCGACCACCCCCTCGAGCCCCGCGGCCCTCACAGTACTCATAGGTTTGGTTTGCCCCTTTTTCTGCCTCCATTTTAGCGCCGCACGGGGTGAATGAGCATACCACCACAGCGCTGTGGTTCTCACCTCGTTGCTCTCTTTCGCATTCACTAACTCTCGGTTAAACTTGGACTGGGAGGCGCTATCCTCATGGCCGCGCGCACCAGAATGGAGATCGCCGGCGAGGCGCCCGCCCGCCTGGGCGGAGTCGAACCCGAGGCCCTCATTCACTCGTTCCGGATCATGTACCTGTCCCGCCGCCTGGACGACCGCGAGATTCTCCTCAAGCGCCAGAACAAGATCTTCTTCCAGATCAGCGGCGCGGGGCACGAAGCGATCGGCGCGGCCGCCGGTATGGCGCTCCGCGCGGGGCACGACTGGTTTTATCCGTATTACCGGGACCGCGCGCTCTGCCTGATGCTCGGCATGACGGCGGAACAGATGCTGCTTTCGGCCGTGGGCGCCGCCTCCGACATCGCCTCGGGCGGCCGCCAGATGCCCTCGCACTGGGGGGCGCCGCACCTGAATATCGTCAGCGCCTCCTCGCCAACGGGCACGCAGTTCCTTCAGGCGGTGGGATGCGCGGATGCCGGGCGCAGGCTGGGCCGCGAGGGCGAAGTGGTTCTGGTGTGTTCCGGAGACGGGGCCACCAGCGAAGGCGAGTTCTGGGAGGCACTGAATGTTGCGTGCCTGGAGCGCCTGCCGGTGCTGTTTCTGGTGGAGGATAACCGGTACGCCATTTCCGTTCCGGTGGAGAGGCAGACCGCGGGCGGCAACATCGCGCGGCTGGTGGCATCATTTCCCGGGCTGTTCGTGCGCGAGGTGGACGGCACCGATTTCGTCGCGAGCCTTCAGGTGATGCGGGATGCCGCGGCCTGGTGCCGCGAGGGCCAAGGTCCGGCGCTGGTGCGCGCGGAGACGATCCGCCCGTATTCGCACTCGCTGTCGGATGATGAGCGGCTCTACAAGACCGAAGCCGAGCGCGCCGCCGAAGCCGCGCGCGACCCAGTTGTCAGGTTCCCGGAGCAGCTTATCGCCGAGGGCGTGCTGGATCGCTACGCGCTTCAGTTGATCGTGCACGAAGTGGATGAGGAGGTCCAGCGGACAACCGAGGAGGTGCTGGGCGCGCCCGCTCCGCCGCGCGGTTCGGCGCTGCTGCATCTCTATTCCGACAAGGCCGATCCCACCTCGGCGCAGTTCTCGACGTATCCGCGGCTTGAGGGCGAACCGCGCACGATGGTGGACGAGATCAACCTGACGCTGGCCGAAGAGATGCGCCGCGATTCGCGCATCGTGGTGTTCGGCGAGGACGTGGCCGATTGCAGCCGCGAGGCGAATCTTGCGGAAGTAAAGGGCAAGGGAGGCGTGTTCAAGGCCACGGCGGGGCTACAACGCGAGTTCGGCTATAGCCGGTGCTTCAACACGCCGCTGGCCGAGGCGGCGATTGTCGGCCGCGCGATCGGGATGGCGACGCGCGGCCTGAAACCGGTGGCCGAGATCCAGTTTTTCGATTACATCTGGCCGGCGATGATGCAGTTGCGCAACGAAATGGCGACGCTGCGCTGGCGATCGAACAACGGCTTCTCCTGCCCTGTAGTGGTGCGGGTGGCGATCGGCGGCTATCTCGGCGGCGGGGCGATTTACCACAGCCAGAGCGGCGAGGTGTTGTTCACGCACATTCCGGGGCTGCGGGTGGTGATGCCCTCGAACGCGCTGGATGCATGCGGGCTGCTGCGTACCGCGTTGCGGGCGGACGACCCGGTGCTGTTCCTCGAGCATAAGCGCCTGTACCGCGAACCGTACAACCGCTCGCCGCACCCCGGACCCGAGTACATGATCCCGTTCGGCAAAGCGAACGTGGTGAAAACGGGCCGGAACCTGACGATCGTGACCTACGGCGCGCTGGTTCAAAAATCGCTTCAGGCGGCGGCGCTGATCGAGCGGCGCTCGCCTGGCGTGAGCGTCGAGGTGATCGATTTGCGCAGCCTGTCGCCCTACGATTGGGAAGCGATCCGGGCCAGCGTGGAGAAGACCAGCCGCGCGCTGATCGTACACGAGGACTGCCTTTCCTTCGGCTACGGCGCCGAGATCGCCGCGCGGATTGCCGGCGAGCTGTTCGAATACCTTGACGCTCCGGTTGGCCGCGTGGCCGCGCTGGATACATGGATCGGGTACAACCCGCAGTTAGAGAATGAGATTCTCCCGCAGGTGGATGACGTTGTGCGGGAGGCCGAGCGGCTGCTAGGGTATTAAGCGCGACACGCGAATGTGCCGGAGTGCTTAGGCGCTCTGGCATCCGACACCCTGTTCTCACCGCAAGTTTGTAAGTAAATGTGGCGCGATACGCTCCGGGGCGCGCGCAGCCACTGGGGTCTGCATTAAGGTAGACTGTCTTTGCTCCGCAACACGAAAGGATCACTATGACCAGCAGGAGAACTTTTTTGGTGGGCTCAGGGCTGAGCGCTGCCTTGTCGCGTTCAGCCGTTGGCGCAAACGACCGTATCCGCTTGGGAGTCCTGGGGGCCGGCACGCGCGGCGCCTACATGGCTCCAATCTTCGCCGAGAATCCGGATTGCGATGTCGTGGCTGTTTGTGACGTGTACAAGCCGAATCGCGAGAAAGCGGCTGCGGCGCTGCCGGGATCTCCGCGGCTCGAGGTGGACTACCGGAAGGTGATCGAGAGCAAGGACGTCGACGCGGTGCTGATCGCGACTCCCGACCACTGGCACGCGCGGATGATCGTCGAGGCATGCGCCGCGGGCAAGGACGCCTATTGCGAAAAGCCGCTCTCCAACAGCATCGAAGCCGCCTGGACGGCGGTGGAGGCCGTTGCCAAACACAAGCGCATCGTGCAGATGGGACTTCAGCAGCGCAGTTGGGATCACTTCCAGCTATGCTGCCAGTGGGCGCAGGATGGAAGGCTCGGCGAGATCTATCATGCGCAGATGCACTGGCAGGGAAGCTATACGCGCCCGGTGGAGGAGCCGAGCGATCCGCCCGAGGACCTCGACTGGGAACTCTTCCAGGGACCCGCGCCGCGCAAGCCCTATAGCCGCAGCAGGCAGCGAAGCTGGCGGAGCTACTACGATTACGGCGGCGGCATCATTACCGATCAGGGCGTGCACCTGGCGGACGTCGTGACGTGGTATCTGAACGCAGGCGCGCCGAAATCTGTGGCCGCCTCGGCCCAATGGGTGCGCGTGAGCCAGCCGAACCCCGAAATGCCGCCCGACACGTTCGCCATCACGTGGCAATACGACAAGTTCGTGATGAGCTTCGCCAATACCATGTGGCCGATGCCGGAGTTCAATAACGAGCACGGCGTCTATTTTTATGGAACCCGGGGCGCGCTGCACGTCGCCCGGACGAATTACACGCTGCGGCCGCTTCCGCCCAGAAGGCCATCCAACCAGGAGGCGCCGCCTCCGCCCACCTTTGAACCGGTGCACAAGAGCTTCCCCTACGTGGGCGGCCCGTCGGACAAGGCCCACGTGAGAAATTTTCTGGATTGCGTGAAGTCGCGGCAAAAGCCCATCACCGACGTGGAAGTGGGCTTCAACTCCACGCTGCCGCTGTTGTTGGGCGTGCTGGCGTGCAAGACGGGAAAGCAGTACACCTGGAACGGCAGAAGTGCGGTTGCGTGCGGATGAGGGAGCCATGAAGCGAAGAGATTTCGTGAAGTCCGTTGCCTTCGCCGGATTGGGCGCGGGATTGGCGCAGGCTGCCGGTGAACGCATGTACGTGTCGCTGAACAGCACGCTCACCCCCGGAAAGATCGCCTGGCCGGAGTTCGCCAGGCTGGCGGCAAAGACCGGCTATGGCGGCGTGGATCTCAACCTCAACGCGGCCATGCAGGAAGGCGTCGAGGCGACGCAGAAGCTGCTCAGCGAGTTGAAGCTGAAGCCGGCGTGCTGCGGCTGCCCGGTCAACGTCGGCCGCGACGAGGCGACCTTCAAGGCCGGGTTGGAGAAGCTGGACGACGCCGCCCGGTTCGCAGCCGCAGTTGGGTGCCACCGCATGACGGCGATCCTGCCCGCGGGCAGCAGCACGCCGAAGGACGAGCTGCTGAAAACCTACAGGGAGCGCTACACCGCGGTTGCCTCCGTGCTGGCCAAACACAACGTGCGGCTGGGGTTCGAGTTTCTCGGCCCGCTGCAATTCCGCACCCGCTCGCCTTATGAGTTCCTCTGGCGCATGAACGAAGTCGTGGATTTCTGCAAGGAGATCGGCCCGAACACGGGCCTGCTGCTCGATGCGTGGCACTGGTACCACGCCGGCGCCACGGTGCAGGATATTTTGAACGCCGGCAAATCGCGCATCGTGACCGTACACGTCTCCGACTGCGCAAAGCTGGCGCCGGAGGACGTCAGGGACAACCAGCGATTGCTGGCCGGCGAAGGCGTCATCGACCTGATTGGCTTCTTCAAAGCACTGAAACAAATCGGCTACGTGGACGGGGTCAGCCCGGAGCCGCTGGGCCGGATCCCGGCGGGCACGCCGCCCGAAGAGGGCGCCAGAATGGGCCTGGAAAGCACCTTGAGCGTGATGAAGAAAGCCGGCGTCGCCTGAACCGGGGAGTCGCCTCCAGAAAGGAAGCGAAAGGAATCTAAAAAGGCGGCCTTTTTTAACCATCGATTTCTTTCATTTCCAGGTACACTGCATACTTGGGAGGCGATGTGACCGGAAGCGAATGGCTTCAGACTCTTGCAGCGTCGCAGAAAACGCTGGGGGAGTTGCTGGGCCCGGATTTCGAGGCCCGCAAGGCCGCCGGTTACGGTCACACTCTGGCTGAGATTTGCCAGCAGCCGGAAACATGGCTTGAAACTGCGCAGCGGGCCGTAGAACAGCGGGAAGAGTTGCTGGAGCCGGTGGAAGGCTGCGCCTGGCTGATGCTTACCGGGTCCGGGAGTTCGCAATACGCGGGGGAGTGCGTGCACCCGGTGCTGCAAAAGGAGACACAAATCCCGGCACGCACCCTTGGGGGAGGCTGTCTGCTGATCGATGGGCCGGCCGCCGCGCCTCCCGGGAGGCCAGGGCTTCTGATTTCGCTGGCGCGTTCCGGAGACAGCCCCGAGAGCGCCGGAGTCGTGGACTGTTTTTTGGAAGATCCCGGGATCCGGCATCTGATCTTTACGTGCAACGTCGCGGGGCGCCTGGCCACTCGGTTCAGAGCGAACCGCCGTGTCTTCATCTTTCCGCTCCCGCCGCGGACAAACGATCGCAGCCTCGTGATGACCAGCAGCTTCACCAATCTTGCGATCGCCGCCCGCTCGCTGGGATTGTTGCGCGAGCCGGATCGCTATCTCCGGACCGTGGAAGGTCTGGCGCGGGCCGCAAGAGAAATTTTGCTCCGGCAGACCGACAGCCTGGCGCAAGTGGCCCGGAGCGGCTTCCGCAGGGTGGTGTACCTGGCACATGGCTGCCGGTTCGGGGCAGCCAGAGAGTCTGCTTTGAAAATGCTGGAAATGAATGCGGGCCGCGTGCCAACAATGGCGGAGACCTTTTTGGGGCTGCGGCACGGACCCATGTGCCTGGTGGATTCCAAGACCCTGCTGGTCTGTTTTCTGGACACCGAGCCTGTGGCGCGCGCCTATGAGGAGGACCTGCTGGAGGAAACGAGCGCCAAAGGATTGGGCCTGTCGAAGGTGATTGTCGGCGAGAATATCCCGCCGCGCCTGCTGGGCGATAACGGCACGGCCATAGAAATTCCGGGACTGGGAACGCTGGGCGACGCGAACGCGCCCGTGCTGGATGTCTTGACCGGGCAACTGCTGGCGTTTTTCCGCTGCCTGGCGGAAGGACTCAAGCCGGACATGCCCTCCGACGGAGTCATCAACCGGGTGGTGAACAAGTTTCCCCTTCACCGCGCGACGGAGATGAAGTAGGGCGCCTGTACTGAAGTTTTTTCCTTTCTCAGAGGGCAAGCGGCGCCCGGGGCTGTGCCGCTTGACTGCTTGAAACCGCCAGGCGTGCGGCAAATTGGAGCTGGAGATGAGACGAAGCATACCGGGATTTCATTTTCTTTTTGCGTTTGCAGTTGTTTTGGGCTTGCTGTTAAGCGTTCAGCCCGCTGGAGCCGAGCGCCTCATTTACCACGAAATCAAGACCGATCAGAGCGGCAAAATCGCTCCGTGGGCGGGTCCCCCGTCTCAGGCCTATGACCACGTCATCCGGCTGGTTTGGAAGTTTTGGCGCGACATGGAGAAGTGTGAGAACGGCTTGCCCTATTACATGCAACACATGATCTGGCGCAAGGACCGGCACGGAAACGGCCTCGGCGGCGACCAGATCAACATGGCGCTGTCTTCGTGGAACCTGCTGTACGGCTATCTTGGCGAAGAGGCTATCAAGCAAAACATGATTCTCATGGCGGACTACTGGCTGGATCATGGCTTGAGCAAGCCATCCGACGAGTGGTCCAACATGGTCTTTCCCTACGACACCGAGAAGCACTCCGGCGTTTACGACGGAGACATGGTCGCGGGCAAGGGTGTGCTGCAACCCGATAAGAACGCGACCTTCGGCGCCGAGCTCATCACGCTCTACAAAATGACGGGGAATGAGCGCTACCTGAACGCGGCGGTCAAGATAGCCGATACGCTGGCCAAACACGTCAAGCCGGGAGACAACGACCACTCTCCCTGGCCCTATCGCGTGCATGCCGCAACCGGCGAAACGGCGACGGGCAAGATGGTAATCGAGTACTTCGAGGCGCCGGTGCCCGGACAGGTGGACATGAAGCGGACCCATCGGACTTCGGCATCCTACACCACGAACTGGACCGGCGCGCTAAGGCTGTTCGACGGCCTGATCGCACTGAAGCAGGGCAATACCAGGGCCTACGCACGCGCGAAAGACACGCTGACCGCCTGGCTCAAGGCGTATCCCCTGAAGACGAATAAGTGGGGGCCGTTTTTCGAGGATGTCCCGACGGGGATGTGGTCGGACACGGAAAGCAATGCCGACACGATGGCCTGGTATATCCTCGAGAATCCGCAGTGGGATTTGCAATGGCGGGATCTGGCCAGGCGCGCCCTGGAGTGGAGCTATGCCACCTTCGCCAACCGCGGCTGGGAGGACTTGGGCGCGATCGTGATTGACGAGCAGACCGTCTACAGGCAACCCGGCAACAGCCACACGGCAAGGTTTGCGTCAGTGGAGCTGCTGTACGCGGAAAAAACAGGGGACTTCTCCAACCGCGAGGCGGCGATCCGCAGGCTGAACTGGGCCACGTATATGGTGGACCATGACGGCAAGAACATGTATCCGGCAACAACGCGCGCCAACGCCGGCAAGCCGGGCGTCGGCGCCGGCATCTGGCTCACCGACGGCTATGGCGACTATGTGCGGCATTATTTGCGCGCCATGGCCAGTCTTCCCGAACTGGCGCCGGAAGATCAGAACCACCTGTTGCGGACCAGCTCGGTGATTCGCAGCATCCGTTACGGAGCGGACGAGATTCGCTATGAGAAATTCGACGCTTCGTCGGTTGAGCGTTTCAAGCTCAGCGGTTGGAAGCCCGGCAAAGTTACGGGCGGCAGGATGCGGTGGGACGCAAGATCGAAGGTGCTGACGGTGGAGGCGTCCTCCAGGAAAGTTGTGATCACGAGAGCGCGGTAGCGAATCGGGCGGCGCCGTCAGGGCGCCCGCCCTACACGGAGCCTCTCTCTGTCTCGAGAAACCGGCCCTGCGCGTAGCGCGCCGGCTGGATGCCCCCGAGCCTGCTGTGAAACTCGTAAGCGTCGCCGCGATACAGAGTGCGCTCAGTCCAGAGCGGCTTGCCTCCGGCGAGGTAGCCGACGGAACTGATCAGCAGGCCCGCGGCGCCGTCGCGGACTCGCAGCGCCCGGGCTTCCGCGCCGCGCAGATTGACCGCGCGAATCCGCTCATCGGCTCCCTCGATGGAGAGCTGATAACGGTCCGTCCAGACCCTGTACAGGGATTTTGCGAGATCCGCCCGGGTCAGGTCGGGGCAATACTCGGCCACGATGTAGCGCCTCTCCAGGATGACCGGGACGTCGTCTGCGAGCCTTAGCCGCTCCACGTAATACAACAGGCTGTCCGGCCCAACCTGCAACAGTTGCGGGACTTCATCCAGAACGTTGCGCGGGCTGACCTTGGAGAAGTGAAGGACCCTGGTGCTGGGGTGCTTGCCTGCGGCAATGGCTTCCTCGGTGAAGCTGACCAGGGCATGCAGGTTGTAGTCCAGCGCGCGAGCTTTGACGAAGGTGCCCACGCCCTTGCGGAACTCAAGGAGGCCTTCCGAAACCAGGTTCGAGAGCGCTTTATTGGCGGTGGCGCGGCTGATCCCGAATTTTTCGCAGATCTGCCTTTCCGTCAGGAACTTGGCCCCAACCGGGTACGCTCCCGAGGTGATCAAACGCCGCAGATGGCTGTTGAGCTGATGGTAGATGGGTTCCTTGACGATCGTTGGCAACATAGTGGCTATGCCTCCAATCATCCGTCCGATTGAACAGAGATGTCAAGCGTTTATCCAGGGGGTTGAGAGACCAGAATGCGCACGGGGGCGGGTGAGAGATGGCAAAGCTTAGAACGGAGGCGGCATGCAGACGGAGGGGTGCCTGGCGACGGTGGCCTGCGGCGCAAGGCATGATCTCTGGTTGACACAATTCGTCCCGATGTGTTACTAATATTGTGGCTTGTGGACTAGCCTGTAGGAGTCTTGGAATCAATGGCAAAAAGCGATTTTTCCCGGCGTGAGTTTTTCCGGCTCGGCGGAGCCGCCTGCGCATCCGCCGCTTTCCCCCCGCTCGCAGCGGCGCAGCGCACGGTGCCTGTCGCGCTCCAATTGTACTCCCTGCGCAACGAGTGTAAAGCCGATTTGCCGGGCACGCTGGCGGCCATCGCCAAAATGGGCTTTTCGGGCGTCGAGTGGTTTGGTTGGGGCGGCTACTTCGACCGCTCGCCCAAAGAGCTGCGCAGGATGCTGGACGACAACAACCTGAAGACTTGCAGCGACCACATCCATGTGTTTGCTCTCCGGGGCGACCGGTTCGAACAAACAATCGAGCTTCATCAGACGCTCGGGAATAAGCTGCTCACTCTTTCCGACCTGACCGGTTTCAGGGGAGACCGCCGGACCGCGCAATTTTGGCTTGACGCCGCAAAAGAGTTGAACGAACTCGCGGAAAAGCTCAAACCCTATGGGATGCGCCTGGGTTTGCACAACCACACGGCCGAGTTTGTGCGGCTGGAGGACGGCCGCGTGCCTTGGGAGATTATTTTCGACAATACCAGCAGGGATTTCGCCCAGCAGCTCCACATCGCCGGCGTGCTCGCGCGGGGCTTTGACCCCGCAGACTTTCTGAAGCGCTACCCGGGACGCACCCTGACCATGCACATGGTCGACTGGGCGCCCGGGAAGAAGGAGCTGCTGCTGGGTGAAGGCGAAGTGAACTGGCAACAGATTTTCCAGCTTGCGGAAGGGGTCGGCGGCATCGAGTGGTACATCGTGGAGCAGGAAACGTACCCGTTCCCGCCCTTGGAGTCGGTTGAGAAATCGCTTGGGAACCTGCGCCGGCTGCTGGCGCAGCGCAAGGCGTGAACCGCGGTGCGCGCGTTCAGCAGCCGGACTGATGTGCGGTGTTAGGCTGGGCCCGCGCAGTGGACCGGGCGGCGGCCGGCCCGGAGCTGGCCGCCGCCGGCGCGGCAATCGGGGATGTAACTTGAGGTGACCAATATGGATTACACATACAGACAAATCGCCAAGATGATCGACCACTCCCTCCTCAATCCGGCGCTGACCGATCAGGAACTGGAAGCCGGCTGCCGCCTTGCGCGAGAGTATGACGTCGCGTCCGTGTGCATCAAGCCATACTATCTGGCGCGATGCGCCGAACTGCTCGCCGGCAGCAGCGTCGCGCCGGGCACTGTAATAGGATTTCCCCACGGCGGGCATGCGACGGCGATCAAACTGGCTGAGACCCAGCAGGCCTTGCGCGACGGCGGAACCGAGTTGGACGTCGTTGTGAACGTCGGCAAGGTGCTCAGCGGGGACTGGGCTTATGTGCGTGAGGACATTCGGGCGGTGGTTCAGGCGGCCCACCAGGGGCGGGCGATTGTCAAGGTGATCTTTGAAAACTGCTACCTTCAGGACAGCCATAAGATCCGCTTGTGCGAGATCTGCGCGGAGGTTGGAGCGGATTTCGTCAAAACGTCCACCGGTTACGGGAGCGGCGGCGCAACCATAGAGGATTTGAAGTTGATGAGGAAACACTCGCCCCCCTCCGTCAGGGTGAAGGCCGCAGGCGGCATCCGCACACTGGACGCTCTGCTGGAGGTTCGTGCGCTCGGCGTCGAAAGGTGCGGCGCGACCCGTACTGCCGAGATCCTAACCGAATGCAGACGCCGCATCGACGCCGCGGCTGAAGAGCCCGTGGCGAAAAACGATTGACTCAACTAAGGCGCTCAACTGGACCGCCGGCCGCGGCCTCTTGAGACTTGCTGAATCGGAGGATGGACATGAAGGTGCATCTTTACTTGCTTACGATGTTTCTGGGAGTAATCCTGGCGGTTCACCTTGCAATGAACGGGAAAGTCGGCGCCGTGCTGAACAACGCGCGCGTCGGCAACGCGCTCTTCTGGTGTATCGGCGCGGCCGGCGCCCTTTCGATCGGACTTACGGGATGGCGGAGCGACGCCCTGGCCCCGCTGAAGGAAGTCCATCCGGCCCTCTACACGGCGGGGATCCTGGGCGCCACGCTGGTTTTCGCGATCGCCTGGCTGATTCCCCAGGTCGGGGCGGGCCCGGTGATGATTACGCTGCTGGCCGGCCAGGTGCTCGGAGGCCTGATCATGTCGCATTTCGGCTGGCTCGGCTCCCCGGTACAGCCGATCACACTGACGAAGCTGATCGGCGTTCTGGTTATGGTCGGGGGAGTTGCAATCGTTACTTATTCCAAGTGAGGAGCGTAATGGCAAACAACAGTTTTCCCGGTTTTGAATGGCCATCTTACCGGCCTCCGCTGGAGACTTACAAACTCGATTACCGCATCGGCATCGTCGGTTATGCGGGCATCGTGCGGGCGCAGCAACTTACTGCTTATCGGCTTGCGGGTTACCAGGTGATCGCGGCTGCAGACATCAAGCCCGAGCGCAGGGAACTGGCGGCGCTCGACGGCATACCTTACGTTTACGAAGACTATCGGGAGCTTCTCAAGCGCGACGACGTCGATATCATCGACTGCGCCGTGGACCACTCGGACATGGCGGCGCGCGTGCAGATCCTGAAGGACGCCGCCAAGGCAGGCAAGGCGGTGCTGATGCAGAAGCCCATGGCGACGGATCTCAAGACCGCGGAGGACATGGTGAAGATCGCCGAGGACCATGGGATTCCGTATGCCGTGAACCAGAACCTGCGTTTTGACCCGGCGGTTTACCTCACCAAGCAGTTCCTCAGCCCGGACCGCTTCGGCAAGCCCGGTTTCATACAGTTTGCCAACATCTCCATCGAAGGACCGAAGTTCGCCTTCGGGCCATGCGGCGTTGTTATGGCGTGGCAAATCCATGCCATCGATTCGATCCGCTGGCTGGCCGGCGGCGACCCGGTATCCATCTACTGCACGAACCAGAACAACGCCTCGATGTACCAGATCGCGTTCTCCAGCGGCGCGGTATGCAACTACTTCGAGTATCACAACGAGGACAACTTCCGGAACGAGACTCCCTTCCGGATATGGGCGGAGCGGGGCGCCATACGGGCCAATCACCGCTGGAACCCGACGTCCCGCTGGGAGAAGGACCTCGTCGAAGTGCGCGGGTACGACTGGCCGAAAGAGATCGGCTGGATCACTTACAATCTTCCTGACGATCTTACTTACCGCGACGTGTATATTACGCCAAAGTACGACGAGTGCGCGTCCATCGGGGGCTTCATCGGCATCATGGGCGAGTTCATGCAATCCCTGCACGAGAAACGCCCGGCACTGACAAACGGCCGCGACAACCTGATGTCGCTGCGCATGTACTTTGCCGGCCAGCTTTCAGCCGAGAAGAACAGGCCGGTCGATCCCCGCACGATGACGGTGTTGTAGGAGCAGAAACTGGACCGCCGGCGGTTCGGCCGAACGGATGCCCGCTTGCCTGCTCAGCGGGCAAGCAACGCGTCGAGCCGCCGGTTGTCCTCCTGGTATTTCTCCCAGATGCGTTTGTCCTGCGGGGGGACGGAGGCGTCCGTCCGCGCTTCGTCCATGATCTTGCGAATGCGGGCAACCACTTCCGGGTGCTCCCCCGCGATATCCCTGGATTCGGCGGGATCAAATTCGAGATCGTAAAGCTCGATCGGGCCGCCGGACGTCTCCTGGTATCCCTTCCAGTTGCGCATGCGGACCGCGCGCGTCAGTTTCTTCGGGTCGAGCCGCTCCCAGTAGAGGTATTCCCGCTGCTGCTGGGGCCGGCCGAGCAGCGTGGGGACGATTGAGATGCCATCAATGCCGGCAGGAGCTCTGGCCCCGGCAAGTTCGGCGGCCGTGGGAAGGAAATCCCAGAACGCGGTAGGGAATTCTGTGGTGCGGCCGGCCGGGACTCTGCCCGGCCAGCGGGCGATCTGCGGCACGCGGATACCGCCTTCGCGCAGCGAACCCTTGGCTCCTCTCAGGCCGCCCTGGCTCCCAAACCGGCCTTTGTTGACCGCTTCTCCGCCGGCGCCGTTGTCGCTCGCGAACAGCACGAGCGTATTGCGGTCCAGCCCCAGGGCGCTGAGCTCGGACATCACCCGGCCGACGTCCGCATCCAGCCGTTCCACCATGGCCGCGTAGCATTTCTGGCCTTCCGTCCAATCAGTGCCTGCGTATTTTTCAACGCCGGTGACGTTGTTCACATTGTAAGGACCGTGTGGCAGCGTCCAGGCGCAAAAAAGGAAGAACGGCCGGCTGCAGTTCTCGCGGATGAAGCGCAAGCTCTCCTCGGCAATCAGATCCTGGGCGTAAATGCGTTTTTTGGAACTCTGGGGGATGGAGATGCGCTCGGTGTTGCGCCAGAGGTAGTCGGTGAAGTAGCGGTGAGCGTGACGCTGGCAGTTGTAGCCGTAAAAGAAATCGAACCCCGCCTTGTTCGGCGCGCTGCGAGAGTCCGGGCCCCCCAGTCCCCACTTGCCGCAGAGTCCGGTTGTGTAGCCCGCCTGCTTGAGGCAGGAGGCGACGGTGATGTCGCGTTCGGCAAGCGGGTGCTGGCCCTCCGGGTAGCTTTCCCAGTTGCCGCGCACGGTCGCATGGCCCATGTGGTAGCCGGTCATCAGCGAGCAGCGGGAAGGCGCGCAGACCATGGAGCCGGAATACGCATTGCGAAAACGCAAGCCCTCGGCTGCGAGGCGGTCGATATTGGGCGTCTTGAGAATCTTCTGGCCGTAACAGCCGAGATCGCCGATACCCAGATCATCGGCAAGTATGAGGATGATGTTGGGTTCGGCCGCGGCTGCCTGGAGGGCCGCTGCGGAACCGATGCCCGCCAGCAGTTGGCGGCGGGTAATGGAGCGCGTCATATCGCTGACAGTATACGCCTGAGCCGCCGCCAAGGGACTGCCACCGCGGACTCAGCGGAGGGCCATCAGGCGCCCGCCGCTCTTGTCTCACAAAAACTGAGGCCAGCGGGAATTGCGGATCTGAAGGGGGCGCTCCCACAAAAAGTATCCGGGTATGATACTGTGACTCACATGTCCAGACTCAGCAGGCGAGATTTTTTTAAGAGCACGGCGGCGGCGGCCGGCCTCCTGGCCGCGGGCCGCACACCCGTACTGGCGGCCAAAAGGTCGGCAACCGATTGGGTCACGCTGGGTAACTCAGGCGTGAAGGTTACGCGGCTTGCTTTTGGCACCGGCACCTACGGAGGCCGCGTGCAGCGCGAGCTGGGACAGGATGAGTTCACGAGGCTCGTGCGGCACGCCTATGACCGCGGCATCCGCTTTTTCGAAACGGCGGACGCATACCGGGGGATGCCGCAGATGCTTGCCACTGCGCTCAAGGGTATCCCGCGCGACACTTACAAGCTGATGACCAAGTACCGCCTCCGCCCGGAAGACGATCCCAAAGCAACCATTGACCGGCTGCGCAAGGACCTCAACACCGAGTACGTCGACATCATGCTGCTGCACTGCGTCCGCACGGCGGACTGGCCCGAGCAGTTCAAGCGGCTGCGGGACGAGTTCTCCGAAGCCAAGTCGAAAAAGATAATCCTGGCGCACGGCGCGTCATGCCATGGCTTGCTGCCGCTTCGGGCGTGCCCTGGAACCACCTGGCTCGATGTAGCGCTGCTCCGCGTGAATCACAACGGCACGCGGATGGACACCCTGCAAGGCGGCGAAGACGACGTGAAGGGCGACGTGGACGAGGTGGTGGCCAATATCAAGAAGATCCACGCGCAGGGCACCGGCGTCCTTGGCATGAAGCTGATGGGCGAGGGCCGCTTTACGAACCCGGAAGATCGGGACGCGTCGATCAAGTTCGTGGTTGGGCTCGGAACCGTTGATGCGTTCACGATCGGCTTTAAGAGCCCGGCCGAAGTCGACGAGGCCATCGAGAGGATCAACAAACACCTCAACGCGTAGCACGCTCCCCCGGCCGTGGCACGCGGCGGGCGGCTGCCGCCCGCCGCCGGTGGTGACCGCTACGCGGCGGCGCTTCGGGCCTTCTGCTTGCCCAGCAGCGGGCGCAGCGCCAGGTTCACCACAATCATCGCAACCGAGAACGCCGGAAGCAGGAGCAGTGCTGTCTGCAGGCGCTTGGGATCATCTCCGGCAATTCCGCCGATGATGCGGGAACTCACGGCCAGGCCGACCCACCCGCAGGTGATCACGAATCCCATGGCGGTCGCGGTGGCTTTCGGAAACGCGTCGCCAACCATGGCGAGCGTAGTCGGAAACACGGGAGCCATTGCCACGCCTGCCAGGAAAACGGCTGCCCAGGCAACCATCACTTGGGTGGTTTGCAGGACCCAGAATGTGGTTGCGGCCATGAGAATGGCGGAAGCCAGCGTCACCGTGATGGCGGAGATCTTGATCAGAATCCTGGACACCACCACGCGGCCGATCAACATCCCCAGCGCGAAGCCGAGCGACAGCATGCTGAGCGCGGTGGTTTCGGGGATGCCCTGCGCGATCAGGTGCCGCACCAGCCAGTTCCACATCCCCACCTCGCAGGACACGTAGAGGAACAGGAACAGCGCCAGCAGCCAGAGGGCTCCGCGGCCGGCGATCTCACCCACCTCGGAGGCTTTAAAGCCGCGTTCGCCGCTCGGCGCCGGCATCGGCGTCGTGAGGTGGAAGATGAATGTGGCCGCTGTGAGAATCGCCGCGGTATAGGCCAGCCGCACGGCGTCGCCGCCGATCATGGATGCTGCCAGCGGCGTCACCAACCCTCCCAGTCCGAAAAACAGGTTCAACAGGTTCAGCATCGACGCGCGGCGCTCTTCGTTGACGTCGGCCGCCAGCGCGTTTCCTGCGGTGACGATGATGCCGCCGCCGAACCCGAGCAGGAACAGGGTGGCCAGAATGGAACCGTACCCTCCCGCGTTGGACAGGGCGAAAAGCGCGATGGCGACGAGGCCGAGACCAAGCAGGAGCCCCGCCTTCTTGCCCCTGTTGTCGATCAGCGGACCGGCGGAAACCGAGGCGATGATCAGACCGAGCGCTTGGGCAAGCGCGATGTTCCCGTTTTGTTCCGGCGTGAGATTGAAACGCGTGGAAAGGGACGGCAGAATCGTCCCCAGCATCGCGGCGATCACTCCGTAGACGAAAATCGCGAGAATAGCCGCGATGATCAATCGTGCAGTGGAAATCTTAGCGGGCATAAACGCAACACTCCTCTATTCCGGCTCAAAGGCCAACTGCTCAGAGTATCAGGTTGCGAGGCTGTGTGGGCGGGGCGGGTGGAAAGGCGCGGGCCGCCCCCGGCCCGCGCCCGGCGCGCGTTGCACGCTTAGACGAAGCGGTACTTTTGAGTCCTCTCCTCCCAGATGACCTTTCTGCCGCGGCGGTAGGAGAGCGTGGCCATGTGCCCGCCGATCGCGGCTTCCTGGCCCACGGTGGCCGGAGCTACCGGCTTGGCCTTCCCCAGCACGGATTCCAGGAAGTTCTTGATGTGGGCCTGCACGGCGAGGTTGTCGTTGTTCGGCACGTGCAGGTTGATCGGCTTGCGGGCGGCAATCTGCGGTCCGCGGACCTTTTCCGGATAGTAGTTCAGGTACTGCCGTCCGATCACCTCGATGACGCCGTCATTGCCCATGAACTGCTCGCCGTAATCGAAGTAACGGTTTCCGAAGTAGCAGCTATAGTTGATGTGGAACTTTGAGTCCGGGTACTCGTAGAGAGCGCTGAAGGTGTCCGGGACTTCGCGGTCGTCGTTCGCATCGGTCCAGCGGTAGATGCCGCCCGAAGCCATGCAGGAGTACGGAACCGTCTTGCCGCAGACGAAGTTGGTGATGTCGGTCTGGTGAACCAGCAGGTCGGTCGAGATGCCGCCCGAGTAATCCCAGTACAGCCGCCACTGGCGGTAACGGCGGGGATCAAACGGCCGCTTTTTGGCCGGGCCGAGGAATTTTTCCCAGTCGGCGGTCTGTTCGCTGAGGCCTTCCTGGATCGCATAACGCCACGCAGGCTCGGCATCCAGCGAGTTGCGGTACCAGAACGCGCGCACGTAGTGGACTTCGCCGATGATGCCTTCCGCAATCATCTCTTTGGCCTTGACATACAGCGAGTTGCTGCGGTTCTGGGTGCCCACCTGAACGACCTTGCCGGCCTTCTCGGCTTCGCGCAGAATCTCAAAGCCTTCCTCGATGGTGTGGGCCAGGGGCTTTTCCAGGTAGATGTGCTTGCCGGCCCGGAGAGCGGCGATGGCCATGCTGTGATGCAGGTGTTCGGGCGTGGCAATGATCACCGCATCGATGGAAGGATCCGCCAGCAGCTCCCGGTAATCCACAAAAGTCTTGGGCGCGCTGTTCTCCTTGGACATCACCTGGTCCTTGGCCTTGGCGATGGCGCCCTGGAAAGCGTCGCAGACGGCTGTCACCGTGAACAGTTCCGGGGAGCCCGTGTAAGCCTGTGTCATCAGGTACGAGCCCCGGCTGCCGGTCCCGATCCAGCCTACCTTCAGCCTGTTGTTGGCGCCGAGGACGGGAAGGATTGCCGGCCCCACGGCCAGCGCCGCGCCTTTTACGAAATTCCGACGCGAGAATTCGTCGCTCATTGCAGGTCTCCTATGAAGATCGTGCGCCGGTACGTGCCTGACGGCTCTATACAGCGTCGGCTGCAAGAGCACGAAAACGCTCTTGTAAACTCTGACGCACTCACAGCTAGGATATCAACGCGAGGGCGGGAAGTGGGGATGGTACTCGAAAATGGAATTTCCTAAATCTCCGAGCGGGTGTATAATTGGACTAGACGTCGAGCCACGGGAAGTGGGCGAAAGCCCATTTTTTTTTGGCCGGCCGGAAACCCAGGAACCATGAACGAAGCGGTTATCGCCCAAGTGACGGAGATCGCGGAACGTGTGGGCCGGTCGGAAGGAATCGAGATCGTGGACGTGCAATTCCTGGGCGGGGGCGCGAGGCGGATGCTGAGAATCGTGATAGACAAGCCGGAGGGTGTGTCCCACGCCGATTGTGAGCTTATTTCCCAGCAGGTAGGGACCATTCTCGATGTGGAGGATGTCATTCCCGGAGGGAAGTACACCTTCGAAGTCAGTTCTCCGGGCGTGGAGCGGCCCCTGACGAAGCCGCGCGATTTCGAGCGGTTCGTGGGCAGCAAGGCACAGGTCACCCTGCGGGAGCCCGTTGAGAGCCGGCGCAAGTGGGAAGGGATTCTGGCCGGCATCTCCGGCGAGATTGTCACGCTTGAGCCCGAGCAGGGCAAGTACATCCAATTCGCTCTCCACCAGGTCGAGAAGGCGAACCTGAAGTTCGACTGGTAATCTCCTGACAGTCTGAAAAAGAGGATAAACCTTGGGAACGATCTACCAATCCATAGAGATCCTGAGCAAGGAAAAAGGCATTGACCCGCAGATCGTTGTTGACGCGGTCAAAGACGCCATGCTGGTCGCAGCCAAGAAGCACTACCACACCAATGAGGACCTGGTGGCGGAATTCGACGAGCAGACCGGCGCCATCCTGATCTTTGCCGTAAAGAAGGTTGTCGAAACCGTGGAAGACCCGGTGACCCAGATTTCCGTTGAGGAGGCCCGGCGCTACGACGCCGCGGCGGAGCCGGGGTCCGAGATCCGGTTCCCAAAATCGACCGAGTTGCTGGGCCGGATCTCCGCGCAGACCGCCAAGCAGGTGATTCTCCAAAAGGTGCGGGAAGCCGAGCGGGAAACCATCTACCAGGAATACTCCGGCCGCGTGGGCGAGTTGATCAACTGCACGGTAAAGCGCATCGAAGGACAGGACCTGGTAGTGGACATCGGAAAGACCGAGGCACGGCTGCCGAAGAAAGAGCAGTCGAAGCTGGAGAGCTTCAGCGTGGGCGACCGCGTGCGCTGCGTCATCCGCAGTGTCGAGAAGACCGGAAAGAACCCCGGCGTGGTGGTGTCCCGGGCGGCGCCCGAACTGGTGGTACGGTTGTTCGAGCAGGAAGTCCCCGAAATTTACGACAACACCGTCGCCATCAAAGGATGCGCGCGGGAGGCAGGCGAGCGGACGAAAATCGCCGTGCAGAGCCGGGACCGCGACGTGGATAGCGTGGGCGCCTGCGTCGGCATGAAAGGCATGCGCGTGCAGTCCATCATCCGTGAGCTGCGCGGGGAGAAGATCGACATCATCGAGTATTCCGAAGATCCGGTGGTCTTCGCCACGCATGCGCTCAGCCCCGCGAAAATCAGCCGGGTCAGCATCATCGACGGCGCCGAGAAACACATGGAAGTGATCGTGGACGACTCCCAGCTCTCGCTCGCCATCGGCAAGAAGGGCCAGAACGTGCGGCTGGCGGCCAAACTCCTCGGCTGGCGCATCGATATCAAGAGCGAGGAGGAGAAGCGCCAGGAAGTGGAGTCGCAGATGGCAGCGCTGGCAGTGGCGGGCGCTCCGGTCTCGGTTCTGGTCGATCACGGGCTCAGCGAGAGGGTCGTCGAAAAACTGCTTGAAGCCGGGGTCGGAACGGTGGAGAAGCTCGGCGGAATGACGCCCGAGCAGTTGGAAGAGATTTCAGGCATTGGCCCGAAAACGGTAGAGACGATTCAGTTGGCGGTCAACAGCTACTACGCGCAGTATGAAGAGGTGCCGGTGCAGGAAGTCGAGCCGGCTGAGGCGGCGCCGGGAGAAATCCCGCCGTCTTACGAAGGCGAGAGCGCGACCGGGGTGGAAGAAAGCCCCGGCGTAACGGAAACAGGGCCGGGCGACGCGGAGAACACGCTGGCAGCGCCGGAGTCCGAGCCGACGGGTTCGCCGGAAAGCGAATAGATTTTATCGAATTTGATACGATGAAGGTCACGGCTGAACCCGGAGGCCAGGGCTCAAGACTCGCAAGGCCAGCGTGCGGCGGGGTCCTCGTAAGGAGCTAAACGCCAGTGTTGTGTCGCCCTGTTCCGGGAGGTTCTTATCGAACGTATGAAAAAGATTCGTATAAACGAGCTGGCGCGGGAATGCGAACAACCCAATAGCGTGATTATCGCAATTCTCCCGCAGTTCGGCGTTACTGAAAAGAAAACGCACTCCAGCTCAATCGACGAGGATGTAGCCGACCAGATCCGGCGGCATTTCGGCGTCTTCGTCGAACCGCGGGAAGCCGAAGCTGAAGCTCCCGCCAAGAAAAAGGAGGCAGAGCCTGCGCCCGCGCCGGCTCCGGCCGAGGTTGAGGCAAAGACTGAGCAGAAGGAAGCCCCGGTTGCCGCCGAAGAACCGCCCGCACCCGTCCAGAAGGAAAAGCCGGCCGAGACGAAGCCCGGCGGCATCGGGCTGACGGCGGAGAGGCTTGTTACCCGTCCCGCTGCGCAACCGCTGCGTCCGCCGCTGGCGACACGCCGCCCGGCCGCAGCCGAGCCCGCGCCCCCGCCGCCTCAACAACCCCCTGCAGCCGTGGTGATACCGGCGCAGCCGGAGCAACCGCCCGCGCCGCAACCGCCGGCGCCGCAGCCGCCCCCGTCGCAACGTTTGACCCCGTCAGTTGCAGCCAAGCCGCTGCCGCCGCCGCGGCCCGGCCAGATCATCTCCGGTCCCAGGCAGCCGTTTCCGGCAGCTCCGGGAGAGGCTCCGGGGCGTCCCGCGCGTCTTGCCCAGGCGCCGCGGCCCGGGCAGGCCGTGCGTCCTGCGCAACCCGTGCAACCAAGCCGTCCCGCGCAGCCGCCCGCGCCTCCAACGCCGCCCGCGGCTTCTCAGCCGCCTCAGCCCGCCGCTCAGACCGGCCAGCGCCCTCTTGCCGGCCAGCCCGCCGCGCGGCCCGTGGTGCCGCCGCGTCCCGACCTGGTGGCCAGGCTCCAACAGACCAAGGCGATGCCGGGGCAGCCTCAGGCCCGCCCTGGTACTCCCCGCCCGCCCACGACGCCCATCCCGGGGCAGCCCATCTATCAGCCGAGAGGGCCCCTCCGCCCGGGCCAGCCTTTTGCGCGTACCGGACGCTCTGGCGCTCCCGGCGCGCCCAGCCGTGGCCGCGGTCTGCATCCCACATCGCCGCTGCGTCCCGAGCCGGGTGTTGTTCCGGCCACCGAGCAGCGCCGTCCGCAAAAAGCGCATGCGCGGCAGGTGATCGATCGCGAAACCGAGCGCGAAGGCAAAATCTCCCGGCCGGCTGCGCGGCGCGAGGATATCACGAGGCTCGCGGAGGGCAAGCAGATCACCATTGCCGAGGGCATCACGGTCAAGGAACTCTCCGAGAAGCTCGGCCTGAAGGCCAACCTGATCATCAAGCGGCTGGTCGATAAGAAGATTTTCGCGACCATCAATCAGACGCTTGACGTCAAGCTCGCCGAGGAACTGGCGAGAGAGTTTGGCGCTACCACATCGCAGGTCAGCTACGAGGAAGAAGCGATTCGGCAGGAAGCGGAGCTGACCGAAGACGATACCGGGCCGGTGAAGCGGCCGCCGGTCGTGACCATCATGGGCCACGTCGATCATGGGAAGACTTCGCTGCTCGACGCCATCCGGCTCAGCAAGGTTGCGGACAGTGAAGCCGGCGGGATCACGCAGCATATCGGCGCCTACCAGGTGGAAAAAGACGGCCGGATGATCACCTTCATCGACACCCCGGGCCACGAAGCGTTCACCCGCATGCGCGCCCGCGGCGCCAAGGTGACCGATCTGGTGGTTCTGGTGGTGGCTGCCGACGACGGCGTCATGCCCCAGACGCTGGAAGCCATTGACCACGCGCGCGCCGCGCAGGTTCCCCTGATTGTGGCGATCAATAAGATCGACAAGGCAAACGCCCAGCCCGAGCGCGTGAAGCAACAGCTTTCCGACCGCGGGCTCGTGCCGGAAGACTGGGGCGGCGAGACGGTGATGGTGCCAGTATCGGCACGCACGAAAGAGAATCTGGACCTGCTGCTCGAGATGATCCTGCTGGTTTCCGACCTGCAGGAACTGAAAGCGAACCCGAACCGGCCGGCGCTGGCGACGGTGCTGGAAGCGAAACTGGACCGCGGCCGCGGCCCGGTCGCCACGGTGCTGGTGCGCAACGGCACGCTGCGCGTGGGGGATTACTTCATCTGCGGCTCGGTGTTCGGCAAGGTCCGCGCTTTGTACAACGACCGCGGCCAGACGATCAAGGAAGCGGAGCCGTCCCAGCCCGCCGAAGTGCTTGGCCTGGAAGCTCTTCCCGAGGTCGGCGAGACTTTGCAGGTTGTAACCGACACGGCGAAGGCGAAACAGATCGTGTTGTACCGCGAAGCGAAGGCGCGCGAAACGGCGATGGCCAAGAGCTCGCGCGTTACGCTCGATCAGTTGCACCAGCAGATCAAGGAAGGCGAGGTCAAGGAGCTTCGCATCATTCTGAAAGCCGACGTGGGCGGCAGCGCCGAAGTGCTCTCCGACACGCTGCAAAAGCTGTCCACCGATAAGGTGAAGATCCGGGTGATTCACAGCGGCGTGGGCGCTATCACCGAGACCGACGTGCTGCTGGCCTCGGCCTCGAACGCGATCGTGATCGGCTTCAACGTCCGGCCGGACCGCAATGCTTCGGCCACGGCCGAGCAGGAAAAGGTCGACATCCGGCTGCACACGATCATCTACGAGCTGACGGACGAGATCAAGCGCGCGATGACCGGAATGCTTGAGCCGGTGTTCAAGGAGACGTACAAAGGCCGGGCCGAGGTGCGGGAGACGTTCCGCATCACGAAAATCGGCACGGTGGCCGGCTGCCTTGTGGTCGACGGCTCGATCACCCGCGACAGCGAGGTCCGCGTGCTCCGCGACAACATCGTAGTGTACAAGGGCAAGATCGGTTCACTGAAGAGGTTCAAGGATGACGCCAGCGAGGTCCGCAGCGGCCTCGAGTGCGGCATCGCGATTGAGAATTTCAACGACATCAAGCCGGGAGACATACTGGAAGCGTTCGTCACCGAGCGCGTAGCGCCAGAAGTCCTGGTCTGACCCCGTAATGGCTAGTATCGGCGTGCTTACTCTGGAGATGCGGCTCAACGGGTCGCACTCGCTAAAGGAAAAACGCCACGTTGTGCAGAGCCTGAAGGAACGCCTTCGGCATAAGTTTAACGTGGCGGTGGCGGAGATCGATTGCCAGGAACTCTGGCAACGGGCCGTGCTGGCGGCCGTAACGGTATCGAGCGATCACGGGCACGCCGCGGTAATTCTTCAGTCGGTGGAACGCGAGGCGGCTTCCCTGCTTGGGCCGGAGTTAATCAACGCCACAGTGGAGTGGTTGGAGTAAGTCGGGATGGAACCCCACCGCGCGGAACGCATCTCGGAGGCGCTTCGCGAGGAGCTGTCAGAGATCATCGAATACGAACTCGGTGATCCGCGGGTGCACGGCGTAGCCGTGACGGCGGTGCATGTTACCCCGGACCTGCGGCATGCGCACGTGATGGTGGTTTCCGGCGGCACACCCGAAGAGGAACGGGAGGCCCTCGAAGGGCTGGCGCACGCTTCCCACTACATGCGCCGGGAGCTGGCCAGCCGGATCCGGGTATGGCGCATTCCCGAACTGCATTTCGAGGCGGAGTCGTCCGGAGCCGCCGGCCGGGTGGAGCAACTGCTCGAACGGGTGCGAAAAAGCCGTAAAAATACAAGCGAAAAATAGCCCAACGATGCCGCGGTTCGTGCTACTTTTGTTCTTGTTGGCGCAGGGAGCGCAGGTTTCCCGCCTGTGCTTCGCTTTTGCGGGCGGCGCGGTTTCCCAGGAAGCCCGCCAGGTTCTCCGGCTCGAGGAAAGCGTGGATGCCATGGGCTCCACCTACTCGGCGGTGATCTACGGCTACGACCGGAACCAGATGGCGGCCGCCGTGGAGGCGGCTTTCGATGAAGTGCGGCGGATCGACCGTCTGCTCTCGAATTACCGGCTCGACAGCGATCTAAGCGAAATCAACCGCTTCGCGGCGGAGCGTCCCGTCAAAGTGACGCCCGAGGTTTTCCGGTTGCTTTCGAAGTGCATGGAGGTCAGTCGCGAAAGCGAGGGCGCTTTCGACATCAGCGTAGGTCCGCTGATGAAGGTCTGGGGATTTTACAGAGGCAAAGGCCGCCTTCCGAGCGGGGAGGAGGTGGCTCAGGCACTGAAAAAGACGGGATACCGCAAGATTCAACTGGACGCCGAAAACCGGACGGTTCGCTTCACGCAGGCCGGTGTGGAACTGGATCCGGGCGGGATAGGCAAAGGATACGCAGTGGACCGCATGGTTGAGATTCTGAAGGAAAACGGCATCACCTCGGCCCTGATCACTGCCGGGGGCAGCAGCATTTATGGGCTTGGCGACCCGAATAACGGCAAGGGCTGGGAAGTCAAGATCCGCGACCCCAGGAGTCCACGCAAGACGGTTGCCGATGTTTATCTGAAAGACGAGTCCCTGTCCACCTCCGGCAGCTATGAGAAATTCTTCGAGGCCGAGGGCAAGATATACAGCCACATCATGGATCCTCGCACCGGCTATCCCGCCAGCGGCACGCTCGCCGTTTCGGTGATTGCTCCGAAAACCCTGGACAGCGAGGCCTGGACCAAGCCGTATTTCATTCTGGGCCGCCAGTGGGCGGCCAGGCACAAACCAAAAGACTTTCGTGTTTTCATATGCGAGGACAAAGCGGAACAGCCATGCGCATGGCTCCAATGAACAGCCGTTTTTTGGACGCCTGCCGGCGCCGGCCCACCGATGTGAGGCCAGTGTGGTTTATGCGCCAGGCGGGACGTTATCTGAAGCAATATCGTGAGATCCGTGCCAAGCATGGCATTTTGGAAATCTGCAAGCGGCCGGATCTGGCCGCGGCAGTGACCCTGCAGCCTGTGGAGATCCTCGATGTAGACGCAGCCATCATTTTCGCCGACTTGCTGCTGCCGGTCGAGCCGATGGGGTTGAGGTTGAAATTCGTCAGCGGCGAGGGCCCGGTGATCGAGAATCCCGTACGCACCTCCGAAGACATTGACACGCTGTCGATCTCCAACACCGACGATCTCGGCTACGTGGGCGAGGCAATCCAGATTGTGGCGAAGGCCCTGGCGGGCAAGGTCCCCGTGTTGGGGTTCGTCGGAGCGCCTTTCACGCTGGCCAGCTACATCATCGAGGGCGGCCCATCCCGCACCTTCCTAAAGACCAAGCAGATGATGTACTCCAACGAGACGCTGTGGCGGCGGCTGATGGGCAAACTGGTGGACGTGCTGGGCCCCTATGCGATCCTGCAGGTGGCCGCGGGCGCCCGCGCCATCCAGGTGTTCGATAGTTGGGTGGGCGCGCTGGGGCCCGACGATTATGTCCGCTACGTGGCGCCGTATTCCCGCGCGCTGATCGAGCGGATCCGCTCGACCGGAGTGCCGGTGATTCACTTCGGCACGGGCGCGGGCGGCTTCTTCCGCGAGCTGCACGCTGCCGGCGGGGACGTCCTCGGCATCGACTGGCGCGTCAACATAGACCAGGCGTGGATGGATATCAGCTATCGCTCGGCCATCCAAGGCAACCTCGACCCCGCTGTGCTCTTTGCGCCGCTGCCCGAACTGAAAATGCGCACGCACGAACTGCTGAAGCGCACCGGGACGCGTCCCGGCCACATTTTCAACCTGGGCCACGGAATATTCCCGGAGACACCGGTGGAGCATGTGAAGGCCCTGGTGCAGTTTGTCCGGGAGTTCCGCCCGTGAGAGCGGGGAAAAGTTGAAGCAGGCAGTCCTTCTGCTCGCCCATGGAGCCCCCGAAGACCTGGACGGAATATCCGAATACCTGAAGAACGTCCTCGGCGGCCGGCCCGTGCCGCGGCAAGTCGAAGAAGAAGTCCGGCGGCGCTATGCCGAAATCGGCGGGGGGTCCCCGCTGCTGGCGCGGACGCGCGAGCAGGCATCAGCCCTCGAAGCGGCGCTGGGCTTGCCGGTCTACTTCGGGATGCGCAACTGGCATCCCTCCATCAAAGAAGCGATGGGCCGGCTTCAAGCGGACAACATCGAGCGCGCCGTTGCCATCTGCCTTGCGCCGCAGTATTCCAAAGCCAGCGTCGGCCTGTATTTCCGGCGGGTTCAGGAGGCCAAGCAGGAACTCAACGCCAAGGTGGAGATCGTCTGGGCCAAAAGCTTCCATGATTCCCCGCTCCTGCTTGAGGCCTTCGCCGGCAAGCTCGCGCCGTTGCTGCCGGCCGAAAAAGTGCTGTTTACCGCGCACAGCCTGCCGGAGCGCCTGGTGTCGCGCGGCGATCCTTACGACGCGGAATCGAGAGCCACGGCGGCCGGCGTGGCCGCACGTGCGGGCCTGGCGGCCTGGGATTTCGCCTACCAGAGCCAGGGCTTCAGCCGGGAAACGTGGCTGGGGCCAACGGTTGAGTCGCAGCTTGACCGCTATGCCGCCGAAGGCGTCCGCGACGTCGTGCTCGCGCCCATCGGGTTCGTTTCCGACCATGTCGAGATCCTGTACGACGTCGACATCGGGTTCCGGAACTACGCACGCGAACGCGGCATCGCTCTGCGGCGGCCCGAATCCCTGAATACCTGCCCCGCCTTTATCGCCGCGCTGGCCGAGGTGGCAAAACGGAAGTTATGCGCCGGGTGTTGATCATTGGGGGCGGAATTTCCGGCCTCTCCGCCGCCTACTACCTCTCGAAGGCCGGAGTGCCCGCAACGCTCGTGGAGCGCAGGCCAAAACTGGGCGGCGTCATCGAGACCGAAACGATCCACGGCTGTATCCTGGAAACCGGACCGGACAGCTTTCTCTCGGCCAAGCCGTGGGCGATGGACCTCATCCGCGAACTCGGGCTCGAAGGCGACGTCATCGGCTCCAACGACCATGCCCGCGTGACCTACGTCCGCAAAAACGGGCGGCTCGTGCCGCTGCCCGACGGGCTGATGCTGATGATTCCCACCAGAATCATGCCGCTGGTGAGAACCTCCCTTCTGAGCTGGGGCACGAAGCTCAAAATGGGGCTGGAGTGGTTCCGGCGGCCGGATGGCGCGGTTCGCCCGGACCGGTCCGTGGCGGATTTCGTAGCCGAGCACTACGGGCAGGAAGCAGTCGACTACCTGGCCGAGCCCCTGCTGGCGGGCGTTTACGGCGGGGACCCGAACAAACTCAGCGTGGCCAGCGTGCTGCCGCGTTTCACCGAGCTCGAAGCCAAATACGGCAGCCTCACCAAAGGCGTTCTGCACGCACGGCGCAAAACGGCGAAACAGGCCAAGGGGCAGCCGCTATTTCAGACGTTGAAAGGCGGCCTCGGCCAGCTCATTTCAGCGGTGGTAGCGTCCGCCAGCTCCCGGCTGGAGAGCATTTGCGGCACGGCGGAGGCGCTGGAGCGGGCGGCGCCGGGCTGGCGCGTGCGAGTGGACGGCGCATGGCTCGAAGCCGCGCATGTCGTTCTGGCCTGCCAGGCATATGAGGCCGGCGCGCTCATCTCCGGCGTGGACCCCGAACTGGGTTCGCTGTTGAGCGGGGTGCCCTATTCCTCGTCCATCACGCTTTCCCTCGGCTACGAGAAAGCCGGCTTTGCGCATCCGCTCAACGGCTTCGGGTTCCTGATACCGAAGCGCGAGCGCAAGCTCATGGTGGCCTGCACTTGGGTCGCGACGAAATTCTCCCACCGCGTCCCTGCCAACCTGGTTGTGCTGCGATGCTTTGTGGGCGGGGAGAATGAAGCCGTACTGCGGGAATCGGATGAGGCACTGGTGGAAGCTGCCCGCAACGAGCTTCGCGAGATCATGGGGGTGACCGAAACCCCTGTTTTCAGCCGCGTTGCGCGCTGGCCGCGTGCGATGGCGCAGTACACAGTCGGCCACCGGGAACGGATCGCTGCTGTGGAAGCCCGCACGGCGGCGCTCCCCGGGCTGCATCTGGCCGGCAACGCATACACCGGCATCGGCATTCCGGACTGCATCCGCATGGGCAAGCAGGCAGCCGAGCGGATACGTGCAGCGGATCTCTGATCTGCAATGCCCGTCAGGACAGCGGCACCCTCGCTGCACACACGCGGACGCAGACGAACCGGGGCGACTCGCCTAGTAGACGGACATCCGCCGCGCCTCTACGCTGCAAGAGCTGCTGATACGATGCCTTGTCGATGATCAGTACCTGAGGTAAACGCGCCCGGAGCGCGGCATTCAGGTGCTGAACCCCAGGCAGGAATTTCGTGTAACGAGCGGAATACCACAGAAACTGATTCCGGTAATCGAAGCCGGGCTCGCCGAATGTATACATCAGAACCCGTTCCCCAGGCGCAGTGTTCCGCTCGGCAATCGGAGCGAGCGCGCGCATGTCGGCGCCTCTTTCGGGAGCCGGAAAGACAACCTTGCCCACTATGATGCAGAGCAGGAGGACGCAACTAATGGAGTACGCCGCGGGCATCTTCCGCGGCGGAATCATCCTCTGTAGGCCAAGCGCCGTCAGCAGCGCCAGCGCCGGAAACGCCGGAAGGAGATAACGGGCATACTTAGGAGTCGTCACGCTCAGCGGGATAATAAGGGTGACTAGCCATATCAGCGGCAAAAAGGACACCGGTTCGATCCGTTTCGAGATCGATGCCCGAACATGAATTACTAACCCAACTAATAAGATCGGAAACCACGGCAGGTAATACCTGATCAGAATCCAGCCATAGTCGAATAAGTGAAGCGATGGTGCAGTGATTTTTCCCGTGAGGAAGTGGAAGTGCACCGGTGAAGATCGCAGCGCGAACCACAATGCCGGGAGAGCCAGACCAATAAGGACGCCAGCGATGAACCGCTTTGACCGAAGCACAGAGATACGCCGTGACGCTGCCAGGTGTATGACCATAGTGGCGATCGGAACTACGCCCAGAATTGAGCGGGTCATAATTCCAAAAGCGGTAGCTAGTCCCATCAGGATAAAGTACCTGGGGTTTCGCAGGCCCTTGACATAGAACAGAATTGTGGCAGTAACGAAGAACGCGAACGGAACGTCCGGCATTGCGTGCGCCGCGTTCTTTGCAAACAACTGTGACGTTGTAAGCACCAGCATCGAGTGAAGACCCAGCCACGAATCTCCCGTCAGCTCCAGTACAAGATAGTAGAGCAGGAGAATCGTCCCGATCCCGGCGAGCGCCGATGGTAATTTGGCCGCAAAATCATTCACGCCGAAGAGCGCCATGGAAGCCGCTTCAAGCCAGACGAACATCGGAGGGTGCTCATGATTGATCTCGCCGTTCAATTGCACGCGAGTCCAGTCGCCGCTTTGCAGCATTTCTTTGGCCTCTTGGGCATAAAGAGCATCATCGTATCCGCTGAGTCCGCCGCGATCCAGGCCTGTGAACAACAGAGCACAGGCCAGCAGCACCAACAAAAGGAACTTCAATCGAAACGAATCTCTAACTCCCAAGAAGTGCCTGAGTGATGTCATTGCTTCTCTAAGACAATCAGAGAAGTGCAATTTTCGAGGAGAGCCGTCAGCGGGCGATCACAACTTTCACCTCCGCCGGGCTCACTTCGAGGCGATCGATCCGGTGAGCCAGCTCAAACGGCTTGCCGACCTTGGCTTCCGGGTAGTAGGCCCACAGGAAATTTCGGATCAGGTAATCCAAAGCGCTGCCGCTGATTGCAACCCCCGAGATTACGACCTGTTCCACGTCCACGACGGCCCGGCCCTTGCCCGAACGGATTCTGGCATCCACCCGCACGGGCCGCTCCCCCGTAAGCAGCGTCTCCACCAGCCAGCCCGGCGTTTGGCCTTGCGACCGCTGGAGCTTAGCGAAATCGACATGGGCAAACGCGCTGGCGAAGTTGTTGCCCAGCTCGAGCCGCGGATTCCGAACACCCTCGGGCGCCACCAGGCGTACCTCCCGTGCTACGTAGGCGTTCAACTCGGCCTTCTTAAGGATCACTGCGGAGCCGGCGGGCACCGCCCCCTGGCGGATGAGGTCGATCTTTTTTTGGGCGGCCAAATACTCCGGTGTCTCCGAGGCCGGAAGAACAGCCGCCAGCGCCACGGAAGCCGGCAAGAGGAATGTGCGGCGCGTTTGCTGCCCCATATACCCAATACCGACGTCTGGCGAGCCGCACCGGTTGCCTTGGGTTTATAATGCAGAGGACCGCACTGGGGACCACTGCTGTGGCTTACAAACCCGAGACCCCATTTGACAACATCGAAAGCGCGCAGCAGTTTGTGGAATTGCTGGCCGAAGCCGTTGAGGAAGCGCGCCGGGAAGTCGAGAGCGAAATGGCGAATCCTCAGCCGGAGCGCCGGTTGCAGGCGCTCCGCCTGGTTTCCTACAAGCTGGCCACGCTCTCGTCCCGCCTCAACAGCAGCGCTCGCATTCTCAACGACTTGCGCATGCTGCGGCGTTTGCTTTTGCGCGAGCGCACCCTGGAGGAGGAACCCGCCGAGCACTAGGGCGGGCGCGGCCCTTCCAGGGTGGCCAGGAAGCCAGGCGCCGGCCGCAGTTCCCTACTCTACTGCAAGCTCGTAGTACACGGTCCGGTGCTCCGGCTGCATTTTCAGCACGACGCTGTCACCGTCCACCGATAACGGCACCTCCGCCCGCCGTTTACCGGTCACATCCAGCGTCCATGCCTTCAGTTTTCCCGCGTAGTTGTTCCGTATCCGCAGATCGCCCACAATCGCCTCGAGCATCGCCGGCCCGTCGCCGGGGGATTTCAACCTCCAGTACGGCCCAAGCCTCCCGCGCCGCTCTGTCTGTTCGTACTCCATACCCGGGCTCCGCGCCGGCCCGACCGCCGTCACCAGCAGGCGCCTGGCAGACCGGATGGGGCTCAACCCCGACATGGCCGTCACGTACACCGCGCCAAACCTGTTCGCGCATTGCAGCCGCACGTCGTTGAGAATGTGCGCCTGGGACGAGAGGAAACCGACCATCACCTGCGACCGCGGGGTGTTGATATGGACCACTCCGTACCGGGCATCCCAGCTCAGCTCTCCAGTGATCGAGCGCGCCGCCAGCTTTTCGGGATCCCAATACTTGCTGATGTCCTGAACCACCGGCTTGCGCGGTTCCTGCACGAACCGGTAACCCACTTTGCCCACCAGCGCCGCAGCCAGCGGCAGCGGTTTCCGGTCTTCCGTCCACTCGAAAAGGCTTTCGGTATCGTACAGCGACTCGGCCACCAGCGGCGCCTCTCTCACGTCCTGCCGGTGCCACATCGTGGCGGCGGCCGGGAACTGCAGGATTTGCGGAGGATTCCCGAACAGGTCGAATGAGCCCCGCCCCAGGCTGTCGCGGAAGTCCGTGCTGAAGTAGCCGAACTGCATCGACCCGTCCCAGCCCTGCAACAGCCCGTAAGCCGTCATCAGTGCGGTGCCTTCGAGCGAAAACTCGTTCGGCAGGCACGTGTTCCATTCGCTGATCGTCATCGGCCGGCCCAGCACCTGCTCCCAGGCCTTTTCCGTCACCAGATTGCCGACGCCGAGATACACGAGCGTGTCCTGGGTCGGGTGTACGGCCTTGACCATCGGCAGGTTATGAAAATTGGCCGTCGCAATCCGCCATTTCAGGTCGCCTTCCCCGCTCGGGTGGTCCCAGTAGCCGTGGCGGTCGATGTAATCGAACTTGCTCATGCTCAGCATGTGGATTCGGGTTGGGAACCCGTGCCCCTGCCAGTTGGTGCCGGCGATCGGCACTTTCACCCCGGCTTTACGCATCACCTCGCGGCTGGCCGACCAGTACTTCTCCTCCAGCTCGTAATAGAACCGTAGCTGGTCCTGCCCTCGCAGGCGGCGTTCGGGGTGTTCTTTCAGGTGGCGCTCGGTGAACTGGGAGTTCGGGTACAGGGCTACGCGCTGCCCGGCCCCGATCCCTTCTCCGGTCGCGAGCGGCGATTTTCCGCCGACCCGCCAAGCCCGCTCAAGACCTTCGTTGTCCTCATACTTTCTGCGCAGCCAGTCCGCGAACTTCTGCTCGAGTTCCGTGCGGAAGGGTTCCTGCACCGTTCCCCAGAACAACGAATCCTCGTTCAGAATCTCCACCGCCGCAAGCGTCGGATCATCCGCATACCGCTTCTTCGTATAGGGATTGACGTGGGTAAAGACGTCGCGCATCCGCTGGTGAATCATGGATGCGACCTTGTCATTGATGAACTGCGCGTATGGCGCGGGGCCGCCTTTGGGAAGCCCCGGTATGTTATCTCCCGGCTTGAACTGGAGGATCAGGGGATAGTGCACGTCCAGAATGATATAAATGCCGTTCTGGCCGAGTCTGTAAATGAGATAGTCCAGGCGGTCCCAGGCCTCCATGTTGTAGTCGAATGATGTCTTGCCGTTCCGGTCGTTCAGGAATTCGAGACCGTGCAGGCGGGTGATATTGATTCCCTGGCGTCTCATGCGCCGCACGGTGTAGTCCACCTGCTCTTTCCGCGGCACGTTCATCTGCGAGCCGAAGAACCGTATGGGCGTGCCGTCCTCGAAGACAAAACGGTCCCCCTTTACAGTCAAAAAGCCGTGTTTACCGGTGGGCGCTTCGATCAGGCTGCTGGCATCCAGCACATTTGGCGCAAAGTCGTCCTTGGCGATTTCCATCGGAAAAGAGGCGGGCCGGTCCGCCGCTCCCGGCAAGACCGTCACACCCGCGAGCGCAAGAGCGGCAAAGCCTGCAACCTGCAAGCTGATTTTTTTCATGATTTCAGGCTCCTAACGAAAAAAAAAGCGGATGGCTCCGCTTGCATCGGAGCCATCCGCAACGAGGTCAAAACAAGATGTTACCAGGTAAGCCGTGCGCCGAACTGCAGCACGCGCGCGCCTTGGCCGGAGTTGCGCGTGCTCAGGATGCCGTCACCTGTGATGGTGTTCGGATTTCCCGGAGCATTCAGCACGTTGAAGAAATCCGCGTTCACACGGACGTTCAGGCGCTCGCCAAAACGTACGTTCTTGAACAGCGACGCGTCCAAACCCCACTGCCGCACACCAGGGAGGAACTGGTTCCGCCACGGGTGCAGGCCCGGGTTGTAGTCCTCGCGCCGGAACGTGCCGTCTTTCATCGGAAGCCAGACCCTGTTGGTGTCCCAGTGATCCTGAATTCTGGTGTCCGGCGGCGCGTTGGGAGGCAGTTCCGTGGTTCCCCACGGAATCAGCGGGGTCACCGCCGGCTTGTAGTTTGCCGGAACGCCCATGACGCCGTTGGGCTTACCCGTCACAGGATCATAGCTGTTGATCCTGTTGGAGGGGATGTAGCCGTTCCACCACAGATAGCCGGGTTGGCACTGGCCGCTGCGGCAGTCCTGGATGGGGTACTTGTACCCGTAGATTTCTATCTTCTCGCCTGTGATGTTCCAGTTGTTGGTCGGCAGAGAGAAGTAGTTGCTCCTCAGGTTCCCCATCCCGGCGATCTGCCAGCCGCCGATGATCTTGTCCAGAATGCCGCTGGCGTTGCCGCCGATCAGCTTCCCGCTCCCAAATGGCAGGTCCACGATCCAGTTCCAACGCACGCGGTGCTTCGGAACGTCGGTATCGCGCCTGTAGTTCAGCAGGCGGTTCAGCGAATCGAAGTCCTCGGGAACCATGCCGGGCATGAACTGGTTGGTGGCCGGAATCACACCCGGACTCCACGTGGCGCCGGACGCGAGAGTATTGCCCACAACGTAGGACAACTGGAATCCCACACCCTTGCTGTAGCGCCGCTCGACTTCGAACTCCATGCCGCTATAGTTGGACCAGCCAGTCTTGGTGTACTCGCGAATCGTGCCCCACAGCGTCTGGTCGAAGGCGCGCCGCGCCGTGCCGGAGTAAAGCCCCGTCGGCGTCGGTAGGCCGGTCGTCGCATACCAGACGTAGTTCGGCATGCTGCCGTTGTACTCCCAGTACTGCTCCAGGTGGCCCGTGTGGTTGCCGAGGTAGCGTATTCTGGTCACGATGTTTTCCGCCACATCCTTCTCGATGGTCAGGTTCCAGCTATGGACACGGGCGTCCGGCTGTTCCTTTCCGAAGTAGGAAATGGACGGGCTGCCCGGATTGATACCCTGGGCAACTGCCAGGTTGACGGCGTCCCGCGAGTTCACGCCCATGATGACCGGCGGCGCCGCCCGCAGCAGGTAGCTAGGAATGCCGTCTGGCGACTGCGCCGAATCATTCAGGTTGTTGTTGAACGTCGCGAACGTGGGATAGTTCGTAAACATCCGGTCCACAAAGGTGAACAGCGGAACCGGGAAATAAGCCACGCTGTAGCCGCCGCGGATGACGAACGCCTTGCGTCCCTCACCCGCCCGGTAAGCAAATCCGAGCCGCGGTCCGAGATCCCGCTTGCCCGCGGTCGCGAAATTCCGCGGCAGGCCCGCCTGATCGTACGTCTGGATCGTCATGCCCAACTGTTGCAGGCGGTTGATGAGCGACGGCACGGAGTTTCCAAGCGCGTAGAAATCCTCAAGCGGCGCCCCCAGCACCAGAGCCTTGCTGGACTTGTTGAAGCCCGACAACATGCCGTGCTTCTCGTTGTAGAACGGCCAGTATTCCCACCGCAGTCCTAAGTTCAGCGTCAGCCTCGGAGTCACCTTCCAGTTGTCCTGGACGTACAAAGCGTACTCACTGCCGCGGAAATAGAAGAACTTCCGGTTCAGGTTGTTCTGGTAGCGCGCGATTCCAAGGAACATGTTGGCCAGGTTGTGCCCGGTCAGCGGACTCCCCTGGGGGTTCTGTGGATTCGAGCTCGGATCGTACAGCGTGGTCGCCGCCGTGTCGAAGTAGTGGAGACCCTCGACCCAGGTCTGGTCCGGAAGGATGTTCAACTGGTCATACCGGTAGTGTCCTCCGAACTGGATTTCATGTTTCCCAACGATCTTCGTCGCGTTGTTGTCGATGACGAAGTTGTTGAAGATGCCCTTCTTCCACGTGTTCGTGCGGAAGTCGTATCCATCCAGTCCCGTGCTGGTGAACTGTGGAATTGCTTCGGTCGTTACGCCGAACGGATTCGGCACCCCCATCATGTCGATGAAGTTGGTCTTGTTGGGGTTGTTGTTCCCGCCGTACCAGTCCTGGCGCTTGGCGCTGACGAGCAGCTCGTTGAACATGGTCGGGCCAAACGTGTGAATCCAGGTCGAACTCAAGCTCGAGTGCGTGACCATGCCGACTTCGCGGCCGTAAACGTCGTTGAGCATTACCTGCCCGCCGCCGCAGTTGCCGCCGCAGTTATACAGGTCGAAGCTGTCCGCTATCGACGCCCTCACGAAGAAGTTGTCGCTGTCGCTGAATCGGTGGTCGATCCTGCTTGTGAAGCTGTACCACCTAGCCCGGCTCGGGATCATGCCGACCCAGTTATAGTCCTTCATTGGGTTCAGATCGTTCGTGGGAACCCGGGTAACATCGAAGAGGTACTTGGCGGTCGGGCTCAACCTGGCCGGGTCGATCACGTTCAGTTTTCCCCCATACATGAAAGGCTGCCGCGACCAGTCCGCCGCGGTGCTCCAGGGGTCGTACAGCTTGATCAGCCGGTCTTGGTTGTCCCTCAACTCGCTGAAATCGCCCTGGCGCATCGCCATCGTCGGCACGCGGTACTGGCCGGTCGAGGTCGTCAACTGACGCCGCCCCTCGTAAGAGGCAAACCAGAACGTCCGGTCTTTACCGTTGTATAGCTTCGGGAGAACCACCGGCCCGCCCACGCTGCCGCCAAACTCGTGACGGTTCAGGTAGGGAGCCTTTGTGAAACTATCCTCTCTGCGCCGCGCCACGCCGATTCCGCTGTTCCGCGCCGTTTCGAACAACGTTCCATGGATCTCGTTGGTTCCGCTTCTTGTGGAAATGACGACACTGGTGGGCCGGCTGAACTTCGCCGAAACCGCATTCATTTCGACGCGGAACTCTTCCACGGCGTCCAGTCCAACCGGGGGAGCGTTGCCCCACCGGCGGTCGACTTCCTGCGCGCCGTCCCAGACGTACTCCGCGGAGCCCTGCCGCGTGCCGAACCAACGCTGGCCCTCAACACCCGGCAGCGTCTGGAGCAGGCTGCTGATACTGCGCCCGTTAATCGGCAACTGCTCGACAAACGAACGCGTCAGCGTGGCGGCCACGGTCGGGTTGTCCGTGGTGACCAGCGGCGTAACATCCACCACCTCCACCATCGTTTGCGTCCCGGCAGGCTGCAAGACCGGGTCGATGACGACGCTTTGACGGACCTCAACCGTCAAAGTGCCCTCAAACTTTTGCATACCCGCTACTTCAACTGTCAAACGATAGTTGCCCGGTATCACGCCCGGAAACATGTAGAACCCCACTTCGTTAGTGGTGGTTCTCGATGTTACGTTAGTGGCCGTGTTAACCAGCACCACCTGCGTGTTGGGAATTACGGCCCCTGAAGTGTCCCGCACCGTCCCGCTGACTTGTCCCATACTGGTCTGCGACCAGGCACACGGAGCTGCCAGCAGTCCGATGACCAAAAACAATATGAACAGTCGTAACCTCATTAACCCCTATCCTTTGGCTTGAGCATCCTACAGTAACCCGCGGCGGATTCCTCCCCACTGCGCAGCGAGACTATCGCGCAGATCCAATCCGCCCCGGAAAATTAACATTTAGTCAGACAAGCGCCCGACTGAGATTTACCAGTTCTTATTTTTAGTCTTCTTTTGTTATTTTCGGCTCAACTCTCACCACCTTTCTTGCGGTGATATTTTAGTCTAATTTCGGGTATTCTGCAACCAGGACAGTGTTTACGCAGGGAATCAAGTGTTAAAAAAGTTACTTTTAATTATTACCGCCGAAACATGCCGGACAGGTTCGACCTGGGATATTTGTGATTAAGGAGTGTTCATTTTCCAGCCCGCCCTTTCGGGACGCCTGCGGCCAGGAATCACAGACTGCGGGCTCTAGCGGCGGCTCTTTGCGGCGCCTTTAGGAGCTTGGGCGGCACGCCGGGCAGCGGCAACCGGGGCAAACCGGCCGTCGGGGAAAATCACATAGCGCCGGCCGCGCCAGCTTATGGTGTGGCCGAAGAAGCCGGCGATCCAGAGCACGAAGCTGGCCAGGTCCTGCAGGGGCAGCAGCCACCACTTTCGGGAGGTGAGCGAATCGTGGAGCACCCAACCCGCGGTGGCCCACGCGGCAGCCACCCGCGCCAGCACGGCGCCAAGAGCCAGCGGCCACCACTCCGGGGCCGCCGCGGCCAACAGCAGCGCCAGCGGCAGCGGATAGGTGAATGCCTGCCCGAAGTAGCCCACCGGGCGCGACCGCCGGGTCGAGCGCGCCCAGCGAAGCCGGTGCAGGAGGTTGGGCCGGAAGCGCTGCGAGCCGATCCGGTGCTCGATGACGCAGGAAGACAGCGCGGTCCCGTAGCCGGCTTCGGCGGCGAGCTTGCCCATCATGAAGTCCTCGGCCAGGTAGTCCTTCAGCGCGTCGAAGCCGCCGATGCGCTGGAGCACCTCGCGCCGGACGGCCATGCCCGGGCCCACGCCGAACTTCATTCCCTCGAGCATGCGCGCCACCAGGATGCCTGCGATGAACTCGGTGTTCATGCCGATGGTTTCCAGCGTGGACCAGAAGGAGCGCCCCGGTATGCCGCGGTAGGGGCAGGTGGTAAGACCAAGGCGCGGATCTTCGAACTCGGCGGCGAGGCCTTGGAGCAGATCCGGCCGGGCGCGGGTGTCGCTGTCGGTCATGACCAGCAGATCGTGGCGCGCCGCGGCCAGCATGCTGTCGAGTGCGAACACCTTCGCGTTGGCGTAGGGCGGTTCGCCGGTGACAATCAGGCGCGCGGGAACGCCGGGGTACTCCAGGCGAAGCTTCTCGAAGACCGCCGCCGCGGGGTCGCCGGCGTTGCGCACGGCGCAGAGGATCTCAAAATCGGGGTAGTCCTGCGCGAAGTAGCTGCGCAGGTTCTCCTCCAGCCCCTCGTCCAGACCGGAGAGGGGTTTCAAGATGGAGATCGGCGGGAAGGTTGAAGCGGGCCGCGTGCGCCGGCCCGCCGCCAGATATTGCCGGGCGGCGACGATCACAAGCGCCGCGTATACCGACGATCCCGCCACGAGCAGTACGAGTACCGCCGCGACGAGGTCCATGCGTCACTCGCCCGGCGATTTGACGGCGATCAACTGAGTGATCTCCTGGATGAAAACGTCGAGCGCCTTGACCCCCTGGTCGCCGTGCTTGCGGTTGCGGACGGAAACCGTGCCGGCTTCGGCTTCCCGGTCGCCGACGACCAGCATGTAAGGAACCTTCTGTAGCTGGGCTTCGCGGATCTTGAAGTTGACCTTCTCCTTACGGTCGTCCAGCGTGGCTCGAAGCCCGGCTGCCTGAAGGCGCCGCGTGACCTGTTGCGCATAGGGCAGGTGACGGTCGGTGATGGGCAGCACGACGGCCTGCACCGGCGCGACCCAGACGGGGAGCGCTCCGGCATAGTGTTCGAGCAGGATGCCGAAGAAGCGCTCCACCGAGCCGTAGAGCGCGCGATGCACCATCAGCGGCTGGTGCGCCTTGCCGTCCTCGGCGATGTATTCCAGGTTGAAGCGGCGCGGCAGCGTGAAATCGAACTGGACGGTGGAAAGCTGCCAGAGGCGGCCGATGGCGTCCACCAGCTTCACGTCGATTTTCGGACCGTAGAAAGCCGCTTCGTCCGGCACCACCTTGATCTGCATGTTCAGCCGTTCGCACGCCTTCTTTAAGGCGTTTTCAGCCAGGTTCCACTGGTCCGGGGTGCCGTCGTACTTGCCGCTGGCGCCGCCGTCCCAGGTGGAAAGCTCCGCCTGGTACTGCTCGAAGCCGAAGGTGCGCAGGACGTCGAGGGCGAACTCGAGGCAGTTGACCACCTCGTCTTCGATCTGTTCGGGCGTGCAGAAGATATGCGCATCGTCCTGGGTAAAGCCGCGGACGCGCATGAGGCCGTGCATGACGCCGGAACGTTCATAGCGATAAACGGTGCCGAGCTCGCTGAGGCGCACCGGCAGGTCGCGGTAGCTCCTCAGCCGGTCCTGATAGATCAGGATGTGAAACGGGCAGTTCATCGGCTTGAGCTGGTATTCGGCGTCGTCCAGCTCCATGCGCTTGAACATATTCTCGGCGTAAAAGCCGTAATGACCGGAGGTCTTCCAGAGGTCCGCGCGCGCGATGTGCGGCGTATAGACGAGCGAGTAGCCGCGGGCAACGCACTGGTCGCGCATCCAGTCCTCCAGGATGCGGCGCACCGTGGCGCCCTTGGGATGGAAGAAGATCAGCCCGGGCCCGGCCAGCTCCTGTGTGCTGAACAGGTCGAGTTCCTGGCCGAGCTTGCGATGGTCGCGCTTCTTGGCCTCTTCGAGCTGGTGGAGGTAATCCTCAAGCTCCTTGCGGGTGAAGAAGGCCGCGCCGTAGATGCGCTGGCCCTGGCGGTTGCGCTCGTCGCCCTTCCAGTACGCGCCCGCAATCGAAAGAAGCTTGAATGCCTTGATTTTCGAGGTGGAGGGCACGTGCGGCCCGCGGCAGAAGTCGATGAATTTCGGCCCGAGAGTGTACTCGGAAAAGACCTCGCCGGCTTTCTCCTGGATCAGCTCGCACTTAAGGTCCTCGCCCATTTCGGCGTACTTTTTGAGCCCTTCGTTTTTGGGCGTCAGCCTGCGCTCGTAAGGCAGGTCCGCGCGCTGGAGCTCCCACATCCGGGCCTCGATTTTCTCCAGGTCCTCGGGAGTGAACGGCTCGTCGCGGTAAAAATCGTAAAAGAAGCCCGTCTCCGTGGCCGGCCCGACGCCCAGCCGGGTTCCGGGAAACAGATCCAGGACAGCTGCTGCCAGCAGGTGGGCGGCCGAGTGGCGGTACACCTCGAGCGCCTCGGGGTTCCCCGCAGTCAGAATCTCCAGGGTGGCGTCGCTCTCAATGGGCTGGCAGAGGTCGACCAGTTGACCGTTCACCTTGGCGACAAGAGCGTCGTCCGCCAGCCGGCGGCTGATCGACTTGGCAAGGTCGAGAGGCGTGGCGCCCGCCTGCACGTTCTGCCGGCTCCCGTCGGGGAGAGTAATGGTAATCTCGCTCATAAACGCTTGAGTTATCAGCGTAACATGTTGAACCGCCGGACGCCCAAACAGCGCTGTTTGTGAAGGGGCGCGGGGGCTTTTCTGCGTGAGGGCCGTCCCTATTGCTATGTTAAAGTATGAATCCTGGAGTTCGTTTCAATGATCCAACGCGTAGGGCAGACTAGCGGGTTCGACGAAGCGGCTTTAGTGGCCCAGGCCCAACGCGGAGAGGTGGATGCGTTCACTGAACTGGTGAACCGTTATGAAGCGGGCATCTTCAGACTGGCAAGGCACATCACACAGAATCCGGAAGATGCCGAAGACGTCCTCCAGGAGACTTTTCTCAAGGCGTATGAACACCTGGAGGATTTCCAGGGCAACTCGAAATTCTACACGTGGCTGGTGCGGATAGCCGTCAACCAGTCACTGATGAAGCTCCGGAAGCGGAAGTCGGATGCCTCGGTTTCGCTCGACGAGCCGTTCGACACCGGAGAAGAAAACCTGACGCGCGAAATCGCCGTCTGGGACCCGAATCCCGAGCTGATTTATTCACGGGAGGAGATCCGGGCGATTCTCGAGAAAGCAGTGGAAAGCCTGCCGCCTGCTTTTCGTGCGGTGTTCGCGTTGCGTGATATCGAGGAACTCTCGACCGAGGAGACAGCCGCGATATTGAATCTTTCCGTGCCAGCCGTCAAGAGCCGCCTCCTGCGAGCACGCTTGCGGTTGCGGGAAAAGCTGACCCGCTATTTCAAGCGAAAGGGGGAAGATTTATTTGGTTACCTGTAAGGATTTTCTGAGCGAGCTGAGCGAATTCCTCGACGATGAGTGCAGCGCGAAAGTCCGCCAGGAATTGGAGCAGCACCTGACCGAGTGTCCCAACTGCTGGGTGATCTGCGACACCACCAAGAAGACGATCAATATCTACCGCGGCACGGAGCACTACGTGGTCCCGCCCGAGGTGCATGAGCGGCTGCTGACGGCGCTGCGCAACAAGGCAAGCAAGCCGCGCCATAGCTGAGACCGGGCAAGTCCCGGACGGCCTGCTACAAACATCCCCTCAACAAGCGATGCCGCGGGCCGCTTTGCGCACGGCCCGCCGAGGTTCCCGGGGTTCAGGATTTCTTTGCCGTGAACTCCTGCTTGCGCTCGGAGCCTTGTTCCGGCGGCGCTCCGTCCGAAGACCCGCGCAGCGGCCCGAGGGCGAAGAGGTACTCCTCAACCAGCTTGCCGCCCACCAGGTGCTCCTGGATGATGCGCTCGAGCACCTCCGGGGTGGCCGAGTGATACCAGGCGCCTTCGGGATAGACAACCGCGATCGGGCCGTGCGCGCAGATGCGGAGGCAGTTCACCTTGGAGCGGTAGGCGTTTACAAGGCCGAGTTCGGCGATTCGCCTCTTCAGGTACTCCCAGGAAGCCATGCCGGCCTCGTAGGAGGCGCACCCGGCGTCGGGTTGGCCGGCACAAAGAAAAATGTGGCGGCTGAGGCCCCCAAGATTGCGCTTCCGCGCAATCTCCTGCAAACGCTCTCTGGCCGCGGGATCAATCATGGAAGGTCCTCCGGATCGTTGATTACAATGTGGGTGCCGATGAGTCCCGCCGAATTCGACAGGCTGGTGGAGAAGGCATTGAGGGCGATTCCGCCCCGCTTCCGCCGCCGGCTTAAGAATGTCGCATTCATCGTCGAACCCGAGCCCCCCTCACCGAACCTGCTGGGATTGTATCAGGGACGTCCGCTGCCCTATCGCAGCGTGAGCGACGGCTTCACCCTGCCCGACCGGATCACGATCTACCAGGGACCGCACGAGCGCCTCGCGCGCAACCGCCGCCACCTCGAACAATTGATTGTAGACACAGTATGGCACGAGGTGGCCCATTACTTCGGCATGGACGAGAAAAGGGTGCGCCGGGCGGAACAGAAACGGAGGATTTTGCGGGAACGGGGCATCCCCGGACCGGATTAGAAGTCCCGATTCCGGGCCACGTTGAATCACCTGGGACCGGAGCTCGCAGGGTTAGAGCCGGGGCCCGACGGGCCGGACTGGAATCCGGGCTGCGGGAAGCCGCCGGGCTGCTGCTGCATACCGGGCATACCGGTCTGCGGACCCACCATAAGCGGATTCATGAGCTCCTGGCGCGGATCGTACACGAATTCCCACTCGTTGTACTTGTTGCGCTCGTTGTAGACCTTGATGCCGTAGGCTTCCAGCTTGCTGGCGACCCCCGCGATCCCGCCGCCGATGGTCTGGCCGCCCATTGCGAACCCCGGCTGCGCTCCGGGCTGCCTCAGCATCCGGTCTATCATGCCGGGAACCGGCGATGTGGCGGGCGCCGGGCCGGGCGGCGCGGACCCGACCGGGGGAACGGGAGGCGCCTGCGGGTAAATTGGGGGATTCTGCTGCATTTGGCTTGGGGCAGGGCTGCCTGGCGACTGCAGTGAGGGCTGGACAGGCAGGCCGGGGATGGGAGGACCGAAACCGGGCTGCCCCGGCTGCGTGCCGGGCTGCATCCCCGGCTGTATGCCAGGCTGCTGTATACCCGGTTGCTGCATGCCGGGCTGCATCACCGGCTGTATCACCGGATACGGCTGCCCGGGCTGTCCGGGCGTCACGGGGACCGGCTGCCCCGGCTGCATGCCGGGCTGCATCCCCGGCTGTATTACCGGATACGGCTGGCCGGGCTGCCCGGGCGCCAAAGGAACCGGCTGCCCCGGCTGCATGCCGGGCTGCATCCCCGGCTGCATTGCCGGATCCGGCTGGCCGGGCACCGATGGATCCGGCTGGCCCGGCTGGAACTGTACGGGCTGGCCGGGCTGGACGGCGGGATACTGCGCGACCGGCTGCCCCGGTTCTTCGGGATTCCAGGAACCACTCGTGCTGCCGGAGAAGCCCGGCATGACAACCGTGCCACCGACCCTATCGCTCGGCCTGGTTCGCGGCACCATGGAGGGCACGGTGGGGGCGTTCGGATCGGATGCCTGCTCGCTCGATCCGATGGGGGTTCCGATGCTGGAGCCGATCTGCCCTTCCTGTTTAATCTGCGGCGGCTTTTGGACGAGCGAATCGAGGAGAACGCCGCCGGGGCCGGCATGGATGAGCCTCCAGTCATCGCTGTTCGTCATCGGGTCCTTATAGCGGCGGCGAAGGAAACGGATGTTGTTTGTATTCTCAAGCTGGTCGATGCTGGCCGGATACCTGCCGGGGAACCTGCGCATGTACAGCTTGATCGCGCGGACGTACTGCTCGCCGCGCTCGATCAGCATTTCCTCTTTCGCGCGCTGGGCTTCAAAGGCCACACGAGGCAGCTCCATGTAGAGCATGATCGAGACGATAGCCGCCATCGCGAACACGAGCAGCAGGGCAAATCCCGACTCCCGTTTTCCACCGCGGCGGACTGGTTTCATCCGCTCTGCTCCTCCAGCGCCAGAGTCTGCTGGTGCTTCGACTGGGTGTCCTCGACGACGCAGGAGTTGATCCCGATCTTCACGATCCGGTAGCGCCGCTGTATGAGTTCGCCTTCCGCGGCGACCACGATCTCGTCGCCCTGAAGGAAAAAGGCCCGCGGAGTTCCCTTCGGGGAATTGCTGGCGTACCCGTAGAACTTGAGCGGGATAGGCGGGGGAGGCGGTTTGGGCGGCTCCACCGGTTTTGGGGCCTCTTCCGGCTGCTTTTCGACGACCGGCTTCGGAATGATTTTCGGCTCGGGGGTCTTGGGCATGGGCGCGGGGCCGAACTGGAACAGGTTGCGCGCCCCGCCCTCGAGGGTCACGTTCTGCACCTTGGCGAGCAGGTCGAGCCGCAGCGTCGGATCCACGGTAGTCGGATCGACGCGCCTGTCCTTAAGGCTGAGGCGCAAGCCGCCCGACTCGGGGCGCAGGGGCGGGCGCGGGCGGGTCTGCGGGGCCGGCTGGCTCAAAGCGCTGTCCGCGGGAGCGGTGCTCTGCGCCACGGGGTTCGGCGCCGCCGGGCGCGCGGGAGCGCGGGCGGGCTGCGGCGGCACGTCTCCTCCCCAGTTGGAGAACAGGAAAAACGCCAGCACGAGCAGAAGCCCGCCGAGCATTGCTACTTTCTTCGGTTCAGCTCCTACCTTCATTGGATTTCCCTGCCTCCGGGCATCCGCCGCGGCGATCGGGGTAAAAACCCGCGCGCCGGGCCTGGACTGGCAACCGCCGCAGGCGCTGCGGGCGCGGGCGGGACGGGTTGCACCATGGTCCGGACGCCAGACGCCGCCTCCGGCCGCGGTTCCTGAGCGGCCGCGCGGGCGGGAGGCTCAGGCTCGCCCTCGGGCGACTCGGCCGGCGGTTCGCCTCCCTCGCGGACGAACCCGCTGAGTTTGATGGTGACGCCCAGCGTCAGCCCGGACTGCTGCGGCGCCGCGGCAAGGCTCTCGATGATGAGAAAACGCTCGGAGCGGTCCAGCAGATTCACAAAATGCATCAGGTCGGCGTAGGTGCCCTCGTAAATGCCGGTGATGGTCGCCTTCGTGAGCGAGTCGCTGCCCTCGACCGGCTCGAAAGCGAACGCGGTTTCCTTCTGCCGCATACCGGCTTTCTGCGCGATGCGGACGAGCTCCTGAGCCAGCACGGAGGCCATCGAGCGCTTCGAAAGCAGGTAGCTCTGTTCGAAGCGGTCGCCGTCGCTGCGCGCCGCTTCCACCTTGTTGACGATGGTCCGCAGCCGCTCCAGCGCCATCTCCCTCTGGCGAACCTGCTGGCGCAGCGAGGACGCCTGCTGTTCGAGTTCCTCCACCGAACTGGCCCACGGCTTCAGGACGATAACGGCCGCCGCCACATTCGCGGCCAGCAGCGCGCCAAGGCCGAGGCGGACCATCATTCGCGGGTCCTTTCTCGATCTGGCGAGGCGGATGAGTCGTCTAGGCATGGTTACAACTTCTGCGAATAATTCACGCTCACCCTGTATCGCAACAGGGGCTCGTTCTGCGACGGCGGCATGAAATTGTGGATCAACGTGGCGCCGAACTCCGGCGAGCGCTCGAGTTGCGCAAGCATCCGGATGACCGGTTCGCTCGATTCCGCTCCCACCACCATTTCCAGCGAGATCTGGTTTTCCGAGTTCACCTGCGGGCGAATGGAAATCAGCCGCACGTTGTGGGGCATGACTTTTTCGAGATCGTCAAACAGCCGCGTCCAACTGATGCCCTTGGCGTAAAGCAGGCTGTTGAGAAACAGGCTGCGCTCCAGCACCACGGCATTCTCCGGCTTGCGCAGCACGGCCTCGAGCTTTGCCTGCTCGGCGGCCAGCGTGCGAAGGCGCGCTTCGAGGCCGTTGATGGATTGCCAGATCTCGGCGGCCTGGCCCGTCTCCATCACGGAGAGAGAGATCAAAACGGCCAGCAGCCCGGTCAGCAGCACGGCAATGGCCGCTGACGCCGCCAGTACCGGCCGCGTGCGCTGGAAGGGTTCGGTGGCCAGATTGATCGGGATTTTCAAGCTCACGAGACCTCCTCAAATGTTTCCAGGCAGCCCAGCAGGCCGGCGTCGTGGGGATGGGGAACGCCGAAGCGCGAGCGCAGCGGTTCGATTGCCGGGCCGGCGCCGTTGCCCAGTTCCTGACTCAAAGGCCCGGCGAGAGAACCCGGCGCGCAAAGCAGCACTCTCTCCGGTTTGGCGTCGAGCTGGTCCTCGATATAGGCGAAAGTCGGAAAGAGATGGGAGGCGATCTCGGCCGCGCTTCCATCCGCCACTTCCAGGGTGCGGAGCAGCTTCAAGGAGCGATCCCGCACGACGGCGAGCGTCAGCGTGCGCCCGCTGAGTTTCACCAGCACGGAAACGCCGGCGTCCTTCACCAATTCCAGCGCGCACAGCGACGAGGTGGTCACCAGTCCGGGATGGAAACCGGCCGTCCTGAACGGCGCTTCATATCGCGCCAGGATTTCGAGCGGCGTCACGGCCACCACCACGTCCCAGCTCTTGCCGTTCGCTCCGCCGTGCTGCGGGTAATAGCTGACGCAGGCCGAGTCGAGATCGAACGGCAGGCTTTTCTTGATCCGGAACTTCACGAGCGAGAGCTGCTGGGCGGGGTCCGGGGGAAATGCGTCAAAATCGAGCACCGAGACGCGCACGCTGAAATCGGGCAGAATCAGCACAGCGCGCTGGGGCTTTTTTTCGTTCCGTGGCGCGAGTTCCTGCACCTTCGCCAGCAGCGCTTCCGGGCGGAGCACGTTGTCGCGGACAGGCGAGACCGCGATCACGTCCGGATCGAGCGGCTGAAACCCGATTTGCGGTGGGCGGCCGTTTCGAGCCGCCGCGATTCCGGCCGCGGACAGTTCGAAAACGTACCGCGGGGGCGGGTCCTGGATCAGTCTCGCGATGAAAGGAGGCAACCGCATGTTTTTTCCGTCAGCCCTCGATGAAGGTGACCTTGTTGATCTCCTTCAGGCTGGTAATTCCGGCCCGCGCTTTGTCCAGCGCGCACTCGCGCAAAAACGTCATCCCCTCTTCGTGGGCCACCCGCTTGATTTCCGACGTGGGCCGCTTGTCGAGAATCATCTCGCGGATGCGCTCGCTCAAATCGAGCAGTTCAGTAATCGCGGTTCGCCCGCGGAAACCCGTGCCGCCGCACTCAAAACAGCCCTCGCCCTCATAGAACGGAAAGCCGCGCCATTCCTCCGGATCGAGGCCGCTTTCGATGAGGTAAGCGTCGCTGTAGTTCGCCGGGCGCTTGCAGTATTCGCAGATCACCCGGACAAGCCGCTGCGCCAGAATGCAGTTGAGCGCCGAAACGAAGTTGTACGGCTCGACTCCCATGTTCAGGAACCGTCCCAGCACGTCGAACACATTGTTCGCGTGAACGGTCGTGAAAACCAGGTGGCCGGTGAGCGCGGCGTTGATGGCGATCTGGGCGGTTTCCTGGTCGCGGATTTCGCCGACCATGATCTTGTCGGGGTCGTGCCGCAGAATCGAGCGCAAACCGCGCGCGAAAGTGAGGCCCTTCTTCTCATTCACCGGGATCTGGGTGACGCCCTTCACCTGGTATTCGACCGGGTCCTCGATGGTGATGATCTTGTCTTCGTCGTTCTTGATCTCGCTCAGCGCGGCGTAAAGCGTGGTGGTCTTGCCCGATCCGGTGGGTCCGGTGACGAGCACCATGCCGTAGGGCTCCTTGATGTAGCGCCGGAACTTGTTCAGGTCGCTCTCCGGGAACCCAACCACGTCGAGCGTTAGTTTGGCGAACTTCTCGCTCATCGATTCCTTGTCGAGCACGCGGAGCACGGCGTCCTCGCCGTGTATGGTGGGCATGATCGACACGCGGAAGTCGATGAGGCGGTTCTTGTAGCGGACGCGGAAGCGGCCGTCCTGGGGCACGCGGCGCTCGGCGATGTCGAGTTCCGACATGACCTTGATGCGCGAAAGGATGGTGGAGTGCCAGTCTTTGGCGATGGGCGGCATGGCATAGTGCAGCACGCCATCGATGCGGTACTTGATGGCCACTTCGGTGTCGCGCGTTTCGATATGTATGTCCGATGCCCGGCGCTCGAGCGCATTGAAAATGGTCGTATCGACCAGACGGATGACCGGGGCGATGTCGCTTTCAGCCGCGGTCAGGCGGTCGATGGAGAGCGTTTCGTCGGCGTTCTCCTCGTCGGCGACAACATCGAGCGTGAAGCTTTCCGTGACCTCCTCGAGCACGCGCTGCGACTGCTCGGTTTTCTTCAGCAGGTCCGCGATCTGCGACAGCGACGCCACTTTCACAATCAGCTTCTTCTGAAGCAGGATGGTGAGTTCGTCGATGAGATTCAGGTTCCGCGGATCGGCCAGGGCGATTTCGAGCGTCCCGTTCTCCGCGCGCAGCGGGACGAAGTTGTACCGGAACATCAAGTCCACCGGTATCGAGCGGAACAGGTCGTGGTCGATGTGCCCTTCCCTGAGATCGACGAACTCGTAGCGGTAGCGGCGCGCCAGTTCTTGAGCCTGCAGGGCTTCCTGAGCTGGATCCGCGATTTTCGAACGTTCCGTGGTGGCCAATGGCTACTCCTTATCCCAAAGTGTCCGCGAGCGAAAAGATCGGCAGATATAAGGCCACGAGTACGAACGCCACAAAGACGCCCATAAAAATCATGATCGCCGGCTCGATGAGCGAGAGGGCCGCCTGCATGCGGGTATTGACGTCGTCCTCATAGAACTCCGCCACGCTGGCAAGCATCGCGGGCAGCGCCCCGGTCGATTCACCCACCTCGATCATCTCGATTGAAAGATTGGGAAACATTTTGGTCGTGGTCAGGGCCGAGGAAAGCGACTGCCCCTCCTTCACGAGCTTTTGGGCCCGTTCAATCGCTATCTTCAACAGGCTGGCGCCGAGCGACTGCGCCGCCGTTTCCAGCGCCTGCACCAGCGGGATGCCGCCGGTCAGCAGCGTGCTCAGCACGCGCGAAAACTGCGCCACCTGGTATTTCAGCCAGATCTCGCCAAATATGGGCATGCGCATCTTCACCCGGTCGATCTTCGTCCGGGCGGCTTCGCTCCGCGACCACAGACGAAAGACAACCAGGCCCACGACAAGCGCCAGGAAGGCGGCCAAAACATAGTTCCGCGCCGTAGTGCCGACGGCAATCAGGATGAGGGTCATCTGCGGCAGCCGCGCCTGCATGCTGCTGTAAAGCTGGGCGAAATTGGGCACTACATAAGTGATCAGGAATACGATCAACCCGAAAACCAGCACCAGCAGCAGCGAGGGGTAGATCAGCGACACAAGAACCTTCTTCCGCACCGCCAGCGCCATTTTCTGATAGGCGATAAAGCGCTCCAGCACCTCGGCCAGGCTGCCGCTCTTCTCCCCCGCCATGATCGAGGTGACGTAGGCCGGCGGAAAGACCCCCTGGTTGCGGAACGCCTCGGAAAGCTGCACTCCGTTTTTCACGTCGTCGCGGACGGCCTGAATATAGCGGCGGAGTTTGGGATCGGAGAGGCGGTCGGCGAGTAGGTCCAGCCCTTTGAGAATCGGCAACCCGGAGCGGACGAGGGTCACAAACTGCTGGTTGAAAATCAGGAACTTTTCCAGGTTAATCTTTTTGCGGGAGGAACGGATGGCCGGCGAGAGCGTGCCGATTCCGCCGCGCGGCCGCACGGAATAGATCAGGTAGCCCTGCTGCGCAAAGCGGTCGCGGACTTCTTCCTCGGTGGCCGCGGTAGCCACCTGCTGGTGCAACTCGCCCCGGCTATCGGCGTATTTTAGGACCCACTCCGCCATGGCCGCGCCTTACCGTTCCCTTTCCACGACTTCAGCGCCCTCCGGCGCAGTGAACTTGAACAGCGTCTCCTTGAGCGGCGGGTTCAGTCTTTCGTTCTCGAAACGAAACTGAATGATCGAGTTGTCCTGCCCAATGATCTCCAGTTCGCGAATCTCGTATTCCGGCCCCACGCGGAATTCCACCTGCGTGAAGGTGGCGTTTTCCGATTTCGGTTCGGCGATGATCGACAACGACTCGCCGTCCTGCCGCATCACAAACCTCTTGAAATCCCGCTGGAAATCCAGTTTTCCCAGCAGGAAGGCAAGCGGAGCGCGCAAATCTTCGCTTTCCTTCACTCTAGTCCGTTCTACGCGGTTGTTGGCGGGCGTGTAGAGGTAGATGTACTTGCCGTCGCTGATGAAGAGCTTGCCCTTGGGGACGTTATATTGCCAGCGCATCCGGCCGGGTTTCCGCAGGAAAAGCTCTCCCGATTCGGTCCTGGCCGCGCGCCTCGGAGCATCGGTTATTTGCTGGAACGACAGTTCCAGCGTCCGGGCCCGGTTATACCGGTTCTCGACGCCCTTAAGAATCTCGGAGATTTCGGGGGTTCTGGCCCACGCCGACACGGCGAGCAGGCAGACCCCAATCGCAAAACGGGTCACATAGGATTGACGTGGCGGCGGCCCGAATCGTGTAGCCAAAAAGCCCAGCTCGGGGCCGCTCGGCAACTTATTGAATAGGCAGCACTTATTCCCTGGGGGCACGCATCAGGCCGGCGCGACGGTGATCCGCCGGGCGTCGTCGATCGCCTCCAGGCGGATCTCGATGCGGTTGGCGGGCCAGAGATTCGGGAAGCGCTCGCCCCATTCAACGAGTATCACGGCGTCGCGGTCGAACAGTTCTTCAAGACCCAGGGCGCGGGCTTCGCGCTCTTCATCGATGCGGTAGAGATCGACGTGATAGACGTTGTCGCCGTATTCGTGAATCAGCGTGAAGGTGGGGCTGGAGACTTCCTCGGGCGCGGCCGCGCCCAGGCCTTTTACGATGCCCTTGGCGAGGGTGGTCTTGCCGGCGCCCAGGTTGCCGATCAACAGGATGAGAGCGCGGCGGGGCAGGCCGCGGCCTATCTCTTCACCCGCCGCGATAGTTTCGTCCTCGGAGTAGGTCTCAAACACACGCATGCATCGCCGCCGGGTAGAAGCGCAGCAGGTCGGTTGCGATCAGGCTCTTTTCGCCCCAGTCGGCGGCGCCGAGCTGGCCGGCCATTCCGTGCAGCCAGACCGCTCCGGCCACGGCCAGATCGCGGTCATTGGGGAACTGCCCAAGGAAGGCCGCGATGGTGCCCGTCAAAATATCGCCCGTGCCGCCGGTCGCCAGCGCGGGCGTGCCGGTGGGGTTGATCCAGACGCGGCCGTCAGCGAAGGCGATCAGTGTACGCTGGCCCTTGAGGACCAGGGTGACATGGCGCTCCATAGCGAAGGCTCTGGCCACGCTCACGCGGTCGGCCTGCACCTGAGCGGTCCTCATCCCCGTGAGGCGGCCCATCTCGCCGGGGTGCGGCGTTAGGACCAGGACGCGGCCCCTGCCGGAAAACCCGGTCCCGGCAAGGGCATTCAGCCCGTCGGCATCCACCACCATGGGGAGATCGCACGTCTCCACGATGCGCCGGACCGCTTCGACGGTCTCGTCATCCGTGCCCAGCCCGGGACCGATCGCCAGCACCGTTTTTCCTGCGGTGAGCTTTTCAAACCGGCCGTCATCGAAAACGCGGCGCGAGATGAAGCCGGTCTCGGTCTCCGGCAGCGGCTCGGTCATCAACTCGGGGGCGTGGGACGCGATTACGGGGATCGCGGATCCGGCCGAGGCCACCGTGACCAGGCCGGCGCCGGCGCGCAGCGCCGCCATGCCGCTCATGGCCGCCGCGCCGGTCTTTCCCCGCGAGCCGGCTACGATCAGCACATGGCCGAAATCGCCCTTGTGGGACCACGGAACGCGCGGGCGGAAGAGCGGGGCCAGCATTGCCGGCTCCACCAGGGAAAGGAAAATCAAATCGTCAGCCTCATAAAGTGAGGGCGGGCTGCCGATCGCAGCGACCCGGAGTTCGCCCACCCGCTCGCAGTTCGGCGGAAGCACCTGGCCGATTTTGGGAGCGGTGAAGGTCACGGTGTAATCGGCGCGGACGGTCTCGCCCTGTGTGTTCGCCGTGTCGCTTTCAACCCCCGATGGGATATCGACCGCCACAATTTTGGCGAGCGGAAAGCCGGAGTTAATTTCCCGAACCCACTCCAACATGGGTCCGGCGACGGGGCCCTTCAGGCCCGTTCCGAGGAGCGCATCAAGTACAAGCGTGGCGTCGCGCATCCCGGGCGTGATCTCGCGGGCCACGGGGCAGCCGCAAACTTCCAGCATGCGGTAGTTCACCAGCGCGTCGCCCTTGAGTTCGGCGGGGTCGCCCGCCAGGACGACGTGCAGCGCCTTCGGGCGGAGCCGCGTCCATAGCTGCCGGGCGATAACCATGCCGTCGCCGCCGTTGTTGCCTTTGCCGCAAACGATGACCACGCGCTGCTCGGAAAGCGGCGCGAAGCGTTCCAACAGAAAATCGACCACGCGGTTGCCGGCGTTTTCCATCAACACGATGCCCGGTATTCCGAGTTCGATAGTGCGGCGGTCCACTTCGCGCATCTGGGCGGCGGTAAGTACTTTCAAGGCGGTCTCAAATCCTCCTGGCAAGCAGCAGCGTCATGTCATCCTGCAACTCCGGCGAGCCGGTCCATTCGCGCACCGAATCCATGATGGCGCAAACGATCTCGCCGGGGTCGCGGCTGGCGTTCTTGATGATGAGATCGGCCAGCCGGTCCTCTCCGTACATCTCTCCGAATTCGTTTTCGGGCTCGGTAATCCCGTCGGTGAAGCAGACGAGCAGGTCGCCGGGCTCCAGGCGCACAGCGCTCTCCCCGTACTCCGAGAAGGAAAACGCGCCCACCACCGTGCCGGTGACGTCGAGGCGCGCGGCGACGCCGTCGTGCACCAGGATCGGCGGAAGGTGCCCGGCGTTGGTATAGCGCAGCCATCCGGTCTCGTCGTCGTACAGGGCGAAGTAGAAAGTGGCGAACTTCTCGGGAGGCGTATAGGTGAAGAGCTGCTGGTTGAGGCGGGAAACCAGCGCGGCGGTGGATAGCGGGGCCGCCAAACCGCCATTGCCCGCGACGGCAGCCATTTCACGCCCGGCCCGCAACTGCGTTCGCATGGTGGATTGCACCGTCGCCATCAGCAGGGCGGCGGAAATTCCCTTGCCCGCCACGTCGCCGATCGCCAGGGCGATCTGCCGGTTTCCGAGATTGAGATAGTCGTAGTAGTCCCCCGAAACAAGCCGCGCCGGATTGCAGGCCGCGGTGATCCGAATGGATCGCGATTCCGGAGTGCACTTCGGGAAGAGCTGATTCTGGACCTCGCGGGCGATCTCAATCTCCGATTGCAGGCGCTCCTTCTCCTTGGCGACCTCGACGAGCCGCTCGAGGTTCGCGGTCATGCGATTGAAGGAATCACCCAGTTCGGCGAGCTGATCATTGCCGCGGACCTCGATGCGGTGAGAAAAGTCGCCCTCGCGCACTCGCTGGGTCCCTTCGTACAGGCCATGCACGGCGCTCGTGATCGAACGCGTCAGCCGTATCCCGATTACGACCGAAATCAATTCCACCACCAGGAACAGGACGGCAAAGAAGGAAAACAGCCAGCCCGACGCCGATGCCGCCGTGAAACCTTTCCGCCACTCCCCCCGCTCGCCGAAAACGGTGCGCAGCACGGCCGAATAGCGCGTGACCACTCGCAGGGCCACGTTTTGAGTCCGGCCGGGCGCATCCCAGATAGAGACCGAGATCGGCACCATATGGGAGACCTCGAAATCGAACGCGCTCACGGGAGACGGAACTGCGCCCAGGTCCGGCGGGACGAGGATCCGGTTCGCTTCGAAATCGCGGACGGCAACCTGGCCAATTCCCGGTACAAGAGCGGTGAGATTCTCCTGGGTCACCGGGACCATCGCGGTGACCTTGACGTTCTCGTTGACGGCATGCACCCAGACGTATAGCGCGCCGTCTCTCAAGACGAGGCCCCTGGTGCTGTTCCACTGCGCGGGCGGCGCCTGGATGGGAGCGCTCTCCGGGTAGCGCCACTCGCGGCCGTCCTGAACCAGCAGTTCAAAACCGGGGAAGCGGTCCCGGAAGTAGGGGGCGAACCATTGGGCCCGCTCGTAGCGCCGGGCGGGCGGGGTGAAGGCCAGACCGAGAGCCGGCTCGTACAGCGTGTTGGAGCGTTTTTCGAGTTCCGTGGTCACCAGGTAGGCGGCGATCTGGCCGGTGAACATGCCCGCGCCTATCCAGACCAGTATCGCCATGAGCGTGATCGGCACCACGGCGATGAACAGGTAGGCGACAATCAGCCGGTAGCGCAGCCGCCAGATGAGTTTCTTGATGCCGATGGCGGACCAGCGGATCGCCACGACCACTCCCGCGACAAACGCCAGAAAGGACAGGAGCAACTCGGCGCCGCCGCCCGGCGCCGCGTATTTGGCAGCCACCGCCAGCGCCAGCAGGGCAAGGAAAACTTTTTCGAGCCAGCCCAGCCTCCTTAGCGCCGTTTTGAGCCGCAGAGCCATACGCGTTTGCATTCAGCCCGAAAATCGAGAACGGCCTGTGCCGGGCAGTTCCGCAACGAGCGGTATTTTAGCATTCGGGGAACTGCCTCATTCCGGGCGATCGGAGGGGCCGGTCCTTTCTTGCAGGACCTTGCCGGGTGAATCCGGATCGGATTCGAATTCGAAAACATGGCCGCCGGCGCGGGCGATGAGGCGCCCAGGACCCAGGGGTCTGCCATCGGTGCTGAAGAAAACCGCGCCGTCGGTGGATTCGCCGGGCTTGAGTTTCGTGGCGACCAGCGCGATAGCGGACGCCGCCGCGGCTGCCCGCAGCCTGGGCGAGCCCATCTCCGCAAGCGCCGACTGGCGGCGCTGCTCGTATCCGTTTGTCGAACGAAAACGGCTGACGCCATGGAGCCCCATCTCATAGGTTGTGATCAGCTTGATTACATCATTGCGGCTGGCGTGCGCGAGCAGTTGACCCACAACGATGCGCGCGGGCGTGGCGGGCATAACGGTTCCATCGGCGCGGTGGAAGCTGAAATCCTCGGGCCGGACGGTTTGAACGGACTCTGAGCCGTTCATGATCCCGACCTGGATGATCGAGTAATTGCTCAACTGGGCGGGAAGGTGGGCGAACATGACGGTAAAGCCCTCCAGGCTGCGCGTCTGATATTTCAACCCGCCAGACTCGAAGTGGATAACCTGCGCGTCCAAACCGCACACCGCAAACGCGGCGATGACAGCCAGGGTAAGAGAGCGCAGGCTCATGATTATCATTATGCTATATTGGCCTCAAAGGGGCTGCGTTTCCAATGCAAAACGCAGGGATTCGTCCAAGCAGGCACGATCTGCGCGCACACGGCCTGCGAAACTTCAATATTGCCTACTGGAACCTGGGCACAGCACAACTTTTGGAGCGGTCCGTACAGCGCCACGAGGGGCTGTTCGCCACCGGAGGGCCCTTCGTCGTACGCACGGGCCAGTTTACCGGGCGTTCTCCAAGAGACAAGTTTATTGTTCGGGACGATGTTACCGCGTCCACGGTGAACTGGGGTCCGGTAAACCAGCCGATGCCTGCCGAACACTTCGACCTGCTGTACCGGAAGATGCTGGCGTACCTCCAGGGCCACGATCTCTTCGTACACGATTGTTTCGCCGGCGCGGACCCGAGATACACAATGCCCATACGGGTGATTACCCAGCGCGCCTGGCATTGCCTGTTCGCGCGGCAACTGTTTATCCGCCCTGATCCGCTGAAGACCGAGGACCACGTCCCGGAGTTCACCATCTTCTTCCTGCCGGGCTTTCACGCCGACCCCAGCGAGGACGGCACCAACTCGGAAACCGCCATCGTCATCAACTTCAAAAAGAAGGTGGTGCTGATCGCCGGCACCAGCTATGCCGGAGAGCTGAAAAAGTCCGTTTTCACCGTGCTCAATTACCTCCTGCCGGAGCGCGGCATTCTGCCCATGCACTGTTCGGCGAATATGGGCGCGGACGGCAGCGTAGCGTTGTTCTTCGGGCTTTCCGGCACGGGCAAAACCACGCTTTCCGCCGACCCGTCGCGGCGGCTGATCGGCGACGACGAGCACGGCTGGAGCGAGGACGGCGTGTTCAATTTCGAGGGCGGATGCTACGCCAAGACGATCCGGCTCTCCCGCGAGAAGGAACCGCAGATCTGGAACGCCATCCGGTTCGGAACCATTCTCGAAAACGTCGTAATCGACACGGAGACGCGGCTTCTGGACTACAACTCCGACGTGCACACGGAGAATACGCGCGCGGCGTTCCGGCTCGCTTTCATGGATAATGCTGTACTCCCGAGCGTTGCCGGCCATCCTTCGCACGTGGTGTTCTTGACCGCCGATGCTTTCGGCGTGCTGCCGCCGATCTCGCGCCTGGACCCGGACCAGGCCATGTACCATTTTCTGAGCGGCTACACGGCGAAAGTGGCGGGTACGGAGCGCGGCTTGGGCAAGGAGCCGAAAGCAACGTTCAGCGCCGGGTTCGGCGAGCCGTTTCTGCCGCGCAGCCCGGATGTCTACGCGAAGATGCTCGGCGAACGGATTGCGCGCCACCGGGTATCGTGCTGGCTGGTGAACACGGGATGGATCGGCGGCCCGTACGGAGTCGGAGACCGCATTAAACTCGAGTACACGCGCGCCATGGTGAGCGCGGCGGTCGAGGGGCTATTGGATAGCGTGCCCGCGAAGCCGGACCCGATTTTCCATGTGCACGTGCCCGAGAATGTTCCAAGCGTCCCGCCGGAGGTGCTGGATCCGCGCCGTTTGTGGAATGACAAGGAAGCCTACGACCGCGCCGCGCTCGAATTGAGCGAGCGTTTTCACGAAAACTTCAAACGCTTTTCGGGCGCCGGCGGCGGGGTGCTCTCGGCCGCGCCGGGTTAGACGGAATCCTCTTCCGCAACCCGCCGCGGCACAACCGGCTGGGAGGCATCCATCGCCTTCAGTTCCTCCTCGGTGACCATCGAGCCTTCCTCGTGATAGTCGGCCTCCACGTTCACCTGCCAGAGGTCGTAGCGCGCGCCCAGAATGTTGCGCGCGGCCAGCATGGCCGTCAACATCGAGTGGTCCTGGTTGTTGTAGCGGTGCATGCCGTTCCGGCCCACAAGCTGAAGGTTCGGCACCATCTTGAGGAACTCGCGCACGGCAGCGAGGCCGCGGCGGTACACGCCGTCGTAGATCGGATAGGCCTTCTCAACCCGGAGGACGGCGCCGTCCACAACGTTTTTCGGATCGACTAGCCCGAGCGTCTCCAGTTCCTTTTTCGCCATCGCGATCAGGTCCGCATCCGGCGTCGTCCAAAGGCGGTCTCCCTCGAAGCAGAAATACTCCAGGCCCAGGCAGCTCATGCCCGGTTCCGGCACCATCTCCGGGCTCCAGTTGCTGTAGTTCTGGATGCGCCCGACGGCGACGTTCGGATCATGCACGTAAATCCAGTTGTCCGGGAAGAGGTTTGTCCCGCGCACCATGAGTGCGACGGTGAGGAAGTCGCGGTAGCGAAAATCGCCGGCCGCTCGGCGCACGTTTTCGGGAGGTTCGGGGTCCAGGCGCTGGATCAACTCCCGGATCGGCATGCTGCTGATAAAGTGATCGCCGCTGTACAGGCGCCCGCCTGCGCGGATGGCTTTCACGCCTCCCGGCTCCCAGTAGATGCGCTCGGCCGGCGCGCGAAGCACCACGCGGCTCCCGCGCGCTTCCACGATTTCCTTCGTCTTCGTCCACATCATCCCGGGTCCGCGGCGCGGGTATTCGAACTCGTGGATCAGGGTTTTGATGACTTCCTGCTTGCTCTGGTCGCGCTTCGGCCGGAGCGCGTTCCAGATCACCGAGGTAAACGAAAGCCCCTTGATGCGCTGTGCCGCCCACTCGGCCTGAATCTCGCGGCAGGGAATCCCCCAGACCTTTTCGGTGTAGGTCTTGAAGAACGTGTTAAACAGCCGCTTACCGAAGCGGTTCGAAACCCACGCCTCTAAGTTCTCCTCGGGCTTTTCCGGAAACAGTTTTGCCCGCACATAACTCAAACCGCACAGAAACGATTCGAAGATGCCAAGGCCCATCAGAGCATTCACCGGCTCGAGCGGGTAGTGGAAGAATTTGGACTTGTAATAGATGCGCGACAGCCGGGGACGTTTGATGAAATCGGGCCCCAGCACCTCGTGCCACATCCGGTCCACCAGCGACACCTTGGTGAAGAAGCGGTGGCCGCCGATGTCGAACAGGTAGCCTTTGTAATCGGCCGTACGCGACAACCCGCCCACGACGGAATCCTTCTCCAGCACGACGCTGCGAACGGAGTTTTTTGAGAGTTCGTAGGCGGCAGTCAGTCCCGCCGGACCGGCGCCAATGATCACAACAGGATACTGCTCGCATTCGGGATCATGTTCGTACACGTGTGGCAGCATACCTCCCCAGATAGTACACCGAGTCCGCCGGCCCCTGGTCCCCCGGCGGTTTAATGCTTTGATTTTAGCATCCAGAGCCGGCCGTTCGTGGGCGGTTTTGCGCCTCGCCGCGCGGCCTCACGAGCTCGATTGACTTAGCCTCCGGCGTTTGACGATAATCGTCTCCGCCATGAAATTCGGGGTGAATGCCTTTATCTGGACGGCGAATTTCCGGCGCGAGAATCTTTCGCTGCTGCCCATCATCAAGGAACACGGTTTTGACGGAATCGAAATTCCGTTTTTCCAGCGCGGCGAATTCGACGCCGCGGACATCCGCAAGGGACTCGAGGAGAACGGACTGGAGTGTACCGTCTGCTCGGTGATGCCGGAGGGCCTGGCTATTTTCAGCGAGGATGCCTCCGTGCGGCGGAAAGCTCTCGCGCACCTGGAAGAGCTGGTAAAGGCGGCTGCCGAGGTCGGCTCGAAGCTGGTTGCCGGGCCGATGTACTCCCCGGTAGGTTTTCTGCCTGGCCGGCGCCGCACTCGTGACGAATGGGCGCGGGCGGTGGAAAGCTATCAGGCGCTGGCGCCCACGCTGGCCGGCAACGGCGTCACCCTGGCCATCGAGCCGCTGAACCGCTTCGAAACCTTTTTCCTGAACACGGCCGCCGACGCCGCCGCACTCTGCGCCGAGGTGAACCACCCCAACATCGGCGTGCTGATCGATACCTTCCACGCCAACATCGAGGAGAAAAGCATTCCGGCCGCGTACCGGACCGCCGGCCGATGGCTGGAACACGTGCACACCTGCGAAAACGATCGCGGAACCCCGGGCACGGGGCACGTGGACTGGCCCGGCGTCTTTGATGCGTTGCGCGAAGTGCAATACGACGGCTGGCTGACCATCGAGAGCTTTGGCTTCGCGCTCGGCGGCATCTCCGCAGCGGCCTCGATCTGGCGCGACATTGAGCCGTCCCCCGAGTCCATCGCTTTTGACGGCGTGCGCTTCCTCAAGCAGAGGCTCGCCATGGCGGCTGCAAAATAGAGTTTATGAGAGTCCTGGTCTGCTTTTTGCTTACCGCCGCGATTGCCGCCTGCGCGGAACCCGGTTTCACGCCGCTGTTCGATGGAAAGACGCTCGAGGGCTGGACGCTGGTGGGCGGCCGCGGTCCCGGCTACATCGTGGAAGAAGGCAAGATCGTCTGCCCGGCCGAAGGCGGCGGCAACCTGTTCACCGAACGCGAATACGCCAATTTCGTCTTCCGTTTCGAATTCAGAATGGAGCCGGGAGGCAACAACGGCATCGGCATTCGCGCGCCGCTCAAAGGTGACGCGGCATATCAGGGGATGGAAATCCAGATCCTCGACGACCAGCACCCCAAGTACAAGAGCTGGATCAAGCCCGAACAGCACCACGGCTCGGTTTACGACCTCATCCCGGCGCGCACCGGTTTCCTGAAGCCGGCCGGCGAGTGGAACGAAGAGGAGATTACGGCGGACGGCCGCCGCATCACCGTGAAACTCAATGGCGTCATCATTCTCGACAGCAGCCTGGATATCATAAAGGAACCCGAACTGCTGAAACGCCATCCCGGAGTTTTGCGAACCTCCGGCCACATCGGTTTTCTCGGCCACGGCACCCGGGTGGAGTTCCGCAACATACGCATCAAGCCGCTGCCCTGATTCGGGCGAATTGGCACGCCGCATGCACACATTGGGATTAGGGTGGCCGTTTTTCGTCTACTCGGAAAGACCCGGGCGTTGATTATTGCCGTCATCGTGCTTGATGTGCTCGGCAACTTCTTTCTGAGCGTGGGGATGCGCGAGGTAGGCCGGCTGGTGGTTCTCTCGCCGCTGCCCTACCTGTTGGCGCTGCTCAATCCCTGGGTTGCGTTTGGGTGCGCGCTGCTGGCGGGCTGGATCGCCATGCATCTCGTTCTGCTCAGCCGCGCCGACCTGAGCTATGTTTTGCCGGTCACCGCTGTTTCCTACGTGTTTACGGCGCTCATGGGCGATGTTTTTCTTCGGGAGGCGGTATCGGCCTCGCGCTGGGCGGGAGTCGCCCTGATCACGGCGGGCGTCATGGCGGTGTCGCGGACCAGGCCGCGCACCACTCCGAGACTCCGGCACGGCGAACTGATCCGTCCCGCCTCGGGAGCCGATTGATTCATGAAATGGGTGCTCGTCAGCGTGATCGTCATCTCCAACGCGCTCGGAGACATCCTCAGCACCTATGGGATGAAGCGCCGGGGCGAGGTTGACGACTTCCGGCCGACGGCCCTCGGCAGCCTGTTTGCCGAAATCAGCCGCGACCGCTACGTCATCGGGGGATTCGCCGCGCTCGCGGTTGGCTTCTTCGCGCTCATGGCGCTGCTCTCGGTAGCCGAACTCAGCTTTGCCGTCCCGGCGACTGCAGCAAGCTACGTGGTGGAAACCGTGCTCGCGAAAGCGGTCCTGAAGGAGCGGGTGAACTGGGTCCGGTGGGCGGGCGTTTCGCTGGTGGCCTGCGGGGTTGCGCTGATCGCGTTCTGAACCCGCGCAAAAAGTGTCTCTGCCGGTAAAGGGTCCGGCGCGTCTGTCGATATGTCGTATGGGCCAATCGTGGACGCACCGAACCCATCACAGACTTTTGACGTCGCAGGCTTGCTCGACCGGCTCGGCGGCGACTGGGAGTTCCTCAAAGAAATCGCCGGTGTGTTCCTCGATGACTGTCCCAGACTGCTGGCCGAGATTCATAAAGCCGTTCTCAGCCACGATTCCGAGCGGCTGGAGCATGCGGCTCACGCCTTGAAGGGAGCAGTGTCGAATTTCGGCGCCGAATCCGCCCGGCGCGCGGCGTTCCAACTGGAAGAACTGGGAAGAGCAAAGAACCTGGTTCCCGCGGCCGAGGCGTATTCGACTCTCGAGCGCGAGCTCGGCCAGTTCACCCAGGAGCTCGCCAGGCTTTCCCGGGAGCTCTCCTCCCGCCAGGCAAACCGCTGAATTTCCCATGTAAAAAATTCCGCCGCCCGCACACAACTTCTGCGGAGCCGGGTCTGCTATAGTAAGAATTTCCTCAACGTATGACGGCCTCACCGTTGGAAATCGTGTGCGCCCACAGTCCGGATTCAGACGACGCGTACATGTTTTATGCGCTCGCGACCAAAAAGATTCGGTCGCGCCTGGTCTCGTTCCGGCACGTCCTCGATGAAATCGAGGTGCTCAATCGCAAGGCGCATGAGGGCTGCTACGCCCTGACCGCGATCTCCTACCACGCCTATCCATCTGTAGCGGACAAGTACGTCCTGATGGCGAGCGGCTCCAGCATCGGGGATGGTTACGGCCCGATGCTCGTATCGCTGCGACCGCTGGCCCCGGAGGAGATTAAGGGAAAAAAGATCGCCGTTCCCGGCAAGCTCACCACGGCTTACCTGACGCTGAAGATCTTTGAGCCCGATTTCGAGGCGCTGGTCGTTCCTTTCGACAAGGTGATCGATGCTGTGGCCGACCAATCGGCCGACCTTGGCCTGGTGATTCATGAGGGGCAATTGACTTATGCGAAAGGGGGCTTCCACAAAGTGCTCGATCTCGGGGCGTGGTGGAAGGCCCAGTTTGACCTGCCTCTGCCGCTCGGCGCCAATGCGCTCCTGCGATCGCTTTCGCCGGAAGTGACGGCCGAGTGCTGCCGGCTGATGCGGGAGAGCATCCAGTACGCGCTCGACAATCACGAGGAAGCGCTGAATTACGCGATGCAGTTTGCCCGCGACATGGACACCCGCCTGGCGGAGAAATTCATCGGCATGTACGTCAACCACTACACGGTGGACTGCGGCGAGCTCGTCCCCCGGGCGGCGCAGAAACTCTTCGATCTGGGATTCGAGCGCGGCCTGATTCCGTTCCGCGCTACGGCCGAGTTCATTCGCTAGCGGCGGCTCACGAACACACCGCGCCTTAGTATCGACGGGGGCGTCGCGTGCGTGGGGCCCCAGCCCTGCCATAATTGAGCTATGGCTTATTTTGCAGTTTGGCCGCGCCCTTCGGCCGGTTGGCTAAGGTCCGCGCAGGCCGCGCTGGCAGCTTGCGCGCTCGCTTCTTCGTGCCTGAGCCTTTACGGTCAGGCTCCGCAAGACTCCGACCCTAACGACCGTGTCAAAATCGCGCGTGAACTGGGAAAACAAGGTTCCGAGGCTATTGCCCGGCTTCAACCGATGCTGTCCGACCCCGTCACCGAGGTCCGGATTGAAGCGGTCAAGGCGATCGTCAATGTCGGTACGCAGGCCAGCCTCGACCCACTGATCCAGGCCACCCGCGACAACGATCCTGAAGTACAGATCCGGGCCACCGACGGCCTGGTGAACTTCTACTATCCCGGCTATGTCGAACAGGGGCTGACCGCGTCGCTCCGGCGCGTGAGCAATTTTCTTAAACAGACATTCACGCAGGGCCCCGATGTGGTCATTCCGGCTTACGTGAAGGTGCGTCCGGAAGTGATCGAAGCGCTCGGCAAACTTGCGCGCGGCGGAGTGAACATGACGGTGCGGGCGAACGCCGCCCACGCTATCGGAATCCTTCGCGGGCAGGCCGCCCTCCCCGATCTTTACGAAGCCCTGCGCTCAAAAGACGACGTGGTGATGTACGAAAGCCTGTACGCCATCCAGAAGATCCGGGACCCGAGCGCCGCCGCCCACATCGCTTATCTCCTCCGCGACCTGGATGAAAGAGTTCAAATCGCCGCTATCGAAACCACGGGGCTGCTGCGAAACCAGGAGGCGCTGCCGGAGCTGCGGCGGGTGCTGGCCGACCCGCGGAGCAAGAAGGTGGCCCGCGCCACGCTGACGGCCATCGCGATGATTCCGAACCAGGAAAACCATTCGCTCTTCCTCAAGTACCTGGAAGACAAGGACGAGAATATGCGCGCAGCCGCCGCCGAGGGTCTCGCCCGCCTGAAGAACGCCGAAGACATGGCAGCGCTCGACAAGGCATACAACGCGGAACGGAAAATGCCGGCGCGGCTTGCCGCCGCCTTTGCGCTGGTGATGCTCGGGAGAAACGAGGTTACGGAGTTCAGCCCGCTGCAGTACCTGATCAACAGCCTGAACAGCACCGCCTGGCGCGGAGTCGGTCGAGCTTACCTGATCGAGGCGGCCCGCGAAGTCAAGGTGCGCCGTACTCTTGAGGAGGCCACGCAGCGCGCGACCCGGGAGGAGAAGATTGAACTCGCGCTGATTCTTTCGCGCAGCGGAGACAAGGATACGCTGCCGTGGCTGGAGAAGCTCAGCCGCGACCCGGACACCAGGGTCGCTCAGGCGGCGCTGGATGCCTCACGCACGCTGAAAGCGCAATTGCTCTGAGGAAGGGCCGCACACGAGAACGGCGCTGCGCGCCTGCGGGCGCCAGCGCCGTCTGCAAATACCTTTGAGGAATCCGCCTACTTGGCCTTGCGCTGCTTCTGCTGGCCGACGCGAACCTTGAAGTGCAGCTGCTTGGCCTCCTGGTGGGCCTTATGATCGTGCCGCGCAACCGCGTCCGCCAGGTAAGCGTTCACGTCCGCTTCCTTGGGCACCACAGCCATCAGCGTGAAATTCTCGTTGCAGACCGGGCAAAACGGCCGGAATCGCTTTACGTTCGGAATCGCCATACTTTCATCATGTTAGCACGGGGGCGGTCCGGCTGGGAGGCGGGTGCGGCTGGAATTCGGGCTGCTAAGATCATATTCTGATCTGTGGTCGCGCCGGAACCGCTTCCGGAACGCGTGCTTCGCCAACAAGGGACTGAGATGAAAGCCGCCAGACACTCCCTCGCTTATGAAACAAGGATCACCGGCGCGGTTCGGCTGGTTTTAGTCTTTTTGCTTGCCGGCATCTTGCCCGTCGCCGGCGGGCCCATTCCCGTAATTCTCGATACCGACATCGGCGACGATATCGATGACGCGCTGGCGCTGGCTCTTGCGCTCCGGTCACCGGAACTCGACGTTCGCGCGGTGATCACGGTCTTTCAGAACCGCGAAGGCCGCGCCGATCTGGCCTGGAGAATATTGAAGCGCTACGGCCGTGACGAAATTCCTATCGGCATGGGCGCCGAGATGCCTCTGATCGCGCCCCCGCGTACCGGGCCTGTGCTCCAGACCCAGTTTCCAACTCCGAATGAGCGTATGCCTGATTCCCAGCGCCGCAACGGGATCCAGTTGCTGATCGACACCTGCCTGAGGTCGCCCGGCAAGGTTACTGTGGTTGCTTACGGGCCGCTCACCAATATCGCTCTTGCGCTCCGGGCCGAGCCACGCATCAAGGACAAGATCGAACACCTGATCGTGATGAATGGCCGTTTCTTCAGTCCGGGAACCGAGTACAACACCACGTGCGACCCGGAGGCCGCCGCCATCGTCTTCGATTCCGGGATTCCGATCACCGCCGTGGGCCTGGATGTCACCATGCAGTGCGAACTCGAACCTGCGGACATGACTCGGATGGAGCGCGCCGCCGAGGGGCCGGCGAAGTTCCTGCGCGACCTGGTGGATTTCTGGTACGGGAACCATCCCGAGCCCAAGCACCGCCCCATCCTCCACGATCCCCTAGCCCTCGCAGCCGTGTTTCAGCCCGGCCTGATTCGCACCGAAACCGGCCGCGTGGTTGTGGAAACACGCGGGCAGCCCGGCAGGACTTATGGCATGACGCTCTTTCGCCGGGACCCGAGGGGAACCACGCGTGTCGCCTCGGCAGTCGAGGCGCGGCGCTTCATGGACCTCTTCATGGATCGCGTCTTCTAAAACAGAGTGGCAACCCCGGCCTTCCCCAGCACGTAGACGATCCACGGAATGATCACGATGATCAAGCCCTTGGTCAGGCTCATTCCCGCCGACACCTTAGAGATTCCGAGGCCGAGCAGAAAGATCATCCAGAAACTCAGCAGGTCCAGCGAGGAAGCGATGCTGTAGAGCGCTTTCGAGGTCGAAGCCCTGTCCATAAACAGCGTGGGATTGAGCTTGATAAGGTTGGTCATCTCCGCGCCGCTGGGATCGCCCATTATCAGCAGGACGATGAGGCCGCCGGCGCCCGCAACCAGCCCGTAGGCGAATAAGGAGTACGCCGTGACCCCGAGAATCTTCTTATAGGTTGTCCCGGCGCTGGTGATTTGGGCGAGCCCGAAAAACACTCCGGCGACGATAAGCGCCACTACGGCCGAGGAAATGGGCGCTATGATGCAAGTGCGGATCCTCGCGGCGGGGGCATTCGCTTCTCTGGCCATTTGATCGATCCGCTCCTGCCCGAGCTGTTCCGCGATTCGCGGGCTTGGTTCCAATTGGGCCCGAAGAACAGAACCCTGATCGACCAGGCTGGTGTTCGCGAAAGTTATGACCAGCGTCACCAGGATATAGGCGATGAAAGGCAGGCGCCAGGAAGCCGTTTTACCCACGCCGGCAAACAGCTCTTCCGGAGCATAGAACACCTGAAAGAGTTTCATTGCTCGTCCTCCCTGGGGGACCAGTATATGCTAGTAGCCCATCCCGCGCAGCGTGATTCCCACCAGCGCAAGAGTCAGTCCGATCAGAATCGCCACCGACACCCAGGCGACGAAATTATAAAAGCGCGAGTTAATCCACTTGCCCATCAGCTCCGGTTTATTGACGAGCAGAACCATGAAGATGAGCACGAAGGGCAGCAGCACGCCGTTGAGCACCTGCGACCAGAGAATCATCTTGATGAGCGGAAACTCCGGAAGGAGCACCACGCCCGCGCCGACCACAATCAGCAGCGTGTAGAGCCAGTAAAAGATGGGCGCTTCGCGAAAGCGCTTGTTCACCCCGGCTTCGAATCCCAGGCCCTCGCAGACCGAATAGGCGGTGGAGAGCGGCAAAATCGAAGCGGCGAACAGCGACGCGTTGAACAGTCCCGCGCCGAACAGTATGTAGGCGTATTCTCCGAACGGCCGCAGCGCAAGAGCAGCGTCGGCGGCGTCCTGGATTTCCCGCGGCCCGTGCACCCAGATTCCCTGCGCGCAGGCGACGATGATGAAGAAAGCGATGACCGCCATGGCGATGCAGCCGACCACCACCTCGACGCGCGATTCCCTGTACTCTTTCTCCGATACCCCTTTCTCGACCACGGCCGCCTGGAGGTAGAACATCATCCAGGGCGCGATCGATGTGCCCACCATTCCAATCAGCATGGCGATATAGCCGGGGTGCAGCATCAACTGGGGGTGAATGCTGTTGACCAGGGCTTTCTTCCAGTCGGGTTCAATCATCACCGCCGAGACGATGTAAGCCACATAGACCACGCACGCTCCGAGGAAGATTTTTTCCACGCTGCGATAAGTCCCCCTCACCACGAGAAGCCAGACGGCCGCTGCGCCGAGCGGCACCGAGATGTAGCGGCTGACCCCAAACAGGCCAAGCGAACTGGCGATACCGGCGAAATTCGCCATCACGTTGGACAGGTTCGTCAGCACCAGCAGCACCATCAGCAGGAAGGTTTTTCTGAGGCCGAATTCTTCCCGGATGAGATCGGAGAGACCTTTTCCCGTGACGGCGCCCATGCGGGCGTTCATCTCCTGCGTCACAACCAGAAGGATGGTGATCGGCAGCAGCGTCCACAGGGGCAGGTAGCCGAACATCGCGCCGGCTTGCGAGTAGGTGAAGATTCCGCCGGCGTCGTTGTCGACCATTGCGGTGACAAAGCCCGGCCCGATCACCGCGAAAAACACCCCGATGTGGTATCGGAAACGCTTCAGGATCTTCATCGCCGCTCACTTCTGCCGCAAAACCGAGATGATGTCGTCCGCGGTGATGATTCCCACCAGCTTGTCCTCCTCATCCACCACAGGTAAGGTCAGAATGTTGTATTTGTCGAAGATTTCGGTGACGCGATCCTGCTTTTCGCGGACGGTCACTTTGATGAGAGTGCCCGCCGCAAGCTCGGCGACCGGGGTCTCGCTGCGGGCCACGAAGAGCCGGCCTATCGGTACCGCTCCCAACAGTTTTCCCTCATCGTCCACGAGAAACAGCGTGTTCAGGTTCTCCAGCAAATCCTCGGCGCCGCGGATCGCTTCCATGGCGTCGGCGACGGTGGCTCGCTGGTGCAGCGCGACGTACTCGGTGTTCATCATGCCCCCGGCGGTGTCTTCCTCGTATTCGAGCAACTCGCGGACCTCGGTCTTCGGCTCCACGTCCATCTCCCCCAGAATTCCCTCCGAGGTCTCCTCTTCCAGCTCGGCCAGCACATCCGCCGCCTGATCCGGCGCCATCTCCTCGATAATTTCGGCAGCCTTCCCCGTCGCCAGGGATTCCAGGATGCTGGCTTGCATCCTGGGCTCCACCTCCGAAAGCGCCTCGGCTGCGACTTCGCTGTCGATGGCTTCGAAGATGGCCTCCCGCTCCTCGGGGGTGAGTTCCTCGACAATGTCGGCGAGGTCGGCCGGGTGCAGGGTTTCCAGCTTCTGGTGAGAGATGTTGAGGCGCAGCCGCCTTTGCGGGTCGGGCTCGATGATGTCGCAAAACTCCCACCGGATCGAGTTGGGCGCGATCGGCCGCTGGATCACGCGGACCCATCGCCTGGGCAGCCAGCCCTGAAGAAGGCGCCGCAGGAAGCTCCTCAGCCCGACATCGACTTCAAGCACCCGTAGAATCTCGTTGTCGGGCTCTTTGCGGATCTCGAAGGTGACGTCGTTGACGCGGACGACCTTCCTCCCGTTCACGTCGATGATCTGCTGATCGAGCAGGTCCCGCGCGATGCGCAGCATGTACTCGTCCTCGTGATACGGGGTGAGGATCTCCTCGCGAAGGTGAACGCCGTCGATGCCGATCGAGCGGATCTGATCCCAGCGCACCGTAAGCCATGTCCACCCGCCGCCGACCAGGTAACGGTCGACCCGGACCGGGTCAATCAGCGGAACCAGGGCGGCGTCTTCGATCCGGCCGATGCGGCGGCCTTTGAGATCGTAGACCTTCAGACCGACGATTTCCGTGAAATACAGGAAGTCCGCCATCGAAAACGTCCTGGCCCCTTGGGCATCCAGAGCGCGCCATGGAGCGTTTTAGACGGCCAGTTTTGGTGCGCTCTACATGGGATTGAGACCCGCTAGGGTTCATTCCCACTATGGCGCATCACGCGCGGGCGCCGCAACAAAAAATGATGCCGGAGCGAGTGGAGGACCCGGGCCGGCCTTGTGCTGCCCGCCGCCGGATACGGGCGGCTCCGGCGGCCGGCTAATCCGTGGCGTAATAGCCCGCCCGGGTTCGAACCACCGCGCCAGGATATCTCCTCCGGACTGCCTCGCTGAGCTGCACAGAGACTGTGCGGAACTCACCCTTTCCCGCATAGGGGGGACGCTTGTAAGACAGGACGTACTGGTTTCGCAGCCGGCCGAGCAGAGTGCTCAGCGTCTTCCGGGAGGCGCTCGCCGCCACCTGCTCTCCCCCTGTGCGCCGCACGACCCTCGCCATGCCCACGGACGGGACCCAGGGCGGCCTCGGGCCGCGAATTTCGGGCCTCGGCAAAGGCCACGGCAGCCCAACTACGGTGACGCCGCCCCCGACGTTGTCGAGAATGGCGTGATAGACGCCGGCATTGGCTTTGAGGACTTGCTCGATGGCGCCTTCCGGTGTCAACTGCGAGTCTCTCTCCCGATCGTTGGACAGGACAATGATGGCCCGGCCGGTGCAAGCATTCGCGGTCTGGAACTTTCGTGCGGCCTCGGCCAGGGCATCGAATGCCGGCTGCCTCATACTCTGGAGCCTTGGCTGCGTCTTGTCCCCCGTGAGGAGGTCCAGAACGGGTTTGGGGTCGCTGGTGAAGTCGTGCAGCCATCGGATGTCGCCGTAGTCCAACCTCAGCAGCGCCACGCGGTCATGGCCGTTCAGGCCTAAAAGGGCCTTCTTAAGATCGCTCCAAAAGGCGCGCTCGCGCACAAGGACCAGCGAGCCCTTGTCTACGACGAGTATGATCTGCAGGGCCCCAAGAGGCTCGCAGGCGATGATATCTTCCGCCCTACCGTTGTCGTACAGTTGGAAATCGGCACGCGACAGCCCTCGAATCGCCTCACCCCCGGGCCCGTCCGTCACGGCCGCTTCCCAAAAGACCATCTGCGTGTCGCATCGATCGGCAATGTTTTTTTCCGGTTGCCGCCCGAACGCGCTCACCCACGCCAGGCTGATGCACAATACTGGAACGCGCATATCAACCGCCGCCTCGTACGCAACAACGGACGCGCGCCCGCGGGCGGCGGTTGCACACCTCGTGGGCTTGCGCTCGTGAGTCCGGATTTGTGCCAAAATGTAGGTTCGTCCCACCATGAGTAATCCCGAATTGATCCCAACTGATATTGAGCGCGAACCGCGCAGGCTTGCGGCCGATGAGACCGATAACGGCCAGACGCCCTCCCCATCCAATGGAGAGTCGTTTGGAGCGATTCTCTCCCAGTTCGAGGAGTCGCACCGGCATGCAGCCGAAGGTCAGGGAGAGAGCCGCCAGGGAACAGTGGTCGCCATCTCCTCGGAGTTCGTTTTCGTCGATATCGGATTCAAAACCGAAGGCGTGATCCCGGTAGAGGAGTGCCGCGATGCGTCCGGCAACCTGGAGGTTAAGCCGGACGATCAGCTCCTGGTCTCCATAAAGGGGCGGAGCGCCGAAGGCTATTACCTGCTCTCGAAGCTCAAGGTCGAGCGGCCGAAAGACTGGTCCTCTCTGGAAGCTGCGTTCGCCGAAAAGCGAACCATTGCCGGGGTGGTCACGGGCGTCGTCAAGGGCGGGCTGTCGGTGGATGTCGGCGTGCGCGCGTTTCTGCCCGCCTCGCGCAGCGGCGTACGCGAGGTGGCCGCCCTCGAGCAGTTGGTGGGCCAGGAAATCACCTGCAAGATCATCAAGCTCGACGTGGCGGACGAGGACGTGGTGGTGGACCGCCGCGCGGTGCTCGAAGAGGAAGAGGCCAGGGCCCGACAGGAGGCGTTCGACGCGCTCCAGGAAGGCGCGGTGGTCCGCGGCACGGTGCGGACGCTGACGGATTTCGGCGCGTTCATAGACCTGGGCGGCGTGGACGGCCTGCTGCACGTCGGCGACATGTCGTGGGGACGCGTCGGCAAGCCTTCCGATGTGCTCGCGGTGGGCGATTCCGTCGAGGTCAAGGTCCTCAAAATCGACCGGCAGAGCCGGCGCATTTCGCTGGGAACGAAGCAGCTCCAGCCCGACCCCTGGTCGCTCGCTGCCGAGAAGTACACAATGGGCCGGCGCGTGCACGGCAAGGTGACCCGGGTGGCGGATTTCGGCGCCTTCGTTGAACTCGAGCCCGGCGTGGAGGGCCTCATCCGGCTGTTCGACCTCACGTGGTCGAAAAAGGCGGTGAAGCCGAAGGACATCGTTAAGCCCGGCGAGCTGGTCGAAGTGGTCGTCCTGAACGTGAATGCCGCGGACCGCCGCATCGGGCTGGGACTGAAGCAGGCCCTCGGCGATCCCTGGGACGAAGCCGCGCAAAAATTCCCGGCCGGCGCCATCGTTGAGGGGAAGATTGTCAACATGGCCAAATTCGGCGCGTTCGTCGAGCTGGCCGAGGGCATCGAGGGCATGATCCACGTCGGCGACATCACCGCCGAGAAGCGGATCGAGCATCCGCAGGACGTCCTCAAAATCGGGCAGACCGTGCGCGCCGTGGTGCTGGAATTCGATCGCGAAAAGCGCCGAATCCGCCTCGGTATGAAGCAGCTTCAGCCGACTACCGCCGACGAATATATCGCCGAGCACAAGTCCGGGGACATCGTGACGGGGCGCGTTGTCGCCGTCGGCAAGACGCAGGCCGAAGTGGAGCTGGGTGAAGGGCTGAAAGCCTACTGTTCGCTCCCCAAGGAGTCGGGCGAGACGAAAGAGCAGGCGGCTCCGGCGAGCACGGACGTTTCCTCGCTTTCCGCAATGCTGGCGGCCAAGTGGAAGCACGGCAAGACGTTGAGCGCCAGGCCCTCCGTTGAGCCGGTGCGGCAGGGACAGGTCCGGAGCTTCCGCATCACCGGGCTCGACCCCGCCCAAAAGCGCATCGAACTCGAACTCGCCTGACCGGCTGCCGCTGCGGCAGCGCGCTGTCGGATATTGCACCATAGCGTTGCAAACAGCCGCACACAAGAAGCGCCGGGCGCGCGCCTGGCTGTCGTTCCGCCTCAAGAAAACGGATTGGCCCACGGCTTGCTTCGCCCGTGCTCCGAATGAGCACAGCGCTTTGCGCAGCAACGATTTCCGATGAATGCCTCATCGAGAGAGTGCGGGCGGGAGAAAAGGCCGTCTACAGCATTCTGATGAGCCGCCATAACCGGCGCCTGCACTCGGTGGCGAACCGAATCCTGCAGTGTCACGCGGAAGCCGAGGACGCGGTGCAGCAGGCTCATCTGCAGGTACTCGCGCGCCTCGACCAGTTTGCCGGCCGCTCCAGCTTTATCACGTGGCTGACCCGGATCGTCATGAACGAAGCCCTGATGCGGCTGCGCGCCCGCCGGCCTTCGGTTGCGCTCGATCACCCTCCGCTGGACGGCGCCGCGAGTATCGTTCTAGTCTCGCATTCTCCGGACCCCGAGCAGGAGACCCTGCGCAAGGAGTTGGGTAGAGTGCTGCGGGCCGCTCTGAAAGCCCTCCCGGAGAAGTACCGCGTTGTATTCTGCATGCGGGAAATCGATGAAATCGACCTCCACACCATCGCCGCGAAGCTCGATCTCAGCCACGAGTGCGTAAAGACACGGCTGTACCGCGCCCGGTTCCTGCTTCGCAGGCGGCTCCGCCGGCGTTTGAAAGCATCGCGGCGGCTTGACCGCGTTTTCCTTTAAATCCAGCCGTTTACCCCGGAACACGAAACCCCTTGCTGGCCCGCCGCATATATGGAGGTAGAAGGCGGGGGGCTGCCAATGGGACAAAAAACAAAACAAAGCTTGGCGGTGTGGCTTGCCGTTTTTCTGGCCGCGCCGGCCCTCCTGGCGTCCGACAAAAACGATCCGGATAAAATCGGCAAGCGGGACGTCGGGAAGGGCATCAATTTCTACTCGATAGAGAAAGAGATTTCGCTGGGCAAGGCCATGGCGGAGGACATCGAGCGCGACTCCAAGCTCCTCGACGATCCGGTCATCAACGAGTACGTGAACCGGCTTGGACAGAATCTGGTGCGCAACTCGGACGCGAAAGTGCCGTTCACCATCAAGGTGATCAACTCGGAGGAAGTGAACGCATTCGCGCTGCCGGGCGGTTTCTTTTTCGTCAACTCGGGCCTGATCCTTAAAGCCGACAGCGAGGCCGAGCTTGCCGGCGTGATGGCTCACGAGATCGCGCATGTCGCCGCCCGCCACGGAACGCGCCAGGCCTCGCGCGGGCACCTCATCAACTACGGCAGCATTCCGCTGATTTTCATAGGCGGATGGGCCGGTTACGCGGTGCGCCAGGCTGCCAGCCTCGCCATTCCGCTGGGCTTTTTGCAGTTTTCCAGAAGCTTTGAACGCGAGGCCGATATGCTCGGGCTTCAGTACTTGTATAAGTCCGGCTACGACCCGGTTGCCTTCGTCGATTTCTTCGAAAAAATCCAGGCGATGGAAAAGAAGAAACCAGGCGCCGTCGCCGACGTCTTTTCGAGCCATCCGATGACGGGCAAGCGCATCAAAGCCGCGCAGAAGGAAATCCAGGAAGACCTCAAGCCGCAGCAGCAATACGTGGTGGATACTTCCGAGTTCCAGAAAGTGAAATCCCGCCTCGAGTGGCTCCAGAACCGCCGTAGGGGCGACTACAGGGACATGAACCGGCCGGTGCTACACCGCTCGCCATCCGCCGGAAAAGACGACAGCGGAGAAGACGGGCGGCCCACCCTGAAGAGACGGTAGCAGATCGGAGATCCGGCTTTCCGCGCGCTATCATAGCTCCAGCATGGACAGGTGGAAGCTGATATCCGCGGCGAGCCGCTTCGATATTCCCGAGGAGGAGCTCGACCGGATCGCCCCGGTGCTGGAGGCGCTTGAGGCCGCTTTTCGGCCGCTCGCAAAAAATATACCCGTCGAGACGGAACCCGCGTTTGTTTTTCACGCCGGGGACGGGGAGCGGCAGCCATGACGCTGCTGGAGGCCGCCGCAGCGCTCCGGGCCCAAAAAATCTCCTCCTCGGAGCTTGTATCCGCTTCGCTCGCGCGCATCGCCGCGCTGGACGAAAAACTGAACAGCTTCATCACGGTGCTCGGCAACAGCGCGCGGCGGGAAGCCGAGCGCGCCGACCGGGAACTGGCGAACGGCATCGACCGCGGGCCTTTGCACGGCATTCCCGTCGCCCTCAAGGACGTCTTTTCAACTAAGGGGGTTCGCACCACCTGCGGCTCGGAAATCTTCGCCGATCACGTTCCTGCTCACGACGCGGCGGTCGTTGAGAAACTCACCGCCGCCGGCGCCGTGCTCATCGGCAAGAACAACATGCACGAGCTGGCTTACGGCATCACTTCCAACAACCCTCATTGGGGAGCGGTGAGGAATCCGTGGGACCTCGAGCGGATTCCCGGCGGATCGAGCGGCGGATCGGCCGCGGCGGTCGCCGCCGGATTGGTCTTTGCGGCCATTGGCAGCGACACCGGGGGCTCGATCCGCATCCCCGCTTCCTACTGCGGCTGCGTCGGTCTGAAACCCACCTCCGGCCGGGTGAGCCGGTTCGGCGTGATGCCGCTGGATTTCACGCTCGATCACATGGGTCCGCTGGCGCGTTCCGTGCGCGACGCCGCGGCGGTGCTCAACGCGATCGCCGGCTTCGATCCGCGGGATGAAAGCTCCAGCCGCGCCCCCGTGCCCGATTTCATGCCGCCCGAGCCGGCTTCCATCGCCGGATTCCGGATCGGCTTGCCCGAAAACTGTTATTTCGACGCCGTGGACGAGGCGGTTCGTCAGGCAGTGCGCCGCGCGGCGGAACTCGCCGAAACGCTCGGCGCGCGCGTCGTTCCGGTGCGCGTCCCCGATATCGCAGCGATCAATACGGTCGGCCGGATCATTCTGCTGGCTGAGGCCACCGCAGCGATGACGCCCTATCTCGACGATCGCGCAAAGTTCGGGCCGGACGTGCTGGCGCTGCTCGACCAGGGCAGGTTCGTGACCGCCGCCGACTATGTGAACGCGCAGCGGGTGCGCCGTCTCATGCGGCAGGAGTTCGACGCCGTCTGGGAGCAGGCCGATTGCCTGTTCACTCCCACTACCCCCATCGCGGCGCCGCGGATCGGGCAGGCCACCGTCGAAATCAACGGACAAACCGAAGACGTGCGGCTGGCCTCGACCCGGCTGGTCCGCGCGCTCAACGTGCTCGGGCTTCCCGCCGTATCCCTGCCCTGCGGATTCGACCCGCGCGGCTTGCCGCTCGGACTCCAGATCGCGGGCCCGGTTTTCCAGGAAGCGAAACTGCTCCGTATCGCCGCCGCGATCGAGGACGCGCTGGGCATCCGGCCATGCCCGCCTGAAGAACGGCTCGCGCAGCCGTAGGACCCCGCCCCGCGCGGCCCTAATAGCCTAAACATCCCCGGTTGTGCTGCCGATGAGTAATCGGGAATGACTGCCGCACCCATTAGTGTGTTCGCCTGTGAGTCCCAGCCTGTGGTGGTGGAAGGGCTGCGAAGCGCACTGGAAGAGTGCGGCGATTTCACGTTCGCCGGGGCGGCGGCGCCGGAAGAAGCCATCGAAGCGATCCTGGCGAAAGCACCCGATCTCACGGTTGTGGACCACATGGACGGGCCCGACGCTGCGCTCGCGCTTGTCGAACAAATCTGCGCCGCCGGGTCGAAAACGCAAGTGGTTTTGTGGGTGAACAGCCCGGATGAAGTGCCCGCGGCGGCCGCGCTGGAAGCCGGAGCCCGCGGCGTGCTGGTGAAAAGCCGCCCGCTCAAAACCCTGCTCGAGTGTTTGCGGGTGGTCGCCCGGGGACACCTGTGGTTTGAAAGTTCACCCCTGGAAGCCGTCGCAGGCCCAAGCCGCACCCGCCGGCGGCCTCCCCGCCTTACGCCGCGTGAACGGCAGGTGGTGCAACTCGTATCGCAGGGATTCAAAAACTCCGAGATCGCCCGGGCGCTGGCCATTTCTCCCGGCACGGTGAAAGTTCACCTGATGCACGTCTTCGAAAAAACCGGCGCGCGAGACCGCCACGAACTGGCGGTGCGCTGCCGCAAACTGCTCGCGGCGGGAAACGGAGCGCACTTCGGTGAGCTCGAGTGAAGCCGTCCGCCGCCTGCCCCTGCCCTCGCTTTCCGACTGGCTGTTCGCCGCGCTGATCGCGTGGCTCTTCATCGCCGGCAGCGGCTGGAGCACCCTGCTCGCCGACGGCGACACGGGCTGGCACATACGCACCGGAGAGTACATTCTGGACAACCGCCGGCTGCCGGAGGCGGATTTGTTCTCCTTCAGCCGCGCCGGCGAGCGCTGGTACGCCTGGGAATGGCTCGCCGATGTCGCCTTCGCCGCCTCCTACCGCCAACTGGGCCTGAAGGGCGTGGTCCTGCTGGCCGGGACCGTGATCGCGCTCTACCTCACAGTGCTGTTCCGCTACATGCTCTGGAGCGGCGCGAATGCGTTCATCGCGCTGGCGGTATGTCTGCTCTGCGCGGGCGCCTCCGGCATCCATTTTCTCGCGCGGCCGCACATCTTTACGCTGCTGCTGCTGGCGGTCTCGCTCTGGCTGCTCGAAAGGGATGCGCGCAAACCGGGGCGCGCCGTCTGGATCCTGGCGCCGCTGGCGGCCCTTTGGGCGAACTTGCACGCCGGGTTTCCGGCGCTGCTGGCGTGTCTCGGCCTGCAGATCGCGGGCTCAGCGGTTGAAGTTATTCGGGACACCTGCTCGCTCCGCGCGGCGTGGTTCCGGGTGCGGCGAAAGGTGGCTCTGCTGGCGGTCTGCGCCGCGGCCACGCTCGCCAACCCGTACGGCATCGGCCTGCACCTGCACATCGCCGGATACCTGCAATCGAACTGGATCCGGGAGGCGGTGGATGAGTTCCAGTCGCCGCGGTTCCGGTCCGAAAGCGCTCTGCATTTTGAAATCCTTCTGTTTGCCGGCATTCTCATCGTGCCCTGGCTGGTCCGGAACCGGCGGATCGGCGACGCGCTCATGGTGTTGTTCTGGAGCCACGCCGCGCTGGTTTCCGTCCGGCACGTGCCTTTGTATGCCGTGGCGGCCTGCCCGGTAATTGCCGCCGCCGCGGGCCGGGCGTGGGAGCGGTGGGCGCGTGCCAAATCGCCGGCGTCGGTTGCGGGCACACTCCAAGACATCGCCGCCGGTGTGACGCCCGGCTTCCGCCGCAACACGCTCTGGCCGGCTGCGCTGGTAGCCGCACTGGTCTTGTTGGACGCGCCGCTCAGGTGGCCGCAGGACTTTCCCGAAGTGAAATTTCCTACCGCCCTGGTAGGGCGGCAGGACAGGAAACTTGCGGGGGCGCGGGTATTCACCTCAGACCAGTGGGGGGACTATCTCATATACCGGTTTCACCCTCACCAGAAAGTTTTTATTGACGGCCGGAGCGATTTCTACGGACCGGAAATCGGCAAACTCTATCTGCGGATTGCGTATGGCGATCCGGAATGGCGCAGCGCGCTGGCGCGCTATTCGTTCACCCACGTGCTGGCGCCGCCGGAATGGCCGCTGGCCAGTCTGCTGAGGCGGGACCCGGCCTGGCGCCTGGTGGAAGAAGACCGCACGGCCGTCCTTTTCGAGCGCGCCGAGGCGCCTTCGTCTTAAGCCGCCGTAGTTCCGGTTAAAGAAAGCCCCTCATCCTGTCGAAATAACCTCAGGAGGGCCGCGTACATGAAACGACGCACACCGGGCCGGGCAACGTCTCCGGACTGCCGCCGACGCCGTCGTGCGGAGGGGGACGACCGGGGATGGCGACTGCCGTCCGGCCAGACCCTGGGCGAGTTCGCGATGCGGTCGGGCGTGCTGGCGCCGCGGCTGCTCGTCGCCACGTGCGCCTCTATTGAGCCGCTCCAGGGCCTCCTGCGGCGGTCCGCAGAGGATTAGCGTATGGACCGCAGATTACTGACGGTAATAGGGACCAGCCTGCTTTTCGCGCTGGTGCTGTCCGCCGTCTTCTACCAGATGGTTGTGGGGGCGCGCAAAGGCGCGGCCAAACCGTCCAAGCCAAATCTGCGGGACGTGGTGGTGGCGGCGCGCGCGTTGCCGGTTGGGGCGACCCTCAAGCCGGACGACGTCAAGCTGGCCAAAGTGCCCGTGGATCAGTTCCCCAATGGCGGTTTCGAGAAGGTCGAGGATGTCCTCGAGCGCCCAGTGGTATCGACCATTCTGCCTGAAGAACCGGTGCGGGAGGGCCGGCTGGCGGCTCGCGGCAGCGGCTTCGGACTCGCGCCGATCATCCCGCCGGGCATGCGCGCCGTTGCGGTGCGGGTGAACGAAGTAGTGGGGGTGGCGGGTTTCGTGCTCCCCGGCATGCGCGTGGACGTGCTCGTCACAGGGCGGCCCACCGGCCAGGAGATGACGGTCACAAAAACGATTCTGCAGGACATACAGGTGCTGTCGGCGGGGCAGACCATCGAGCCCGATGCGCGCGGGCAAGCCATCAACGCGCCGGTGGTGACGCTTCTGGTGACCCCGGAGCAGGCCGAGGTTCTCACTCTGGCCACCGAGGGCCGCATACAGCTCGTGCTGAGGAACAGCGGCGACCGCGGGGTGAAAACGACTCCGGGCCGCAGGCTGGCCGAGCTTTACGGGACCGCCGCCGCAAAGCCCGCGGCTGCGCCGCCGCCGAGACCGCGCTTGCAGCCGGTTGCGCCTCCTCCGCCTCAATCAGTCCCAACCACCGGCGAGGTGGTGGTGATCCGCGGGAACCAGAAGACGGTGGAGCAGGTGGCGATCAAGAAACCGGAATAGGTCATGAATATACGATGCCCCGGATTGCTATGCCTTGGGCTCCTGCTATCGAGCCCGGCGTTCCCGGCTGCCCAAACCGGCGAGGAGATGAGGCTGGCGGCAGGTAAAAGCATTGTCATTGACTATGCCGTCGACATCGGGCGCATCTCTACCAGCAACGCGGATATTGTCGATGCGGTCGCGGTATCGACGCGGGAGGTTCTGCTGCACGCCAAGGCGCCGGGAACCTCGACGGTCATTGTCTGGCCGAAGCAGGGCGCGCGTAGCGTCTACAGCATCGTCGTGGAGCAAGACCTCGAGCCTGCGCGCCGCCTGCTGAAAGAGACGTTCCCGAACGAGAACATCGAGGTCCAGGCGGCGAAGGACTCGCTCTCTTTGGTCGGCGTGGTTTCCAGCCCTGCGGTGGCCGAGCGCGCGGCGGCGCTGATGGCCCCGTTCGCCAAGGTGGTGGTGAACAACCTCCAGGTGCCCTCGGCGGGCCCGGAAAAGCAGGTGCTGCTCAGGGTGAAATTCGCGGAGCTGAACCGGGCGGCAGCGGACTCTTTCGGCGTCAACCTGATCTCAACCGGCGCGGCCAATACCATCGGGAGCACGACCACCGGGCAGTTCTCGCCGCCGCGGCCGACCGAGCTGAGGGGGGTGATCGGGGGCCGGACCTCTGGAAGCACGAGTGAGTTCACGATCGCAGACGCGCTGAACGTGTTCGCGTTCCGGCCGGACCTGAATCTGGCGGCATTCATCCGCGCGCTTGAAAGCAAGCAGTTGTTGCAGATCCTGGCGGAGCCGAACCTGGTCGCCACCAACGGCAAGGACGCCAGTTTCCTGGTGGGCGGCGAGTTCCCGCTGCCCGTCGTGCAGGGCGGCGCGGCCGTGGGCGCCGTCACCATCATGTTCAAGGAATTCGGCATCCGGCTGACGTTCAAACCGGAAATCACCGGGCACAACACGATCCGGATGTACGTGAAGCCGGAGGTTTCCACGATCGACCTCACGAACTCGGTCACGCTGAGCGGCTTCACCATTCCGGCGCTCGCCACCCGCCGCATGGAGACCTTTATCGAACTGGGCAACGGGCAGACCTTCGTGATCGCGGGGCTGATCGACGACCGTGTGACGGAAACCATGTCGAGAATTCCGGGACTGTCGCACATCCCGATCCTGGGCGAGCTGTTCAAGAGCCGCATGGAAAACCGGACCAAGACCGAGCTGATCGTGATGGTGACGCCGGAGATCACCGCGCCCGTGAACACGGCGGACCTCACACCGCTGGGGCGCGTGAAGGAACCGCTGCCGAACGCTCTGCTGGCGCCTTCCGGGACCGCGCCCGCCGCGGCGTCCGGCGATCGGAAGGGGAAGAAATAGCGTTTGGGAGATGGATCTGCGCAGCCGAGCCGCGGCCCAACTGACGGCGCTCTTGATCGCGCCCGGCCGCGATCTGTACCGGCAGTTCACCGCGAGCCTGGCAGGGTCGCGGGCCTTCCAAATCCTGGCGGAACTGAAAACGTATCCTGCGCAGCAGGTGATCGACATGCGGCTGCGGCAGTTGCGGCCCGATGTCGTGCTGCTCGACCTGGAGACGGATCTGGACCGCGCCTGCGAATTGATCCGCTTCATCACGAGCTTGAGTCCGTTGGTCCACGTAATCGGCCTGCACACGCGCAACGACTCGGAAGCGATCGTACGGTCGCTGCGGCTCGGAGCGAGCGAGTTCTTGCATGCGCCGTTCGATCCGGCGATTCAGGAGCAGGCGGTGGCGCGGATACGGCGGCTGCTCGGGCCGCAGGCGGCCGAACCCAAGGAGGCGGGAAAAATCGTGCTGTTTGCGAGCGCGAAACCGGGCTCGGGCGCTTCGATGCTGGCTGCGCAAACATCGCTGGCGCTGCGCCGGCTGACGAACGGGAAAGTGCTGCTGGCGGATCTCGACCTGATGGGCGGGTGCCTGGGGTTTTATTTGAAGCTGGCCCCGAGAGGCTCTCTGCTGGATGCGGTCGAGCAAGAGGGCGCCGCCACGTTGCCGTCCCTGGTGGCGAGCACGGGCGGGGTGCATTTGCTCGCGTCGCCCGCGGAGCCCGAAACCGATTTCGTCGAGCCCGCGCGGCTGCACCTGTTTCTGGAGCAGGCGCGGCAGCTCTATGACTGGGTGATCCTGGACGCGCCCTCCATCTTTCACCGCCTGAGTTTGCTGGCGCTCTCGGAATCCGACCAGGCGTTTCTGGTCTCCACTTCCGAACTGGCCAGCCTGCATCTTGCGCGGAGGGCCGCGGCGCTGCTGGCGCAGCTTGGTTTCGGCCAGGAGCGCTACCAGGTGCTGATCAATCGCGTGGACAAGCGCGATGGTTTGAAGGAATCGGATCTGGGCAAGATCGTCAACTGCCCGGTAAGTGAAAGTTTCCCGAACGACGTTATTTCGGTCGACCGCGCCGTCGCCATGGGCGAGCCGCTCGATGAAGGCTCGGAACTGGGCCGCACGGTGGCCGCTTTCGCCGGGCGCCTGGCCGGAGTCGCAGCCGGAGAGAAGCGCAGGGCCTCGCCGGTGATGAACGCGCGGCCCGCGTTCTCCGAGACCTGAGGAAGGACAAACGCATATGCATCCATTCGCCGATCGAGTCACTTCGCCGCAACCGCTGTCCTGGGACCAGCGCATTCTCCAGAACGCCACCGCGCGGAAAGCGCCGCTCAAACCGGAGTGCCAGGAACTCAAGTTCACGCTGCACCGCAAGCTGCTGGACCAGATCAACCTCGAGGCGCTGGCCTCCATCGACAACCAGCGCGTGCGCGCCGAGGTGCGGCAGGCCCTGGTTGCGCTGATGGACGCGGAATCCACGCTGCTCAGCTCGGCCGACAAGCAGCAGGTGATCGACGAGGTGCTCGACGAGGTTTTTGGCCTGGGGCCGCTCGAACCGCTGCTCACCGACCCCACCATCTCGGACATCCTGGTCAACGGGCCCCGGCAGGTCTATGTGGAGCGGAAGGGGGTTCTGGAACTGACCAACGTGGTCTTTCGCGACGACCCGCACCTGCTGCGCATCATCGACAAGATCGTCTCGCAGGTGGGCCGGCGCATCGACGAATCGACTCCGATGGTGGACGCGCGGCTGGCGGACGGCTCGCGCGTCAACGCCATCATTCCCCCGCTGGCGATAGATGGACCGGTGCTATCGATCCGGCGCTTCTCGACCGACAAGCTGATGCCCAAGGACCTGGTGGAGCGCAAGGCGATGACGCCCGGCATGATGGAACTGCTCGAAGCGGCTGTCAAGGCGCGGCTGAACATCATCATCTCGGGCGGAACGGGCGCCGGCAAGACGACGCTGCTCAACGCGCTCTCGGCCTTCATTTCTCCGAAGGAGCGCATCGTCACCATCGAAGACGCGGCCGAGCTTCAGTTGAAGCAGCCCCACGTGGTGCGGCTGGAGACGCGCCCGCCCAACCTCGAGGGGCACGGTGCGGTGCGGCAGCGGGAACTGTTGATCAACAGCCTGCGTATGCGCCCGGACCGCATCGTCTGCGGCGAGGTGCGCGGCGAGGAAGCGCTCGACATGCTTCAGGCGATGAACACCGGCCACGAGGGGTCGCTGACTACCATCCACGCCAACACCCCGCGGGATGCGGCGGCGCGGCTCGAGGTGATGGTGACCTGGGCGGCGGCCAACATGCCGATGATCTCCATCCGCCACCAGATCGCCTCGGCCGTGCACCTGATCGTGCAGGCGGCACGGCTGAGCGACGGTTCGCGCCGGGTGGTCAACATCACCGAGGTGACCGGGATGGAGGGCGAGATCATCACGCTGCAGGACCTCTTCGTGTTCGAGAAGCGGGGACTCTCGCCCGAGGGCAGGGTGCTGGGTCGCTTCGCGGCCACCGGGATCCGCCCGAAGTTCTACGAAAAATTCCTGGCCGCGGGCATTCGCCTCAACCCGGATTTGTTCGATGAAGTCATGGAGGTCTGACAGCAGGCCGGAGTATTGACCAATGATGCTCTTCGCCATCTTGCTGGTGACATGCTGGCTGGGAAGCCTGGCGGTCTGGTGGGCGTGGTCGCGCGGCCGGACGACGGACATCAACCGCGTGAAGGCGCGGCTGGTCGGCGCAGCCGCCGAGCCGAAAAAGACGGCGCGGCAGGCGCCGGCTCTGATCCGGAGCGATGACCCCTCGCAGGGCAAGTTCATTCTGCACCTGCTGCGGCGGCTCGACCTCAATCGGCAGTTGAAGGCGCTGATCGAACAGGCCGGGCTGAAGTGGAGCGTGGCGCGCACGGCCCACGGCTCGCTGGCTCTCTTCCTGGTGGGGTTCACTGCTTCCTGGCATGCCGCCCCGCTCTACCGCGAGTTTGCCGTGATCCCGGGTCTGCTGCTGGGGGCGGCGCCTTTCCTCCACATCGTACAGAAGCGCCGCGCCCGGCTGAGCAAGTTCGAGGAGCAGTTCCCGGAGAGCCTGGAATTTCTTTCGCGGTCGATGCGGGCGGGCCACGCCTTTTCGGTCGCGCTCGAAATGATCCACATGGAATTTCAGGACCCGCTGGCCGGCGAGTTCCGCCGTGTCTTCGACGAGCAGAACCTCGGGATGCCGCTGGACGTGGCGCTGGAGAAACTCGCCCAGCGCGTGCCGCTCATGGATGTGCATTTCTTTGTCTCGGCCGTGCTGCTGCAAAAACGGACGGGCGGCAACCTGGCGGAACTGCTGGACAAGCTCGCCCACATGATTCGCGAGCGCTTCAAGCTGCGCGGGCGCATTAAGGCCATCAGCGCGCACGGCCGCATGACCGGCATGGCGCTGTCGGCGATTCCCGTGGCGGTGGCCGCGATCATGTTCTACATCAGTCCGGATTACGCGCGGTTTTTCTCGCAGGACGAGACGGGGCGGATGATGATCCTGGGCGCCGTGGGATTGCAGTTACTCGGCTACGGAATCATCAAAAAAATCGTTTCGATCGAGGTTTGAGGTATGGAGCTGACGGCGACCCTGCTGCTGTTTGTGACCGTGGCCACGGTGATGACGTTCCTCGGCGCGAAGTTCTGGGCGCGGCCGAAGGCGGCCATCGACCGTGTGACGCGCTCCAGCGCCGAAGCCGCCCAGATCCCCACACATCCCAGCCTGGTCTTCCACGATCTGGTGAAGCGGCTCGGAACTCTGCTTCCCCAATCGCCCAAAGACGTGACCGTTATGCAGCGGCGCCTGATCCGGGCGGGTTTCCGCGGTCCGAACGCTCTGAAGATGCTGTACGGCTCGAAGGTTGCCCTGGGCATCCTGCTGCCGGTGGCCGTTGCCCTGGCGGTTCTGGGAATGGATCTGGACTCGGATCGCAAGCTGCTGGTGATCGCGCTGGCCGCGGCGGCGGGATTCTTGGGCCCCAATGAGTACGTGAGGATGGCGGCGAAGCGGCGGCAGAAGAAGATCCGGCGCGGGCTGCCGAACGCGCTCGACCTGCTGGTGGTGTGCGTGGAATCCGGCCTCGGCCTCGATCAGGCGATCATGCAGGCGGCCAAGGAACTCGTACACGCTCACCCGGAAATCGCCCAGGAATTTTCGATGGTCAACCTGGAACTGAAGGCCGGCAAGCGGCGCGCCGAGGCGCTTCGCAACCTGGCCGACCGCACGGCGGTTGAGGAGCTCAAGAAACTTGCCGCCGTGCTGATTCAGGCAGACCGCTTCGGCACCGGAGTGGCCCAGAGCCTCCGCGCGCATTCCGAGTACATGCGGGTGCAGGCGCGGCAGGCGGCTGAGGAGAAGGCCGCCAAGCTCGGCGTCAAGCTGGTTTTCCCGATTTTCTTTTGCATTTTGCCATCGCTTTTCGTGGTGACGGTGGGTCCGGTGATGGTGCGCATCAGCCGGGAACTGCTGCCGATGATGATGAATCTTTGAGAAAGGAGAAAGGCCATGGATTCCGGAACGATACGGATAATCTGCGCGATTCTTGCGGTGGTGCTGATCGGCATCATCGTGATGCGCCGCCGCAGGCACGCCGAATAGCGCGGCAGGGCGCGGCGGAAGGATGAGGGCGCGCCGGAGTGCCGTCCGCGCGCCCTCCATTCACGGGACGGAGGGCATATGAAACTGAGGTTCTGTTTGCATCTGTTGCTGGCCGGCGTGTGTTGGGCCGGCACTTTCGGGAAAGTCGTGGAGATCGGCGGCCAGGCCTCGGATCTGGCGCTGGACGAGGCGCGCGGAGTCATCTACGTAGCGAACTTCGGCGCCAATCGCATTGAAGTGATCTCGACGGCGGACCTTTCCCTGCGCTCTTCCCTGAACGTGGCCGCGCAACCCTCATCGCTGGCGCTCTCACAGGACAACCGCTACCTCCTCGTGGCGCACTTCGGCAACTTCGAGAAGCCCGATACCCCGGTCCACCTTCTCACCCTGATCACGCTCGACTCGGGCGCGCAGCGCGTGTTCGCGCTGGGAGCGACGCCCCTGGGCGTGGCGTTCGGCTACGACAACCGCGCACTGGTGGTGACAGAAAAAGCCTTTCTGATCTTTGACCCCGTCTCGGGCGTTTTCCAGCAACTGGCCACCGTCGAGGAGGTAACGGCGAACACGCTTTCTGCCCCGCCCGCGGATTTCCCGGCGGAGATTGTGGCCGCTTCCGTGGCCGCCTCCGGCGACCGCCGCTTCATCTACGGCCTCACGGATACGATCCGTTTCAAGTACGACGTCCTACAGAAGCGCGTAACGTCGCTCGGCTACACGGCCTCGCCGCCGCTGGGCCCGCGCGTGGTCAGCGTGAACCACGACGGCACGTATTACGCCGCCGGATGGGCGCTGTTTGACCGCGATGGCGTGCTCACCGCGCAGTTTCCCAACGCGCTCGGTCTGCTGCACGTGGGCAGTCACGCGATCGACTCGGCCCGCGGCCTCATCTACGCGCAAATTCCGAACGCCGGCTCCCGCGAGCCCGTTCCGCCCACGCTGATGGTGGCCGATGCCGACAATCTCACCGTACGGGAGCGGCTAAAGCTTCCCGAGAACCTGACGGGCAAGAGCGTGCTGTCGAGCGACGGCTCGACCATGTACTCGGTCTCGGACAGCGGCCTGATGGCGCTTCCGGTCGGTTCCCTTGCCCAGGCGCGCCGCATCGTCGTTTCGCGGGAAGACGTGACGTTCCACGCTCGTTTCTGCAATCCCGGCACGGCGTCTCAAAGCATTGAGGTGACGGATCCCAGCGGAGCGGCTACGGACTTCACCCTCACAGCATCCATCCCGGGCATCACCCTGTCTCCGGCCGCCGGCACGACCCCCGCGCTGGTGCAAATCAGCGTGGATCCGGCGGTGTTCCAGAATCGCAAGGGCACGGTCGTAGCTCAGATCACCGTCAGCTCATCCGCCGCTGTGAATCTCCCGCCGCCCGTGCGCGTGCTCATCAACAATCGCGGGCCCGACCAGCGCGGTACGGTAGTGAACGTCCCCGGCGTGCTCGTGGACATTCTGGCCGATCCTATCCGCGACCGGTTCTACATCCTGCGGCAGGACAAAAACCAGGTCCTGGTTTTCGACGCGAACACATTTGCCCAGGTGGCGACCCTGCGGACCGGCAACACGCCGACCCAAATGGCTTTCAGCTTCAACCGGCGTCTTCTGCTGGTGGGAAACGACAACTCGCAGATCGCCAACGTGTACGATCTGGAAACGCTGACACCGACGCCGCCCGTGCGCTTCCCGCCCGGGCACTACCCGCGGTCGCTGGCCGCCTCCGGCCGCGCGGTCCTGGCGGCTGTCCGCTCGGCGGTCGGTCCGGAGCACAAGATCGATTTCGTGGATCTCCCGATGCGTAGAGCCGTGGAACTGCCCAGTCTCGGCCCGTGGGAAAACAACGTGGACGTGGACACCATACTGGTGGCTGCGGACAACGGAGCCTCCATCATGGCCGCGCAGGCCAATGGCCACGTGCTGCTGTATGATTCCGATGCCGGAGCGTTCACGACCTGGCGCGAGGATTTTTCGGCCCTCTCGGGCGCGTACGCGGCCTCAAGCAACGGCCGCTTTTTCGTGGATAATTACCTGCTGAACTCCTCGGTGGTTCCAATTCACAGCTTTGACACCGCGGCCGGGGCCTCTTCCGGCTTCGCGTTCGTGGATGGGCTCGGCTTGCGCGCGACGGCGCCCGACACGGCCGGCCCCGGAGTAATCGGGCGCGTGGACCTGGAGCATTACGAGCTGATGCGGCCCGCCCTAATGGCCGAGGCTCCGGCGCCGGCCGCCCCGGGCGGTGTTTTCACGCGCACGCTGGCGCCGCTGGCCAATCGCCGCGCAATCGTGGCGCTCACCATCTCGGGTTTCACCGTACTGGAGTGGAACTACGAAGCGGAGACCGCGCCGCCGCACATCGACCGCGTCGTGAACGCGGCGGACTACACCGGGGCTCTCGCGCCGGGCAGCCTGATTTCCGTATTAGGGAGCGATCTCAGCCCGGTAAACATGGCCACAAATGAAATGCCTCTGCCGTCCGTGATCGGCGAAAGCTGCCTGACCGTGAACGGCGCGCCGGCGCCGATGCTGTTCATCTCCCCCACGCAGGTGAACGCCCAGTTGCCGTTTTTCCAGGGCGGCCAGGCGACCGTGCGCCTTCACACGCCGGCCGGGAGCAGCAACAACTTGACCATCAACGTAGCGCCCGCCGCGCCGGCGGTATTCCGCACCGTGCTGGAAGAGGGAGTCGAGGCGCCCACGGTAATCCGCGCGGCGAACAACCTGCCGGCAACGCTTGCCAACCCGGTGCATCCCGGGGACGTTTTGGTCATTTACGCCGCCGGCCTCGGGCGCACCTCGCCGGCGGTCGAGGCGGGGATGCCCGCGCCGTTCGAACCGCTGGCGCTGGCCGAAATCCAGCCCGAAGTGGAACTCGGAGGCGTGCCGCTGCCGGTATTCTTCGCGGGGCTTACGCCCGGATTCGCGGGGGTCTACCAGATCAACGCGCGCGTGCCCGACTGGGTTCCGACGGGAAGGACCGTCCCGCTCACAATCCGCCAGGGCGGCGCTTCCACAACGCTCAATCTGAGGGTAGTCGAATGAAAATCGCAGCGCTTTCCCTGGCCCTTGCAACGGCCGCTTTCGCCCAGACCTGGGAGGCAGGCGTGCTCGGCGGCTTCGGCGTGTACGCGAACCGTTTAAAGCTCACCAGCGCGGCGGGATCGGCCGAGGCGGGCCTGGGCGATGGCCCGGTCGCCGGCGCGTTCCTCAACCAGAACCTCTACCGGTATGTGAGCGGCCAGATCCGCTACAGTTGGCAGCGCGGCGACATGAGCCTGTCTTCAGGCAGCCGCAAGGCGACGTTTCGCGGCGATTCGCATGCCATCCATTACGACTGGTTGTTTTACGCGCTCCCGGACGAGGCCAAAGTCCGGCCGTTCGCGGCCGCTGGCGCCGGATTTAAGCTCTACCGCGGCACCGGCAGAGAAACCGCCGTGCAGCCGCTTCAGGAAGTGGCGCTGCTGACCCGCACGAGCGAGTGGAAACCGCTGGTGAGCCTGGGCGCCGGAGTGGCCTGGAACGCGGCGCCGTGGGCGCGGCTGTGCGTCGAATTCCGCGACTACATGACGCCGTTCCCAAAACGCGTGATCGAGCCTATCGAGAGCGGCGGCGGGTGGGTCCACGACCTGGTCCCAACTCTCTCGTTCGGATTCCGATTCTAAAGTTCCCGCAGGTCGTGATATTGTCGTTTGAACCGTATGTATTTCCGGTTCACGCTTTTCAATTCGCTGACTCTGCTCGTTATGGCGCTAACGATCGGGATGATTTACGCCCGGTTCCGCTACCGCCTGGAAAACACGTGGCTGCTTGCCTATTACGTGATCGTGGCGGGCTTCTGGCTGGCGTTTGAAGGATCGCTGGCCGCCCCCTGGGTTATCGGCGGGATCGCCTGCGGCGTGCTGCTGCGTTTCGAATTCATGGGCGGCTTCGTCCTGAACAGCGTGCGCGTTCTGGAAATGGTGTTCTTCGGATACGTGCTCTGGCGCTGTATTGCCCTGCTTCTGCTCTGGCCGTGGTAAATCCCGGCGCGCGCGCCTGCCGATCCACCGCTGCCTCTTGCCTGTTTTATTGAATCCTGCGGATGCTGGCGCCTACCCGCTGAAGTCTCTCTTCGATTCGTTCGTATCCCCGGTCGATGTGATACACGCGGTCGATTAGCGTCTCGCCGCTCGCCACCAGCGCCGCCAGCACCAGGGAAGCGCTGGCGCGCAGGTCGGAGGCGATCACCGGCGCTCCCGCGAGTTGCGACGGCCCGGCCACGATGGCCTGGTGCCCCACGAGCCGGATGTTGGCGCCCATGCGCATCAGTTCGAGCGCGTGCATGAAGCGGTTCTCGAAAATCGTCTCAGTGATCAGCGAGATGCCCTGTGCCCGCGTCATGAGGGCCATGTACTGCGCCTGGAGGTCGGTGGCGAAGCCGGGATACTCTTCGGTGGTGACGTCGACCGAGCGAAGCTTGCCCGGCACGCACACGCGCAGCGAATCCGGGCTGGCTTCCTCGATTGCAACGCCCGCCTGCCGCAGCTTCGAAACCAGCGCGCTCAGGTGCTCCGGAACGCAGCCGGTCACCAGAAGGTCGCCGCCGGTGATGGCCCCGGCGATCAGGAACGTGCCGGCCTCGATGCGGTCGGCGATAATCGTGTGCTCGGCCCCATGGAGGCGCGGAACACCGCGGACCCGGATTGTCGAACCTCCGGCGCCTTCGATTTGCGCTCCCATCTTGGTGAGCAACTCGGCGAGGTCCGCCACTTCGGGCTCCTGCGCGGCGTTCTCGATTACTGTTTCGCCTTCGGCCAGCACGGCGGCCATCAGCAGGTCCTCGGTGCCGGTCACGGTGATGCGGTCGAACGTGATGAACGCGCCGCGCAGCGGGCCTCGGGTTTCCGCCTCGACATAGCCGTGCTCCTGGCGAATGCGCGCCCCGAGTTGTTCGAGCCCGGCCAGGTGCAGGTTAATCGGGCGCGCGCCTATCGCGCAGCCGCCGGGTAGCGACACACGGGCGCGCCCGGCCCGGGCCACCAGCGGTCCCAGCACCAGGCTCGACGCGCGCATGGTCTTGACCAGCTCGTAGGGCGCCTCCGGGCGCACGATCTCCCGCGCTTCCACGCGAATGGTGTGCCCGTCCACCTCGACTTTCGCGCCCGTGCTTCGCAGGAGCGTTTCCATCGTCACGATGTCACGAACGTCGGGAATGCGGTGGAGGACAACCGGTTCTTCGGTGAGCAGGCAGGCGGCCAGCGCGGGCAGCGCGGAGTTTTTCGCGCCGTTCACCGCAATCTCACCTCTGAGCGGCGCGCCGCCGCGGATGACAAATTTATCCATTCTTGAGCGCTTCGGAAACCCGTCCTCCGGCAGTGCGAAGACGCGCTTCGGCGTCCTCGCGGCCGATGCCCAGGCGGGCCATCACGATGGCAACTTTCACTTTACCACCCGCGTTTTCCAGATACCCGGCGGCGCGCTCGTAGTCCACCCCCGCCGCGGCGGAGATGATACGCCGCGCGCGGTCCACCAGCTTGGTGTTTTTCGGCTGGACGTTCACCATCAGGTTGCCGTAGACGTGCCCCAGGCGGATCATGACCGCCGTCGAGAGCATGTTCAGCACCAGCTTGGTGGCGGTGCCGGCCTTCATGCGGGTGGACCCTGTCAGAATTTCGGGACCCGGCAGCGGCTCGATGGGAATCTCCACGGCGCGGGAAAGCTCCGAGTCCGGGGTGCAACTGATGCCGATGGTGAGGGCGCCCAGTTCCCTCGCTTTGGCAACCGCGCCCAGAACGTACGGAGTACGGCCGCTGGCGGCGATTCCCACCAGCGCGTCGGCCGCCGTGAAGCCGCGCTCGATCAAGTCGCGTGCGCCAAGCGACGGGTCGTCCTCGCTGGCCTCGGTGGCGCGCGCCAGCGCACCTTCGCCGCCGGCGATGATCCCCTGCACGAGGTCCGGCGGAACATTGAAGGTCGGCGGGCACTCCGCGGCGTCGAGCACGCCGAGGCGGCCGCTTGTCCCGGCCCCTATGTAAAACAACCGCCCGCCGCGCCCCAGGCGCTCCGCCACTCGATCCACGGCCTGGGCGATGCGCGGTATCTCGCGCTCCACCGCGAGGGCCACCTTTTGGTCCTCCGCGTTGATAATCCGGAGGATCTGCTCGGCCGGCAGCGCGTCGATGCTCTCCGAGGCGGGATTTCGCTGCTCGGTAAGGAGTTTTTCCAGCATCAGGACTGCTTCAGCCCGGCCAAAGCCATCACCTTGAGCGAACCCGCCAGGGCCGCCCGCGCCGCTTCCTCGGGCGGCTTGCCTCTCAGCGCCCCGAAAATCTCCGGGCTGCAGCCGTCCTCGTATCCGATCTGCTTCAGCGCGCCAAGAAAACCTTTCCAATCGATTACGCCGTCGCCAGGCACCAGCCGCGCGTTGTCGCGGATCTTCTCGGGCGGCAGGTCGGGCGCGTCGGCGAAATGTACGTGAACGATGCGCTGCTTGCCGGCCGCCAGAATGTCCTGCGGAGTCGCGCTGGCATGGTGCCAGTGCCAGGAATCGAGCAGCAGGCCCACGTTCGGGCCGCACTCCTTTGCCAATTTGAGCATCTCGTCCATGCGGTAGATGAACTCGTGTGGAGCCGACTTGCGGATGTGGAGCGGGCCCAGAAACTCCAGGCCCAGCCGCACGTTTGATTTGGCCAGAACTTCGGCGGCCGCCTGGAAACGCTCCTTGTGAATCTTGCGCTGCTCGGGCTTGGGAAGCGCGCTAGACGACAGGACCCAGGTCGTCATTCGGGGACACCCGATGGCTTCGGCGAACTGCGCGGCCGCTCCAAGTTTCTTGAGCCCGGCCTGGAACGTCGCTTCGTCCTTGCGGAACTCGACCGGAAACGGAAGAACAGCCGGTTTGATTTTGAGCTCCATGAAGAGCGCCCGGGTGCTGTCGAGCCCCTCCTCCATGGCCTTCCCGAGATCGACATCCACGCCGCCGTAACCGGTCCGGCGCGCCAGATGGGCAAACTCGGGCCAAGCCACACCGGGAACCGTTACGGAATTCATCGAGACATACATGCGGGTTCTCCTAATAATTCCTTTGTTTCTCGAACTTGGGCCGTTCGGCCCGGCTCATGCTCTTGAGTGTAGCCAAGCCGCTGCCGGCGGCCGCCAGCTCATCTCGCCCGGCAACCACTTTCGCGACCGCCCGGGCGATATCCTCTACATCCTGTTCATCCCCGAGCAGCAGAAACTGCGGCAGCCAGACCGATTCGTGATAGGCGGCGCGCTCGGCAACCGGGCAATAGCAACGGCTGTAATCCACGGGCTGATCGCGCCCGATCCGGAGCTGCGGGAAATCCGGCTGCGCCGGGAACAGGTCGCTGCGGTATACGGCGTCGTAAAACCGTCCGTCGGAGGGGATGCCTTCGGCCTCCAGCGCGGCCACGAACACGTCGCGGTGTACGCGATCGTCCGGCGGCCGGTACTGGAAGACGTAGTTGTAAAGCGTATCCCGGGTCATGCTGGGCTGCGGCAGGAGGGGGCGGACACCCTCGATCCCACACAGGGCCTGTGTCAACAGGGCGGCGTTGCGGGAACGCTTTTCGGCCCAGAAGTCCAGTTGCTCGAGCTGGCCCAGCAGCAAGGCGGCCTGAAACTCCGTGATCCGGTAATTGGAGCCCACGATCCTGCGCCGGAACTGGTCGGTAACACTAGCCCGCCCGCAATTTGTAAGAGATTGAAGGATTTCGAAGCAATCCAGCCGCGAGGTGATCACGATTCCGCCCTCGCCCGACGTCATCAGCTTGCTGGATTGGAAGCTGAAGCAGCCGAGGTCGCCCATGGAGCCGGCGCCGCGGCCCTTGTATTCGCCGCCGTGCGCATGGGCGCAGTCCTCGATGACGATGAGGTCGCGCTCGGCAGCCAGATCGATCAGGGGGTCCATCTCGGTAAACCTCATGGCGAGGTGGACCGGGATCACCGCCTTTGTCCGCGGCGTGATTGCCTCGCGCGCAGAGTTCACATCGAGGCAATAGGTGTCCGGGTCGACGTCGGCGAACACCGGGACGGCGCCGGCGAACAGCACGGCGGCCGCCGTTCCATCCCACGTGTAGACCGGCACGATCACCTCATCGCCAAAACCAACGCCGGAGGCCTGAAGCGCCGCCACCAGCGCGATGGTTCCGTTCGCGACGCAGCAACCATATTTGGCGCCGTGCCGGTCGGCAAACTTCTGAGCAAATTCGTCGGCCAGAGTGTTGGGAAACGGGTAGCCGCCCCAGTTGCGGCTCTCGAGCACCGACTGCAGCCGGAGGGCATCGGATTCCGTGAACTGTGGCCACAGTGTGAACGGGCGGCAACGCACCGGTTCGCCGCCGAGGATCGCAAGCGCGCTCATGGCGCTTACCATCTTAATGGAAGAGCGAAGCCGCCGGGACTGGAAACTTCCCCGCGGCGTTACAACCCTGACGTACCAAGGTGCACCCCGGTACGTCTAGTACTAAGTCCTTGAAATATAGGAGGTTTTCATTTGACATACGCGGACCCCACCCTTATTCTAGGAAGTATCCAAAAGTGGGAGGAGTGTTCGTTTTTAAGGTGGGTAGTGCGACCCGCAAACGCGGTAGCAGATGTTGTTGGAGGAGATAACTGGGATGTGGAAGTGCCTGTTTTTGGCGACGATATTGGTTTTGGCGACTGTTCCGGCGGCGGCTGCACCAGTTTGCAACGAACTGTATGACCCCGGCACGGACGTCACAACCATCTCCCAATGCACAATTGGACCCTTTGTTTTCAGCAATTTTTCGGTCGCCTCTGCACTGAATATGGCTGGCGCCCAGGTGGGACTGTCCTCGGCTTGGTACGACAGCGCGACCGGTACTTACTTTCTGACGTTCGGCACCAATTTCAACCTCATTAATCCTAATAGCTATAGGGATGTGATCTTCTCGTACCAGATTACCGGACCGCTCTACGGCATTGACGGCGGCCTCGGCGGTACGGGAGACAGGTCGATAGCCGAGACGGTCTGCTCGGAACCCTTCGTTGGCACCGGCTGCTCGCCGGAATCGGTGTTAGCTACTCTGGTGCTGACCCCCCAAACCACCATCGCTAATGCCCCGCTGTCCGGAATGAGCGCCACGTATTATGTGGTGAAGGACATCAGTCTGGCGCCCGGCGCCACACTTTCCGACTTCACCCAAAGTTACCACGTGCCCGAACCGGCGGCGCTTGTGCTGATTGGCTCGGGACTCATCGCCCTGGGCCTGCTCCGGCGGCGCAAGGCCTGATTTCATTCCGCGAAAATAAGAAAGCCGGAACCCCCGGGGGTTCCGGCTTTTTCATTTCTGCCGGCGTGGCTCAGGCGCTGAACGAGCTGCCGCACCCGCAGGTGGACTTCACGTTCGGGTTGTCGAACTTAAATCCCGAGCCCTCAAGGGTTTCGACGTAATCCACGCTGGCGCCGTCCAGATAAAGCATGCTGGCCTGATCGATGAAAACCTTTAAACCGTCAAAGTTGTAGGTCTTGTCCAGGATGTTCGGGTTGTTTTCAAAGGCCATCGAGTAGTTGAATCCGGAGCAACCGCCGCCTACCACGGCGATCCGAAGCCCGCTCGGTTTGGGATCCTGCGTGTCGAGAATCTCCTTCACTTTTTCGATGGCACGAGGCGTGAGTTGAATCATAGGGTAGCTCCCAGTTTACCAAATTCCCTCTCACAGCTAATTTTACCGGGACCAGCGAGATTTTTCCAAGTGCCCGGGGCTGGCCGCAACCGCCCGGATCTGGTATTTTTGATCCAGGCCGGCTGCTTTGGGGCCGGTGAGTGCGGATCGGGCTGCACAAATTGCTGAAACCATTAAAATCCGGTCCGCGTCGGAAATTTGTATGAGCAGCGTGAGCGGAACTCTCCCGCTTCCCGCTTCCGGCGACAGGATTGCAGTGAAGAGGAGAGTGGACTACAAGAACACCGAAGAGGCCGCTCTAGTGAAACGCGCTCAGGCGGGCGACCAGTTGGCCTTCCGCGAAGTTGTCGAGCGCTATCAATCCAAGGTGTTCTCCATCATCTACGGCATTCTCCGCAACCATAATGATGCGGAAGATATTGCTCAGCAGGTGTTTACCAAGGTCTACTTCTCCATCCGGAGTTTCGACTTCCGGAGTTCGCTGCTTACCTGGATCTACAAGATCACCGTCAACGAGTGCTACGACTATTTGCGAAAGAAGAAGGTTCGGAAGCTTGTCTATGAGAGCGACTTCAGCGAAGAAGACGCGTTACGAATGGAAAATTCCGAGCCGGCCAGGGACCAGCGGCCCCCTGTTGATGTGACCCTCGCCCAACGGGACCTCGCTCTAAAGCTGCTCGCAAAGCTTCCCGCAGAGGAGCGGCAACTGCTCCTGCTCAAGGAAGTGGAAGGTCATTCGGTCGAAGAACTGGCCGAGATGACCGGAATCAACGAGAATACGATTAAAGTGAAGTTGTTCCGCGCCCGGCAGAAGCTGCTCAAAGTGGCGCAGCGGCTGACCCGGACGCCCGGCCTGGTGACGGCCTGAAGCGGGAGCTGCCGCCGGGAGGCATGAAGCGGACGTAAGATCCGTAGCCTTTCTGCGGGCGGGAGTTGAGGTGTTTTGAGGGAAACCGTATGCATGGGCTCATCAGAGACCACCTTGAGGAATACCTCGGGGGCGGTCCGGACAAAAAGAGGGTTTCTACGGAATTCGATCAGCATATCCGCGAGTGCGAAACGTGCCGGGAAGAGGTGAGCTGGATGCAGGATCAGTCCCAGATCCTCCGCTCGCTGGCGGGACCAAAGGACATTGGCCCGGCGCCGGGCTTCTATGCCAGGGTGCTGAATCGGATTGAGGCGCAGCAGAACGCATCGATCTGGAGTGCTTTTCTGGATCCGATTTTCGGCCCCCGCCTGGTCGCAACCTCGCTCACACTCGCCATTCTCCTGGCCGGATTCGTGGCTTTCCGGGAAGTCGCTTACCCGCCTACGGCGAACGATGATGAAGTCATCATGGCGATCCAGGAGCATTCCCCTGCACTGGGTCAGGATAGACAGCGGGACCGGGACACGATTCTGGTCACGCTGGCTACTTACAGCGACTAGGCGCCGATGACTCGTATCAAAGCCGTCTCGTGGCAGAACCCGCGCATTCTGCTCACCTTGCTCATCGTTTTTCTTTGCGGCGTCAGCACCGGGATGTTGGTGATGTCCCTCGGCGCCCCCCGCCGGTTCGCCTCCTTGCAGCAGCCCGCCCTAAAAGGGAGCAGCAAAGAGATCACCCTGGAACGCTTCAAGAAGGAACTCGATCTCACCCCCCAGCAGACCGAGCAGCTTGAACTGATTCTGGATGACTTTTTCACGTACTATCACACCCTTCAGGCGCAGCTCGACGACGTGCGCGCAAGCGGCAAGAACCGCATTGTCCGGATCCTGAACCCGGAACAGAAACGCAAGTTCGACAAGCTCGTGTTCGATTTCCAGGACAAGCAGTTGCGATAGGCCCGCGCGCCTTCCCACCGAAATAGCGGCCCGTTTCCGAACCTCCCTTGGGACGGCGAATTCCACAAGATCAAGGTCGACGCCTTCGCAATGAACGGCGACGAGCGGAAGGACTTCAAGGTGCGGGTGCGCGAAGGATGGCGGCTGTGAGGAACCGGTTTCGGCCGGCGTTACACTTCTGATCGGACTGCGTCTTATATTCCTGGTAGCCCAATCGTGACCAGTCAGGCCACATCGGACCTGGACGGAAGTCCGGTCCCGCGAGTGGACGAGGCGGTACTGATCCGGGCGGCTCAGCGAGGCGACCAAGACGCCTTCGAGCAGCTCGTGCGCGCCTATGACCGGAGTGTGCTTCGCCTGGCGCTGAACCTGCTCAGGTCGCCGGAGGACGCCTACGATGTTTACCAGGAAGCTTTTCTCCGGGTTTTCAAGAATTTACACATGTTCCGCTTCGATTGCAGCTTCCACACCTGGCTCTACCGCATTGTCACGAATCTGTGCCTGGATCATCTCAGGAAGCGCAAGGTGCGGCGGGAGGAGTCCAGCGTGATCGAGACCGAGGAGGGGCTGCGCGACCGCATGGACAGCGTTCAAGAGGAAAGGGCCCAGAGCGATCCGCAAAGGAACCTGATCAATCGCCAGTTGGGCGAGCGCATCGAAGCGGTCCTGAGCCAGCTCACAGCCAAGGAGCGCGTGGTGTTCGAGCTGCGGCACTACCAGGGGTTACGGCTCAGAGCGATCGGAGAGGTACTCGGCACTACCGAGGAAGCCGCCAAAACCTGCCTGTTTCGGGCGACCCGAAAAATGCGGGTTGCCCTGGAGGATTTCGTATGAATTGCGACGGGGCCACAAAGAATTTCTCGCTCTTTCTTTACGGCGAGCTATCGCTGGACGAGGAGCAGGCCCTGCAGGAACACCTGGAGGGCTGTCCGGCGTGCCAGAAAGCGTTCGAGGAGGAGAAGGCGCTCCACGAGTTGCTCGACAGCCGGGAGCAGACGCCCTCGGCGGTTTTGCTCGCGCGCTGCCGCCGCGATCTGAGCCTGCGGCTGCAGGCCGAGGCGGCGCGGCCATCAGGTTGGAGGGCACGGTTCAGCAACCCGTTCGCGGCATTGCGGATTTCGCCGGCGTTCGCCCGCCCCCTGGGAGCCCTAGCGCTGGTTGCTATGGGGTTCTTCGCCGCGCGCTTGACCGCTCCGGACCCCTCCGGGGAGACGGCGGCCGGCTTTCTCGATCCGGGCATCGCCCGCGTTCGTTACGTCCAGGCACAGCCCTCGGGCCAAGTGCGGGTTGTGGTCGAGGAAACACGCCAGCGCCTGGTAACCGGCGACCTGGGGGACGAGCAGATCCATCGCCTGCTGCTGGCGGCGGCCCGGGAATCGGCGGACGCTGGTCTACGCGCCGAATCCGTTGAGCTGCTGCGCACCCTGCCGGTTTCCAGCGAAGTGCGATCCGCGCTGATCTTTGCGCTCCAGCACGACCCCAATCCCGGAGTCCGCCTGAAGGCGCTGGATGCCTTGAGAGCGCACGCCGGCGAAAGCGACGTCCGGGACACGCTGGCGCAGGTGCTGCTGGCCGACGATAATCCTGGCGTGCGGACCCAGGCCATCGACCTGCTGACCCAGCACATGGAGGATGCCATCGTGGGCGTGCTCCAGGAAGCCGTTCAGCGGGAGAGCAACTCGTATATCCGGATGCGATGCCAGCGCGCGCTGCAGGAGATGAATGCTTCTGTAGGGACGTTCTGATGAGAAGTTGTCGGCTAAGACTTTGCGCGGTTCTGGCGGCCGCCGCGTTTTCCTGCGCCGCACAGACCGAGTCCGGCATGGTCCGGGAAGGCGCTTACTGGGTCCAGACGGTGACGGGGACGGCGCCGGTTTCTCCATCAAGGACTCTAAGGGTTTCCACCCGAGGCCCGGTTTCACTCCAAGGAGAAGCCAGAGAAGACATCGCCTACGAGCTGAAGAAGCGCGCGCGGGTCAGCACCGAAGCCGCCGCCCGCACACTGCTCAAGAGGATTTCGCTGACAAGAGGAAAACGCGGCGGCGACCTGCTGCTGGAAGTAAATCTGCCGGCCGTCTGGACGGCTTCGGCTACACTCCGGTTGAGGGTTCCGCGGGATCTGCACCAAACGATTCTCCAGACGCAAGGCGATGAGATCGAGGCCTCGGATCTGGACGGAATGCTGCGCGCCGAGAGCGGGGGCGGCCGCGTTCGTGTTGACAGAGTCCGCGGGAAAGTGACAGTACACACGGAAGGCGGACAGGTGCGTTTGGGCGAGATCGGCGGAGGGGTCGAGTGCTTTTCCGGGGGCGGCCAAATCATCGCCGAGGAGATAGCGGGCGAGTCCGGCCTGAACAGCGAAGGGGGCGAAATCGTCGTCAGGCGGGCGAAAGGGCCGGTGCGTGTCTCGACCGCCGGCGGGAAAATCAGAATCGAGCAGGCGGATCAGGGTGTGACCGCGTCGGCAAAGGCAGGCCTAATCGATGTGGTGCACTCGGCGGGGCCGGTCGTTGCCCAGACAGGTTCGGGAGCTATCAAGATCCGCGCGGCAGGCGATATCGAGTGCCAGGCGGGTACGGGAGCGATCGCGCTCGAAAGGGTTTTTGGCGGCCTGCAAGTCTCCACGCACTCCGGCAGCATCCTGGCCGACCTGGCCGAAAAACCGCTGAAAGATTCCGCGTTGACCACCGGCGCGGGTGACATTACGGTGCTTATTCCGTCTAACCTCTCGGTGACGGTGCAGGCTATCAGCGCTTCCCCCGGCGGCCGCCGGATCGTGTCGGATTTCCCCGAAATCCGCACCCGGGTTTTGCCCGCCGGGGCGCGCGTGGAAGCAGAGGGCGCCCTAAACGGAGGAGGGCCGCTGTTGCGGCTGACGGCTCTGGGAGGCTCCATCTACTTGCGCCGGCAGAAATGAGGGAATCCCATGAAACAGTTTTTCACGATGGCGATTGCGGCGGCGGCAGGTGCTGCGCTCGCAGCGGCCCAGGATTTTGTGGTGCTCGCGCCGGCGCCCGCCCCGCAAGTCGAGCTGGAAATCGCGCAGGCCGCGCCCCCTGGGCCGCCGGCCAAGCGCAAAGTATCCGAAACGCGTGTTCTTAGATTAGGGGCCGCAAGCGGAAGTTACCTGGGCATTGGAGTGCAGGAGGTTAACGCCGATCGCGCCAAGGAATTGAAGCTGCCGGAAGTGCACGGCGTGGAAGTGACCAGAGTGGAGGAGAACAGTCCTGCCGCCAAGGCAGGAATCCTGAAGGGCGACGTCGTCCTTCAGTACAACGGGCAGCGCGTCGAAGGCACCGAGCAGTTCGTTCGTCTGGTCAGGGAAACGCCCCCGGGGCGCCAGGCCACATTGTTGGTCAGCAGGAACGGCGTTACCCAAACCGTTACGGCCACGATAGGCGAACGTAAGGATGTCGTCTACCGCGTCAGGCCCGATTTTGGAGAGTGGGAGGAGCTGCGGGAGAGTTGGAGAGGCACCTGGGCTTCCAAGTTCCAGGAGGAGATGGCCAAACTCCAGGAAGATCTGTTGAGAATGCAGCAAAGGATGCCCGATATGCCCGGGGTGTTCGTGGCGATTCGGGGCGGCATGCTGGGGATCGAAGCGGAAACACTGAACACGCAAATGGCCGAATTCTTCGGCGTGAAGCAGGGCGTGCTGGTGCGCTCGGTGGCCAAGGATTCGGCGGCGGAGAAGGCCGGGATTAAAGCCGGCGACATAATCGTGCGCATCGACAACGAAGAGGTTGCGACGGCGTCGGCCTTGAGCAGGCGGGTTCGCGAGATGGAATCGCGGGGAAGTTTTCCTCTCACCGTGGTGCGAAACCGGCAGGAAATGGTTCTCAATGTCGAACTGGAGAAGAAGCCTTCGGGCTCGATCCAGCGGCGTGAGATCAAGCCCTCGCCGGTGCCGAGCCCGAGGCCTCGAGCGGTGCGCGTGGGGAATCCGTTCGTGGCATCTCCCATCCTTTAAGCTGCGTTTTGGCGGGGCCGGGATCGGGGAGCGGCCCCGTTGTTGCTTCCATTACGATGCGCTGCACTTTCACGAGCAGCTCCACTTCCTTTTCCGGGATTCCCAGGGCAGCCGCAATCTGCTGGGGCGTATTTCCGCGGCGCCACATCCGGAGCGCCTGCGAGCGCGTTCCGAGATTCATACCGGCCCGCGGCGGGGGAGGCGCCACCAGCATCATAGTGCGCTCCTCGGTTTCGGCCAGTTTTGCCGACACCTCTCCGATGCCGGAGTTCATACGGTCGAGCGCCGCTTCGAGCGCCGCCTGCTTTCTGCGTCCGGCCTGAATCTCCCGCTTCAGCGTGACGAACAGATGGAGGCACAGCCCAAGGCTCACCGCCAACAGCGTGTAAAACGTGAGTGCGTTGTTCACGATGACTTCCATGATCTTTCTCCGTTGCCGTTCCGCCCACCAGCTTGCGGCCCGCCAGTAAGGCAGCCATGGCGGCGGCAATTATTGCAGCGTCCTCAGCCTTCTCTCGCGGCTGATGATCTCCTGAATTTTCACCCCGTAATTGCCCTCGACCACCACCACTTCTCCCCGCGCGACCACGCAATTATTCACGATCACCTCGACGGGCTCGGTGAGTGTGCGGTTCAGCTCGACAATGGAGCCGACGCTCAGTTTCAGCACGTCCTTCAGGGGAAGCTGCGCGCGGCCGAAGGAGACGCTCACCGGCAGGTCGACCTCCATCAGCACGTCGAGCGTCCGCGGCGTCCTGTCCGAAGCCGGCCGCTCGGGCTCGGGTTGGGGAGCAACTGCGGGAACCGGCTGCTGAACCGCCGGGACGGGCGCCACTTCCGTCCGCGAGAGTTCGCTCAGGCCGGGATGGAAACACAGGCAGAGAGCGGGAATCTTTACACCGCCGATTGTCAGCCCGATCTCGAATGCGGGCGCATCCGCCGGCGGGCCGTCCCGCTCGGCGCCGGATTCGCAATTGACTTCCGACCGGACGCGCCGTCCAACCGCCTGGGCGAGCCCCGAGCAGGCCTGGCTGACGATTTCCAAATACGTATTGCGGGCATCCTGCTTGTCGGTGACTTCGATGCCCGCGCCGCGCAGAATCTGCGACCCGATCTCAACCCACGCCTCCTCCGGCGCTCCGATCCAGAAAATCGCGTTCTGGTGCAGACTTAACGGCTGCTCCCACCACAGCGCTCCGCCAGTCCAGTTCGGCACGGTGGAGGCTTGCCAGCTCGTTTCCGGCCGCTCCCCCGTCATGCCCTCAAGAGCCTCGGCCAGGCGGGCGGTCCAGTTCTCAGCCAGCCATTGGAATGTTTCTCCGGGACCTGTTCCGCTCATGGTGCTCCACCCTTGGTCGGCCATCGCTTCTCGATGTAACTGCGCAGCCGCAAAATGGCCTGCGTTTTGAGTTGCGAGACGCGCGACTCGTGCAGTTCCACCACCTTGGCAATTTCGCGCAGCGTCAATTCCTCGTGGTAGTAAAGAGCGATCACCGTGCGCTCGACGTACGGCATTTTCGAGATTGCTTCGGCCAGCAGGCGCTCCAGTTCCGACCGCTCCAGAATCCGCGAAGGCCAGTTTTCCTCGCTATCGGAGATGTACTTCAGCAGATCCCTGCCGTTCTCCTCGCCGCCCGCGTGTTCCAGGCTTCCCAGGTTCACCCCACGCACCTCGACGAGCCAGGAGTGGTAAGAGTTCATGTCGAGATTCAGTTCCTTGGCGATCTCCTCCTCGGTGGGGGCCCTGTGCAGCCGCTTTTCCGCCGCCTGGACGGCTGCTTCGATCATCTTGGCCTTCTTGCGTTTTTGCCGCGGCGCCCAGTCGAGGCCGCGCAGGCTGTCCAGGATCGCGCCCCGGATCTTGTATTCCGCGTAAGTCTTCAGCTTGAAATTGAGGCTCGGATCGAAATTGTCGATGGCTGAGATCAAGCCCACGATGCCGGCGGAAATGAGATCTTCCAGACTCACGCTGCCCGGAAGCCGCTCGTGGATCCGCCGGGCAATCAGGCGGACCTGAGGCAGGTGCTCCATGATGAGCCGCTCGCGTTCCGCCGCAGGCGTTTCCTCGCTCGTTTGATAGTAGTCGGCCAATGGTCGATCCCTGTGTCGGCCCGGTGCGGCCGCCGCGGCGCTCATGCCGCCGCTGCTGCCACCGCTCGCCGGATGCTGCGCTCCAGCACCAGGCTTACGATTCGTTCCTTGTCTGCCGGCTCCAGATCCTCGGGGATCCGCTGCCCCGTTGCGAGGAAGGAAACCGGTTTACCCGTGCGTGCCGCTTCGTTGAAAATCGGCCCGAAGGCTTCGGTTTCGTCCAGCTTGGTAAATATGAGCTTCCGGGGCCTGAAAATCTCGAAGCGGTCCACCACACGGGATAGATCGGCGGATTTCATCGAAGCCGATAGAACCAGGTGGGTATCTATATCGCGCCGGCCCGCCAGAAACGCCGCCAGATCCGACGAATCCACCAGATCGTTAGGACCGTGGCCGGGGGTATCGATCAGTATAAGGTCCTTGGTGCGATGCTCCTCGATGGCCTGCGAGAGCGCCCCGGGAGTCTCCAGAGCCAGGAAGCCCACGCCGAGGATTGCGGCGAACGAGCGCAACTGGTCCGCCGCGGCGATGCGGTAATTATCCATCGAGATGATCTGCGTCGGCCGCCTGCACGTCAGCCCGTAGCGAACGGCAAGTTTCACTAGCGTCGTGGTCTTGCCGCAGCCGCACGGCCCGACCAGCGCGGCGATTCGGGGATGCCCGCCGCGCCCCAACTGCGGGTCGCAGTGGATGCGAGAGGCAAGTTCGGCCGCCAGCTCGCGGTCCGCCGCGCCTTCCACGTTCGCTTCTCTGAGCCGCTGCAGGATATCGTGCGCCAGCGCCGGATCCACCTCCGCTTCCACCAGCGAGGAGAAAACCTCGGCCAGCTCCGGCCTGGGCAGTTCGCGCGCCGAGGCCATGGCGCTCGACCGGCTCACCGCCGCGGCCATCCTCTCCAACTGCTTCCGCATCTCCGCCATGTCGGCCGAAAGACGCGCGTAGTCCTGCGCCGCGGGAACCTGCCGGGAACCGTCCGCCGACGACCGGTCCAAGGGCGGAAGCGCCATGACCACTTCGCATTCCCCCAAATGCCGCGCTTCCGGCGGCGCTTTGCGCGACTGGATCAGCATGGCTTCCGGCCCCAACTCGATCCGCGCCATCTCAAGTGCGGCCTTTACGTCTTTGGCGAAGTACGATTTCAGTCTCACTTACCGGTTCTCCTTGGACGTATTACTGAATCACTCCCAGCGACACTACCTTCACCCCGGAGGGGATCTCGCTGTGCGACAGAAAATACACGTTGCCGATCGACGTTTCTACAAGCTGCCTTAAAAAGTGCCGTGCGCCGGAACTCGCCAGCACCACCACCGGCGATTCCGGACTCCCCACGACCCGCCGGATGCGGTCGAGAATGTCGCGAACCGCCTGCGGCGAGAGGTTCCAATGGCTCGTGAATTCGCCGTGCTCCACCGAGGACTCCACCATTTGCTCGAGCGCCGGGTCGAGGAAATACGCGGGCAGCTCGCCGTTCGCGTTCAGATACGGCTTCGCCACCACGCGCCGGATCGACTGCCTCACGTATTCGGTCAGCAGCGTCGGGTTTTTGGTGATTTGGGCTGCCTCGCCCAGCGCTTCCAAAATGGAGACCGCGTCGCGAATCGATACCCGTTCGCGAAGCAGGTTCTGTAGAACACGCTGCACAGCGGCAAGGGAAAGCAATTTCGGAACCAAATCCTCAACCACCCGCGGATTCTCTTCCGACACGCGGTCCAGCAGCTTCTTCGCGTCCTGGCGCGAAAACAGCTCGTGGGCATGGCGCCGGATGATTTCCGAAAGATGGGTGCCCAGAATGCTGGGGGCATCCACCACCGTGTACCCCGCGCTCCGCGCCGCTTCCACCCGCTCGGAACTAATCCACACCGCCGGAATTCCGAAGGCCGGTTCCCGCGTCTCAATACCCTCGATCGGTTCGGCAGGCTTGCCCGAATGGATCGCAAGTTCGCAGCCCTGCGGCATATCGAAGCGCGCCACCTCCATGCCCTTGATCAGGATGACGTACTCGCGCGGGCGCAGCGATAGATTATCGGTGACGCGCACCGGCGGGAGCAGATATCCCATTTCAGTTGCCAGTTGCCGCCGTATCGCCGCGATCCTCCGGAGCAGCGGCGAGTTCTGTCCGCCCTCAACCAGCCGCACCAGCCCAAGGCCCACCTCCACCGACATCGGCTCCACTTTGAGCAGCGCCTCCAGGTTCTCCTTAGCCGGAGGAGGCTGCGCGACCGACGTTTTTTCGGCTCTGACAACCTTTTGGCGCATCCGCCAGGCCATTGCGCCGATTCCGGCGCTCAGAATGAGGAAAGGAATTCCCGGCAGTCCGGGAAAGGCGGCGAGCGCCAGCAGGACTCCCGAAGCCAACAGCAACGGCTCCGGCTTCCCAAAAACCTGTTTGCGGAACTCGGCGCCAAGCTGGGTATCCGCGCCCGCACGCGTCACCACCAGCCCGCCGGAGATGGAGATCATCAGCGCGGGCACTACCGTCACCAGGCCGTCGCCGATGGTCAGCACCGTGTAGGTTTCGAGCGCACGGCGCAAATCCATTCCGTGTTGCAACACACCAATCAGGAAACCCGCGATGATGTTGATGCCCGTGATCAGGATGCTCGCCACGGCGTCGCGCTGCGTGAACCGGGAAGCGCCGTCCATGGCGCCGTAGAACTCGGCTTCGGCGGCCAGGCTCCGGCGCCGCGCCCTCGCTTCGGCTTCGTCGATCAGCCCGGCGTTCAGATCCGAATCGATCGACATCTGCTTTCCGGGCAGCGCGTCCAGGGTGAACCGCGCGGTGACTTCCGAAATGCGGACCGCGCCGTGGTTGATGACCACGTACTGTATGGCAATCAGAACAAGAAAAATCACCGCCCCGACGATGTAGTTGCCGCCCACCACAAACGTGCCGAACGCCTCAATCACGTGCCCCGCCGCGGCCGTGCCGGTATTGCCGTTCAACAGAATCAGCCGCGAGGAGGAGATGTTCAGGCCCAGCCGGAACAGCGTCATCAACAGCAGCGTGGTGGGGAAGACGCTGAACTCCACCGGCTTCAGAATGTACATCGCCACCAGAAGCACGACCACCGAAAGCGTGATGTTCGTTGCGATCAGGATGTCGAGCAGGAAAGCGGGCATCGGCGCCACCATCGCCAGCACGATGGCGAGGACGCCGAGAGGGACGGCAAGTTCCGCCGCCTTCGCGCGAACGGCTTGATTGCCGCGTCCCGGTTGAGCCTGAGCGAGTGCGAGTGCCTTGGAAGCCATTTTCTATGCCGGCAAACGGCCCCCCATGATGCGGTAGATGTAGGCCAGGATTTCAGCCACCGCGCGGTAAAGATGCGCCGGGATTTCCTGTCCCACATCGGCCGATTGGTAAAGCGCCCGGGCCAGGGGAGGATTCTCCACAATGGGCACCTGGTGCTCGACGGCTTTCTTACGGATTCGAAGCGCCAGATAGTTCTTGCCCTTGGCGACGACTGTGGGCGCGGCCATCGAATCCATCACGTAGCGGATGGCCACAGCGTAATGCGTCGGGTTCACAATGACAGCCGTGGCCTTGGGCACCTGCGCCATCATGCGCCGGCGCAGCCATTCACGCCGCAACAGGCGCACGCGCGCGCGCACCTGCGGGTTGCCTTCCGTTTCCTTGGCTTCATCGCGGAGTTCCTGCCTGCTCATCCGCAAGTCCGCCATGTAGCGCCGCTTTTGCCTCACGAAATCAATGGCGCCCATAACGGTGAATGCGGCGGCGCCCTTCCAGATCAGATCCTGGATTGAGGCGGCCATCTGGTACGAGCTTTTCTGCACGGCCTGAAGCGGCATGGCGACGAGCGCGTCCCAGTTGTCCTTCACGATTCCGTAGACCGCTCCGGCAAACAGCGGCAGCAGCACGGCCGCCTGCAGGAACGAGGGAATGTTCTGCCGCGGCAGTTCCCGCAGCTTCGTGATGAAGTTCAGGCGCTTGAAGTTCGGCGCCAGTCCCTTGGCGGAAAACCCAAACTGCGTGACGGCAAGCTGAGCGCCCAGGCTCACCGCGAGCAGCACTCCGCCGGCAAGGCCCAGCGGCAGGAAATCGCGGACGAACAGCACGCGCGCCAGCCGCTCCAGTTCCGCCGCGGTGACTTCGGCAGTAAAGGCGGTGCGGAAGATGTACCGGGTGCTCTCCATAAGGCGCGAACAGTAGCTTGCGCCGAACCATCCGAGCAGCGCCGCGAAAGCGGCGAACTGAAGCGCTCCGACAGCCTCGCGGCTCACCGCGAAACGGCCCTCGCGGCGCGCCTGCTGGATGCGCCGCGGCGTCGCTTTTTCCGTCTGCTGGCTCTTGTCAGCCATGAACTCGCCACCTTCCGCAAATCACGCGAGAACGGCCTTTCCTGTAGGGCACTTCAAACGCCTCCCCGCAGCACTGCAAACGTGCGCTCGGCGGCGTCGCGGAACACCGGCAGGAAAAACGCCGTCAGCACTGCAAGAAATGCCAGCGTAGCCAGCATCTTCACCGGAAAAGCCAGCGTGAGCAGTTGCAGTTGCATTTGGATGCGGCCGAGCAGCGCCAGGGCGATGTCCACCAGCATCAGCAGCACGATCACCGGCATGGCCAGCCGCAGCCCGGTGGCGAACATCGCGCCGCCCAGTTTCAGAACCGCCTCGACTCCCTGCGGTTGCAACTGGTACGTTCCCGGAGGATAAACGGCAAGGCTCCGGGCGAAAACGGCAAGCACCTGGCGGTCCAGCCCAAGCGCGAAGAACAGCAGCCCGGCGGTCAAATGCGCAATGACCACCAGCACGTTGCTGTCGGCCTGGGTAGCGGGATCGATCGTGGACGCGTATGAGTAGCCCGCCTGTACGCCGAACGCCTGCGCGGCCATAATCAGCGTCTCGATCAGGAACGCAACCGCCACCCCGGCGGTGATGCCGAACGCCGCTTCGGAAATCAGCCACATAACCAGCCGCCCCACGCCGATTCCGGCCACCGGCACTTCGGGCCATACCGGAAACAGCGCCACCGTGGCGCTTGCGGCCAGCACCGCGCGCACGGCCTGCGGTCCCGCGCTCACGCCCGGCAGCGGCACGAAGACAAACGCGCCACCCACTCGCGCCAGCACGAGCAGAAAGCCGAGCAGCAGGCCGAGCGGCGCCGTGAGTTCACCGCGCATAGCGGCCCAAGTCGCTCAGAATCGAGGAAGCGTAGGACATCATCTGCCGCAAAATCCAAGGCAGGGAAATCAGCAGCGCCACAAGAAACGCCGCCAGCCGGGGAATCGTGCTGAACGCCGAATCCTGCATGGAGGTCACCACCTGCACGAGGCTGATCGCCACGCCGGCGACGAAACCCACAATGAGCAGCGGCGCGCTAACCCAAAAGGCCATCATCAGCATCTGCCGCACGGTCTGCATGACGAGTTCGGGTGTCATTCTGTCCCTAATAAAAACTCTTGACTAAGGAGCCCACGACCAGATTCCAACCGTCCACCAGCACAAACAGCAGCAGCTTGAACGGCGCCGACAGCATCACCGGCGGCAGTTGGATCATTCCGACCGAGAGCGTGACCGAAGCCACCACGAGGTCAATCACCAAGAAGGGCAAAAACAGAACCGCGCCGATCTGAAATGCCGTCTTGAGTTCGGAGAGAATGTAGGCCGGCACGAGCACCGTCAGGTCGAGGTCCGCGGGCGTGCGCGGCGCGGGGCGGCGCGTGATCTCCACCAGCAGCTTGATATCCTTTTCCCGCGCGAATCGCGCCAGAAATGCCTTAAGCGGCTGGCTGCCCTGCTCAAATCCTTGCGCCGGCGTGAGCTGGCCTTTCTCCACGGGCTCCCAGCCCTTGGTGTAGATATCCATCGCCACAGGCTGCATGATCAGGATGGTGAGAAACAATGCCAGGCCGATCAGCACCTGGTTCGAGGGGGTCGATTGCGTGCCCAGCGCCTGCCTGAGAAAGTGCAGCACCACCACTATGCGGAGAAACGGCGTCACCGATACGATCACCGCCGGCAGCAGCGTCAGCAGCGTCAGCACCAGCACGATCTGCAACGGGACGCTCAGCGAGGCGCCCCGCACGGTTCCCAGCGGCAGCGACTGCGCGGCCGAGAGCGCCGGCGCCAGCAGCGCGAAAGCGATCGGAAGCAGTCTCACCTGGACGCGCCCTCCAGAGTCTCGACCGCAGCCAGCGGTACAGAATCAAGCAGCGTGCAGCCGGCCGCGTGCGCCCCGATCAGCAGAGCGCGATCCGCCAGCCGCACCAGGTGCAGCGTGTGCTGCGGCGTGAGCGCGAGGCGGGCCAGCGGCTCGAGGCGGCCGGGAATCCCGCGGCTGCGAACGAGCCCGCGGCCGGAGATCACCCCCCGGCGCCGCAGCGCCCACAGAGCCGCCCCCATCAGCCCGAACACCAGCGCCACCGCGCTCAACTGATAAAGAAGTTCCATCGATCGATCCTTTACGCCGGCCAGTTAAAATCGGTAAGCCGGATGCCGAACGAGTTGCCGATGATCACGATTTCCGCCGAGCCGAGCAGCGTCCCGCCGACGTAAACATCCAGGTTTTCGCCCGCCGAACGCGCCAGCCGTACGACGCTGCCGACTTCCCAATTCAGGATTTCGGCAAACGAAGTGACTTTCCGGTCCAGCTCGATTTCGAGCCGCATCGGAATGTCGGCAAGATGCCCGATCTGCTCCTGAACCGTCATGGCCGGCAACCGCGATTACCGCTTGAGATTGATCGTCTCCTGGCTGATCTCGTCGGCGGTGGTGAGCACGCGCGAGTTGGCCTGGTAGCCGCGCTGGTAGACGATGAGGTTCGTAAACTCCCGCGCGATGTCCACGGTCGAGGCTTCGAGAGCGCCGCCGATTATGGTGCCTCGCCCGCCGGTCCCCGGTACCCCGATGGCCGGCATAGCGGTTTTGGCGCTTGCCTGGAAGTTGTTGTTGCCGGCCGCTATCAGCGTGTCGGAGTTGCGGATCGAGGCCAGCGCCACCTGACCGACAATCCGCTGCAGCCCGTTGGAGTACTGCGCGACGATTTTTCCGCCGTCAGCCAGGCCGACTCGGGTCAGCGACGCGGAGGTCGAGCCGTTCTGCGAGTTGGCCGAGACTGCCGAGGGCTGGGCGAACTGCGTCAGCCGCGGCGCTCCGTTCGGGTTGTAAAGCGACCATTTCAGCGACATGTCGCTCGCCCCGTCGGCCAGCCCGGTGATGTTGATATCCACCGTCGGAGAACTCGGGTCCGGCGTGAGCAGCTTGCCGTCCGTATCGAAGGTGATGGTTCCAGTGACAAGCGGCACCGGCGGATCGGGCGGCGAGGCAAGGTCCGCGCTCGGAATCGTCACTTCGTACTGCCACTCGGCTGCAGCCGTCTTGGTGAATGTGATGGTCAACACGTGGGTAGTGCCTAGAGAATCCACTACCTCCATTGGGGTTGAGAAGATCGCATCCAGTTGGCCGACGACAGCGGCGGCGTTCAGGTTGAGGTCCAGCGAGAAATTGGTGGTCGCGATCGGAGTCTTCAGCGTTCCAACCGGAACCACGATGTCGCTGATGGCGCCCGTCGGGTTCACCGTTCCGTCGGGCCCTTCCATCCAGCCCTGAACTCTCTCTCCAGTCAGGGTTGTCAGGTAGCCCAGATCGTCCACCTTGAAGTTGCCCGCCCGGGTGAAGAGCGTCGCGCCGCGCTCGTCGCGCAGAATGAAAAAGCCGTCGCCCTGGATGGCGGCATCCATCAGACCCGTGCTGCTCTGAATCGCGCCCTGCGTGAACTGGCGCGTGGTAAACGGACGGCCCGTTCCGAAACCGACCTGCGTTTCACCCAGGCCCGCTCCGAGCGACTGCGTCACCAGGTCGCGAAAGGACACTGCACTGGTCTTGTAGCCCGGCGTGTTGAGGTTCGCCAGATTGTTGCCAACCACGTCAACGGCGGTAACATGGGCGCTCAAAGCCGAGAGCGCTGTCGAGAAAGATGCAAACATACTAGTTCTCCTGGGTTTGATCTGTTTCCGGGGCGGGTTCAAGGGCCGCGTTGATGTCAGCGCGGAGCGCCTCGATCTCGGCCCGGACCTGTGTCATCTGCTCCAGCTCGCTGAACTGAGCCAGTTGTGTAAGAAACTGCGTGCCGTCGGCCGGATTCAGCGGGTTCTGGTTCTTGATCTGGGCCACCAGCAGCTTGAGGAACATGTCCTTTTCGGACAGCTTGTCCTTTTGTGTGGTGGTCTGTGTTCCTGCATTTTGGGCGGCCGTGCTCTGGGTGGCGCCGCTCACTCCTGTTGTCATACGAAGGTGCTCCTGATGGGATTGTCATTGCGCCCGCGGAATGCGCCTTCCAGCATTTCAAGCCACTCCGGGCGCGCCTCGTCCTGCCCGCGCCGCTGCTGCTGCGGCGATTCTTCTCCGGCGGTGTCCTGACGCCCGCGGCCGAATTCCTGAGCGCTTTCATTCCCGGCGCCCGGCTGCAATGGCTGCGCCTGGGCGTCGGAGAGCGCGGCGGTCAGGCCGGCTTGAGCGCCGGAGCCCTGTGGTTTCCAGGTCTCCGTTGCGTACCCGCGGTTTTCCAGATTTGCGACCAGCTCGCCCAAATTCTCGGCGAGCGACTGGTTGAGCCGTGCATCCGCGGAACGGACGGCTACGTGGACCTGCCCCGCCCGTTCGACTACCCTCACCTCGACCCGTTCCGGCTCACGGTCGCCTGACCCCTGGCCGGGCACCAGCATCGACAGTTCGCGAAGCGGCTGCGGAGCGGTGTCAGTCCGGGCAGGCTCGAAGTCCGCCCGGGCGGCCGGCATGAGGGGGACGGCGCGTTCCGGGTGTGCAACGGGCTTCAGCGCCGCCGGCGCGGCCGGTTCTGGAGCGGGCGCGGCCTGCTCTATAGCGGGCGCGACCGGTCCTAAAGAGGGTGCAGCCTGCGGCGCAGCCGGTTCTCCCGGAGCGCTGAAGGCCGCATGTCTGGGTGCTGGAAAAATGTTCTTTTCTGGCTGTGGGGCTGGGTTTTCCCCGCGCGTCTCGGAAGGTTTGGCGGGCGCCGGCTGCACGGGATCGGCCGGGACGGGCCGCGCCGGTGCAAATACCTGTTGATCGGAAACCGCCGGCGCGTGACGCGGGGCTGCGGTTGCCTGAGCGCGCTCGCTCAAGCGGGCGGCGAATGCCACTTCCGTTTCGTGTGCCGGCCGGGTCTGCCTGGAGGCGGCTTCGGCGTTTTCGGGTTGGGTTCGCACGGCCGCTTCCCCGGGGTTTTTGCCCGCGGGCGTCTCAATAGTGTTCGCCGCTTGCTTGAAAGTTTTCACGGGCTGCTGAACAGTGTTCACCGGCTGCGTTGGCCGGGGTACGGCTGCATCTTGGGCAGCCGGAACTTCAGCGGCAGGGGCGCGCGCAGGGGCCGCCGCCACGGGAACAGCGGCGGGCACGGGAGATGGGGCTTCAGCCCGATGATCCGGAGGGAGAGCGGGCGTTTCCGCCTCCACGGCTGCCTGCTCCGGCTTGACGGCCTGTCGGAGGGGTTCGGGCGTCTTTTCTTCTTCGGCTGCGTCTTCTTCGGCTGCGCGAGCCACCGCCGGGGCGGGCGTTGCCTCGGTTTCGGGCGCGTCTTCAGGAATTGCAGCCTCGATCTCCGCGGGGCCCATCTGTTGCGCCGGCAAATCCTTGAAGCCGGCCTGCGGAAGCGGCGCTTCCGTACTGATCTCCTTGGAGGCTGGCGCGGCCACGGCTTGGATCATCAGTTCGCCCCCGTTCTCCGGCTTGGTTTGAAGCTCGGCCGGAAGAACAAAGGTTTGGATGGGAAAGGCGAACGCGGCCGGCTGTTCTTTTGTCTTCCGTTCTTCTTGTTTTATTTGAAATGCGCCGCTCTGAGATTCGCCGTCTGCCGCTGTTTCCGTTTTTTCCGCAGCGCGGCCGGCATTTTCAGGCGCCGCCGCGAGTTCCGCCGCGCCCGGAAGATTTTGGGGCGCCGCCCCGGGAATCAACATGGAGATCAGGGCCGAAAACTCCTCGGCGGCCGGAGAGCTCGCCTCGACGCGCGCAGGGGTGCCTTCCACGGGCGGGGCCATCGAGGCGAGCGGAAACGGCAGACATGCAGCAGTCACGCCGCGGATGAGTGCAGTTCGATTGCCGGGGAGCCCCGCCCCGTTTTCAGCGGTTTAGCGGCGCGCCGGGGTACGAAATTTTGCCGCGCCGCCTCGAATGACCGGATTTTGTCGCAACCCGGACATCCCTCTTTCAGCTTTTCGGTTCATTTATCTCGAATTTGAATCGCGGACCGCAAATTGCACGGAGCCCTCCGGGAGATTACGCATGGATTCTCTCATGATTTCCGCCGCCAGCGGCATGCGTGCCCGAATGGAATCGCTCGATATGCTGGCGAACAACCTGGCTAACGCCGCCACTGCGGGATACAAATCGGATCGCGAAATGTACAGCCTGTACGTCGCGCCGGAAGCGCTCGGCCCCGCGCTGGCCGGGGAGAGTCCGCTGCCGTCGACTTTGCCGGTTGTGGAGCGCCGCTGGACGGACTTCGGCCAGGGCAATCTCACGCCGACGGGCAATCCGCTCGATTTTGCCCTCGCATCCGAAGGATTTTTTGTCGTGAACGGGCCGAATGGTCCTCTTTATACGCGAAACGGCAGTTTTAGGATTTCCCCCGCCGGTGTGCTGACCACGCACGAAGGCTATGCCGTACGGGGCGTGGATGGCCAGGTGATCCAAACCCAGGGGTCTGCGCCGCTTGAAGTTTCGCGCGACGGCACAGTCCGGCAGGGCGGGATCGTGTTGGGGCAGATCGCCGTGGTCGCCGGCGATAAGGGCAGTCTGGAGAAGGCCGGCCGGAACTATTACCGCGCTGTGGATCCGGCCGCGGGCCCGGCGCTTGTAGCAAACGCGGAAGTGCATCAGGGCAAGCTCGAAGCCTCGAACGTCAGCGCGCCCGAAACCGCGGTGCGGCTGATCAACATTCTGAGGCAGTTCGAGATGCTCCAGAAGGCCGCGATGCTGGGCGGCGAAATGAACCGCCGCGCCGTCGAGGAAGTGGCGCGGGTGAATTCGTAGGAAAGGAGCTGCAGATGATACGAGCCCTTTACAGCGCTGCGAGCGGCATGACCGCGCAGCAGATGAACGTGGACAACATCGCTCACAACCTGGCCAATGCCAACACGGCCGGTTTCAAAGCGCGGCGAACGCAGTTCCAGGACCTGCTCTATCAGAGCTTTGTTCAGCCAGGCGCCTCGGCCGGGGCGCAAACGGTGGTGCCCAGTGGGCTTCAGCTCGGCCTGGGCACGCGGCCGGCGTCAAACGAGATCATATTCACCCAGGGGAACTTCGAAATGACCAACAATCCCCTGGACGTGGTCATCCAGGGGCGCGGCTTTTTCCAGGTGCGCCGGCCGTCGGGCGATCTCGCCTACACGCGGGCGGGGACATTCCACCTGGACCGGGACGGCAACGTGGTCACGGCCGACGGAGATCCGCTCGAACCGCAACTGACCATTCCTCCCGAGGCGCAATCCATCACCATTGCGCCGGACGGCACTGTGAGCTACACCCGGCCGGGCGAGACGTCGGTACAGATTGCCGGGCAGATCCAGCTCGCCAATTTCGCGAATCCGGCCGGTCTGAACAGCATCGGACACAACCTTTACCTGCCGACGGATGCCTCGGGAGATCCGACCATCGGCGAGCCGGGCGGGCAGGAGGGTTTGGGCACGCTGCAACAGTACTTCATCGAGCAATCGAATGTCAGCGTGGTGGAAGAGTTCATCAACCTGATCGTCAGCCAGCGCGCCTATGAGGCCAACTCGAAAGTGGTGAAGGCGGCCGACGACATGTACCAGCAGGTCAACCAGCTAGCGCGATGATGATGCTGGCGGCGGCGCTGGCCGCAACTTGCATTTCGGTGGAAGGGGACCGCATCCGCGCGGCCGATGTGGCCGCGGCGATTCCGGCATTTGCCGCCCTGGCGCCCGAGGTGGAACTGGGCTACGCGCCCGCGCCCGGAGCGCGCCGCATGGTGAGCCCGGGGGAGCTGGCACGGATGGCCGCACGGCACGGGATCGCGCTTCAGGCTGCGCCCGGCTTGTGTATCGAGCGGGCGATGCAACACCTGACGGAAGAGGGCGTGCTGGCTGCGCTGCGCGCGGCCGTGGGCAATCCCGAAGCCCGGATCGAACTGCTGGACTACAGCCGCTACAGGGTGCCGCGCGGCGAACTGGAGTTTCCGCGGTCCGGATACACGCCGCCCCCAGAGGGTGCTGACGTCCCGGTGGTGTGGCGGGGAAGACTCAAGTACGCGGGCAACCGCAGCATGCCCGTTTGGGCGCGGGTGCGGATAGGGATTCCCGGAAAGAGGCTGGTAGCGGCGGAGGACTTGCCGGCCGGCCGGCCCATTCAGGCTTCGCAGGTTCGGGTGGAGACAGCCGAAGTGCCGCTGTTCGCCGGCCCGCCATCGCAATTCGCGGAGGACGTTGTGGGATGCGTGCCGCGGCGCACGATCCGCGCGGGCGAACCGGTGCAGGCGGGCATCCTCGAAGCGCCGCTGGAAGTCGAGCGCGGCGACACGGTCAGGGTGAAGGTGACCAGCGGCGCGGCGCAACTCAGCCTGGAGGCGAAGGCCGAAACCCCGGGGCGGAAGGGCGATTGGATCATGCTGCGCAATCCCGATAACGGCCGGAGATTCCAGGGCCGTGTGGAAGGTCAAGGAAGGGTCATCATCGATGCGAAACAGATTCCTTTGGGCGGTTTTGCTCGCAATCGCGGCGCCGGCCGCTGAGAAAAAGAAGACCGAGGCGCTGTCGCCGCTCGACCACTACGTACAGCAGGCGGCCGCAAACGCTGAGCGCGCGGCGGCGCTCGATGCCTCACCCGGCTCCATCTGGCAGCCGGGAGCGCTGCTGGGAAACCTGGCGAGCGATCCGAAGGCTTCGCAAGTGGACGATCTGGTGACGATCGTGGTGACCGAGCGCGCCTCGGCCATCGCCAAGGGAACGACGAAGAGCGCGCGGGCCTCGAAAGCAAATTATTCCGTGGGAGCGGCATTCGGGAGGACGAACCCGACCGGCCCGCTGGCCAACATGCTCTCGGCGACGGGCGAGCAGGCGCTGGCGGGCGAGGGGGCCACAACGCGGGAAACCGTGCTGACGACAACCATATCGGCGCGGGTCGCGGCGGTGCTGCCGAACGGCTACCTGGTGCTGGAGGGTTCCAAGAACGTGGTGGTGAACTCGGAAAACCAGGTCGTCACGGTGCGCGGGGTGGCGCGGCCGCTGGACATCACGCCGGACAACGCGATTTTCTCGGACCGCCTGGCGCAGCTTGAAGTCCGCATCAACGGGAAGGGAGTCGTGAACGACGCCATAAGGCGCCCGTTCTTCCTCTACCGCCTCCTGCTCGGGATTCTTCCGTTCTAGACCATGTGCAACCGGATTTTGGCATTCACGCTGTTGATCGCCGGCACGCTGAGCGCGGCCGCGCGCCTGAAGGAACTGGCCGCTGTGGAAGGCGTGCGGGACAACCAGTTGGTCGGCTACGGGCTGGTGGTCGGGCTGGCAGGCACGGGCGACCGCCGGCAGACGGTCTTCTCCGCACAGAGCCTGACGAACATGCTGGAGCGTATGGGAGTCTCGGTGCCGCCGGAAGCCATACGGGTGAATAACACCGCGGCGGTGATGGTGACGGCGACGCTGCCCCCGTTCGCGCAGCCGGGCACCCGAATCGACGCGACCGTGGCGGCGATTGGCGATGCCACGAACTTGCAGGGCGGCCTGCTGGTCCTGACGGCGCTGCGCGGCGCCGACGGGCGCGTTTTTGCTGCGGCCCAGGGTCCGGTGGTCACGGGAGGGTTCGCCGCGGGGCGCGCCGGCACTCAGCAGACTCTGAACCATCCCACGGTGGGGCGCATTCCCAACGGCGCAATCGTCGAACGCGCCGCGCCGACGCCCGCGCCGGGCAGCCGGTTCCGCTTGCAGCTCCGGCAGGCGGATTTCACCACCGCCGCTCGCGTCGCCGCCGCCATCAATAAAAAATTCGGCGACGGCGGAACCCCGGTGGCGCGCGCGGAGAACTCGGCGCTGGTCACCATCGATATGCCCTCCTCCTATAACGAGCGCTCGACGGAATTCGTGGCCGAGCTGGAAAACCTGACGGTCGAAGCGGACCGCCCCGCCAAGGTGGCGATCAACGAGCGCACCGGAACGGTGGCCATAGGCAAGGAGGTGCGCATCTCTCCGGTGGCGGTGATGCATGGCAATCTGGCGGTCGAGATCCAGACGGCGTTTCAGGTGGCCCAGCCCGCTCCCTTTACGAGCGGGACCACAGAGGTGGTGCCGCAAGTGGATGTTGCCGTGAAGCAGGAGAAAGCGCGCACGATCATGCTGAAGGAGGGCGCGACGGTGGAGGAACTGGTGCGCGCGCTGATGGCGATCGGCGCTACGCCGCGCGACATCATCGCGATTCTCCAGAACCTGCGGGCGGTGGGAGCGCTGGAAGCCGAACTGGAGGTGATCTGATGCGGATCGATGCTCTGGGCGCCGCTCCGGCCGGTGATGGCCGGCCGCGGGCCGAAAACGTCCGGGACGCGGCGGCGCAGTTCGAAGCGCTGCTGATTGCGCAGTTGCTGAAATGCATGCGCGGACCCGATGGCGATGGATGGTTGGGAACCGGCGGCGATCAGGCCGGCGCCACCATGATGGAAGTAGCCGAGGAGCACCTTGCCCGCGTGCTGGCTTCCCAGGGAGGGCTCGGGCTGGCGAACCTGGTGGTGGAAGGGCTGGAGCGCCCGTCCCCTGCGGTTCAAGAAATGGTACCCAAGTTCGATAAGATCTAAGAGGCAATGCGGATCGGCGACCTGAATACGGCACCCGTGAATCCGGCCGGCTCCCCGGCTATTGACAAGCACAAGGGACATAACACCCCGTCCGATTCTCAAGATGCCGTGGAGCTATCGCGGCTGTCCCGGGCAGTGGCGGCTCAAGGCGCAAGCGAGGCCCGGCTCGAAGAGTTGCGCGCGCAGGTAAAGGCCGGAACCTACCAGCCGCCGCCCGAAGAGGTCAGCAAGAGCATCTTGCGGTTTTACGAGGAGTAAAGCCGGCGAATCGCGCCGGACAGCCCGGCGTTACGCTCCCGCGGCAGTTGTCTTCTCCTTCAGAATGCGGTAAACGGTCGCGCGATTGATGCCCAAAAGTCTCGCCGCGCGCGCCTTGTTGCCGTCCACGCTTTCCAGCACGCGGCGGACGTATCGCCGTTCGACTTCAGCCAGCGTGAGAATTCCCTCTGCTCCGGCCCCGTTGCGCACGGATTCCGGCAGGTCACGGAGGTCGACCGTATCGCCGCAGGCAGCCATGCAGGCGCTCTCGAGCGCTCCTCGTAGCTCGCCAACGTTGCCCGGCCAGGAGTAACGGGCCAGTGCGAGCTGCGCGCGCGGCGTGATCCCACGCATGACCTTGCCGTACTTCCGCGAAAACTCTTCGAGAAAACAGCGCACCAGCAGCGGGAGGTCTTCTTTTCGGTCTGCCAGCGGCGGCAGCCTGATCTCGAACTTGGAAAGCAGCCGGTAGAGATCTTCCCGAAACTGCTTTTTCGCAACGCGGTCCCGCAGGTTGCAATTCGTAGCGGCAATCACTTTGAAATTCGGGCTGCGCTCCAGAGCGTCCAGCAGCTTGCCTTGCGTTTCCACCGGCATGTCGCCGACCTCATCCAGGAACAGCGTCCCGCCGCCGCGGGCGTCTTCAGCGATGACGTCCGGGAGGGGTGCGCCGGCCAGGCAGTTGTAGACCGTGAAGCTTCCCTGCGGCGCCTCGCTCCTGTTGTGCAGCGCCAGGGCCGCCAGATCCTTGCCCGTGCCGGGAGCGCCGGTGATGAGCGCCGTTCGGAAATGCGGCGCGGCCCTCCGTATTCGCGCGAATACCTGGAGCATGACCGGGCTGCGGCCCGCCAGCCCTTCAAACCGGTGTGCTTTGAGAACCTCGGCATCCAGCTCGAGCGCCGCCCGCCGCTGCCGCAACTCTTCCACGACAGAGGCGCACCGGCGGGCCAGCAGGGACGCGGACAACGGCTTGGCCATATAGTCCGCAGCGCCTTTCTCGATGGCTCCGACCGCCGCTTCCGCCGAATAGTGTTCAGCGATGAGAATGACTTCGGTTTCCGGCGCCGCGTCCAGAATGCGCTCCAGCAGATTACTCCCGTTTACCCCGGGAATCGTGACATCCAGCAGAACGATTTCCGGCCGCGCGTCTGAAACCAGTTCGAGACCGGTTTGCGGGCCGGCGGCGAAATCGACGCGGACCGGCAGCCCCTTCAGCGCCGCGGCGGCCAATTCCAGAGACACCGCATCCCTGCCGATTGCCGCCACTCTGACAGTGAAGTCATCCACATCCACGGTGAACATTTGCATCCCCCTGCACCCGGTGGTTCAGATTGGCTCGCTACTGAGATCGTAGCACCGGAACGCGGCGCCTGCCCCGGACCGCGCGCGGGATAATGACGGAATGAACCGCAGCGGGGTCCGCGCAATCCTCTTTGCCTGCGCGCTCGCGATCGGCGCGCATGGGGCCTCAAGCGGCATACGCCTGGCGCCGGACGGCTGGTTCCGAACCGCGAGTGGAGAGCTGTTTGTCCCTCTCGGCGGGTTCCACGGGAATATGATCCCGGCGCCGATGGTAAAACTCTCGCCCGAGGAGTTCAGCCGCGTCGAGCCGCACATCTGGAAGGCTGGTCCCGGCTACATCGACCTCTGGGACGCATCGGACGACCTCATGCGGCAGTGGTTCGGCATCCTTGCGGCCAATGGGGTCACCGCGGTGCGGCTCTTCCCGCGCGCCCGCATCGGCGAGGAGGTTCTCGATATTTGCGGGCGCCTCAACCCGGCGCTTCGCGATGTGTTCCATCGCGCCTTCGCCGCCGCGCGGCCGCACGGCATCCGCGTGCTGTTGCAGATCATCCCCGAGCCGTGGCTCACCGGCTATATGAACGAGCACGCGCTGGAACGCTACGCGCTGCCGCACTACACGAAGGAAGAACTCAACCGCGCGACGCCCGCCCAGAAGAGATTCCTCATCGACCGCAAACTCGTCAGCCGGGAATCGGGCGACTGGTTCACCGACCCCGACGTGCTCGCCTGCCAGAAGCAGTACCTGGAAGAAGCGCTGGCCTGGGTGGCCGGCGAGCCTCAGGTGTTCGCACTCGAGCTGTACAACGAGCAGGGTAGCGGCCCGGATGAAGCCGCCGAACTCAGATGGACCGAAGAAATTGTCCGCTTCATCAGGCAACGGCTGCCGGAGATGCCCGTAACCATATCGCATCCCGGCGCCGGCCTCACCGCCTTTAACCCCTTGAAGTGGAGCAGGCTGGCGAGAGTGGACTTCTACTCCTCGCATCTGTATGCGGGCGACTGCGGCGAAAACAAGCGCATCGATTTCGCCGCGGTCACCGGCGCCACCACCGCGGTGCTTCGCGCGGAAATCGTGAACTTTCCCGGGGAATGGGGAGTCCTCGACAGCAAGGCGCCGGAAGAGATCCAGCGCCGCAGCTACCGCGATGCGCTCTGGCTGAGCCTTATGGCGGGCGGCCCCGGCTTCATGCAGTGGACCTACGACTTTCTGGACGAGTACCGCCGCGCCTCGGAGATTTTCGACTCATTGCCGAAACGGTTCTCGCCCGAGCGCCCGGCGCCCGTGGTCGACATCGGCCCGGAATACCGCGGATTTCACGACGAAGCGCATTACACTCGGGCGGCCCGCTTCAGACCGGAGAGAAGAGCGGACCCCCGCCTCACGATGATTTACGAAGCATACAATCACTCGCTCGACATCGGCGTTCCGGTTTCGTTCTCGCTGAGCGGCGGCATACCGCTTGAAAGCTTTCTAAAGGCAAAAGGCAAGGCGTTCCCGCGGCCGGTTGAAGCGCAGGGCGGCTATCAGCTTGCTTACCTCGCCGATTCGTCCAGCCGCGTTTGGATTGCGTATCTGCGGAACCGCAAAGTGCGGGCCTTTGGAAAACACTTTTTGGGAGAACCGAAGCAATCGAGGCTGCGGCTGCGCTTCCGTCTGCCGGAGGGGGATTACGATGCCGAAATCGTCGATCTTAGCGTGGGCCGCAGGCTGCACCGGCGCATCGCGCACGACGCCACGCTCGATATTGCCAGGCGCACCAGCAACGATTACGTGGTGGTGATCAGAGGTTCGGCCGGCACGTAAATTTCAGCTCGTCACCCTCTCCGCACGGGCGCATGGTGATTCACCGGACCCGAGCCGCGCCCCAGGCCGGGGTTGGTGCGGATAGCCTCCGTGATGAACGCCTTGGCGCGCGCCACCGCCGCAGGCAGCGGCGTTCCGCGGGCCAGCTCAGCCGTAATCGCCGCCGAGTAAGTGCAGCCCGTCCCATGAGTGTGCGCGGTGGCGATTCGGGCGGCGGGAAACTCGTACCATGTACCGTCCGCATACAGCACATCGGTCGCACTGCCTTCGAGGTGGCCGCCCTTAATCAGCACGGCTTTCGCTCCCATCTCCGCCAGCCGCTCTGCCGCGCGGCGCATTCCTGCGGCGTCGCACACCTCGAGCCCGGTGAGCGCGGCGGCTTCCCCGAGGTTTGGCGTGACGAGGTACGCCCGCGGAAGCAGCCGCGCGGCGATCGCCTCGCGCGCGTCGTCGGCCGCAAGCGGCATGCCGTGCTTGGAGATCAGCACCGGGTCGACAACCAGAGGGAAATCGAACTCCGCCGTCAGCGCCGCCACAGCTTCGACCACCTCGCGATTCCCGAGAGCGCCCGTTTTCGCCGCGCCCGGCCGTATATCGGCAAGCACGGCGCGGACCTGGGCGGCCACCAGCGCCGCCGGCACGCACTCAACCTGCCCCACAGCAGTCGTATTCTGAACGGTAAGCAGCGTAATGACCGCTTCGCCATAGACTCCGAACTGGTGGAAGGTCTTCAGGTCAGCCTGTATGCCGGCTCCGCCGCTCGGATCCGAGCCGGCGATTGTGAGAGCGACGGGGATCACTCTGTTATTTTGACATTTTTGACTACAGCGCCCGCCGAGTTCTGCATCTCTACATCGACCGAATCGATCTGCGTGATAGCGCCCGTAACCGGGAAAACGGCGCGGAGAAAGAAAAGGCCGCCCACGTTGGCCGTTTCGAAGTGATGCGCAAAGGCGGCGGCGGCGTCCGCGCGTATCGGGTCGGACCCGAGCGCCTGCCCGGCTCGGTCGCGGAAGGTGAAGGCCAGTTGACCGGCGGTTCGGGTGTTGTCGAACCCGCCCAGGCTCAGTTCAATCGCCGACGCGGTGCGGACGCCACGCGCCGAATCGATATGGATCACTTGCGGCGCCAGTTGCACCGTGGCCTGCTCGTTGTGCGAGCCCAAAACGGCCGTGATGACGATCGTGCCCGCCGTGGAGCCCGTCTGGAACTCGATATCCGCTCGGCCGCCGAAGGTCGCAAAATCCTTCCCTTTCTGCACGCCGAACTGCACGGTGCGCCCGGAGGCAGGAGCAAGAAAACCGAAGCTGGGGTCGTCCGGGCCGATGAATTCCAGGCGCAACTGGCCCGTTCCCGTTGCCGGCGACGGCTCGTCGAAACGCACGGCGATTCGGGCCTGCTGCCCGCTCTTCAGCGTTGTCGTGTTGAGCCTGATAATGGGGCGCGGGAACGGCGGCTCGGTGGCGACGCCGGCGAGGCGGAAGGTGAGCCGGTTCACGCTGAGCGTCCCCTCGATGAGGCCTCCGGTGGGGGGCTCCCAGACGACCTCGAAGGAGATGGAGTCGCCCGGCGCGAGGGTCAACGGCAGCGGCGGCGCGCTCTCGATCCGAAATCCGCCCCCATCGGCGGCGATTCGCGTGATCTCGACCGGCCCGGCGGTGCGGTTCTCGACGGTGTAGCGGCGGGAAGCGGCCGCGCCGCCCTCGAGGTTCCCGAAATCGAGCGTGCCGCCGGGCGCCAGTACCGCCCCCTCGCAGAGGACGGTAGGGCCAGGCTGCCCGCTGCCGATCAGCAGCACGGCGTCGTTGTTTATGATCAGGGGAGCGCTATGCCCGCCGCTGGTGACGGGCTGGAACCGCACCGTGAATTCGACGAAGGCTCCGGCCGCCAGCGTGACGGGCACCTGCGGTTTGTTGAGGAGCAAGAATCCCGTGCCCGCCGCATCGAGTCTTTCCAGCTTCGCAGCCGCCGGACCCGGGTTGCGCAGCCGGAACAGCGCCTCTATCGTGCCGCCGATTTCCACGCTGCCGAAGTCGTACGCCGCGCCAACCGGGCGGTCGATTTTCCCGTCAACAACGTAGAGTTTGACCTGAGCGAGCGCGGGAAAAGCGGCGAGCGCCAGCGCGAGCAGCCGGCGGGCCGTCATTCCCCTGCCTCCGGCAAACGGTAAAGCTGTTCGCGTTCGAGCGAGAGCGCCAGCCGCCCCCCGCCCTCGGCGAGCCGGATGTGGACCCAGCCCGGCCCCAGCCATTCCAGGCGTTCGACCGGTCCGGGCAGCGCGATGGTGCGGTCTTCATTTCCGTTACTCGTAAGGATCAGCTCCGCGGAGCGGGCCGTGAGCCGCTTGCCGTCCGGCAGCAGCAGCGCGGGAGTTGCCGCTTCGCCATCTTTGCGGACCAGCGCGTCGGGCCGGCCGGGACCTCCAATCGCGATCACCTCACCCTCTGGCAGGAACGGAGCTTCGAGCGGCTGCACGCCGCGGGCGCTCACCTTCACCCACTCGCCTGATGCCGGAAAAAAGACGAGCGCCTGCGAGCCGTCGGGCGACCAGCCAAATAGCGCCGTGCCCGCGGGCGCGGGATGTTCACCGGCAACCTCCCCCGTACGGATCACCAGAGACTCCTCTCGCTTGATGATGGTCAGCGCATCCGAGCACGCCGCCGCCACTACCCCTTCGGCCACCGCCTCGCCGATCAGGAAATTCCCGGCGATGCCGAGGACCGGCCGGAGCCGCTGGGATCCGTCGATGAGGCAGCCGACACGCGGAACGCCGATCTGTGCGGCGGCGCCGCCGGCGAAAAGCATGAAGATCGCGATGGCTCTGGTTCTCATGGCTTCGTAACGATGATCGTGGGCGGGCCGATCTGCACCGGAGGGCCGGGCGGCGCGCTGCTGGCGCTTTTCTCCCCTCGCGCCACGATTCCCGCGGCGAAGCCCGCGCCGGCGGCTGCGGCCGCGATAATAGCGACCTTCAGCCATTTCGAGCGGCCGCTGGAACGCATAGCGGCGGGCGCCGCAGTGAAAGCGCCTGTGCCGTCAGAGCCGCTCAGGTACTGCGAAACCACGGCGCCCGCCCGGAGGCGGTCGCGCACCGCGGTGATCTTGATCTGTACCTGGCCCGGGTTTTGGTTCCAGCGGATGGGCCTTGTGGTGGCGCGGCCGTCCGAACCGGTGACCACGATTTCGTTCGTCATGCCGTTGGCGAACACGCCGCCCGGCCCGTCCTCAGGCAGGCGCAGGCTGACGACGGCGCCCGAAACCGGCCTGCCGACCTCGTCGGTGATCTCAACGGTCAGCCCGGGCCCGCGCGATCCCGCGGCGTGAACCGCGCCCTCACCCTCGACGACCCGAATCTGAAGCAGCGTGGCCTGCGCAACTATAAGGACCGCCAGCACTGGAGCAAGTACGTGGGCCATCGCAGATGTAGTGCCCCGCAGGTGGTAAGACTCTCACCTTAGTGGGCGCAGCGTGGTATATTCCCGTAGCAATATGTCCCTCTCAGTAGTACGCCTAGCAACTCTTGCGACCCTGCCAGCGCTCGCTTTCGCGCAGACCACGCCCGGCGACTGGCAATCGCTGTTCGACGGGAAGTCCCTAAAGGGATGGCGGGAAACCCCGTTCACCGGGCGCGGGCCGGTTCGCGTGGAGAACGGCGCGATCGTGCTGGCGGCGGGCAAGCCGTTGACCGGCATTACCTTCCAAAACTCCTTCCCCAGAGTGGACTATGAGGTGCGCGTGGAGGCCGCCCGGCTGGAGGGAAGCGATTTTTTCGCCTCCGTCACTTTCCCTTATCTGGACTCCTACTGCACCTGGGTGGTAGGCGGCTGGGGCGGGGATATCGTCGGGCTATCGAGCATCGACGGCTGGGACGCGGCGGACAACGAAACCAGGACGTACTTCGAATTCGAAAACGGCCGGTGGTATACGCTGCGCCTGCAAGTGACCGAGGAGCGCATCCGTGCCTGGGTCGACGAGCGGCGTGTGATTGACGTGGAAGTGGGGGGCCGCTCGATCGCGCTGCGGTACGGAGAGATCAGGCTTTCGGCGCCCTTCGGGTTCGCGTCCTATGGGACGACCGGGGCGTTGCGGAAGATCGAATACCGGGTTTTGCCGGTGAAGCAGGCGCCCCGCTAGGGCTGAAGCGGGCGCCTGCCCCACGGGCGACGGTTTTATCCGTTAAGAGTCCAGTTATCGCGATACTTGCGCGAGAGCCACTCGTTGGCCTCGGGCATGTTCGTTATGCGGCCGGACACGGGATCGTACTCCAGCCGGCGGCCGGCGCGATGCGCCACCAGGCCGAGCAGCATCTGCTCCATCATCGTGCCCGAATAATCGAAGTCGCAGTGAGTCTTGCTGCTGGTGCCGTGCGTGACGTCGTTGAACATGCCCTTGCAGGCGTTGATCCATTCAAGCTGGAACGGGTCAGGGCGCCCGACGCGGCCAGCCGCAATGTTCTCGACGTCTGTATTCGGCATCCCCAATGCCGCAGGAAGACCGTCGGACGTGAACTGGACTTCGGGGAAACCGCTCGGCCCCGGGTCGGCGCTCGGAAAGGCCTTCATGCCGGCGGGAGGCGTCGGGCGCTGCCGGGGAGCGCTGCTGCGCTTTGCAGCCGCGGGACGCGGGGGCTGCGCCGACTGCGTGGGCTGCCCCGTGCCGTTCACGAGCGGCAGCAACTGATCCTTGCTGCGGCGCCGGTAGTAGGTCAGGTCGCCGTCATCGTTGTTGGGGAGGATGATCCGGCTGGTGAAATCGGCGATGATCGTGCCTTTGGTGCCCTCGAACACCGCGCCGTTGCCGATTCGCGACACGTCGATGTAGTTTCTGGGGCTCTCCGGCTTCAGGCCGCCCTGATACCAGACCACCGTCACCGGGCCGCGCCAAGTGTTGGCCGGCTGCTCGAAGCTCGCCTTGAGCCTGACAGGCGTGATGTTGGGATCATACTTGTCACTGACTTCCTGATCGATCTCGATGGCCGTGGGAGCGCCCGCATCGATGACGTTCCAGACGAGGTCCATCGTATGAGCGCCCATGTCGCCCATCTGCCCGACGCCGAAGTCCCTGTACATATTCCAGAACAGGCAGTTCAGACCGCTCGAGCCACCGAAATACTGCGGGCTGTAAGGATGATATGGCGACGGCCCGATCCACTGCTCGTAATGCAGCGTGGCCGGCGGCATGCCTTCCGCCGCGGGGTAGCCCGGCCTGGGAAGTCTGCGGCTGTCCCAGGCATGTACGGTCTTGAGCTCGCCGATCGCTCCGTCCAGAATCAGCTCGCGCAGGCGCGTAAAGTTGGGGTAAGCGTGGCGCTGCGTGCCGTGCTGTGTGGCCACCTTGGCTTTCCGCTTCAAGTAGTTCGCGCGAACCGTGCGGACTTCCTCCACGGTGATGCCGAGCGGTTTCTCGCAAAACACGTGCATGTCGCGGTTCAGCGCCCAATTGGCGATGAATGCGTGGTGGTGATCTGCGGTGCAGATAATCACCGCCTCCACATCCTTCTGGTCCAAGACCCTGCGCCAGTCCCAATACACTTTCGCCTTGGGGAAAATTTGTGCGGCTTCCTTCGTGCGAAGCTCGTTCACGTCGCAGAGGGCCACAACGTTCTCGTTGAGAATGGAGGCGTAGTGCGCCGTCCCACGGCCCCACACTCCGATGAGAGCGATATTCAGCTTGTTGCTGGGAGCTCCCTGACCCCGCAGCGTTCCGCTTTTCAGAATTGTGAATCCGGCAGCGGCTGACTTCAGCAAATCGCGTCTTTGCATAGGACAGACCTCCTGAACATAGTACAGGAAAGCAGGCCGGGCCGGAGAAGGCCCTTGAAAGAAACGGCGGAGAGAATTAATTGCGCTTGCGGCCTTCGAGCGCCGCTTTCAACTGCCGGTAGGCGCCCTCCTCAAAGTTCAATTTGACCCGCTCGGCGCCCTGGCTTTGCATGACGTTCGGGCGGGGTCCGGTCTTCGCGAGGCAGCGGCCAAGGAAGGTGGTGGCCTCGGTGTCCTCCGGATTCCGTTCGAGCACGGCGCGGAAACTGTCTGCCGCGGCGTCGAACTGTCCCTGCTTCCAGAGCGCATAGCCCACGTTGAAGTGGAAATCCGGATTCCCCGGGTCGCCCTCGAGCGCCTTACGGAATGCCTCCAGTGCCTCGGGCCGGTTCTGCCTCGACAGCGCCGCCCCCAGATTGTTGAACACCTCATTCAGGGGAACGAGCTCCGCCACACTCTCAAAAGCCGATTGCGCTCCGCGGTAATCGCCCGTGAAGTAGCGGCAAAGCCCGAGCAGGAACGTGGCCTCGGAATAGCGGGGCGATTCGGGCTTTACTTGCCCGAGCCAGCCTGCCGCCAGCCTGTATTCTTTCTTTGACCAGTAGAGGCGGCCAAGCTCGAAGGCCGGTTCCGACGAACGCTCGTCCAGCCGGTGCGCCTGCGTGAAGAAACGGTGCTTCTGCTCGGGGTTGGAAGCTAGCAGCCCCCGCGTGTAGTTTTCCATGGCGTCCAGGCGGACGGGGGGATGTTCGGCCAGAAACTGCTCGGCGGAAGGCGCCAGCTCGGGCGCCAGCGAACTCAGAACCCGCCACGCCAGGTGCGATTGCAATTGGGCCAGTTCCTCCAGCGGCCCGGATTCCAGAAACTCCGGCCCCTTCCGCATGCGGGCCATGTCGAGCGTGAAGGCCGTAATCCGAATGCGCCCGCGCGAATCCGCGCCGCCGGCGGCAGCAGGCGTAACTTCAAAGTTGCCATAGACCACGCGGGAGGCGTCCAGAGCCTCGCCCACCTTGATCACGGAGGCGTTCGTGAGGTGCGCGTTGGGCCGTATCGACAGGCGGCGGTATACTTCCGCGCGGTCCTCGCGCTCCAGCACCAGCAGCCCCCGCGAGACCAGCCCTTGCGAGATGGTGTGGGCGATGCTTTCGCCGATCCAATCCAGATTCGAGGCGTTCGGGGTTGAAGATTCGTTGAAGAAAGGCAACACCAGGATGGTATCGGCCCGGGCGGGGATAAGGGGGAGGAGGAAACCCAAAATAAGGAGCCGTTTCATCGACTTATCACAGTCTAGCAAACGGCTCCTGGGTGGCCGGGTGGGAAAACCGATCCGCAAGATGGCTGCCACCCGCCAAAGCACGGCTTTCGTGAGGCTCTAGTCGACCAACAGCCTTAAATTCGTGCCGCCAAGCCGTATCTCCTGTATCCGGGGCGTGCCTTCGGCGGCGGCGTAGCGTACCGTGGTCGAGCGGAACTTGGTGGTGTTCTCTTCCACCCTTACGGGGGCATCAACAGTCTGCCTCCCATTCTTGATGACTATCTTGGAGTCATTCAGTTCCAGCCGGTAGTCGCCCGCCTTCAGTTCGGTTCCCGCAAGGACCGAATCTTGAAGGAGTTTGACGGTGAAAGTCTTCGCACTCGCCACGGCGAGCGTCAGAACCGCGAAAGCGAAAAGAATTCTCTTGGTCACGTTGTCTCCTTAACCGGTTGACTCGTAATCTCGTTCCTCCACACTTGAACCGGTTGTTCCCCAATCTACAGACGAGCAAATCCGGCAAACGTTCCGTGTCTTTTTTTAATCTGGCGGGAGCTATCTCGGATGTTCTGCGTTAACGCTCGAGGACGGCGATCCACTGTCCCCGCCGGCTCCAGCGTGCCGCCTCTCTGAGGTTGAAGCGGCGCTCGATTTCATACGGAGGGACCTGCGGTTCGTAGCCGTAGAAACGGCGCGCCGCCCCCATCAGGAAGGGGATGCGGCTCAGATCGAACGCGGGTTCCCATTCTCTTGAATAAACAACCAACAGTTGCACGGAATCGGGCTTCAGAGCGGCGATTGCGGCCGCGCCGAAGCCATCAATTTCCTTGACCCGCATGGGCCGGGAGACGTAGCCCAAATCGGGCCGGCGCAGCGCGCCTGCCAGCGGCCAGGCCGTGACCACGACCCGGTCCGGGTAGTTCTCCTCGATATAGCCGGCCGCGGTCTGTTGCAGGCGCACGAAGTCGGTCACCGCCAGGTTGTTCTCGAACGGGTAGGGGAAAGGAGGATTCCAGAAGAGCGAAAAAAGCATGGCGCCGGCCAGGGCCGCCTGCCCCACGCGCGCCCATTGGGACGCAACCGAAGACAGGCCCGCCGCCATCGCGATATAAAGAATCGGCATCACGGGCATGAGATACCGCTCGAGCGTGGCGCCGCCGCTCACTGTAACCGCCAGCACGTGGGCTGCGGCCACGGCTCCCGTGACGCGCCACGCCCGATTCAAAAACACCCGCGAACGCCAGGCGGCCGCAATTCCGAGCCATCCGATCCAGTGTCCGTTTTCCAGCACCAGGTACTGAACGCGCCGGAGCAGCGCGAGCAACAGCCGGACAGGGTGCAGCGGATAGAGAAGGTTGTACTCCGCGAAGGGGGTGTTGCCGAACGGGCTGCCGGTTTGCCTCCAGAGCACGGCCAGCCACGCTCCCAGGGCCGCCGCAGGCAGACAGAACCAGGCGGCCTCCCGGCGCTTACCCTCGAAGAACAGCCAGGCGGCCAGCACCGCGGGGACAACCAGGCCGGTCTCCTTCATCAACACCAGAGGCACACAGGCCAGGGCGGCGCCGCGATGCCGGTCATTCAGAAACAGCAGCAGCGCCCAGAGCGTGAACAGCATGGCCGGGAGGTCAAGCTGCGCAAGCATCGCCTGCGTGTAGAACAGCGGCGAAATCAACAACAGCAGCACCGCGTAGAGAGCGGGCGCCCCCGGCGCATTCCGGCTGAGCCGGATGCCCAGCAGGAAAGCAAGCAACGCAGATACCGAGGCGAGCGCCAGCATCGCGAGCCGGGTAACAGTGATGGAGTATCCGAATACCGACCACACGCCGGCCAGCCAGGCCATCAGACCCGGCGGATGCACGTTCGGTACGGTCGAACGCGGCACCCAAAGCCCGCGTTGGAACAAGTCGAGCGCGGCGGGGACGAACTGCCCCAGTTCGTCCCAGTGATAGGGCAAATCGAGCCACGGCGCGTGGGTGAGAAACACTACCAGCGCGAAAGCCGCAAGAAAGAAAAGGTATGTGTCGACCCGGACGCGATGATCCGTACGGCTCGGCTCCACGGGCGTCTACTGGACGGTGCCGGCCTGGTTCTGCGGCTCCAGACGGATCTCACCGAATGCGGCTTCGTACTGGTGGATGTTCTGCTGAAGAATGTTGAACAGAGCTTTGGCCTGCTGCGGGCTCAGATAGATGCCCTGGAAATTCTGTATCGAGACCGCGTCGGGGCTGCTCTGGTTGATGATTCCGAAGGAGAGAAAAAAGTCCCACAGGTTGGCGCGCACTTGCACGCTGTTGGCGTAGTTCTCGCGGTAGTCGGGAGCCTTCACAAGCTGGATCTGCGGTTGCGGCGGTGTCATGTCAGGTCCTGGCGGAGCCTTTGGCCCGGTCCATATATTTCAGATTGGCTACATCCAGTCGGATGAGGTCGCCGTTCTTGATGAACGGCGGAACCATGATTTCCAGATTATTCTCCAATCGCGCTGGTTTCCACACATTATCCACCTGCTGATGGATGGGCGGCGCGGTTTCGGCAACGCGAACTTCAAGCACGTCGGGAAACGCGACCGACACGGGACGGTCCTCAATCATCTCCACCCCGACCCGCATTTCCGGTTGCAGCAGGACGGCCTGAGGGCCGATGACCTGCCGAGGTATGGCGATCTGTTCGAAGCTTTCAGGGTCCATGAAGTAGCACAGACCGCCGTCCTCGTAGAGATAGTCCATCGGCCGGCGGGTTACCTCGATGCCTTCCAGCTTGATGTCGGCGCGGAAGCTGTGCTCCCAAAGCGTTCCGGTCGAAAGGTTTTTCAGGCGCGCATGTGTGACGCCGCCCATTTTGCCCTGCCCGGAATGGAATTCGGCGGCTAACACCTTATATAGCTGGCCTTCAAAGCGAACGGCCATGCCGGCGCGCAGTTGCGACGCGGTGACCATCGTTGACTCTCCGGACTTTAGGATACAACAGGCGGGACCGGCCGCCCGGCCGGGGTCCGAGTGCCGGCGGTCAGTTGCCGACCGCCAGGTCGCCCGTGCGGCGGTAGCGCCAGTAGCTTTCCTGTTCCGAGCGATTGTGGGAGATCAGGCCCAGGATCTTCGCGTTCACCTGCATTTCAAAGCGCGACGGCAGCCAGACGTCATCCTCCACCGGCTCTTTCTCGAGGACGAATTTCGTGCCCGGGTCTATCCGCGCCAGAAATCCCTCAAAGTAGACCGGCCGGTCGACCTGGGCTTCCACTCTCACCCAGCGAAGGCTATCGACGTCGATCCATAGCCTGCCTCGCATTCCGGTGAGAACCGCGGCCTTAGAGTTGACTGGCTTGTAGTCGGGATCAGGCTCGGCGTCAAAGACATAAACTTCGTGTCCACGAAGTTCCTGCGTGCCGAGCAGCCGGAATTGGAACGCGCGCGCCATTTCCGACAGCAGCAAGTTCTCCTCCCGCTTCTGCTTCAGGAATTTCGATATGCGCTTCTGCCGCTCCTCGGGCGATTCCCGCTTCCGCGCTGCCAGTTCTTCCTCCATCTTTTGCGCTTCGCGGCGCTGCTCGTCCTCCGGCAAAGGGCGCCCGCCGATTGCAACCAGGCGCCGGTACGGCGAGCCCAGCATCATGGAAACCTCGTATGTTTTCGAGACCGAACCGCTGGACTTCTCCATTTCGAGGTAGGAATAAGCAGACTGCGCCTTGAAATCGGCGGCATTTGCCTGAACAGAACGCTGGATAATCGCGCTTGTGTCCGGTATTGCGACCGGGGAAAGAAGGAGTAGGAGGGAAAACAAACTGCTCATTACTGCTCAGGAATTGAGACGTCGGCTCCTCGTCTCCGGTTGCCTCAATTCCCGCATTCAAAAGAAGATTTAATTGCCGTGCGGCATTTATAAAAGCGCGGGCCGGACAGATGCCCGGCCCGCCGCCAATCGAGACCGCGAGCTTTGCCGGCCGCGTTCTCATGCCTTCGCTTCGGCCGCTTGCTCCACTTCCACCCACGCGCGCGATTGCGCGCTCTCGATCACTTTTTCGAGCACGCGCATCATCTGGTACCCGTCGGCGAAGGTGGGATATTCCACCGGCGCCGACCGGTCGGCGATGCTGGCATAGAAGCGCCGGAAGCACTGCTTGTGCGCGTCGTCGTAGCCCTCGCTGTGGCCGCCCGGCAGGTCGGCGAAGCTGCGCGCTTTCTCGGCCATCAGGGACGGGTCCTTGATGATAATCTGGTTCGAGCTGTTGCGCTGCCCGATCCACAACTCATCGGGCCGCTCCTGGTTCCAGATCACGCCCGCCTTGGTGCCGTAGATTTCCATTTGCAGGCGGTTCTTGCAGCCGACGTTCACCTGGCTCGCGGTGAACGCCCCGCGCGCGCGGTCGCCCAGGCGCAGCAGCACCGCTCCGAAGTCTTCCGTATCGATCGGCACCTCGTCGTAGTCTTCCGGACGCAGCGTCTTTCCGGCGAAGGTCTCCACGGCCTGCTTCGGACGCTTGCGGGTCTTGTGGAAGATTTGCAGGTCCGCGCAGAGCGCCGTTATCTGGAGCCCGGTAACGTGCTGCACCATGTCCATCCAGTGCGACCCGATGTCCCCCATCACGCGGAGCGGCCCGTTGTCCTTGGAGACAATGCGCCAGTTCCAGTCCGTGTCGTACAGCAGCCAATCCTGCGAATAGGTGCCCTGCACCACCAGGATTTCGCCGAGCTTGCCGCTCTCGCACATCCGCCGCATGTGCTGCACCATCGGGTAATAGCGCAGATTGTGATTCAGGCAGTTGGCGAGCTTCTTCGTTTTGGCGAGTTCCATCAGTTCCCGGGCTTCAGCCGAGGAGACCGCGAGCGGTTTTTCGCACAGCACGTGCTTGCCGGCCAGCATGGCCTCCTTCGAGATCGGAAAGTGCGTGGCGTTCGGGGTGCAGACGTGGACGGCCTCGATCGAGGGGTCCGCCAAAACCTTCCGGTAATCGCCGGTGACGTTGTCGATTCCCATCTGCTCGCCGAACGACTTGGCCAGCTCTTCCGTCTCGCCGGCAACGGCGGCGATCTCAACGTTACCCAGCCGGCGAATCGCCTCGGTGTGTACCCGGCCCATGAATCCAGTGCCGATGACGGCAGTTCTAATCTTCCGCATAGCGTTCGTAGTCCTTTCGATAGTCGTGGATGCCAACAGACAATGTATCGCACTCGCGCCTGCGGTGGAGCCGCTATCTCTGCCGGATCTTCGCGAACAGGAAGCCGAAAATGAACCCGGCGGCGGCCGCTATGGCCAACTGGCGGCCCGCGTCTGCCGGAATAAACCGAGTGCCGGCCTCGCTGATCTCAAAGACGCCCGCAGGCCGCGCCCCCACTCCGCCGCCCGCTCCGCTGCCGCCGCGGCCTTCCTCCCGCCCGCCGGTGCCTCCGCCGAAACCATAGCCAATTTTGGCGACCGGGATGACCGTCTTGCCGCCGCTCTGGACGGCTTCACCATAAACGTTTTTCACGCTGCCGCTGGCGGTCAGCTTCTCCTGCATGGCCTGAATCATCTCGGCGAAATCCATGACACCCCCCTCGCCAACAGGGTAGCGAATCAGAAAGGCTGGAAGCCGAAGGCCATGTCATTCGCCATGGAGGCGATCCTGCGCACCTTGGTCCACGTCGATCGCTGCGGCTCGCAGATCAGCACCCTGGCCTTGGCCGGCCGCTGGGGCGATATCCACTGCACCGGAACCATCAGCGGCGGCACCTCAACCCCCTGAACGCCCAGCACGCTCTTGATGCCCAGGTGGGCCTGCGACATCCCATAGCTCATCAACATGTAGCGAGCGCCCAACTGAGGCGAAATGACGAATCCCGAGAGCCAGCGCTGTCCCGGCAGCGGCGGCCTCGCCAGCGCGACGAGCGGCAGCCACCGGCTCGCCGACTGCCCGAACGGCAGAAAGCTCGACATGGTTCCCGGCAGCCCAATCATGCTGAATGTGAAGTAGTACGTCGACGCTTCGAGCAGCCCGCGTCCCCATCGCGGCAGGCGCGACGTGACGGAAGCCGAAAAAGCTCCTGCGAAGCCCATGGGGATCACGGGGCCCGAGAGCGACCATCTGCCGCGCGGGGCCTCTTGCATGTTGAAAATGATGTCCGCGCGGCGGGCGGCGTCGTCGGGGCGAATCTGGATATCCTGGGCGGTGAGCGGCTTGAAAAGTCTCAAGTCGTTCAGTTGCGCCACGCTCTTCCGGAATCGGTCGCCGTCGAACAGAGCGCCTTCATCCAGCTTGAGCGCGCGCCGCAGCGTCAGGTCGCCGTAGGCGTGATTGCCTCTGAACTCGATCCTTCCGACGGTGAACGGCGGCCCTTGCAGCCCTACCGGCCGCACGGTAACCGTGTCATTCTCCGGCGAGCCGTCGATATCGAGCCGCGGTTGAAAGTGTATGGCGCCATCCTTTTCCGCGGCGCGTTGAAACGCGAAAAGGCAGGCGCACAGATCGCGGGCGGAGAACTCGCTGCCGTCCTTCATCCGGTATTGCTTTCCCGCATCCGCCTTGACAATGACTGTGATTTTTTCGCCCGTCTGCTTGACGTGGTCCACGCTCACTTCGGCGTCGAAGTAGCCGTGCGAGATATAGAGAGAGTGAGTCTGGGCGATCGCGGACTCCAACGCGGGGTCTGAATACGGAATTTTGCGGAACGCGCGCTTGAGTCTCTTGATTTCAAGTTTCGGGTCGCCGATGAATTCTACGTCATCGACACGATACAGCGGACCGCGGTTGACGTTCACCCGCATATTCACTCGACGGAATCCGGCGGGAACCAGGGCGGCGTCGACCTGCGCGTCGCGGTAGCCTTCGGCAATCAATTGCCGGCGGAGCGCGTTGGCGGCTTCATTCGCGCCCTTTTCGTCAATGGAAGTCCCCGGCTTGACTTCGACGGGGCGCTCCTCACTGCGGGGTTCGAATTTGACTTGATTAAGAAATAACCGGCCGGACTCCGCCCCTGCGGAGGCGGCAAACAGCAATACAAAAACAACTACAACAACCAAAGATTCTGGACGCGAACACAATCCGGGCGGTTTCGCCCGAGTGAGTTCACTTGAGAAACCTTAATAGCGTCGCGTGGCGGCGCCGCGAACGTTATTCGCTGCGCAGCGCGAGGATCGGGTCAGCGGCGGCGGCGCGGCGCGCCGGTATATAAGTTGCGCACAGCGGCGCGGCCAGCAACACGAGGGCGGCCGCCGAAAAGCTGGCCGGGTCGCGCGGGTTAACGCCGAAGAGCACGCTCGCCAGCACGCGTGAGATGGCGAGTCCGGTGGCAAGCCCGATGCCGATTCCAACCGCCGCCAACGCGAACCCCTGCTTCAAAAAATCATCCGGATCAGGTCGCCGCGCTGCGCGCCCAGGGCCGTCCTCAATCCCATCTCTTGCGTGCGCTGCGCGATGGAGGTATGAGATGAGACTGTATACCCCCATCAGAGCAAGCACGAGCGCCAGCCCACCGAATCCGGCGATCAGCCCCGTTAACAGCGTCGGGATGCGCAGCCACTCGCTCCGGATGCTCTCAACGGTTTGGACGTTCGAGACCGGCAAGTCTCTGTCCAGGCTCCGGACCGCGTTGCGCACGGCCGCGGTCGCGGCGGCGGGATCGGACGCAGCCCGGACCAGAAGGTAACCGGATGGCCAGGGGCTCTGGGCCTGCGGGACGTAGACTTCCGGCGAGGTCAGATTCTGGAAGCCTCCGGAGGCGACGTCCCCGCTGATGCCCACGATCTCCCAGGGGACCGGCGGTCCCAGTTTGGTCTGGCCCGCGACCAGAGACTCGATGAGCACGTGCTGCCCCAGCGGATCCTTGTTCCCCAAAAACTGCCTGGCGAAAGTCTCATTCACGATGGCGACACGCACCGAGCCGCTGTCGTCGCGCGCGGTGAACTGGCGTCCCTTCTTGAGGGGGATTCCCATCGTGTCGAAATAGGACGGGGTGACCATAAGGAAATGCGCGGCGGGCCGCTCGGAAGCCCCGGCTGTGGGCTGTCCAACGATTTCGAACGGCATCCCGAATGCCCATCCGCGCATTGGCGCCGCGGTGGAGAAGGCGGCCGAGGTGATTCCCGGCAGTGCGGACACGCGCTCGACCACTTCGCTGTAAAACGACCGGACTCGCTCCGCGCCGGGATAGGCGGTCTCGGGCAGTTCCAGCCGCATGGCGAGCAGATTGTCCACCCGAAAGCCGGGATCGACAGCGGTGAGCGCGAGCAGGCTGCGGACCATCAACCCGGCGCAGACCAGCAGGATCATCGAGAGCGCCACCTCCGCCACCACCAGTGCCCCGCGCAGCCGGTTCCCCCCTGTTCCCGCCGAGCCGCGGCCGCCTTGCTTGAGCGTCTCGAACAGATTGAGACGCGAGGCGCGCCAGGGAGGCACAAGGCCGAATACCAGCCCGGTCAGCACCGAGAGACCGAGCGTATACCAGAGCACGCCGGAATCGATCGCCACAGGCTTGCCGTCGGGGGTAATGCGCATCGTCTGCAAGAAACCCAGCGGCCTGATAAACCAGTAACCAAGCAACAGCCCGAGCGCTCCGCCCAAACCGGACAGCAATACGCTTTCGGTCAGGAACTGCCGCACGAGGCGCCCGCGGCCTGCTCCCAAGGACGCGCGAACCGCAATCTCGCGCCGGCGCGCCGTTCCCTTGGCCAGCACCAGGTTGGCCACGTTCGCGCATGCAATCAGGAGCACCACCGCAACCAGCCCCATCAGCACCGGCGCATCGCGGCGCGGCCCCCTGGTCAGCGCTTCGTGCACCGGGTCGACGATCGCGCCCCAGCCCTTGTTGGATTCGGGATATTGCCTGGCGATGTTGGCGGCGATGGCGTTCATCTCCGCGCGGGCGCGGTCAATCGGAACGCCCGGCTTGAGCCGGGCAATCGCCGTCAGGCAGTGGAAGTCGCGGGCGGCGCGGCCTGCATCGAGCGCAAGCGGCACGAGCACGTCAAAATACTGGTAGAAGTAAAAGGTGTCGGGCAGCACGCCGATGATGGTGTATATGTTTCCATCCATATGCAGCGTGCGGCCGATGACGCCCGAGTCGCCGGCGAAGCGGCGCTCCCACATCGCATAGCTCAATAAGGCGACGCCCCCGGCTCCGGGACGGTCTTCCTCCGGCGTGAAGGCACGCCCGAGCACAGGCCGGCAGCCAAGCACGTCAAGAAAACCGGCGGAAGCGCGGAGCACAGGGAGCCGCTCGGGTTGCGCCTGGCCTGTCAGCGTCATCGCCCCGGAAGCGTAAGCCGACATCGATTCGAACGACGTGGCCTGTTCGCGCCAGTCCAAAAAGTTCGCGGGCGCGATACTGTTTCGGCTGCCTCTGGCCGTCCGCTCCATGACAATCATGATCCGAGAGGGCTCCGGATAGGGTAAAGGGCGGAGCAGAACGGCATAGACGATGCTGAAAATGGCTGTGTTGGCGCCGATGCCCAGCGCGAGAGCGAGCACGGCGGCGATGGTGAAACCGGCGTCCTTCCGCAGCATGCGGATGCCGAACTGCATATCCTGGAACAGGGACATGGTGGTGGTCCTTTGTCCGGGAATACGCGGGGGTGCTGCTCAGAGTTCCGGCTATTGGTATCTCAGAAAAGCTTTATTGCGGAGATTCGCGGCGCACGGCCGCGCTCAGCGGTTTCAGGTGAACGGCCCGGCCGAGGTCCACAGGTAAACGAACGCCACGGCGGCCAGGATCCAGAACAGCAGGCTGCGCATCGCCGAGCGGCGCTGCCGGATGCGGTCGAAATCTTCCACTCCTATCCCCTGAGCATGCCGATTACGGCATTGACCATCACCGCGGCCATTCCGAGAGGGATCAGGCGCTTCCAGCCGATGTTCATCAACTGGTCATAGCGGAAGCGCGGCCAGGTGCCCCGGAACCAGATCATCGCGTAGACGATCAGCGAAACTTTGAAGAAGAACCAGAACAGCCCGATCACCGCGGCGTTTACCGCCGGAATCAGGAACAGCAGGCCGATGAGCACGAGCGCTGCGGCGACCGCCAGCAGGAACAGGCGCTGCGGCGCGCTCTTGAGGCGCCGCATAAGCGGGAAACACAGGATTCCGGAGCCTGCAAATACCGCCAGCGGGAAGCCGATATCCAGCGGCCAGGCGAGCCAGGAAACGTTGGGGAACGGCCGCAGCCAGCCGCCCCAGAACATTGTCACCGCCACCGAGGCGATCACCAGGATGTTGGCGTATTCGGCCAGGAAGAAGAGGGCGAAACGCAAACCGCTGTATTCCGTGTGGAAGCCGGCCACCAGTTCGGACTCGGCCTCGGGCAGGTCGAACGGGGCGCGGTTGGTTTCGGCGATCGCGGCAATCATGTAGGTGACGAAGGGCACCAGCATCAAGCCGAAATTCTCGAAGGCGAACCAGACTTGCCGCTCGGCCTGCGCTTTCACGATGCCGGTCATGCTGAGCGTGCCGGCCATCATGACTCCGGACAGCAGCGCGAAGGCAAGCGCCACTTCGTAACTGATGAGCTGCGCGCCGCTGCGCAGCGAACCGAGCAGCGAGTAATGGCTGTTGGAAGACCAACCGCCGAGCACGATGCCAAGAATTCCCACCGAGGACATCGCACTGATCACCAGCAGGCCCACGTTGACGTCCGCCACATGCAGCGTTGAAGTGAACGGAATCACCGAGAACGCCGTCAGCGCGGTGAACGTGGAGAGCGCGGGCGCCATCCAAAAGATGGCCTTGTCGGACTGGCTCGGGATGATGTCTTCTTTCAGCACCAGCTTCAGGGCGTCGGCAATCGGCTGGAGCAGCCCGTGCGGCCCCACGCGCATTGGGCCAAGCCGCACCTGGAAGTCCGCCAGCACCTTGCGCTCCACCAGCGAGAGATAGCCGGCCACCAACGGAACGCAACAGACGATCACCACCGTGAGGATCAGCGGAATGAACAGCGGGCTGTTAAGAATGCTTTCCATAACCTACCAGCTCACCGAACCAGCGAAGTCGAAGTCTGCGCCAGCCGCAGAAACGGTTCGGGATAAATTCCGATCAGAAGCGTCATCACGCCGGTGACGCCAAGCGCCAGCCGCAGGCCGAAGCTCGAAGCGACCGGCAGCTTATCGGTCGTTTCGCTGACAAACATACTGCGCACGATGCGGAAGTAGTAGTAAACGGCCACCGCCGTGTACACCGCGGCCGCCACCGCCAACAGGTAATGCCCGGTCTCGACCAGCGCAAGAAAGATGTAATACTTGCCCAGGAAGCCCGCCGTCGGCGGAATGCCCGCCAGCGAACAAAGAAAGATGAGCATCAGCACCGCGTGCGCCGGGCTCTTGCGCATCAGCCCGGAGAGGTCGTCCATGTCGTCGCCGATGATGTCCTTCCGGCGCAGCGCCACCAGCACGATGAACGCGCCGAGGTTCATGAAGGTGTAAACCAGCATGTACACGGCAACGCCGTTGATGCCGGTCACATTGCCGGCGATCAGGCCGAGCAGGATGAAGCCGGCGTGCGAGATGGAACTGTAGGCCAGCAGGCGCTTCACGTTGGTCTGGCTCAGCGCGGCGAGGTTGCCCACGGTCAGCGTGGCCAGGGCGACGGCGCTCAGCAGCGGCTCCCAAATCTCCCGCGACGCCGCCAGCGGCCCGAGAAAGATGCGCACAAGGAAGGCGAACGACGCGGCTTTCGATCCCACCGAGAGATAGGCCGTGATCGGTGTCGGCGCGCCTTCATACGCGTCCGGCGCCCACATATGGAACGGGACCGCCGAGATTTTGAACAGCAGGCCGACGGCCGTGGTGGCCAGCGCCAGGAACACAAACGGGTCCCAGAGGCCGCGGCCGGCCAGCGCTATGGCGACGTCGCGCAGCCGGGTGGATCCGCTCAGTCCGTACATCACCGAGAAGCCGTATACTAGGAACCCGCTCGAGAACGCGCCGAGCAGCAAATACTTCAATGCCGCTTCGTTCGACCGCTTGTCGCCCCGGAGAAAGCCGACCATGATGTAGAAGCACAGGGCCATCAGTTCCAGGCCGACGAATAGCGTGATCAGGTCGGTCCCGGTGGCCAGGAAAAACATGCCGCAGTTGGCCAGCAGGATCAGGCCGTAGTATTCGCCGTGGTGCTCGTTTTCGGTTTCCAGGTAGCGGTAAGAGGCGATCGCCACGATAAAGCTCGCCGCCAGGAAAATCCAGTTAAAGAACAGGGCGAAGCCGTCCACGGTGAGCGTGCCCCGGAAAGCAGTGATCTCCGGGATGCCGTGCGACATCAGGAAGCTCTGCTGCTGCCACAGCCCCAGCCCGGCGAACGCCAGGCCGAGCACGAGGAAAAACAGCAGGTACTTCCGCTGCTTCGGCGACGGGAAGATCAGAAAATCGAACAGGAACACCGCGCATCCGAACAGCGCCAGCATGATCGCCGGCACGAGCACGAAATGATCCTGAGAGGTGTAGTAACTCATCGGGCCACCTCCGCCGCAGTCGCCGCCTCCGCCTGCTGCACCGGTTTGTGGAAGTAGTCCGGCCGGACGCGCTCGACAATCTGGGCCACCGGCTTTTCAAGCACCGCAAAGTACGGCTGCGGGTAAACGCCGATCCAGATCGCCCAGGCGATCAGCGGAAGAAACGTGGCCAGCTCACGGAAGCTCAAATCGGGCAGCCTCAGGTTCTTGGGATTCGTGATCTGCCCGAGCATGGTGCGCTGATACATCCACAGCAGGTAAGCCGCTCCAAAAATGATTCCGGTGACCGCGATGGCCGCCCACGCCCGGTTGGCTTCAAACGCGCCCTGAAGAATCGTGAACTCGCCGATAAAGCCATTGAGCAGCGGCAGGCCCGCCGAGCTCAGCATGGCGATTGCGGCCACGATGGCGTATACCGGCATCACGTGGCCGAGCCCGCCGTATTCCTTGAAGTCCCGTGTATGGCGCCGCTCATACGCGATTCCCACCACAAGGAAGAGCATGCCGGTGGAGATTCCGTGATTGATCTGCTGGATCACGCTGCCCGCCAGCCCGTTGGGGTTCAGGGCGAAGATGCCCAGCGTGCAGAACCCAAGATGGCTCACCGACGAGTAGGCCACCAGCTTTTTCCAATCCTGCTGCATCAGACTGACCAGGGCGCCGTAGATAATGCCGATGAGCGAAAGCGCGACCAGCACCTGCACGATGACGGCGTTGATGGAAGCGTTCGGCAGCAGCGGCAGCGAGAAGCGGATAAAACCGTAGGTGCCCATCTTCAGCAGCACGCTCGCCAGCACCACCGAGCCCGCCGTCGGCGCTTCCACGTGCGCGTCGGGAAGCCAGGTGTGGAACGGGAACATCGGCACCTTGATGGCGAAGCCGATGAAGAACGCCCAGAACACCCACTGCTCCATGGCGGGAGACAGGGTCAGCTTCATCAGCTCGGAGATCTCAAACGTGTAGTATCCGAACTGCTGGAAGTGCTGGAAATAGAGCGTCAGGATGCCGAGCAGCATCAGCGCGCCGCCGGCCAGCGTGTAGATGAAGAACTTGATTGCCGCGTAGAGCTTTCGCGGGCCGCCCCACACGCCGATGATGAAGTACATCGGAACCAGCACCACTTCCCAGAACACGAAGAACAGGAAGAAATCAAGTGAGACGAACACGCCAATGATTCCCGTCTGCTGCAACAGGAACATCGCGTAGTATTCTTTCGCGCGGTCCTGAATCGCGTTCCAGGAAGAGAGAATGGCGATGCAGCCGATCACGGTGGTCAGCATGACCAGCAGGAGGCTGATGCCGTCGATGCCGATCATGTACTTCACGCCGAGCGCGGGGATCCAGTCGGCCTTTTCGACAAATTGGAAACCGGCGGCGTCCTTGTCGAAGCGGAATACGAGCGGCAGCGAGACCAGAAATCCCGCCAATGCCGCGATGTTCGCCCAAAGCCGGATGAAATCCTTTCGCGCCGGCGGGATCAGCAGCAGAACCGCCATGCCGATCAGCGGCGTGAACAGAACCCAACTTAGTAAGTGTCCATCCATGAGGTTACCGCACTAAATAGTAGCCGAAGACCGCCGCGATCCCGAGCACAAACACCAGCGCATAGGACTGGACCGAACCGGTCTGCAACATACGCACCGGATAAGAAGCGATCTTCACTGAAAAGCCCGTGAGCCGCACCGCCCCGTCGACGATCCACGTGTCCCACCACATGCTGATCGTCGAGGTGAAGCGGGTGAGCCAGCCGGTGCCGTTTACGCCGCCATCGACCACTTTCTGGTCGAAACGCGAGAGGGCGCGCCCGCCGCCCTTAACCATTCCGTTGACGAACAGGAAATCGTAGACCTCGTCCACGTACCACTTATTGGAAAGCAACTTGTGCAGCCCGCCGAGCGCCGCGAGCGGCTCCGTCTTGGGCGCCCGCTTCTGGTAGAGGAACCACGCCAGAAGAATGCCGCAGGCCGCCGCTGCGACGGATAGCAGCATCAGCCCCCATTCAAGCGCCGCATCCGCGTGATGCTCCCCTCCGTGCGCCGCCTCCGCGATGAGCACCGGCGCCAGCCAGTGTTCGAAAGCGCGGAAGCCCTCCGGCAGGAAGCTCCACAGCTTCGGAACTCCGATCCATCCCGCCAGCACGCTGCCCGCGGCCAGCACCATCAGCGGAACGGTCATCACGCGCGGCGATTCGTGCACGTGCGCGGCCGCGTGCGGCTCGACGCGCGATTCGCCATAGAACGTGAGCGCCATGAGCCGCCACATGTAAAACGCCGTCAGGCCCGCCGTCACAATCCCGACGACGTAAACGCTCTTCATGCCCGCCGGGCTTGAAAACACCTGCCAGAGAATCTCGTCCTTGGAGAAAAACCCGGCCAGTCCGGGGACGCCGGCGATGGCCAGCGTGCCGACCAGCATGGTGGCGTGCGTAATCGGAATCTTGTCCTTCAGCCCGCCCATCCGCCGCATGTCCTGCTCGCCACCCATCGCGTGGATGACCGAACCCGAACCAAGGAACAGCAGGGCTTTGAAGAACGCGTGCGTGTAGAGGTGGAAAATCGCCACCCAGTAAGCGCCCACGCCGAGCGCCATGAACATATATCCGAGCTGGCTCACGGTGGAGTAGGCCAGCACCCGCTTGATGTCGTTCTGAGCCACCGCGATCGATGCGGCCAGAATCGCCGTAAACGCACCCACCACGGCCACGACGGCCGAGGTCTCCGGCGCCAACCGGAACAGCGCGTTCGACCGCGCCACCATGTACACGCCCGCCGTCACCATCGTCGCGGCGTGGATCAGCGCGGAGACCGGCGTCGGGCCTTCCATCGCATCCGGCAGCCAGACATAGAGGGGAAACTGCGCCGACTTACCCGTCGCACCGATGAACAGCAGCAGGGCGATCGCGCTCAGCACGCCGAAGCCAACTTCGGGGGCGAACTGGGCGAGCGCCTTATTCACGTCGAGGAATCGCACCGAGCCCACGACGCTGAACATCAGCAGCATCCCCAGTATGAATCCCGCATCGCCGATGCGATTCACGATGAAGGCCTTCTTACCGGCATCCGCCGCGGACTTCTTATGGAAGTAAAATCCGATCAGCAGGTAGCTGCACAGCCCGACGCCTTCCCAGCCGACAAACATCAGCACGTAGTTGTTGGCCAGCACGAGCATCAGCATGAAGAACACGAAGAGGTTCAGATAACCGAAAAAGCGGTAATACCCGCCCTCGTGTCCCATGTAGCCGATCGAGTACACGTGAATCAGGAAGCCGATACCGGTGACCACCAGGATCATCACCGCACTGAGCGGGTCGAGCAGGAATCCCCAATCGGCCGCGAATTGCGCCAGCGCGCCGGTTTGCGTAGTGAACGGCAGCCCGGCCAGCCAGGTGAACTGAATGAGCTGGTGAACCCGCTCCGGCTTTCCCATCAGTTCGAGCACTGCTCCCGCAGAAAAGAGGAACGAAAGCAGGACCATGCCGGGGCACAGCAGGCTGACAATAGCCTTAGCCTTTGAGGACGCATGGTGGCCCAAGTGAGAAACGCCGGGCGCGCCGTCCACGCCGGCGGCCACAGCCACCTCCGAGGGCCCTTGCGGATCGAACTTCCTGCCGAGTAGCAGCATCACCGCCGCGCCGAACAGCGGGAACAGCGGGATGAGCCAGATGGAATCCAGAAAATTCATCGCGTCACCACTTCAAAATTTCGATCTCATCGGCCTGCACCGTTTCCTTGTTCCGGAACAGCGCGATCAGAATGCCCAAGCCCACGGCGGCCTCGGCGACCGCCACGGTGATCACGAAAATCGCGAACACCTGGCCGATGACGTCCTGATAGTGGCGGGAAAAGGCGATGAGGTTGATGTTCACCGCGTTCAGAATCAGCTCGATCGACATCAGCATGATGATGATGTTGCGGCGGACCAGAACGCCGATAGTCCCGATGGCCAGCAGCGCTGCGCTGAGAATCAGGTAGTGGGTCGTCGTGATCGGATGCATGTCAAACCCTCTTCTTCGCCATCACCACCGAGCCGACCACCGCCGCCAGCAGCAGTACGGAAGCGATCTCGAAAGGCAGCAGGTATTGAGAGAACAGCACGTCCGCCACGCGCTGCACGTTGCCGGGCTCCCCGGGCGCCTGGGAAACGGCGGCGGGAAGATCGAACGGCCTGCTCAGCAGCCAGACGGCTTGGGCGCCGGCCGCAAGGACAGCCGCGAGCGCCAGCAGCCACTGCCGGTTGAACTGCCGCATCTGCACCGCCTCGTCGAGATTCACGAGCATGATTACGAACAGGAACAGCACCATGATGCCGCCGATGTACAGCACGATCTGCACCGCAAACAGGAACTCCGCCTGTTGAAGCAGAAATAATCCCGCGACGCCAATCAGAGAGATAATCAACGAGATCGCGCTGTGCACGGCGCTCTTGCGGGTGATGGTGGCCGCGCCGCCGCCCAGCACCAGCAAGGCGAAAAAGTAAAAGAAAAACGTGTCAATCCACATGGGATTCATCCCGCACCACTCCCGCGTGCCGGAACCCGCGGGCCGGCGGTCCTCCGCCGGTTAATGCTTGTACTTCGTCGGCCTGGGACCCTCCTCGAGCATCTGCCGGTCCCAGATCGCGCCTTCCCGGCTGTAGCTGGCCAGCTCGAAATCCTGGGTAAGCTCCAGCGCATCCACCGGGCAGGCATCCTCGCACAGCCCGCAGAACATGCACCGCGAGGTGTCGAAAGTGAATGTCGTCAATTCCTTGCGCCGAGTCTTCTCGTTGCGCTCGCTCGACACCACAATCAGCTTTTCCGGACAGGCAAGCGCGCAAAGGTTGCAGGCGATACACAGCGTTTCGCCGGTTTCCGGGTTCGTGTTCAGCCGCGGCGCCCCGCGGTACCGCTCGGCCACTTTGGGCCGCTCGGCCGGATACTGCTCCGTGCAGCGGTACTTCGGATGTTGATAGTGAAACGTGACCCACAACCCTTCGATCAGGTCGATGAGGAAGATGGTCCGCAACAGCTTGCGCATTGCCCCTCCTACCGGTCCACTTCTCCAAGCACGATGTCGATGGTGCCGATAATCGCGACCAGGTCCGCCACCAGCGCGCCCCGCGCCATTTTGTCCAGCGCCTGTAAATTCACGAAGGAAGGGGGCCGCACCCGCACCCTGTACGGCTGCGTGGAACCGTCGCTCACGATGAAGTACCCCAGTTCCCCTTTGGGCGCCTCAATGGAAACGTAAACCTCGCCCACCGGCGGCTTGATCACCTTGGGCACTTTGCCCATAATCGGGCCGTCGGGAATCCTGTCGACAGCCTGGCGCACGATGCGGACCGACTGCCGCATCTCCTCGAGGCGAACGATGTACCGGTCAAACGTATCGCCGTTCTGGCCGACCGGAATATCGAAGTCGTACTGCTCGTAGCCTGAGTAGGGTTGCGCTTTGCGCAGGTCCCATTTGACTCCGGCCGCCCGCAGCATCGGGCCGGTCACGCCGTACTGCTTGCAGTCCTCGGCGGTCAGAATGCCGACGCCTTTCAGGCGGCCCACCCAGATGCGATTGCCAGTCAGCAGTTGTTCGTACTCGTCGATCTTCGGCAGGATGGTGTCGCAGACCGCCCGGACCTCCTGTTCGAAGCCCTCGTACAGCTCGTATTGCAGCCCGCCGATGCGGAACGCATGAGTCGTGAGCCGCGCCCCGCAATATTTCTCATATATGTTGAGGATGTCCTCGCGCTCGCGGAAGGTGTAAAACAGCGGGGTAAGCGCTCCGATGTCGAGCGCGTGGGTGCCGAGCCAGACCAAATGGCTGGCGATGCGGTTCAACTCGGTGAGGATCACGCGCACGGCCTGGGCGCGCGGCGGGACGTCGACGCCAATCAGCTTTTCCACCGCCAGGCAATAGCCCAAACCGTTGGAGACCGACGCCACGTAGTCCATCCGGTCCACGTACGGCACGAACTGCTGATACGTGCGGTTCTCCCCGATCTTCTCCACGCCCCGGTGCAGGTACCCGATCACGCACTCCGTGCCGGTCACCCGCTCCCCGTCAAGTTTCACGATCACCCGCAGCACGCCGTGCGTGGAGGGATGCTGCGGGCCCATGTTCAAGACCAGTTCGGTGGAATCCAGGAAGGTGTCCGCCATAGGGTTACTGTCCGCTCTCGATTCCCAGGTTCTCCTTCACCCACCGGGTGTCCTGCTCGGTGATGGCGCGATCCTTGCGCAGCGGATAACCCTCCCATTCCTCGGGCATCAGGATGCGGCGCATGTTCGGGTGGCCGGCGAACTCGATACCGAACATGTCGAAGACCTCGCGCTCCAGCCAGTTCGCCGTGAGATGAACGCTTGTCGCCGATTGGGGCTTGTAGCCGTCGGGGATGCGGGTCTTCACGCGGATGTGCTCGTTCCGCGCGAAGCTGTACAGGACGTAGACCAGATCGAAGCGCTCGGGACGCTTTGGGTAGTCCACCGCGGTCACGTCAACCAGGTAGTCGAAATCCGCTTCCAGCTTCAGGAACTCGAGTATCGGAACAACGGCATCGGGCCGCGCAATTAAGAAATTCTGACCCAGATAGGTGGAAAATTCGGAGATCTGATCCCCGAATTGCTGTTTGAGCATCCCGGTGATGTCACTTTCCCAGGGTGTGGCGGCCATCGCGGCCGGCGCCTTAGGGGCGGCAGGCGTTGCAGGCTTGCCACCGGGCGGCGCCGCGGGTTGCGCAGGCTTACCGTCCGCTTTCTGCTCGTCAGGCATTTTCACTCCGGAATTGCTCGAAGACCTTTCACCGTAACACAGCATTTGCCGTGTTTTCAAATGGTGAAGGGCAGAGCAGATGTTGAAAAATCACTCACTTCGGGGTGGAATATCCTGCGCTGCCGGGAACACCCCCGGCGCCTGGCTGCGCCGGAGCGAAATACCAGAGCAGGAAGGAGCTTCCCACCCGCTCGCGCGGCTTGACGCGGATGTAGTCGGGCCACGGCGTGAGCTCCGGATGCGATTTCAGCAAACCCATCCGGGCAACCTTCCAGACCGTGATGCTCACAACGTTCCAGCCAGGCGAGGGCGCTGTCGGATCCACCGCCAGCATCCGTGGAAAACCGTGCTCCTTCTCGTACTCTGCCCAGACAAATGGCGCAAAGGTAACTTCCGTTGCCCCGAGTTCGCGCAGCCGCCGCGAGAGCCGCTTCATGTCCTGTCCCCAGTCCAGATCGGAGTCGGCCAGGATTTTTTCCGGCTCACTTCCAGCAAGGGCATTGAAGTAGGGGAGGTAGTCCGGATGAGCGAGGGCCGAACCGGCGACCAGCCAGAGAGTGAGCAAGCCCGCGGCCGCCTTCGCCCACGCTGCCTTGCGGGCAACGTCCAGCAGGTACGCGAGCCCGCCGGCGGCAATGACCGCAAACCCGATGTATACCGGCAGGATGTGGCGCACGCCGATGTTGATGCGGCTGAACAGGCCTACAAGCAGAATACCGGCAGGGAATGCCAGGGCGGGAAACCAGAGCCCGGCAAGCTTCTTCCGCGCACAGGCAACTATGCCGGCAAGCAGCAGCGCCAGGAAAGCCAGCGGCGTTTTCACGGCAAGAACAACGGGATAGTAGTACCAGAAGCCCGACCAGCTTCGCTCTCCCAATAGGTACGTCGCGTGGCCTTCCTTATTGTGGTTGATTACTTCCTGGATTCCGGAGAATAGCTCCGGCGCCGGTATGCGCGCGCCCACGAAGGGCGAGTAGGTGAAGGAAAAGCGGTAGCCCGCCCAGATGATCAGCGCCGCAACTACAGCCGCCACCGCAAAACCACGTGTGTACGGGATCCAGTTCGCCGCCAGCGCGCGGAGCCGCTGCCGAAGCGTGGCCCTGTGGATTGCGAAATAACATACGAGCGAGGCCGCGGCGCAAACGGGAAAGAACGCCAGAAACGAGAGCTTGGAAAGCGTGGCGAGCGCGGCAGTGACCCCGAACACCACGCTGCGCTTGAGGCTGGGGTGTTCGGCCCATAGGAGCGCGGAGAGGAAGGCCGCTCCCAGAAACGCCGTCAGAGCCATGTCGGTCGTGGACAGCCCGGCGTGCGCCAAAACGGGAGGCAAAGACGTGAACAGCAGCACGGCCATCACTGCAACCGGCGGCCCGAATGCCCGGTTTCCCCAGACGTACACCGTGATCGCCGCAACGACAAAGAACGGCAGAATGCCAAGACGCGACGCCGCCAGGTTGCGGTCGTAACGCCCGCCGCTGTAAAGGATCCCGGTCCCTTCCTGCTGCGCTTCTCTTCCCTGCGACCGGATCCCGAGCAGGTAGGGCCCAATCGCGCTCATCACGCGCGCCAGAGGCGGATGCTGCGCTTCGTAGCGGTAGACGCCCTTGTCCAGCCACTCCATGCCGGCCGCGATGTGCACCGGCTCGTCCACCGTGTGGCTGAAAACGGTATACGTCGCGGCGATTTGGATGCAGGCGATGGCGATCAGCGCCGCGGCGATGCTCCTCGGATGCCTTTTGAGCCACAGCTCGAACCTCCAGGGAGGCCGGGCGGCTTCGGTTTTGCTCGCAACGGGCTTCGTTTTCGGGCGTTTTCTCGACATGCAAAGTCAGGGTAGCACTTAGCGTTTTCGGAACGGGAGCCAGAGCAGCCAGAAGAGCGCAACCGCGATCGCTTGCGATGCCACGATGTACCATGGCCACGGGCCGAGGTAGTCCAGAAGCGAAGCTCCGGCCGGTTTGCGGCAGAGATACATGTAATTTGTGCCGAAAACCGCGTTGAATGCGCCTACCGCGAGGGCCCACAGGTTGGCCGCTGCCCAAGCCCTCCACATGCTGCCCGGTCGGGGCCGCGCCAGGCCTCCCAACAGGAGCGTGAGCACACCCACGATCACGCCGCCGTGCTCCAGGAAGAAATAAGCGCTGGGATAGGACGCAAGCGGCGCCCAGAGATCCGGTGTCAGAACCGCCATGGCGGCGGTGGTCAGCCCCGCGTAGTAGGCCACCTCGAACGCGAGCTGGGAATTCGCAAGCAGCGCGATGATGGTGAGCCAGATTACCAGATCGGAGAGCTGGAGCGGCAGCCCCTCCGGGAACCGGAACCCCTCCGCGCGCAGGCGATACGCCCACCACACGCCCTCATTTACTAAAAGAAAGACGCCCAGCCCCAGCTTGATCTTTCGCGCGGCCTCGGCGCCGGTGCGCGCCCATCGCGCGAGCCCGGCAGCGGCTGCCGCTATCGCCGCCAGAATCGCCAGATGCGCCGGACCGAAGAGCTGGAACTCCGCCGCCACTCACTGCAAAATTAGCACTCTTCAAAATGCAACTCCGTATCAGCCGCTAGAAATGCAGCCCGCCGCTGCAAATCAGTGTCTCTCCCGTGACGTAGTCCGAGAGCGGCGAACAGAAAAACAGCACAGCGCCGGCGGCCTCCTCGGGCGTCCCCAGCCGTCCCAGAGGACAGGAGGACTTCACCGCCTCCAGCAGTTGCGGCTGCACACCCGCCCGGATGCGGCGGCCCTGGATCTCGATGCCCGCATCGGCGCTGGTGAGCGGCTGGATCAGCCGGGTTTCAATCAACCCGAATCCCACCGCGTTGACGTTCACGTTGTAACGGCCCCACTCCTTCGCCAGCGTTTTCGTCAGCCCTACCACTCCCGCTTTGGCGGAGGAGTACCCGGACTGCCCGGGGTTGCCGTCCGTTCCAGCGATCGAGGTGATGTTGACTACCTTGCGCATCACGCGCCGCCCCTCGGCGATCTCGCGTTTGGCGGCCTCGCGAATGTAGGCGGACGCGGCGCGGAGGATCCGGAATGGCGCTACCAGGTGTACGTCCAGCATGGCCTGGAACTGTTCGTCCGTCGTTTTCTGGATGACGTTGTCCCAGGTGTAGCCGGCGTTGTTCACGATGATGTCGATTCCGCCGAAAGCGGCCAGGGCCGCATCGACGAGCCGCTGCGAAAATTCGGGCGCGGTGATGTCGCCGGCGAGGCGCTCCGCTTTCCCCCCGCAGGAGCGAATCAGCGATTCGGTTTGGCTCGCCTCCGCGTCGTCCAGGTCGTTGACGAGCACCGCCGCGCCCGCCTCCGCCAGCCGAAGCGCGATTGCGCGCCCGATGCCGCGACCCGATCCGGTCACAAGCGCGGCTTTCCCATCCAGAGTGAATGCCATGATTTCGAGGTTAACCCGCCGCCGGTTACGATGCAGGCTTGCCGGGGCGCGGCTCAGGTCCCGGCCCGCCCGCCTGTCAATTCGAGCAGCCGCTTTTCATCAATAATTTCGATGCCGAGCGCCTTCGCCTTGTCGAGTTTCGATCCGGCCTTTTCCCCCGCCACGACATAGTCCGTCAGCTTGCTCACCGACCCCGCGACCTTGCCGCCGGCGGCCTCGATGCGCGCCTTTGCCTCCTCGCGCGTCAGCGTCGGCAGCGTGCCCGTGAGCACGAACGTCAGCCCCTGAAGCGGACCCTTTTTCTTGCGGACTTGCTTGTGCTCGAATTGTAGGCCGGCTCTTCTCAGGCCCTCCACCAGCTCGATGTTGCGGGGCTCGCGGAAGAACTGGTAAATGCTCTGGGCCACCTTCGGACCGACCTCCTCGGCGCGCTGCAGCGTCTCGACGTCCGCCGCCGCGATCGCATCGAGGCTGCCGAACGCCTCTGCCAGCAGCACCGCGGTGCGTTCTCCCACAAAGCGAATCCCGAGCGCGCTCAGCACGCGCGGCAGCGGCAACTGCTTCGAGCGCTCGATGTTCGAGAGCAGTTTTTCGGCCGACTTCTTCCCCATGCGCTCGAGCGGAATGAGCTGGCTTGCGGTGAGCTTGTAGATATCCACCACGCTCTTGACAAGCCCGCGGTCCACCAGCTGATCCACCAGCGCCTCGCCCATGCCGTCGATGTCCATCACGCCGCGGGAGGCAAAGTGCAGAATCGATTCCTTCAGGCGCGCCGGACAGTTGGTGTTGATACACCGGCTGGCGACCTCGCCTTCCTCGCGCACCACTTTGCCGCCGCACACGGGGCAGTAGCCGGGCATACGGAACGGCTGCCGCGGCGAGCCGGGACTGCTCACGCGCACCACTTTGGGAATCACGTCGCCGCTGCGCTCGATGATCACCGAATCGCCGATCTGCAGGCCCAGCCGTTCAATCTCGTCTTCATTGTGCAGCGTGGCGCGTGATACCGTGACTCCGCCGACTTCCACCGGGCGCAGCCGCGCCACCGGCGTCAGCGCTCCCGTGCGGCCTACCTGCACCTCGATGCTTTCGACCACCGTTTCGGCCTGCCGGGCCGCGTATTTGAAGGCGATCGCCCAGCGCGGCGCCTTGGCCGTCCAGCCGAGCTGCCGCTGCTGGGCGACGGAATCGATTTTGACCACCACGCCGTCGATCTCGTAGGGCAGCTCTTCGCGGCGCCCTTCCCACTCGCGGTAGAAATCCAGCACTTCTTCGACATCGGCGCAAACGCGGCGGTGCGGATTCACCTTGAAACCGAAGCGGCTGAGCGCTTCCAGCGACTCCCAGTGGCTTTCGTGCGCCGGTTCGCCGTTGATGAGCAGGAAATAGGCAAAATACTGGAGGCGGCGCGACGCCGTGATCTGCGGTTCGAGCACGCGAATGGATCCGGCGGCCGCGTTGCGCGGGTTCGCGAAGCGCGAGAGCCCCAACTGATCCCGTTCAGCGTTCAGCCGCTCGAACGCGAGCCGGTTCATGATTACCTCGCCGCGCACTTCGAATTCCGGAATCCCGTTGGAAACGCGCAGCGGGAGCGACCGTATCGTCCGCGCGTTTTCTGTTACGTCCTCGCCCACTATCCCGTCGCCGCGGGTGATGGCCCGAACAAAAAGCCCGTCGCGGTAGTGCGCCGCCATCGACAGGCCGTCCAACTTCAGTTCAGCCACGTAGCGGTAAGGCGCGCCGCCCAGCAACTGCCTCACGCGCCGGTCGAAATCGCGCATCTCCCCCTCGTTCAGAGCGTTGTCGAGGCTCAGCATCGGCGTGCTGTGCCGGACCTTGACGAACCCTTCGCGCGGTTTTCCCCCAACCCGCTGCGTCGGAGAATCCGGCGTGATCAGCTCCGGATGAGCGGCTTCCAGCTCCTGAAGCTTCCTCATGAGCTGGTCGTACTCGGCATCGGTGATCTCCGGTTGGTCCAGCACGTAGTAGAGGTACTCGTGATGGCGGAGTGTTGTTCTTAACGCCTCGATCTCTGACTTTGCATCGGTAAGCATCCGTTGCTTATTATAAAGAGCTATCGCCACCTTCAAGAACATTCATCTGCTTTACAATCCTTGCGCCGGGCAATTGCGCGGCTGGCGTGCGGGGCGGGTGGATCGCGTGATCGAGGTGCTGCGGGCGGCCGGCCACGGAGTGACCCCCATGCCGACTTCCGGGCCCGGCACGGCGGGTCAGATCGCAAAGGACAGCGTGAAAAGCGGTGCCGACCTGATTCTGGCGCTCGGCGGCGATGGCACTCTTAACGAAGTCCTCACCGGAGTGATCCACTCGGACGTTCCGCTGGCCGTTATTCCTGCCGGAACCGCGAACGTGTTTGCGCGCGAGATAGGGCTGGGAACCAAACCCTTGAAGGCGGCGGCGCGGCTTCACGAACTGGTGCCGCGGCGCGTTTCCGCCGGCCTTCTTCGCTGCGAGCCGGGACCGCGGGAACGCTATTTCCTGCTCATGGCCGGCGTCGGCCTGGACGCGCATATCGTCTACAACCTGAACCTGCCGCTCAAATTTCGAATGGGCCAGATTGCGTACTGGCTTGGGGCCTTCAAGCAGTTTGCGCGCCGGCTTGATGAATTCGAAGTGCAGGCCGGAGGCGCGTCGTACCGCTGCACGTTCGCCCTGGCGAGCCGCGTTCGCAACTACGCCGGTTATCTGGAAATCGCGCAAAGCACATCGCTGCTGGAGGACGACTTCGAGTTCGTCCTGTTTGAAGGCAGGTCCACCCTGCGCTTCTACTCGAAATATCTCGGAGCCGTGGTGACCGGCAGAACGTCCAATACGAAGGGAATCCGCTTCCTGCGCGGCGGCAAGGCCTGCTTTTTCGGCCCTGCCGGTTCACGCGTGTACGTGCAGGTGGATGGGGAATACGCAGGCCGGCTGCCGGCGGCCGTGGAGATCGTTCCCGCGGCGGTCACGGTTCTGATACCGCCGGATTACCCGAGAACTTCCTGAATGGATCCGCTCACACATACTCTGACCGGTCTTGCGGTGAGCAGGGCGGGGCTGAAACGGTGGAGCGCGCACGCCACGCCGCTCCTGCTGCTGGCCGCGAACGCGCCCGATTGCGATGTGGCGGCATGGTTCGGCGGAACGGCCGCGTACCTGAATTACCACCGCCACATCACGCATTCGCTCGTGGCCATTCCCGTTCTGGCCGTACTGCCGGTCCTGATCGTGCGGATGTTCGCCCGCAAGCAGTTCAACTGGAGGCGGGCCTACGTGGTGTCATTGATCGGCGTGGCAACGCATCCGTTCCTGGACTGGTTGAATGTCTACGGCGTCCGCTGGTTCCTGCCGTTCTCGGGGGAATGGGTGCGGCTGGACACCACCTTCATCATCGACCTCTGGCTCTGGGCGGTTCTGCTGCTGGCCGCGGCGGCGCCGGCCTTGAGCGGTCTGGTCAGCTCGGAAATCGGCGCGCGCTCCGGCGGCGGGCGTGGAATCGCGATTTTCGCGCTCTTCTTCCTGGTTGCCTACTCGGGCGGGCGCTATGTCCTGCACCAGCGCGCGGTGGCCGTCCTCGACTCCCGCATCTACGACGGGGGCCCCGCCGTGCGCGTGGCAGCCTTCCCCGGGCCGGCGAATCCGTTCGCCTGGACCGGTCTGGTCGAAACCGCCGGGTGGTACTCGTTCTACGACTTGAACCTGCTGGGCGAGTTCGATCCCGCGTCGGGCAGGAGATTCTACAAGCCCGAACCCAGCCCGGTCGAGATTGCCGCGGCCGAGGCCGCCAAACGCACCGAAACGTTTCGCGCTTTCCTGAATTTTTCCCAATTTCCCTTCTGGCGGTTCACCGCCGTCGACGAACCGGAGGCGGCTATACGCGTCGAGGTGATGGACCTGCGCTTCGGCGACCCGTCCAATCCCCGTTTCGTGGCTTCAGCGGTCGTCACCGGGGACGGCCGCGTCGAGCGCGCCGCCTTCTCGTTCCGATAGGGCTAACGGGGAGTGTCACCTGGCTCCCAGAAACTGCTTCGTCAGTCCCTCGGCGCCGCCCAGCGCGCGCACCAGGGATGCCTTCGCGAAATTGTACTGGTGGAGGCTGGCTATATAGTTCTCGTTTGCGGTCGCCACGGCCTCCTGCGCCTGCACGACCTCGATATTGGTTGTCACCCCGGCCGAATAGCGATTTTCCGCGTGGGCGAGTTGCCTTGCGGCGAGCTGAATGGAGCTTTTCGCCACGGCCACCTGATCGCCCGCCGCCGCCAGATCCAGGAAGGCCGCCTGCACCTGGTAGTAGATGGCCGCCCGCAGGTCTTCGGCTTCCGCCCTTCTCTGCGCCAGCAGCGCGTCGGTTTCCAGCACCGCGGCGCTGAAGCGGCCGCCATCGAACACCGGAATCGCCAGGGTGCCGGAAATCGCAAACGTGCCGTGGGATTCCGTCGGGCGGCGCCCGAGCGCGCCGTAGTCGGCATCAATGGTGATGGCCGGATAGCGCTGCGCCCGCGCGGCTTTACTGGACAACTCCGCCGAGTTAACCGCCGCCAGCGCGCTCTGGTAGTCCGCGCGCCGGCTGTACGCCTGCGCCAGCGCCTGCTCCAGGCTCATGACCGGCGGCGGCGTTTCCGGCAGCTTCTCCGCAAGCCGGAATTCCTGCCCGGAAGCCAGGCCGATCGCCCGTGCCAGCTCCAGCTTCCGCTTTGCGAACTCGTTGCGGTAGAAGATCACGCGCTGCTGCTGCGCCTGCATCTGCACCTGCGCGCGGAGCACATCGATTCCCGCCACCATGCCCGCCGCTTTCAGACCCTCCGCACGCTTGTAAAGAGCCTGGGCGGTTTCATACTGCGACTCTGCCGCGGCGGCCCTTGCCTCCCCGGCCACTGCTTGCAAATACAGCCCCACGACCGTGAGCACCACGATGTCGCGCGCATCCTGGTAGGACAACCTCGCCGCCCGCAGCCCCGCTGAAGCCGCCCTGTTCTGGTACAGGGCCGTGAAGTCCAGGACCGGCTGGGTCACATATCCCCGCAAGTCGGAAACGCTGAAAGGGCCAACTATGGTCCTCAGACCGGGGACCTGACCCGTGAACCCGAGCGCCTGCAGGTTGATTTCCTGTAGCGCCTCCGCGGCCTGGATCGTGAAGCTTGGCAGCAATCCGGCGCGGGCGAACCGCCGCTCGGCCTCCGCGAGGCGGGTGGATTCGAGCTTGAGCACCAGGCCGAGATTGCGGCGCAGCCCGCGGTCAATCGCCTCGGATAACGAGAGTTCGATCACCCCCGGCGTGGGCATGCCGAGGGGCACGCTACCCGCGTACGGGCTCCCGCCCGGAGCGCCCGTTTGCGCCGGCTGCGGCGTTGGTGGGCTGGCTTGGCGCGGCAGTTCCGGAGGCGCCGTCTGGAAAATTCCGGCCTGCGCGAACGCCGTCCCAGGGAAGGCAGACCAGACCAGTACTGCTGAAATGAGAATGACCGGAAGTGTCATGAAAGCGAAATCCCCGCCCCCGGAACCCCGAATACCTCCATCTTACCTCAGGGGACATAAGGGCCATTTTCCGGACGCCGCGGCACGGGAAAGGGGGGCGGCCCGCTTCTGTTGGCGGCGGAATATCCAGCAGCGCTGGACTTAAGCCCGTCTGTTACAATGGGTGAGATAGCAAAGGAGGCCGCATGTTGAGGTCTATTGGCATGCCGGAGCTTTTGATCATTTTGGGTGTCGCCGTTCTCCTGTTCGGCGGGAAAAAGATCCCTGAAGTGGCGAAAGGCTTGGGCGAAGGAATTCGCAACTTCAAGAGCGCCTTGAAGGGCGAGGAGAAGGCCGAAGAAGAGAAGAAGCAGGCATAACGGCTTCCTGATACTGCTCGCAATTTGAGCAGGCGAACTCGGCATCAAAAATCAAAAACCCCGCGAGGATCGCTCGCGGGGTTTTCATTTCCGCCCTTACCAGACGTGAACCGTTATTTCCTCTTCGGCGGAACGATCGCGTCCTTCACGGATTTCGCGACACGGAACTTCACTACCTTCTTGGCGGGGATTTTGATGGTTTCGCCGGTCGCCGGATTGCGGCCGGTGCGCGCCTTGCGCTCCACCCGGACCAGGCGCCCAATCCCCGGAAGCACGAACACGCCGTTCTTCTTTGTCTCACGGATCGCGATATCCGCGTAGCTCTGGAGGAACTGCTTGGCGATTTTGTTGTTGACTTCGCATTGGGCGGCGAGTTCCTTCACCAGTTGAGTTTGCGTCATGCGTTTCACTTCAGCCATAGAACGTTTCGGAATCCTCCCAAAATTTGACTCTTAGAACAGGGCTTTTCGCTGCCGAAGCGCTGAAGTACTGCTGTTCCGCGCTCCGAACACGATCAAGTCAAATTGATGATAAGGAAATGCGCGGCGGTTGTAAAGCGGAATGTGCGCGAAAAGCCCAGTTTTCGGGGCTTTCTTTGCACTGGCCGCCTCCGAAGCCCCTAAACACAAGGGTTCCGCATCCTGCTCTCAGCGAGCCGCGGCCGCACTCCGGGATGCCGGATTGCCGGCGGCACCCAAAGAGGCCGCCAGTCCCAGTACCCGCCGCAACTCCGTTTCCAATCCCTCGCGCAGTTCGGCTTGTGTTTCCAGGAACCGCCGCGCCGCTTCCCGCCCCTGCCCGATCCGCTCGCCTCGAAAGCTGAACCAGGATCCGCTCTTCTCCACCAGTTTTTGAGCGACTCCCAAATCCAGCAGGTCCGCTTCCCGCGAGATCCCCTGCCCGTGGATCAGGTCCACTTCAGCTTCGCGAAACGGAGCCGCCACCTTGTTCTTCACGATCCGGATGCGGGTGCGGCTGCCGACCACACTGTCGCCTTCTTTGATGGAGGCGACCCGGCGCACTTCGGCGCGAACCGAAGCATAGAACTTGAGCGCCCGGCCTCCGGTGGTGGTCTCGGGGTTCCCAAACATGACCCCTATCTTTTCCCGGATCTGGTTGAGGAAGATGAGACAGGTGTTGGTGCGGGACACCGTGCCGGTGAGTTTCCTGAGCGCCTGAGACATCAACCGGGCATGCAAGCCGACATGGCTGTCGCCCATTTCGCCTTCGAGCTCGGCCTTGGGAACCAGTGCCGCCACCGAGTCCACCACAATCGCATCCACCGCGCCCGAGCCGGCCAGCGCGGCGGTGATTTCAAGCGCCTGCTCTCCGTAATCCGGCTGCGAGACGAGCAGGTTGTCGGTATCGACGCCCAGCTTGCGGGCATACACCGGGTCCAGCGCGTGCTCGGCATCGATGAACGCCGCCGTCCCGCCTGCCTTCTGCGCTTCCGCCACAACTTGCAGAGCCAGCGTCGTCTTTCCCGAGGATTCCGGTCCAAAAACCTCGATCACGCGCCCGCGCGGAAACCCGCCTACGCCGAGGGCCGCGTCCACGGAGATCACACCGCTGGAGATGACGGTGACCGGGAGGACGTTGCGCGAGCCGAGCCGGAGCACCGAGCCGCTGCCGAACTGTTTATCGAGGGTGGCGAGAGTCAAGTCAATCGCCCGCCGGCGATCTTTTCCGTCCATGCAAAGTTTGGTGGGAAGAAGAGACGGGAAATCTCACCAAAGATCGGGCGTGAACAGACCGGCCGCGATCCGGAGCTTATCTCTTCGCGGCCGGCGCCGGTCTTAAGGATGCGGGCGGCGCTTCGGTTCCCGGTCCCCCGTTGGCGCCCTGGGCGGCCGGAGACGGGCGCACCAGCCCGAGCGCCTGCCTGAGTTCGGCGTCGATCTTCTCAGCCACGTCGGCGTTGTCTTTGAGGAACTGGCGGGCGTTCTCGCGGCCCTGGCCGATGCGGTCGCCCTTATAGCTGTACCAGGACCCGCTCTTCTCGATCACGTTGTGCGCCACTCCCACGTCGATCAAATCGCCTTCCCGCGAAATGCCCTCGCCATAGAGGATGTCGAACTCGGCCTCGCGGAACGGAGCCGCCACCTTGTTCTTCACGATCTTGATGCGCGTCCGGCTGCCGATGACCGTCTCGCCATCCTTGATTGCCGCGATGCGCCGTATGTCCGCGCGTATGGTGGAGTAGAACTTCAGCGCGCGGCCGCCGGTAGTGGTCTCGGGATTCCCGAACATGACTCCGATCTTTTCGCGGATCTGGTTGATAAAGATCAGGCACGTGTTCGACTTGGAGACATTGCCGGTCAGCTTCCGCAATGCCTGCGACATGAGCCGCGCCTGCACGCCCACCGACGACTCGCCCATTTCGCCGTCGAGCTCGCTTTTCGGCACCAGCGCGGCGACCGAGTCCACCACCAGCACGTCGATAGAGCCGGAGCTGATCAGCGCGCTCGCGATCTCCAGGGCCTGCTCGGCGTAATCCGGCTGCGAAACCAGCAGGTTGTCCACATCCACGCCGAGTTTCGCCGCGTAAATGGGATCCAGAGCGTGCTCGACGTCGATGAAGGCAGCCATGCCGCCCAGCCTCTGGGCGCTGGCCACCGCGTGCAGGGCCACCGTCGTTTTACCGGAGGACTCCGGACCGAAAATCTCGATGATGCGCCCGCGCGGAAATCCGCCCACTCCCAGCGCCGAGTCGATCGAAATCGAACCGCTTGGGATTACCGACACCGGCACCAGGGCTTCCTTCGAGCCCAGCCTTACGATGGATCCCTTGCCGAACTGCTTCTCAATCTGTCCCAGGGTGAGCCCGAGAGCGCGCGTGCGTTCTTTTTCGTCCATTGTCAGGAGATTCTCCGCCGAAACGAGAATTATAGCGGAATGAGGCGTGCTGCGTTACAGCTTCGGCGCGTAGTAGCCCTTGCGCGCCCTCACCACCATGTCCTTCCCCTTCTTGATCCTGACGCTGACCTTCTGGTAGGAGCCGTCGGTCTTCATCGGCTCAGGCCGGTAGAAGATGTTGTACTGGTGGCGCAGCTCGTTGGCGATATTCTCGAAGTTCTGCGACAGGTCTTCAACCTTGAACGGGAAAAATGCCTGCCCGCCCGTTTCCGAAGCCAGGTATCTCAAAACTTTGTCGCCGCTGGTCTCCGTCCTGCTGATATTGGTGGAAATCGTGTAGATCACGACATCGGATTTCTGCGCCATTTCCAGCGCCTGGTCCCGCGTGACATGGCTCTGGTTGTCCTCGCCGTCGCTTAGAATCACCATCGCGCGGCGGAAGTTGTGCCTTGGCTGCTCGACTCCCAGCTTGTCGCGGCAGGCATAGAAGATCGCGTCGTAGAGCGAAGTGCCGCCGCCCGGCCGCAGGTCTCGGATATTGGCGGCGAGTTGCTCCGGATCGTCGCTCAAGTCGGAAACCAGTTGGGTTGTGGTGTCAAAGCTCACGATCAGCGCCCGGTCCCGGCGTGGCCGTACAACGCTGTTCACGAACTCCACCGCCGCCTCCTGGATGAACCGGAAGCGGGGACGAATGCTGTTGCTGGTGTCCACCAGGATGGCCATGCGCAGCGGCAGGTCGCTCTCCGCGGTGAACTCCATGATGTTCTGAGGCTTGTTGTTTTCGAGGACCTCGAAGTCGTCTTTGGTCAGGTCGGTGATGAAGCGGCCCCTCTTGTCGGTGACCGTGAACAGAATGTTGACCCGCGTGACGTCGAGGATGATGCGCGTCTTCTCGTCGTCCTCCTGCTGGGCGACCGTTGCGCGATCCGGTTTCTGCGCAGGCTGTTGTGCCTGGAGCGCGAGCCCGAATGCGCTTGCAAGAAACAGTCCCGCAACCACCGGTTTCATGGTCCTACCTAATTATAGGGGCGAGCTGCTCGGCCTCTCAAGCGGGAAATCTGGCCGCCAACTCCGAAAGCCACCCTGCCAACTCCGGTGGCAGCGGGGATTCCACCGTAACAGGATCGCCGGTTGACGGCTGCGCGAACCGGACACGGCAGGCGTGCAGGAAAAAGCGCTCGAGGGGAGGAAGGCCTTCAACCCGTGCCGGAGCGCCATACAGGCGGTCCCCCGCGATGGGGTGCCCCAGACTGGAGAGGTGCGCCCGGATCTGGTGCGTACGGCCCGTCTTGATCTGTACTTCGAGCAAGGCGAAACGGGCGAACCGGCGGATCACGCGGTACTCGGTGATGGCCGCCCTGCCGGAGGCCCTGCGCGCCGTCATCCGCACCCGCCGCACCGGGTCGCGCGAGATGGGTTTCTCGATCCGGCCCTGGTCCTTTTTCACCGCCCCATGCACCAGCGCGATATAGACTTTTTCGATCTTGCGCGCGGAAAACTGCTCGGCGAGCCGGCGGTGGGCGGCGTCGTTTCGCGCCACCAGCAAAACGCCGCTGGTGAACCGGTCCAGCCGGTGCACGATGCCGGGCCGAAGCTCCCCGCCCAATTGCGAGAGGGCGCCGAAGCGGTGCAGCAGGGCGTTGACCAGCGTTCCGGAGTGCACCCCCGCTCCCGCGTGCACCACCATGCCGGCTGGCTTGTCCACGGCGATCACGTCGCTGTCCTCGTACAGGATCCGGAGCGGAATCTCCTCGGGGACGGCTCTGAGCGGCGGCAGCTCGGCCGGCTCAACTTCAACGGTTTCCTCTCCGCGCAGCCGGTAGGACGCTCGCGCGGCCGCCCCGTTCACCAGCACCCGGCCGTCTTTCACCCACTGCTGCAGCCGCGAGCGGCTGTACTGCGGAAGCCGTTCCTGGAGGAACACGTCCAGCCGCTTGCCCAAATCCTCAGGTGACGCCGCAAGAGTCAATCGCCTAAATTATAGGCTGTAGGCGGAGGCGTTGACATGAGGAAACTGCTCGTAGGTCTGTTAGCCGTTTGTGGCGGGCTCTCCATTCTCTTCGTGCTGCTCGTGTTCGTGATCGGCATTTCCATGCGCACCTCGACCGGCAGCGTGCCTTCAAAAACCATTCTCGAAGCCAACTTCGAAACCGGGCTGATCGAGGACGTCCCCGATGACGCCGTCGCTAAGGCGCTGCTCTCGAAAACCACTGTCGTCCGCGACGTCGTGGATGCGCTGGAGCGTGCCTCCAGGGATGATCGCGTGGCGGGTCTCGTCGCCCGGCTGGGCGGCAGCGGGATGGGCATGGCGCAAGCCCAGGAAATTCGCGATGCGGTGCGGAATTTCCGGGCTCACAAAAAGTTCGCCGTGGCGTTCTCGGAGACCTTTGGCGAGTTCGGTCCGGGGAACGGCTCGTACTACCTGGCGACGGCATTCGATCAGGTCTGGCTCCAGCCCTCGGGCGATGTCGGCCTGACCGGCCTCATCATGGAAACCCAGTTCTTCCGCGGCACCCTGGATAAGCTCGGCGTGGTCCCGCGCCTGGATCACCGCTATGAATATAAGAGCGCGAAGAACGTTTATACGGAGAAGAAGTATACGCCGGCGCATCGTGAAGCCAACGAGGCGGTAATCAGGTCCTGGTTTTCGCAAATCGTGCGCGGAATCTCCGAGGGCCGGCGCATTTCGGAGGATCAGGTCCGCGCGCTGGTGGATCGCGGGCCGTTCCTCGGGCAGGAAGCCGTGGACGCGAAACTCGTGGACGGCCTGTCGTACCGCGACGAGGTGTACGAGAAGGCTAAACAGAAGGCCGGAAAGGACGCCGAGCTGCTTTCCCTGAGCGAATACCTGCAGCGCGCCGGCCGGCCGCACACTTCGGGCAAGACCATCGCCCTGATCTACGGGGTGGGAGGCGTGCGGCGGGGACGCAGCGGTTTCGATCCTTTGTTCGGCGATCTCTCGATGGGTTCCGATACCGTTGCCGCCGCGTTCCGCGCGGCGGTGAAGAGCCCGAGCGTGAAGGCCATTCTGTTCCGCGTGGATAGCCCGGGCGGCTCTTACGTGGCCTCCGACGCCATCTGGCGGGAAACCGTGCTGGCCAAAAAGGCCGGCAAACCGGTCATTGTGTCGATGGGCAATCTGGCCGGTTCCGGCGGGTACTTCGTGGCCATGGCGGCGGATAAAATCGTCGCCCAGCCGGGTACGATCACCGGGTCCATCGGCGTTCTTGGCGGCAAGGTTTTGACCACGGGCGCCTGGGACAAAATCGGCGTCTCCTGGGATGAAGTACACGTGGGAAATCACGCCAGGATCTGGAGCTCCACTTCCGACTACAGCCCTCCAGAGCAGAAACGGTTCGAGGCCGCTCTCGACCGCATATACGCCGATTTCACCAGCAAGGTGGCCGAAGGCCGCCGGCTGCACAAGGAACGCGTGCTGGAGATCGCCAAGGGCCGCATCTGGACCGGCGAGGACGCCAAAAGGCTCGGCCTGGTGGACGAACTCGGCGGGTTCTCCACGGCATTGAAGCTGGCTCGTAAGGCAGCCGGCATTCCGGATACGGAAAGCGTCCGCATCGTCGTGTTCCCGCGCAAAAAGACCACATTTGAGGCCTTTATGGACCTGGTTTCGGGACGCGAGCGCGATCCGGGCGAGAGCTCGGCATCCACCGCTCTCCTCACCCGCACGCTCGAGCTGATCCAGCCCATAGCGCGGCAGGTGCGCAGCGCGGCGGCTGCCCGGGGCGTGCTCTCAATGCCGGAGTTTACGACCGTTCACTGACCCTGGCTTTCAAACACCTAAGTCATTGAATATGAGCAGGTTAGCAGAGTGTCCTCAGGCCCCCTCCCGCGGTTAGAATTGTAAGCAGGAGGGGTAATGAGGATTGCGATTCTGGGTGTCTCACTTTGCATTGCCATCCCGGTCGCCCAGGCGACTATGATCGACATAAACAGCGGCCCTGGGATCGGGTCGAACAATATTTCCGGGGAGAACGTTGCCGTCGAAGTACATCCGATGTGGCAGCCCAACGGAGACGCGGTGTGGATTTCCTACCGTGGCGACACGGGAGGCAGGGACCCCGGGTTCGTAGTCCCGGACGTGCTGGGCAGCATGAATCCGGCCGATTTGGCCGGACTGACCCCGAGCGCGATCTTCTTCCATCCGTTCACGCTGCCTTCGGCAAACAACACCGGGGCGGTCACGGTCTGGGCCGACGACACCGCGCGGGTTCTTCTGAACGGCGTTGAGCAGTTCCCCGCCAATGGGCGGCAGAGCGCGACCTGCGCCGGACCCGACCCGATCGGCTGCAGTCCAGCTCGAGGCCAGACGATCTCCCTGAACGGCCTACCGGCGGGGCAGCATACTCTGGCCATAGAAGCCTTCCAGCGGAACGGGGGACCGTTCGGAGTGATGTACCAGGGCAGTGTGGATTCCAGGGATCCGGCGGGGCCGCCTCGAAATCCGGGGCCTCCGTCCTCCCCGGGGCCCGTGACTCCTCCCACTTCCTCCGCGACGCATGCGCCGGAGCCGGGCACATACGTACTGCTGGGCGGCGGCCTGATTGCCCTGCTCGGCCTTGCCCGGCAGCGTCTCCGTAAGGCTTGACGCGCCTTGATCCCGAAAGGCCAGGCCGCCCTCCCCGGGGGCGGCCTTTTTCGTTCCTGCTGCTCTGGCGGGGTAAAATGAAAGCATTCTGGGTGCTTCTGGGAACCCTCAACCTACCCGCAGCGAGCGCTTCGTCCGCAACGTCCTCTGGAGCTGGCTGGGCGTCGCCGTTACAGTCGCTTCCGGCATCTTCCTGTCTCCCTATCTCATCCGCAAGCTGGGCGACGAGGGCTACGGCGTCTGGGTGCTGGTCTTCGGCCTGATCGAGAATTACTGGCTGTTCGACCTCGGCCTCCGTTCCGCGGCAGTCAAATATTCGGCGCACTACCGTGCCACCGGGGAGACGGCAAAGATCAACGAGCTCATCAACACGGGCGTGGTCTATTTCTCCTTCGTGGCGCTGGTTTTGTTCGGAATCAGCATCGTCCTCTCGCGCCATGTGGACCGTGTTTTTCAGGTGTCGCCCGAATACCGCGCCCCGTTTGCCTTCCTGATCGCGCTGGTGGGTACGAGCTGGGCGTTCGGCATGATTTTCAACATTTTCACCGCCTGCCTGGAGGGCTTCCAGCGCTTCGAGTTGTCGAGCCGCATAGCGATCTCCGCCACGGTGGTGCGGGTGGCGGGAACCGCCGTCCTGCTGTTCCTCGGCCACGGGTTGATCTCACTGGGGTTCCTGGTGGTGGCAAGCCAGGTGTTCGCCTACGCGCTGAGCATTCTCGCTCTTCGCCGCGTCTTCCCCGAGCAGCGCTTCTCGTTGCGCATGGCCAGGCTGGCCATGTTCCGGCAGATGATCGCTTACGGCGTGCACACGCTCACCAGCGGCGTGGCGACACAGCTAATCAACCAGGCCGCTCCGCTGCTGATCGGCGTCTTTCGGCCGGCCGCCTACGTGGGCTATTTCAGCCTGCCGGTCCGGCTCCTGCAATACACCGGGGACGCGGTGGACCGCGTCGGCCTCATCACTTCTTCCAGCGCCGCCGAACTGGTTGCCAAGGAGGAGCGCGACGCCATCCCGCGCCTGGGCATGTACGTGAATCGCTACTGCCTGACGTTGTTCCTGCCGCTAGCTGTATTTCTGTTCTTTTACGGGCGCGAGCTGATCCGCGTCTGGATCCGCAAGCCGGATTTTGTGGCCATGAGCGCGCCGCTGCTGCCCGTGCTGCTCATCGGAACCACGCTGGCCATCGCCGGGCAGGTGAATTCGAGTTCGATTCTGTACGGAATGGCAAAGCACCGCGGGTACGCGCGCGGCTTGCTGGTAGAAGGCATCGCGCTGGCCGCCGCGCTGTACTTCGTCGTGCCGCGCTTCGGGATCATGGGGGCGGCTTGGGTCGCCTCCGTGCTGATGGTGCTTGACCGCGGCATTTTCACCCCCTGGCTTCTCTGCCGCCACCTGGACTTCAGTTTCGGGCGCTACATGCGGTCCATTTACCTGCGCCCGATGCTGGCGGCCGCGCCCGTGGCCGCGTTCGCCTGGGGCCTTAAGCCGGCCGCGCTGCCCGGAGACAACCTCATACAGGTTCTGGCCGCGGGCGCGGCCATCGCGGCCGTTTACTACCCGCTGGCTTTCTTCCTCTGCGTGGATAGCCGGCACCGGCCGCTGGTGGTTCACTGGATCGCGAAGCGCTCAAAAAGGCTAACGCCGGCGTAATCTATCGCCGCAGCGCCAGAGTGAATCCCGAGATGCCGGCTTCGAACTCCACCGGGGACAGGTTGGCGTGGTCCACGAACCGCGGCAGCAGCAGGCGGTTGGAGGAGGCGCGCGCGAGCGCGGGTTCACATGTCGTGGCCGAGACGACACGCTCCGCGGCGAGCCAGGGCAGAAATTCCGGGCGGTAAAAGCCGCACGGATAGCAGAAGTGGATGGCCGGCGCTCCGGAGGCGGCCTCGATCCGCTCGCGGTTATCGCGAATCTCCCGAACGAACAGGCTGCGGTCGAGCGGTGTGCGATGGCGGTGCGTGTGCAATTGGATGTCGCAGCCGGCGGCCGCCAGTTCAGCAACCTCGGCCGGGGTCATGATGTGCAGCAGCCGCTTCCGCAGCAGCACGGAGTAATCCACACCGGCGGCCGCCGCGAGGGCTTGAAGCAACTCGTCCTTCCGCGCCGCGTCCATTCCGCTCGCTTCGGCTTCCGCCAGAAGCCACAGCCAGGCGCTCCGCCGGCTGGCAGCGGTCCGGAGGTCGAGCGATTTCCTGAGCCCGAGCTTCGCGCCGTCCAGGATGCGCCCGCGCGCTTTCCAGAGCAGGTACGACGCGGCGGTGTTGAACACCGGGCGGTTGTACTCGCTGTAGTAGGTGGTCAGATAAACGGTCGCGGGGAATTCGTAGGCGCGCAGCAGCGGCCATGCGCGGCGGTAGAAGTCGTAAGCGCCGTCATCGAACGTGATGGCGACGCTTTTGGGCGGCAGGTCGCGCGCATGGATGCGCTCGATGGCCTCGCCGAGCGGCAGGACCGAGTAGCGCCGTTTCTTCAGAATTTCCAGCCGGCGCTCGAAATCCTCCGGGCTCATGTAGAGACTCGGGTCCCACTCGTGTTCGTCGGTCAGCGAAATGCCGTGATAGCAGAGAATCGCCACGCCGTCGCGGCGCCACCGGCTGCTCTCAAAGGCGCGGAACAGGCCGGCGGACTTGAGCACAGAGAGCGCCGCGCGTTTAACCAGCTTCCGCATATCTGCCGGCCGGTTCTGCCTCGCACAGCCAGAGATCCAGCATCAGCAGGGACCACAGCCAGCGCTCGTTGTTTCGCCGGCCGCTCTGGTGCTCCGCGAGCAGTTTTCTTACGAACCCGGGCGATACGATGCCGCGGCTGAGAAAGCGCGGCGCCGTGAGGTGGTCGTGGAGCATATCGCGCAGCGGCCCGCGCATCCAGACCGAGAAGGGCGGTTCGAAGCCGTGCTTCCCGCGCTGGAGCAGTTCGGGAGGCAAGCGCGAAGCCATGGCGCGAATCAGAATGTCCTTGCCGCGCCCGTTGCGAATTTTCCAGAAGTGCGGGATGGCGGCGGCCAGCTCCGCCAGGCGGTCGTCCAGAAACGGGCAGCGCGCTTCGAGCGAGTGGGCCATGGTAGTGCGGTCTACCTTGACGAGCATGTCGCCGGTGAGGTTCGCTGTCGCCTCGAAGTACATCCCCTGGGCAAGCGCTCCTGCATCCTCCGGCAGCAGGCAGTCAGCGAAGGTGCGCGTCAGGAAGGCGGCATCGGCCGGCAGCATCCATTCCGGCTCGAGCAGGTTCTTTCGCACGTAGTACGGCGCATAGTTCAGCTCGAAATAGCGCAAGAGGGCCGACGGGCGGCTGATCATCCGCAGGTAGTTCTTCCCATAGGCGGAATACGGCAGCAGGCCGGCCGCGATGGAAACGAACCGGCGCAGCGCTTGCGGCACGCGGTCGTAGATCGCCAGTTGCTGGACGCGGCGGAAGCTGTCGTAGCCCGCGAACAGCTCGTCGCCGCCGTCTCCGGTGAGGGCCACCTTGACATGCCGGGCGGTGAACTTCGCCAGCAGGTAATTCGGGATGGCGGCGCTGTCGGCAAACGGCTCGTCAAAGCAGCACGCCATTTCGTAGGCGAGCGCGGCCGCATCGGCGCGGAGCACGATTTCGTGGTGCTCGGTGCGCCACCGGTCCGCCACCAGGCGAGCATAGGCGAGTTCGTTGAACTCGGCCTCCTCAAAGCCGATGGAAAATGTTTTGACGGGCGCGGGCGATTGGAGCGCCATGGCTGCCACCACGCAACTGGAATCGATGCCGCCGCTGAGAAATGCCCCGAGCGACACGTCGGCCACCAACCGCAACCGGACGGCCTCGTCGAAAGCCTCTCGCACGCGGGCTTCGGCCTCGGCCTCGGTGAAGCCCGGCGCGGGCTCTGCGACGGGCGGCGGCAGGCGCCAATAACGGCCCTCCCTCACGTTGCCGCGCGCGTCGTATTCGAGCCACGTGCCCGCCTTCAGCTTGCGGATTGCGCGGAAGGGGCTCGCCGGGTCGGGAATGTAGCCGAACTGAAAGTAGAGCCGCAGCGCCGAGTCGTCGAGATGGGCCGGAATTGCCGGCAGCTTCAGGCACTTCAGTTCGCTGGCAAAGTAGAGCCCGCCCGGCAGGACGGCGTAGTAGAGCGGCTTCTTTCCGAAGCGGTCGCGGGCCAGCAGCAGTTTCCGCTGCCGGGCGTCCCAGATGGCAAGGGCAAACATGCCCCGCAGCCGGCGCAGCCCGTCCGCGCCCTCCTCCTCGTAGAGGTGCACCAGCGTTTCGGTATCGCTGCGGGTCACCAGACGGTGCCCGCGCGCGGCCAGGGTATCGCGCAGCTCCGCATAATTGTAGATTTCGCCGTTGAATACGACCCATACCGAGCCGTCCTCGTTGGACATCGGCTGGTGGCCAGTGCTGAGGTCGATGATGCTGAGCCGGCGCATGCCGATGGCGCAGCCGCCGTCGAGGTGGTAGCCTTCATCGTCCGGACCGCGGTGGCGTATGCGGTCGCACATGGCGCGTACGTCCGCCGGTTGCGCCTCCCCCTCCCGCAACACAAACCCTGCGATGCCGCACATAAGTGGTTTATAGCGACGACCCCGGGAACTTGGTTTCATTCTAGCCGAATTCTGGTGAGAGCGGCGCGCCCGCTCCGGCGTGATATAATGTGCTCAAAGCTGACTGGGGCAGCGTCACTCACTTGACTCACGAACATCTAACCGCTGAAGAAATAGTGTCCGGACCTTCGGACCGGTCTTTCGGCTGGGTATTTACTATCTTTTTCTGTCTTGTTGGCGCCTGGCCTCTGCTTCACCGCGAGCCCGTCAGGCAGTGGGCTTTAATTACCGCCGCGCTTTTCGCCTTAGTTACTCTATTGCGGCCTGCTCTGCTGCATCCAGCCAACCGGCTCTGGACCCGGTTTGGCCTTTTGTTGGGCAAACTTACCAACCCGATTGTTACGGGACTGCTGTTCTTCCTGGTGGTCACTCCCGTCGGGTTGCTTTTGCGGCTTGCGGGAAAGGACCTGCTGCGGCTGCGCCGCGATCCAAGCGCTTCCTCTTACTGGATCGAACGCCGCCCGCCTGGCCCGCCTCCCGAATCGATGCCGCAACAGTTCTAGGAGAGACCGATGTCTTTTGTCTCAGAACTCTGGGCTTTCATGCGGGCGCGCAAGAAATTCTGGCTGGCCCCGATTTTGCTCATGATGCTGCTGCTGGGCGGTCTGCTGATTCTGGCGCAGAGCACCGCTGTCGCGCCGTTCATCTACACGCTGTTTTGAGCCTCCGGGGGCCCCATGCGGATTCTCGGGATCTCAGCGTTCTATCACGACAGCGCCGCCGCATTGATCGAGGACGGCGCGATTGTCGCCGCGGCGCAGGAAGAGCGCTTTACCCGCCGCAAGCACGACCCCCGTTTCCCGCGCCACGCGGTCCGGTATTGCCTGAAAAGCGTCGGGCTTACTCTGGACGACATCGATTGCGTCGTTTTCTACGACAAACCGTTTCTGAAATTTGAAAGGCTGCTCGAAACGTATCTTGCATTCGCGCCGCGCGGGCTGCGCTCGTTCCGGATGGCGATCCCCATCTGGGTACGGGAAAAGTTATTCCAGAAAAACCTGCTCCGCAGAGAGCTAAGGGATTACGGATCCGATTACGCTTGGGACCAAAAATTGCTTTTTGCCGAGCACCATCTGAGTCATGCCGCCAGCGCTTTCTATCCTTCTCCGTTCGACGAAGCCGCGGTGCTCACTATGGATGGCGTCGGGGAGTGGGCAACCACCTCTGTCGCGATCGGCCGCGGCAATCACCTGGAGGTTACTAAGGAAATTCATTTTCCGCACTCCCTGGGGCTGTTATACTCCGCTTTCACTTACTACGCCGGTTTCAAGGTGAACTCGGGCGAGTATAAGCTGATGGGACTCGCTCCGTACGGCGAGCCTAAGTATGCTGGGAAAATTCTCGAAAACCTGATCGATTTGAAGCCCGACGGCTCATTCCGGCTTAACCTCGATTATTTCGAATACTGCACCGGGTTGAAGATGACCAACGGGCGGTTCGAGAGCCTGTTCGGCGGTCCGGCGCGAAAGCCGAGCGAGCCGGTGGAGCAGCGGCACATGGATGTGGCCGCCTCGATTCAGGCAGTGCTGGAAGTGGTTGTGCTCCGGATGGCGCGCTCGCTTCAGGCGGAAACAGGCGCGCGCAACCTTTGCCTGGCGGGCGGCTGCGCGCTCAACTGCGTGGCAAATGGAAAGCTGCTGCGCGACGGGCGGTTCGAGCGAATCTGGATCCAGCCAGCCTCGGGCGATGCCGGAGGCGCGCTGGGAGCAGCTCTGGCCGCTTATCATCTCTACCGGAAACAGCCGCGACGCTTCGCACCGGGCTGCGACTTGATGCGCGGAGCCTATCTCGGCCCTGCGTTCCCGCAAGGAGAAATCGAAGAAAGGCTGCGCCGCGCCGGCGCCCGCTTCAGCGTGCTCGACGAGCAGCGCCTGATCGAGGCTTGCACGAACGCTCTCATTGAGGGCAAGGCTCTCGGCTGGTTTCAGGGCCGCATGGAATTCGGCCCGCGCGCGCTCGGCGCCCGCTCGATTCTAGGGGACGCGCGCTCGCCCACCATGCAGTCTGTGCTGAACCTCAAGGTAAAGTACCGCGAATCGTTCCGCCCCTTCGCGCCCTCCGTGCTGCGCGAGGACGTTGCGGACTGGTTCGAGTTCGACGGCGACAGCCCTTACATGCTGCTCGTGGCGGACGTAGCCGAGAATCGCCGCCGCGCGATGACGGAGGAGGAAAAGAAACTGTTCGGCATCGAAAAGCTGAAGGTGCCGCGCTCGGAGATCCCCGCCGTCACGCACGTGGACTATTCGGCACGCATTCAGACCGTGCATCGCGAAACCAACCCGCGCTACCACGCCCTGATTTCCGCTTTCAAGGAGCGCACCGGGTGCCCGGTGATAGTCAACACCAGTTTCAACGTCCGCGGGGAACCGATTGTCTGCACGCCCGAGGACGCCTTTCGTTGTTTTATGGGCACGGAGATCGAAACCCTCGCAGTGGGCGATTGTTTTTTGCGGAAGGAAGATCAAGACCCCGCGCTCAAGCGGAACTACAAGGACGCGTTCGAACTCGATTAGCCGATGCTGAAAGACATTGCTCTGATCGCGGCGTCCGGCGTCGCAGCGCTGATTGGCGCTGAAATCGTTTTGCGCGTTGCCGGCGTCTCGTTCCCGTCTTTCTATGAGGAGGATCCCGACCTAGGCAGCCGCCTGCGCGCAGGAGCGGAGGGCCGGTCGCAAGGCGAGGGCGGCGCCTTCGTGCGCATCAATAGCGACGGCATGCGAGACACCGAACACGGTCTCGAGAAGCCGCCCGGCACAACCCGCATCGCCGTTCTGGGCGATTCGTTCGCCGAGGCCATGCAGGTGCCGCAGGAACAGGCGTTCTGGGCCGTGCTCGGCCGCGAGCTTTCCGCCTGCACCAAACGCCGCTGCGAGGTGCTCAATTTCGGCGTTTCGGGCTACGGCACCGCCCAGGAACTGCTCATGCTGCGCCGCCGCGTCTGGAAGTACAAGCCCGATATCGTCCTGCTGGCGTTTTTCAGCGGCAATGACGTGCGGAACAACTCGGCGGCCTTAAATGGCGATCCTGCAATTCCCTATTTCGTCTACAAGGAAGACCGGCTCGTGCTCGACAAGTCCTACCGCGCCGCGCTTGCCTCCTTGCGGCTCGACCCCGGCGAACGGGCTGTGAGAAGCTTGGCCGCGGGCCTGCGGAACAAATCACGCGTCTTCCAGCTCGCGGACCAGGCGCGCGTCGCTTTCAAGCGGCGCGGGGCGGTGAAGGCCATGGACATGGCGGCAGCGGAAAGCGCGGTGATCAAGGGGGGCGAAATGGGCCTCGATGATGCCGTGTACTCCGAGCCGAAAACTGAAACGTGGAAGGAGGCGTGGCGCGTCACCGAGGCCCTGATTATCGAGATGGCGAACGAAGTCCGGGCGCACGGCGCGGATTTCTGGGTGGTCACGCTTTCCACCGGAATCCAGGTTCATCCCGACGCCGCCGTCCGCGACGCCTTCATGAAACGGCTCGGCGTGAAGGACCTGTGGTATCCCGACATGCGCGTGCGCGCGCTCTGCGAGCGGGAGAATATTTCCGTAATCACGCTCGCGCCCGCTATGGCGGAGCACGCCCGCTCGCATAAAGTCTTCCTGCACGGGTTTCCCAACGCCGTCATGGGTTTCGGCCACTGGAACCAAGCCGGGAACGAACTCGCGGGCAAGCTGATTGCGGAGCGCCTCTGCCGGCGGCCGGCGGCTGCGCCGGCGCATTGAGCGGCGGCTATTTCGTCTTGGCGTACCGCTCAAACTGCGCCGCGATGTTGCTTGTCTGGAAATCGCCTGGGTGAATGATCACGCGGTAGCGGAAGCGTACTGACTGGCCGGCATCGAGCGTCAAACTGCCGTCCTTGGTTTTGTCGTTCTCAAAATCACTGACGCCGAACGGGTTTGCGGCGAACAGGCCGTATCCCCGCGCGTGCCAGTAAGTGGGGTGCCGCGGGTTGCCGGGATGGTCCAGGATCGCGATGCCCAGCTTCTCGCCTTCCACTTCGCCGTAGTAATCCACCCACGGCGACCGCTTGCCCCAGACTTGATTTTCGGTCTTCGCCCCCTCCGCGTTCCGCATTGTTCCCGTGCGCTTTGGCGTGGCAGGGGCGCCCTTGGGATCCTCTTCCAGCGACGGCGCCAGCCGGATTGCGAAGGTGCCCTCCTTCGTGTCACCGAAAACCACTTTGGGCACAGCGGTGAGAGTGATGTCGATATCAATGGTTCGAAGGCTTGGCTCCGAATAGAAGGTCATCGCTCTGCTCTCGGTCACCAGCGGATTATTGTTCGTGTCCAGCCAGTCGAACAACGCCACAATCGTCCCGGATTTCTTTCCGTCCTTGAGATCGACGATTTTCTTGAGCAGCACGCGCCCCTTCTTTGCCCCCTTCTGGCCCGGCTCGTTGGCCCAGAAGTCGTAGCCGTTTACGTCGCCGTGAGTGAACCACAGCCCGCGATGGTGCGGGTGATCCCGGCGCTCCCCTTCCACGAGATCCATCGGGAAGAAACGGGTCACGATCTTGCCGGAGGCCGACCGCAGCGGGTGCAGATAGGGCTTGTTTACGTCGGCGCTCACAATGAATTCGGTGAACGGCTTGCCGTCGATCGCCACCGAGATTCGATCGCTGGAATGCGTAAACTTGACCTGTGCGGCCAGGGGTAGACCGAGGAAAAGAAAAACCAGCGGCAACCTGCTCATGTGTGACAGTAGATCATAGAACCCGCGGAGACTCAATAGAGGGCAGGGCGCCGAACGCGCACTTCAGTACTCCGGGATCATACAATCTTACTTATGGATTCGATTTCTCGCAGAAGTTTTCTCTCGGGCGCCGCGGCCACCCTCACCACCGCCAAGAGTTATTCGCAGATTGCTGGGGCGGGCGAACGCCTGCGCATCGGCGTGATCGGCTGCGGCGGGATGGCCACCGGCCACATGCAGGCGCTGATGAAGATGAAGGAGCAGGCCAACATTGACGTTTTGGCCGTCTGCGATGTCTGGGAGAAGCGCCTGGAAAAGGCCGTGGAGATCACCGGGGGAAAACCATACAAGGATTACCGCCACATACTCGACGACCGCAACATCGACTACGTTCTCATCGCCACCCCCGAACACTGGCATTGCCAGATGACCATCGATGCGGCCGCCGCCGGCAAGCACATCTACTGCGAGAAGCCGATGACCCACACGGTCGAGCAGGCAAAAAAGGTGGTCGCCCAGATCAAGAAGACCGGCGTGAAGATGCAGGTGGGCGTGCAGGGTATGTCGGACGATTCCTATGAGTCCGCCTTCGAGCAGGTGAAGAAGGGAACGCTCGGCAAAGTAGTGATTGCGCAGATCGACTACTCGCGCAACCACGTGGACGACTTCTGGGCCTATCCCATCGAGGAGGGCACCGAGCCCGGCGTGAATCTGGATTGGAAAGCGTGGCTCGGCCCGGCCCCCAAGCGGCCCTGGGATCCCAACCGCTTCTTCCGCTGGCGCTGGTTCTGGGATTACTCCAGCGGCATCGCCAGCGACCTTTTCGTCCACCGCGTCACGCGAATCATCAAATCGCTCGGGCTGACTTTCCCCGAGCGCGGCGCCGCCTGCGGCGGCACGTGGCAATTTACCGAGAGTAAGGCCGAGGTCCCGGATACGTTCAACATCCTGCTGGATTACCCCGGCGGGCCGACCGTAATTTTAGTCTCATCCATGGCCAACGACACGCCCGTTGAGCACGTGCTCCGCGGACACAAAGCCACCCTTACGTTCACCAGCACCGGCTGGGTGATCCGGCCGCAGGGAAAGGAAAAGGGACAGGAGATCGTCCACAAAAAGACCGGCCGCGAAGACATCACCCTGCACCACCAGAATCTCATCGCCGCGATTCGCAAGAACGAGCCCCTAAAGTGCGATTGCATGCTCGGCTATTACGGTGTGGTGGCGTGCGCCATGGGCGTGGAATCGTTCCGCAAGCAACAGTACGTGCGCTGGGACAAAGCCAGGGAACGGATCGTTAACGCCTAGCCCCAACGCCGGAAGCGAAAACGCAGGCTGGAACGCTTCAGGCTGACCCTTCTTGTATGCTGGGTCTATGCGTGTTGGTTGTCTTGCCCTAGCACTTCTCGTCTCCTCGGCGCTGGCGCCGGCCCAGATGCGGCGCGCTCCCGGTTTCTCGTTGCCTTCCAGCGCCAACCGCCAGGAGGATCTGGCCGACTATCGCGGCAGGTTTGTCCTGATCGATCTCATGAAGACGGACTGCCCGCACTGCGGTACGTTCGCGAAGGTTCTCGAGCGGGTGAAAACGAAGTACGGCAACAGAATCACCGTACTCTCGATCGCCCCGGCTCCGGATAACCCGGAAACCGCGGCGAAATTCATCGCCGCGAACAAGATCACCTTCCCGATTCTGTTCGACTGCGGGCAGGTGGTTTATTCCTACGTTCGCACCCCCAGCGTCAGCCTGCCGCGGCTGTATATCGTGAACCCGGAAGGCTTCATCGCTAAAGAGTACGTCTACGGGCCCGAGACGCAGGAGATCTTCGAGGGTAACGGGTTGTTTACCGAACTCGACCGCCTGCTTGGCGCCGCCAAAGCGCGCTGATACGCGGCTGGTGGTAGCTTTGAATTGTATGCGCGGTCTGCTGCCGGCAGCCCTTCTGGGGCTGGTGGTGTGCGCGGGGCCGGTCGGGCTGCACGAGGCCGTTAAGAGCGGCAACATCGAACGCGTCCGCGCGCTGCTCGATGCGGGGGCGGACGTGAACGGCCGCGACCGGCTCGGCGGCACGCCGCTGCACGAAGCCGCCTGGAACGGCAACGCCGCCATCGCCGCGCTGCTGATCGAGCGCGGCGCCGACGTCAACGCCCGCCACACCGAGGCCGGCTCCACGCCCCTGCACTACGCCGTGATCACCGGCCGCGCGGAACTGGTGCGCCTGCTGCTTGACCACGGCGCAGGCATCAACACCGCTTACCGCTCCGGCGCCACCCCGCTGCACCTCGCCGCCAACCGCGGGGACAAGGAAATCGTCGAACTCCTGCTAGCGCGGGGCGCCAAAATCGGCGCGAGAGACGCCTCAGGCAGCACGCCGCTCGACGAGGCCGCCTGGAAGGGCTGGGCCGACGTCGCGAAACTCCTGATTGCCCGGGGCGCCGACGTCCGCGTCCGGAATCCTGAGACCGGCGCCACGCCGCTGCACGAAGCGGCGCTCAAAGGCTATCGCGATGTGGTCGAGGTATTGCTCGATGCCGGCGCGGACATCAACGCAACCGACAAATCCGGGGCAACGGCGCTCGACGAGGCGCTTCGCTTCCGCCACAGCCAGGTGGTCGAGGCGCTGCTCAAGCGCGGCGCGAAGCTGGACAGCTCCACCCAACCGCGCCTTCAGGAAGCTGTGCTGCGGGGCCAAACCGACGTCGTGCGGCTGATTCTCGACAGCGGCGCGGACCCCACTATGCCTACCGCCCAGGGCTCCACGCTCCTGCACGACGCCGCACTCAAAGGCCATCGCGACATCGTGGGACTGCTGCTCGATCGCGGCGTTTCGGTCAGCCTCCGCAATGCGTCGGGCGCTACCGCCCTCCACGATGCCGCGCTCGGAGGCCAGAAGGAGGTTGTCGAGTTGCTGCTGGCCCGCGGCGCGGACGTGAACGCGCGCGAAGAGGAGTCCGGCGGAACTCCGCTCGCCACCGCCGCGTCCTGGGGCCGTCTCGCCATCGTGGAATTGCTGCTGCAAAAAGGAGCGGACCTCAACGCGCGGAATAAGGCCGGCAAGACGGCCCTCCAGCTCGCTATAGAGAACGGCCAGGATCAGGTAGCCGCTTTCCTCCGCGCCCGCGGCGCGATGGAGTAGTTCCAGTCGCGCACCTGCTACTTCACTTCGATCCAGTAGGGCATCAGTTTGAACATCCCGCCTTTCGCCCACGTGCTCGATGCGAAGCGCACCAGGCGGCGCAGATCCGGCGAATCCAGCAGCGGCTCACTCGCCCCGGGATTGAACACCTGCTCCCATAGCGTCCTGGGCGGCGGATAGCTAATGAGCCGGATGTCGTCGCTCTCCGGAATTCCCGCCTTTTTCTTCAGCAGCTCGATGGCGCGCTCGATGCCGCCCAAGCTGTCCACCAGGCCGTTCGTCTGGGCCTGGGAGCCGAGCCACACGCGCCCTTCCGCCACCGGCTGGATCTGCTCGTACGGCTTCCGCCGGGCCTCCGCCACCCGCTGCACGAAACTCCGGTAGAACGCCTGAATATTGTCGCGCAGCTTCTCGCGACCCTCCGGGCTGAGAGGTGTGTAGTCGGAATCAATATCGGCGAAGCGGCCGCGCAAAAACAGTTCCTTTTGGATGCCCAGTTTGCCGTACAGCCCGCGCAAATCGGCCTTCCCGTAGAAAACGCCGATGCTGCCGGTGTAGGTGCCGGGATAGGCGATCAGCGGATCGCCGGTCATGGCGATGTAATAGCCGCCAGAGGCCGCTACGTCGGACATGGAGATCACGACCGGCTTTTTCTTGCTCAGCAGCATCATCTCGCGCCAGATTTCGTCGGAGGCGAACCCGTCGCCGCCCGGCGAATCGATGCGCACGATTACGCCCCTGATCCCGCGGTCGCTGCCTACTCTGCGCAGCAGGCGCGTAAACTGCGACAGCGAGAGAAAGTCGCCCAGCGGCGGCATCGCTTCGCCGCCCCGCACGATATCGCCCGATGCCACTACAAAAGCGACACGGCTGCCCTTCTCCACTCCTACCGATTGGGGCGGCACCCGCATGTAGTCGGGCCGCGAAACCCTGCGAATTTCGGGCAGCTTCAGCCGCCGCTGCAATTCTCCGAACACCTGGTCCTGGTAATACAGCCCGTCAACAAGGCCGGCCGCCAGCGCCTGCGGCGAGGTGAACGGACCGCGGTCGATCGTCGCGCGCACTTCTTCCGGCGTCTTCTTCCTTGCCTCGCCGATGGCGGCCGTGAGCTGGCCGTACAGATCGTCGAGTATGGCGTTCATCACGCGGCGCGACTCGGGGCTTGCGGAAGTGCGCGTGACCATCTCCGGAAAGTCCTTGTACTGGCCGGCGGTTTCCACCTCGACCCGCACGCCGATCTTATCCAGCGTGTTCCTGACGAAGATCAGCTCGGCCCGCAGGCCTTTGAGATTCAGGAAGTCTTCCGGAGGCATGTAGATGCGCTCGGCCGCGGCCGCCACGTAGTATTCGCGCGCGCCCGGCGCCCGCAGAAATGCATAGAGCGGCTTGCCCGATTTGCGGAAGGCCAGCAGGTTGTTCCTCAGCTCCTGCAGCTTCGCCCAGCCCACGGTGAGATTCTGCGGCATGAAAACGACCGCACGGATGCGCGAATCGGCCGCGGCCTTGCGCAGCAATTCCCAGTTCTCGCGCACCGTTGCCGGCCGTGCCTGCTGAAACAGCGGCAGCGGCACCTCAATCGGCGGGCTTTCGGGAATATCGCCCTCTACGGTGAGGGCAAGAATCGCATCGGACGGGATGGAGGGCGGGCGCGCCGACACACGGACCGCAACAAAGAAAGCGATCACCAGCGCCAGCCCGCACAGGACAATCCCGACCAGGAGCCCCAGCAGGAATCTTTTCATCTACTCTCAGTTATAGCGCCGAATGCCGGGCAAAATCAGGCGCCGGAAAGAATCTCATCGACACGCCGGCTGACGTCGCGCAGGTAAGCTTCATCACCCGCCGCCAGCTCGCACGTTGCCGTGCCCTTGTAGCCGATCTCCGCAAGCGCCTTGTGAACCTCAAGCCAGTTCAGATCGCCCTCGCGGAGCTGCACCCATTCGAACGTGGACTTCCTGATGCGGAAATCCTTCAAGTGCAGCTTCACGATACGTTTGCCCAGCGTGCGGATCCAATCCTGCGGATACCCGTACAACAGGATGTTGCCCACGTCGAAGTACGCGCGCACCCAGGGGCTGCGGAACTCGTCCACATAACGCGCGAATTCAAGCGGGCTCAGCAGAAACTTGTTCCAGACGTTCTCAATGGCGATGATCACCTTGAGTTCGCTCGCCAGCGGGAGCAGCTTGCGAATCTGCTGCTGCGAGCGCGTCCAGGCATCCTGGTAACTCGTCTGCGGATTCACCACGGCCGGCACCAGCAGCACGGTGTCCGCGCCCCAGAACTTGGCGTTCCTCAGGCTGGTTTCCATGCCCTCGATGCTGCGGGCCACGGTGTCCGGGTCGCTGGAAGAGAGCGGATACCTCCAGTGCGCCTCGTTCATCACCGAATGTATACGGACGCTGGCCATTTCCGCAGCCTTCCTGATTTCATCGGCCACTTTCTGGTCCGTGACGGTGGCGCACTCCACCTGCTCGAAGCCGGTGTCGCGAGCCAGCTTGAAGCGGTCGGCGTAGCTGAGCTCTTTGGGCAACATCCCGATGTAAAGGGCTTTCGTGATTGGCAGGCGCGCGGGGGCGGCCAATCCGGCCCCGGCGGCCGCGGCGGAAGCGGCAAGAAACTCGCGGCGATTCATCCTTTCCTCCTCTCGGCTTCAGGCGAAGCTCAGACCCGCCTGGCGGGCCACCTCTCGAATGTACCTCACTCCTTCGTCGTATTCCTGGGCTGTTTTGAGATGCTCGAGCATGAGCGGGGCGTCCACTTTCAGCTTCGCGAGCTGCCTGAGGTACTCGCCGTAATCCACCTGCCCGCGGCCGGGAACCACCTCGACGAAATGGACGTTCATTTCGATCTCCCAGCGCAGATCCTTCGCGTGGCAGGAGACAATCCACGGGCCCAGCTTCTCGAAACATTCGGCGATAAACCGGGAGTTGTTATAGAACCGCTCAGGGCTGTTGATGCCGTTGCAGACATCCAGGTGAACGGCGAAGCCCGAGCGGTCGATGGCTTTGATCAGCCGCAGGTAGGAGTCGGGCCCCTCTGGAAGCGCCCAGCCCATGATCTCCAGCGTGAACCGGGAACGCTTGGGTTTGACTTCATCGATCACGCGGCGGCAGTTCTCCACCGTCGCGTCGAAAAACTCTTGCGAGAAGTTCCGCGGATCCGGGCCGTACCAGACTTTGGGATTGTACGAACCGGCCGTGTTCACGCAGCAGCGCGCTCCCACCGCCTCGGCCAGCGCCATGCGTTCGATTACGAACCGCATGTTGGCGCGGCGTTTCTCGGGATCGGCCTCGAGCATGTTGACCCAGGTGCCGACCTCCGCGATCACAACGTTTTCCGCTGCAAACGCTTTTTCGATCTCTTTGACCGCGGCAGTGTCCGAAACCTTGGCCGGCGGGCAATACGCGGCGCTGTAACCCAGCCGCCGGTGTTCGCGCGCGAGTTCCCGTGGGTCGTCGCTCTTCAGAAATATCGGCGCGCCCAGCCTGATGGGGCGAGTGCCCAGGGCCGGCATCGCGGCGGCGCTCATCGCGGCCAGAAAATCGCGGCGGGAGGTGTTCGTGACCATGGCCACGATTTTACATCCGCCGGCCGGGCGCCTCAGGCGGTAAGCGTGGGAATCTTGATGATCTTCTTCTGGATGGCGTACTGCACCAGTTGCGCCTTGTTATGTATGTCCAGCTTGCGCATGAGATTGAACTTGTGCGCCTCCACCGTCTTCACGCTGAGGTTCAAATCGCAGGCGATCTCCTTCACCGATTCGCCTTCGGCCAGCATTTTCAGCACTTCCTTCTCGCGTGCCGTCAGGGTGGCGAATCGCGGTGTGCGGCTGGCCGACTTGATGCGCGAGCGGAAATCGTCCACGAGCTGGGAAAGCATGCGCGGGCTGAGATAGCTGCCGCCGCGGTGTACGTCGCGGATCGCGGCCAGCAACTGGGGCGCGGGGCTGTCCTTCAGCACGTAGCCGTTCCCCCCGACTTCCATCCCCTCGACCAGGTAGTCCTCGTCGTCATACATCGTGAGAAACAACACCTTGCACTCGGGGCGGTTCTTCTTGATTTGCCGGGTGGCTTCGAAACTGCTGAAGCCCGGCATGCCGATATCCATCAGGACGAGGTCGGGCCGCAGTTCGGCGGCCTTCTCGATGGCGTCGGCGCCGTTTGAAGCCTCGCCGACCACTTCCATATCGGGCTCGCTGCTCAGCAGGTTCCTCACCCCCTGGCGGAAAAGCGTATGGTCGTCAGCCAGCAGAATTCGAATTTTGGCCATAGTCGTCACACATCCTCTCTTGCCCGTCACTGCATCACAGCGCGGTTTCCGCTTCGGCCGGCGCGCTGGGGAGCCGGCCCGGATTCGCCCTCTTCCGGAAGCGGCAGTTCGATACAGACCCGCGAGCCGCGCCCGGGCCGGCTCTCCAGCGTGAAACGCCCGCCCATCAGCGCCACCCTCTCCCTCATGCCTGCCAGGCCGAAAGACTCCCTTCGGGCCAGCGCTTCGTTCAGCCGGAAGCCGACGCCGTCGTCCTCGACCCGCAGCCTCAGTATTCCATCGGCGGCGCGCAGCGAAAGGTTTACCTTCGAGGCCCCCGAATGCCGCGCCACGTTGTTGCAGCACTCCTGCACGAGCCGGTAAACCACCAGCTCGGTCTGTTTGGGCAGCGGCCGCAGCTTCGGCATGTCCAGCACCGCCCGGATGCCGTGCATCTCGCGAAACCGGTTCACCAATTGCCGCACAGCCGCCCCCAGCCCCAACTGCTCGAGCACCGCGGGGCTGAGGTCCGCCAGAATCCTCCGGATTTCAAGCACCGTTTGCCCGGCCAACTCGCGCGCCTCGGCCAGCGCCTCGCCAACGGCGCTTGCTTCCGGAGCCGCCCGCTCGGCCTGCTCCAGCCGCAAACGCAGGTAGAGCAGCAGTTGCCCGGCCTCGTCGTGCAGCTCGCGGCTGATCCGGCGGCGCTCCCGTTCCTCCACCTCCAGCATGTGCGCCGCCAGCCGCCGCACCTGCTCTTCGCGCGCTGCCAAATCCTCGGCCAGCCGCAGCTTTTCCGACGCCAGAAGACATCGCTCGGCCGCCCCCACCAGCAACTGCCGTTCTCTCGGCAGCCACTCGTACGTCTTTCGAAATCCGAACTGAATGGCGCCGGCAAGACGCGTGCCCGAAGCCAGCGGTATCGACCAGCACGAAGCGTAGCGCCCGCGCCAGCCTCTGTCCAAAAGAAGCCGCTCGGATGTGGTGCGCCTCCGTATGAGGCGAGGCCCGGAAAGCCTGCCGAGAAGTTCCTCGGCCGATTTCACCAGGCGCGGCTCCTCACCGCCCGGCAGCCCGAGCGCGAGCCAGGTGCGCTTCTCGCGGTCGAAAAGAAAAAGCCGCCCTGCATCGGCCCGGCAAAAACGCGCCAGCGTCGCCAGCGACCTTTCGAGCAGCTCGCGCTGCCCGTTCGATTCCAGTTCCGCCTGGAACAGCTCGTAAAACGTCGCGGTCTCGGCCTCTCGCACCTGGTAAAACGCATTGTTCAGCGTGAGCACGATGCAAAAGGTCAACTGCTCGGAGGCCCACCTGAGATTCGCCCATTCGGCCCTATCGAGATTGCGGAACTCACCCGCGACCAGCCGGTCGTAGACCTGCAACGCCGAGACGACCGCGCTGCGCTCCAGCCCGAGCTTGGCCAGTCTCCGCCCGTTATACTCGACATGTTCAAGGAAGCGCGCCAGCGGCCTCCGCCCCGCCAGCATTTCCGCTGCCGCTCCCGCCGTCACCCTGACCAGCGCCTTCCGCTGTTCCGGAGAAAACGCCAGCTTGCGCAGCTCCCCGAGAAATTGCCGTTCCAGCCTCGGCGTCCGCGGCCTGAGCGCCCGGGCCAGCCGCCGTATCTCGACGATTAACTGACCGCTCAGCAGGTCGGCGGTATCAGCCAGCGCGAGCGGTTGCCGCAACGGCTTCACGGTGCGCCGCCCTACATCAATGCGCTGCTCGAGTGGATCCCCGAGGATTGCAGCGCGCACGCCATCTTCGCGAGCGCCGATTTGTGGATCTGCGACACACGGCTCTCGTTAATCCCCAGCACGCCGCCGATCTCGCGCATGGTCAGGTCCTTGCTGTAGTACAGCACTACTACCTTCTGATAGCGCTCGGGAAGCTTCTTCATCGCCCCCCAGAGCACGCTCTTCATCTGTCCCCGCGCGCAGATGGCATCCGGCTGCGTATCCGCCTTAGCCGGGTAGTCGGGCAGGGGCAGATCCTCCTGGTCCGGACGCCGCCCCGAAATCGAGATCAGCCCCGCGCATTGCAGGTCCGTCATCATCTGCCGCCAGCGCTCCACGTCCACGCCCATTTTCTCCGCCATTTCCGCTTCCGTCGGGTTCCGCTGAAGCTCCGCGGAAAGCTCCCGCGTTATCGCCTCGACCTGCTTGTGCCGCCGGCGCAGGTCGCGCGACGCCCAATCCAACTGCCGCAGACTGTCGAGAATCGCTCCCTTGATGCGGTGCTTCGCGTAACTGGAAAACGCGACGTTCTTGTCCGGCTGATATTTCTCCGCCGCGTCGAACAGCCCCAAAATGCCCGCGTGCACCAGGTCGTCCAGGTCCACGTGCACCGGCAGGTTCTCATGGACCCGCACAGCGATCGCTTTCACCAGCGGCAGATGCTCCAGAATGAGCCGATCGCGCACTGCATTCTGCGCCTTGGGCGGGCGTGATTTTGACACCCGTGGCCGGCTGGGGGAGTTCCCGTTTTCCCTAATCTGTCGTAAGGTTGTTTGCGGCATGCCACGCCTAAGTGCAAGCTTGATGCCAGGAAGGCCCGTGCCGAAACCGAGAATACACTTAGTTGGAGGGAGAATCTTCCCTTAGTCGAGTTAGTGGTTTTGTCTGAGATACTTATGGGGTTTCTACGGTGTCTCGCCTAGTTTGACGAAATCCTGCCACTAATCTCTGCCCAATTGGCCGTGTTTCACTTCGGTATTTTCCCGTGTTCCACTTTGAAACGCGCGTTTCGTTTCGGGCGGGAGGCGAGAGGCGTGGCGGCGTGTGCTACTCGTCCCGCCGCATGGCCGCGATCCAGGTTTTTACTCCCAGGCCGGCAAGCAGGATCCACACGGCGGCGCGAATCCGCCAGTCGCTCAAAGTCAGGCCCGCCATCGCCGCAAGGCCGGCGTAGCATAGTGTGGCGACCAGCAGGCGGGTTTTGATTTGGGATGTCAGAGGCTGCACCTTCAGTCTATGGTAGCAGCGCCGCGTTTCCGGCGCGTGCAGTGCTGCCCCCTTTGCGGGGTAGAATGGGTCCTGTACCTTGATCACCCGACGCAGTTTCCTGCTTGCACCTGCCGTTCTGGCCGCCTGCGGGCGCCGTAAGGGCTCCGGGTTCGATGGTTACGCTTTCGTGGCTAACCAGGAGGGCAGAGCGGTGGCCGCGGTCGACCTGATCGCCTTCGCCGTGGCGCGCCACATCCGGTTGGACGCCGGCCCGACCGCGATCGCGGCCGATCCCTTGCGCCCGGCAGTCTACGCGCTGACGCCGGAAACGGGCTCGATTCACGAGATTGGCGCGGACACGCTGGCTTTGCGGCGCAGTCTGCGGGCGGCCCGCATTGCCGTCTCGATGCGGATATCCCCCGATGGCCGTTCCCTTTGGCTACTCGCCGCACAGCCGAGGCAACTCTTGCGTGTTTCCACAGAAAGCCTGCGCGTTGAATCCCGGATCGCGCTGCCGGCCGACCCCGTCGATTTCGATCTTGGGCCGAACGGCGAGCTGGCCGCCGTCAGTTTCGGCCCGGCGGGAGCCGTGGGAATAGTGAATCTCAGCCGCGGCACGTGCTCCTGGACCGGGCTAGGCAAAAATTTGTCACTTGTCAGGTTTCGGTCGGATGGCAGGCAGTTGCTCGCCGGCAACACGGAAGACCGGGCGCTCACAATTCTCGACGTCCCGGCCGGGCGCGCAATCGTCAATTTGCCTCTCGTGGTGCGGCCGGATTACTTCTGCTTCGGCGCGAGCCAGGGCCAGTTGTTCGTCACCGGCGAGGGTATGGACTCCGTGGTGATTGTCTACCCCTATCTCACCGAGGTGGCCGAAACGATTCTGGCCGGCAAGTCGCCGGGGGCGATGGCCGAAGCGGTTGGCGAAAACTTCGACTTCCTGCTGGTGGCAAACGCCCAGTCGAACGAGGTCACGATTATCGATATCGAGACTCACCGCGTTGTGGCGGTGGTGGCGGTAGGACAGGAGCCCGGCGCCATCACGATCACTCCCGACGGGCAGTATGCCCTCGTGCTGAACCGGGTTTCGGGAGACATTGCGGTCATCCACCTGGGCGCGATCACGGCAACGCGAAGCAGGTCCGCCCCGCTGTTCACGATGATTCCGGTGGGTTCGAAACCGGTCGGCGCCGTCGTGCGCGGCGTTTGAATCTCATTCCACCCGCAGCAAGCGTGCCTCGTCGATTCTTACGATGCGAAGCGTTGCGCTCCACACAGAGACAGCAGCGGCTATGAGCAGGCAACATCCGATCACTGCGACGCCTTTCCAATCGGGAGGTGCCGTGTTTGCAACGAGCGATCGCAACAGCGTGCCGGCCGGGAGAATCGCCGCCGCTCCGGCCAGCGCTCCGGCAGCGATTGGGACTATCGCGCGGATCAGCACGAGCGAACGGACCCGAGCCGGGGTAGCGCCCAACGCCAGGCGGACTCCGATCTCGTGCATTCGCCGCGTCACCTCGCGTTCTGCGAGACTGAAGGCGCCCAAAAGAACCAGGAACACCGCGAAAGCGGCAAAGAACAGCAATACGGTCGTGTAGAAGCGCGTCTGCGCGAGGTTCGCTTGCAGCCGCTCATCCAGTGTCTGGCTGTCGTAGACCGGAACCTGGCGATCGACCGAGGAAATCGTATCGCGCACGCGCGGCAGCATGCGCTTGGGATCGGCTGTGCTCGCGACAAATGTCAGATAGGGCCAAGGCGCCTGTTGTACCGGAAGATAAACCTGGGGAAGCGGATCGGCGCCCGGTCCCAGGTGGCGCAACGTCTTGACAACGCCGACCACCCTGACCTTCCGGCTTCCACTGAACAGATACCGCCCAACCACAGTGGCCGGGTCTGCGACGCGCCGGGCAAAATTGTCGGTGACAATCGCCACGGGTTCGGCGGCGGCCGAGTCGGCGTCCGTGAACAGGCGTCCCGCCAGCAGCGGAGTGTTCATCGTCTCGAAGTAACCCGGTGTCACGGAGACCGCTATTGCCGGGGACGGCTGCCCGATGTCAAGCTTATGAGCCGTTATCGCCAATGGGTCTCGAGTGAGCGGCAGGTAGGCTGCCCCTCCTGCCGCTCTGATGCCCGGGATTGAACGGATTCTCTCAAGAGCCTCCGCGTAATAGCGCGTGGCTTCCTTTTCCCGGCGTGTTCCTACCAGCGAGACCCGCACGGTGACAACACGCGGGGTTTGGTACCCAAGATCGACGCGCAACAGCTTCAGGAGAGCGCCTCCGAGACTAACCGCGCCCGTCAACAGCACTATGCTCACGCTCACCTGGGCGGCAACGAGGGCTGCCCGAGCGCGGCCGCCCTTGCCATTCGACAGATGCGAGGAGAGTAAGTGCCCCGCACGGCTGCCATGCAACGCCGGCAGCGCGCCGAAAAGAAGCCCCGAAACAACGGCGACGGCCTGGGCGAAGAGGAGCATCCGCCAGTCGATCCGCGGCGCCTGAGCGATAAGGGCCGGCGGCGAGAACCTGGCAAGTAAAGAGCAACTCCAAACGGCAAACGGTATGCCGGCGCATCCGCCGAGCACCGAAAGGACCACGCTCTCAGTGAGGAGTTGCCGCGTCAGGCGTTCCGGTTTGGCGCCAAGTGCTGCGCGAATCGCGAATTCGTGCCGGCGGTCGAGGGTGCGGCTTAGCATCAGATTGGCGACGTTGGTGCATGCAATCAGAAGAACCAGGAGAACGGCTCCGAACAGAAGCAGGGTCGGCGTCCGCTGGAGGGAGGCGAGTTGCCGCTGCAGGGGCACCAGACGCGGCCGGAGATCAGGATCCTGGGAGAGCGACCTCGGCGCGATCCGCGCAAGCTCGGCTTCGTACAATTCTCTGGCGACGCCCGCGCCAATATCACTCCGCAGACGGCCCGTGATGTTCCAGAAGTACGCAGCCTGCGCCTTTGCGAATTTGTTCGGCTCGAAAACCGTGGGCAGCCAAACTTGGGTGCGGCCCGGATAATCCATCTGGCCGGCGGCGACGCCAATGATTTCAAAGCCCACTCCGTCGAGGCGGATTGTCCGGCCAACGATGTTTGGGTCCGCGCCGAAATGTGTAGTCCACAGTGCTCTGCCAATCACTGCAACGTGGTTTTGGCCCGGCGTGTCTTCCTCCGGACCAAACACCCTGCCCACAGCAGGCTCCGTTCCGAGTACGCGGAAAAAATTGGCGGAAACATGCGCGACCCTGACTCGGGCTCCGAGTTGCTCCGTGCCCAGATTCATCTCCTGCGGGCTGAACAGCGCCGCATCCTGAAGATAGTTACTGGCGCGAAGCCAGTTCTCAAACAGGCTCTTGCTCCCTCCCACTGCAGGTGCAGGAAACCCCTGCAAGGCGACCAGTTGATGGGCATCACGAAACGGCAAGGGGCGGAGGAGCAAAGCGTACAAGACGGAGAAAACTCCGGTGGCGCCTCCAATTCCGAGCGCGAGCGCGGTAATAGCGGACAGCGAGAATACAGGGTGGCGCAGATATACTCGGAAAGCGTGGGCGGCATCCTGAGCAACCTCGCGCACCCACCCGGCACGGTTCATTGAAGAACCTCCTCTGATTACCTTACTAAGTATCGATAAGAACCAGCACAGCCTTGTTTTACCGGGTTACTCACTCCTGGCGGAGCGCTACCATCGGGTCCACCCTTGTGGCTCGCAGCGCCGGGATCAGGCTTGCGAGCGCGGCAACCGCAATCAGGAACAGCGCCGCTCCCGCTATGCTCACGGGGTCCGGGGGACTGACGCCGTACAGCAGAGGCGCGATCTGCGGCGTTGCTGCCAGGGAGATCGCCAGCCCGCCGGCGATCCCCGCGAAGGCCAACAGCAGGCCTTGCCTCATGACCATCCGGAGCACGCTCTGAGGGTCGGCCCCCAGCGCCAGGCGGATGCCGATTTCCCGCGTCCGCCGGCTCACCGAGTAGGCCATAACTCCGTAAAGACCCACAACCGCGAGCAGCATGGAAATGCCGCCGAGCACCGCGACGACCACTGAGGCGAGCCGCGGCCCGAACCAGGCGGCCGAGATGTAATCCGACAAGGGCATGGCCGTCAGGCCGGCCGAGTTCGGATCGATGGCCGACATCTCGCGGCGGAGCACGGGGACGAAACCGCACGCATCGCCGCCGGTCCGGGCATAGAGGGCCACACCCCCTTCGCCGCTGGCGCTGTGCCCCTGGTCAAAAGACATATAGAAGTAGGGTTGCGGCGCTTCAGACAGGCTTGAATACTTGCTGTCCTTCACCATCCCTACGATCGTGAACGGCCGATTATGAATCCGCACCCGGCGCCCCACCGGGTCGCGTCCTTCGAAAAAGCGCCGCGCGAAGGATTCGTTGACGATCATGACGCGCGGCGCTTCTTCGTCGTCCTCGGGCCTGAAGTCGCGCCCGGAGAGAAGCGGTATCTTGAGCACGTCGAAGTAGCCGGGCGACACCGAAGCGTGATGCACGTCCGTGTTTTCCCCGGGCCTCGGCGCATACCCTTCGACCGTAACCCCATCCCATTTCCCAAGCCCGAAGCCGAGCGGGATCGAATCGGAGTAGGCAGCGCCGGTCACCCCGGGTGCGGCGAGCAGGCGCCCGCGGAGCAGCCGCGAGAACTGCTGTTCCTCGGCGGCGGTGTAGTTGTTCGTCACCAGGAAAAGACGGCAAACCGTCACGTTGCGGTGATCGAAGCCGGCCGGAGTATTCCGCAATCCGTAAAGGCTTCGGAGAAACAGTCCGAGCGTCACGAGCGCCGCCAGCGCCAGCCCAACTTCCGTCACCACCAGCAGCCCTGAGAGGCGCCGCGAGTCCCCGCCCTGTGTGTCACCCCTCCCTCCCTGCTTCAGTACAGCCACCAGGCTGCGCCGCATCGGATGAAGCGCGGGCGGAAGACCGGAGATCAGGGCGGAAGCCAGGCAAACCGCGGCAGCGAAAAGGAACACCCGTGCGCTCGGCTGGACATTGAAGTACAGCGGCAATCCCGTAGGCGGCACGAGATGCTCGAGGATGTCCTGAGACCACAGCGCGAGAGGCAGCCCCACAAGCGTCGCCAGAACCGCCAGAAGCAGGCTTTCGGAAACCAACTGCCGGCTCAATTGGCCCGGACTCGCGCCCAGGGCGGCGCGGATGCCGAACTCCGTCTGCCGGGCCGCGGAACGAGCCAGTAGAAGATTGGCGACATTGGCGCATGCAATCAGCAGCACGAGCCCGCAGGCGGCGCCGAGGATGGCCAGCGGCCATGCCAGAATGCCCGAGGCGCCCGACACTGCCTTCCAGATCGGCACGATCCGGGCCCCGATCCCCTCGTTGGTCCTCGGAAAAGCGCGGGCAAGGCGGGCGGCAGCCGTCGCCGCTTCGGCGTTTGCCTCGGAGATAGTGACACCGTGTTTGAGCCTGACAAGAGCCCTGAAGTGCCGCACATGGCGCTCGCGTTCCTCGGCCAGCGGGGCGGAGACCCAGCCGTCAAACCAGATCCCGGGGATATCGCCGCGGAACTCGGGGGGCGCCACGCCGATAATGGTGACCTGGCGCCGGTTGACGCGTACCGTGCGGCCAAGGATGGACGGTTCGCCGCGAAAATACTGTTGCCACAACCGGTGGCTGATGACTGCCGTGAACGCTGTGGCCTTGTCGCCGTATTCGTCGCGAGCGAACGTGCGGCCGACGACAGGCTTTACGCCCAGGACGTCGAAGTAGTTGCCGCTGACCACTTCGAACCACGCGGACCAGGCGTTTTCGCCGTCGCCGACCGAGGCGGGGACCTGCTGGGTCAGCGCCAGCCCGGAGATGCTTTGGAGGCTGTCCTGGAAGTCCCGGCAGTCGGCATAAGAGACGCTAGGATCCTCGATGCCGCTGGCCCGGACGGCTTCGAGAACGGCGAGTTGTCCGTCATCCGGCGGCGCCGCGGAACGGGTGCAGGACCATGCCGTCGATCCAGCCAAAGACGGCCGTGGTGGCGGCGATACCGAGCGCCAGGGTAAGCACGGCGACGGCCGTCAAGGCCGGGGTCCTGCCGAGGACGCGCGCCGCGTACCGCAGGTCTTCAAGAACGCCTCGCATGTGGTTCCTGCCCGCAGTTTAGCTGCCGACGTAAGTTTCTGATTCTACGTGATCCTGAGGCCGGCCTGTGGTCGCTTCCGGGTGCCAGGCGTCCGAAAATGGGACAGCGGCGCCCGAGAGCTTCGCTTATATCTTAGTGTTACAATCAAACATAGTTGCGACTTCAATGCTGTCGGCACTCGGGCGTGCTGCGTTACGCTGGTGCGCGGCGCTCATCGGGGCTATGCTCGGGTGGGCCGCTGTGGTCGGTTTATTCACGATTGCGGCAGGCTGGTCCGAGGATTCGATTGCGCTCGCCACCTGGATCGGGCTTTTTTGCCTGACGGCATGGGTATTTGTAGGGCTTCCACTGGCAATAATGAATCCTCGCTTTCCAACCGCATGGTCAGTGTCCGCCGCCATAGTGCTCAGTGGACTCTCCGGCTTGACTATGATCGTGGTCGCGTTTCGGCCCACCGTCTCGTCGGCACGGGCCTGGGATTTCTTCGTTCTGGGAGGTTTCCTCGCCGCCGCGGTGGCGATGGCCGCATATATCCTGCTATCCCGCGTGATCGTCCGATTTGCCGGGCGAAGTCTTGATCCTGACGCTACGGCCGGCAGAACGTCGACTAAGCGGCTCATTGCCGTGCTGCTCGGAGGCGGTGCCGTGGCTGGCTTTCTTGTATTTCCGCTCAGCTTGTCCTTGCTGTGCAGCCTGGAATCGAGGCGGACGGTGGTCAAAATGATGGCATGGGAGCCGTTTGTGGAGGATGCGACACCGGGTAGAAACGGAGTGCTGTTACGGTTCGTCGACGCCCCCAACTATTACTTGATCGAGTACATGCCCGGCCTGCTTGAGCACTTGCAGGCGTCAGCCCAGCGGACGATTCCGGTCGAGTTCCTTACGCGGTCCGACTATCGCGGCAAGTTCAGGGGGTTCAGAGTGGTACGAATCGATGGCATGCCCTGCCGGCCCGACCCAAGGTATAACGCCCGCTCCGGCGAAGGTGGTGCGCCATCTCCCGGGACGAGGCGACACCCACTCGACATTTTTGAATAGGAGCCGGCGATTTCAGCAGCCCGTGATTTTGGACGCTTGGATGCTGTTTGCGGCTTTCGATGAGGCCGGAAACCGTGGGCGCCGGCCTCATCGATTTCTCTATGATCAGGCGCACGCCGTCATCATGAACGGCGCCGCCATGCAGGTTCCCCTTCACTGCCCCGTCGCGGCGAACCATGCTCCGCCCGGGCTCGTGACGAACATGATCGGGGCGATGCACGGCGACGGCAGATTCAAGAATGCCTCGATCTTCGCGTTTCCTCCGCCCTCACTTGCGAAGCCGGTTGTGGCGGGAAACTGATCGGTCATCAGGTTCACGGTTGTCGGAGCTCCGGATGCATCTTTGGAAAGGCAGCTCACGATGGCCCGGTATGCCGCCACCGTGTTTCTGTTAGCCAGCCCGGCAGAAATCACTGCCGGATCGGTCGGATCGAAACCAGTCCGGTTACTCCCACCTCTAGGTGCCCGTCCGATTTCAGCTCCCCCTTCACCGACGAGACGACCCATGGATGCCAGCGCCCAGGCTGCAACAGCAATCGCAGGAACTCCGATTTTCAACAACGCCGTTCTCTTCACGCTCTCTGGACTCCCCTACTGATCTGAACAGCGCGCCGAGAGTGGTCAGCCTCTGCGGCACGCTTCAGGGTGATTCTATAGGGGCTGCGTGCGGGAAATCGTCAACGAGCTGTCAAATAAGTGTCAAAGCCATGGAGAGGTGCTGGCCGCGAGTGCGCCGAACAACAGTGATATCTTCATAAACGTGGAGTGGCAGTATGGGCGGCCGATTGCGCGGCTGCTGCGTGCCAGACCCCCCTGGTACTTGGGTCAGAGCGCCATTACTCTTGACGGAATACCGCTCACGTCATAGACTGGAGAGTGATCCGCTCGTTCCGATGTCCGGATACTGCGGCGCTGTTTGCCGACCAGTCTGTGCCGCGCTTTCGCGCCATCGAACGAGTAGCCCGCCGCAAGCTGTTGTACTTGCATGCGGCCCAGCGGCTGGAGGACCTGCGATGCCCGCCGGGCGACCATCTCGAGGCGATCAAGGGCGACCGGGCCGGCCAGCACAGCATCCGGATCAACGATCGTTGGCGCATCTGCTTTGTCCGGCGGGACAACGAAGCCCACGAAGTCGAGATAGTCGATTGTCACTGAGGAGGCCATGGCCAAGAAGTCATCGCAGCTCGATCCAATCCATCCCGGCGAGATTCTGGCCGAGGAGTTCATGAAGCCTCTCGGTCTTAGCATCAACTCCCTGGCTCGCGACCTTCATGTGCCGCCAAACCGCATCCATGCGATCGTGCACGGTCAGCGTTCGATCACCGCTGACACGGCGCGGCGGCTGTCGGCCTACTTCGGAACCTCGGCGGAACTCTGGCTCAATTTGCAGTCAGACTACGATCTGCGCCAGGCACGGCGAACGCTCGGGCCGGAGATCGAGCGCACCGTGCTGAAGCGGCCCGCGGCGTAGCAATCCCCTCTTGTTGCTCACGCTCCCGGTGCGCCCAAGCGTGGAGCGCCAGGCACAGGCCGGGAACGTCTGGATGGCCGGCGCGCTCGGCTTCGGCGAGTTCCCGTTCGCACCGTGCCACTTCATGCCGCCACTGCTCTATCGGGTTGAAATTCTGATGATTCCCTTTTGCTTCTGAATATCGGTAATCTGGAGGTGGGGCAGGCCCAATAGGATCTCGAACATGGTCAAAACGTTATCTTCCAAGATTGTTTTACCAATCTGAAATCAGGGCCTGTCCCCGTTTTTGATCAAGAGCCGCTCGTAAGTTACTGAAAAGATATGGTCGGGGCGAGTGGATTTGAACCACCGACCTCCTGGTCCCGAACCAGGCGCTCTAGCCAGGCTGAGCCACGCCCCGATCCTTAGTTGGTTGGACGGCTGAACTTTCGCTCAACCAGATTCAGTCTACCACACCGCCTAAAAAGGCGGCTTGAGCCGCGTGATCTCGTAGCGGCGCGGGTCCAGGCCGCGGGCCGCCAGCTCGCGAATGCAATCCTCCGGCGTCTCCCCGATCGCTTCAATCCGCCGCAGCGGCGCCGTTGCCGGCTCGTAGATTTCGAATGCCGCGAACAAACCTGCCAGCGCGGCAGCCTGCTGCGGCCTCAACTGCTCGTAAGCGCGCCCCACCGACTGGGCCGGTTCGAAACGGGATAAAAACATCTCTTATAAAATTGTAGCAGCTTGCTCAGAACTTCTTGAGTTCGTTCACCACCGCGGCCAGGCCGCGGCGGCGGTACAGGTCGGCCAGGCGCTGCTCCTCGGCCGAGGGCGCCAGCACCGACCGCAATCTCGGGTCGTCGAGCGCCGCGCGGGCCGGAATCCACATCGTCCCGTCGGTGAACTCCACTTCGCTGACGAATCCCGTCATCGCTTCGATCGCCAGCGGCTGCCCGGCCGGACGCGTAAACCGCAGCGCTGAATCCTCGCCCACGCGCCCCTTGGCGCCCGGCGCCAGCGTCAGCCCCGAACCGGCCGCCGGCACCGACCCCGCCAGGTACTCGCGGCCGTCGCGATCCCTGATGATCCAGCCGATCTCGAAATAGCGCACCGGCCGGTCCGAGCGGTTCCTCACCTCAATGCGCGGCGCCCGGGCTTCGCTTCCGGCAACCCTGGCCACGCCACTCACCGGCTCCAGGGGCGATTCCGGGATTTGAAGAAACGCGAAGTTGCACTCCCGCTCCTGCGCGGCAACGGCGGTGGCGCGCCCGCGGCGGATCACCTGCACGCCGAGCCTCGGGCGTTCGGCCATCCGGGCAATGCTGCTCACCATGGCCTCGCGCAGCCCCTCCGGACCGCGCGCCTCCAGCACGGACTTGAAATGCTGGCGGTCCCGGCGCGCCTCCAGCTCCCACACCGTCATCGTGCGGCGCGAATTCAGCCTGTCCGGCCCGTAGAACGAGAGGTCTTCAAACAACACCCCGTCGAGCGAAACTTCCGCCAGCGGCACGCTGCCGGCCATCAGCGGCCGCAGCAGCCTCAGGTCGATGCGGATCGGGAACGTCTCCCCGGGGCCCACATCGAGACTGGGCACCGCTACCGAACCCTTTCCGCCGGGCGTGACTTCCTGGGCCTGCACCAGCAGCATGATCCCCCGGATGCGGCGCTGGCTCGAGTTGCGCAGCGCGAGTGACGTATGCAGATCGAGCACCAGTGCGCCGCCGCGCGCATCCGTGCGGGATTCGCCCCACCCCGCCGAAACCAGGGCAACCGGGGAATCCGCCGGGAAATTTACCTTGAGGGAACTGGCCGGTGCGGGCGACTCCTGCGCCCACGCGGCAAGCACGCCGCCCAACACAGCCAGCACCCATTTATTGAGCGTAGACATGGCTGATCGTCACCTGGCCCGTCTCTTCGTCCACGTAGCGGGCTCCGGCGGCCTCTCCTACCACGGAATAGACAACGTTTTCGGTATGCGGCTGCAACAATGTGAAGCCGCGGCCGTCCCGCTGGACTCCAATGCCAGCGGAACTCACCTCAACCACGAACTCGGGCGCCGCCGGCCGGAGCGGCGGGTTGAGGCTCTGCAAAATCCAGCCCGCGATAATCAGCAGCAGCACCGGCAGCACGATCGCGGGCGCGCGCCAGCGGGCCTTCGGAGGCTCCGGCTCCACGATTGTCGCCCTAACACAGCGTCCAGCCGCCAGCCCGAGGCGGATGTTCGCCTTCATCTCGGCCGCCAGCACATCCCAGTCCACTTCGGGCGGCAGTTCCTGCGCGCAGCCTCCGGCCAACTGCCGCACACCCTGAAACTCCCTCACCAGGCGCCTGCACCGCGAGCAGCCGCGTAGGTGAAGCGCGATGCGGAAGCGTGACGCAAGGCTCAAGTCTTTCCCCGAATAGAGAGCCAGCCTTGACTCCGGCGGATGGGTCACGACTTCCTCCTCATCATGTAGCGGCGAAACTTGACCCTGGCATTGGCGATGTGCGAACGCACCGTCGCCTTGGAACATTTCAGATAGCGGGCCACTTCCTCGGCGGGCAGCCCCTCGACGTCGCGCAGCAGCAGCGCAGCGCGCTCGCGGCTCGTTAGCACCTGAAGCCCGTTCTTGAGGAAAGTCTGGCGCTCGGCGCGGAGCAGAAGCTGTTCCGGGCTTTCGTGCGAGGAGTTCGCGGCCGGCTCGGGGATCCCCTCGATTTCGCAGAAGCTGACCCGGCCATGGCGGCGCAGGTGGTCAATGGCGGTGTTGGTGGCAATGCGCGAGAGCCAGTGGGCGGCTTTTTCGGCGTCCTTGAGCTGGTCCTGCCGCTGCAAGGCCTTAATGAAAACCTCCTGGGTGAGGTCCTGCGCGTCGGCAACGTTGCCCAGCATGCGGTAGATCAGCAGGAAGATCCGGCGCAGGTTGTCGGAAACAAAGCGGTCCTGCCACTCTGCCGTATTTTCAAGAATCGGCTCGACGGTTTCGCTCATAACGGGCATCGGAACGGTAACCATGCGCCTACAACTGGATGACGCCGACGACCTTCAGAACGTGGAGCAGGAACTTGAGATAAGCGAGTGGCGCGGGACCTTTCCCTGCGGAGAATGCGATCCTGAATCCGCCCTCGCATTTACAGCGCTATCCTGATTATATGAAACCAGTTGCCGTCGTCGGGGCCGGCAAGACTCGGTTTGGGGCGTTTCCGGATCGCGATCTTCGTTCCCTGGCCGTGGAAGCAGGCCGTAAGTGCCTGGAAGACGGGCACATCAAGCCTTCTCAGGTGGACGCCTTTTTTCTGGGCAATTTCGCCGGACCGTCCTTCACCGGGCAGAATCACCTCGCGCCCTATGTCGGAGCCGCTCTCGGGATAACCGGAGTGCCGGCCACCCGCTTCGAGGCCGCCTGTGCGTCGAGCGGCTCGGCTTTCTTCCACGCGGTGATGAGCGTTGCGGCGGGGCTCTACGACCTCGTGCTGGTGGTCGGGGTGGAGAAGATGACCTCCCAGACGACGCCGCGGGTCGCCGAAATCCTTGCAGGCGCGGGAGATCTGTCCGGGGAGGTGAAGGCCGGAGCCACTTTTCCGGCGCTGTTCGCCATGATCGCGCGCCGCCATATGTATCAGTACGGAACGCGCCGCGAGGACCTGGCCGCGGTGGCGGTGAAGAACCACGCCAATGGAGCCAAGAACCCCTACGCGCACATGCGCAAGGTGATTACCGTCGAGCAGGCGCTGGCCGGCAAACCGGTCGCCGATCCTCTGACGGTTTACGATTGCTCGCTGGTGAGCGACGGCGCGGCGGCGGTTCTGATTGCGCCGCTCGAACGCGCTTCCGAGTTCACATCGAAACCCGTGGTGGTGGCTGGCATCGCCCAGACCTCGGACCGCGTCGCGCTCGAGGAGAAGGAAGACATCACCACGTTTCCCGCCGTGCGCGAAGCCGCCCGGAAGGCTTACAAGATGGCAGGCGTTGGGCCCGAGGACGTCGAATTCGCTGAAGTACACGACTGCTTCACCATTGCCGAAATCGTCGCCATCGAGGATCTGGGCTTCGTCAAAGCCGGTGAGGGCGGCCCCTATACGTCCGAGGGCTGCACGCTCCCCACAGGGCCGAAGCCGGTGAACGCCAGCGGCGGATTGAAGGCCAAGGGGCACCCTGTAGGCGCTACGGGCGTGGCGCAGATCTGCGACGTAGTGGCGCAAATCCGCGGCGAGGCGGGCGAACTGCAACTGGCCCGGCATTCGCTCGGGCTGGCGCAGAACCTGGGCGGTTCAGGAGCCACCGCCGTGGTCACCATTCTGAGGGCGGCATGAAAGTTTACACCGAAACTGTTGTATACTCGGCGCCCGAGGCGTTTGTGAACGACGCTCCCTACCAGATCGCCATCATCGAAAAGGAAGGCGGCGGCCGGGTGACCGGACGCATCCTGGGCGAGCGCGTGGCTATCGGAGACGAGGTCGAGCTGATCGAAACCCGGGACGGAATCCCTTATTTCAAAAAGGCATCGCGCCGTTAACTTTGTGCTATGAGACTCGCGGAACGAATGAGCAGGATTGGCGTGGAGACTGCCTTCGATGTGCTGGTGCAGGCACGGCGGCTCGAAGCCGAAGGCCGCAGCGTGATTCACCTGGAGATCGGCGAACCGGATTTCGACACGCCGCGCCACATCGTGGAAGCCGCCCAGAAGGCGCTCGATGACGGCTGGACCCATTACGGCCCCACGCAGGGCTATCCGGACTTGCGCGAGGCCATCGCTGCCTACATCTGCCGCACGCGCAACGTGCGGGTGGGCCCGGAGAACGTGGCCGTGGTGCCGGGAGGCAAGCCGGTCATCTTCTTCACACTGATGGCGCTCGTCGAGCCCGGCGATGAAGTGATCTACCCCAACCCCGGTTTCCCGATTTACGAATCGATGATCCGCTTTCTCGGCGGCGTGCCCGTGCCAATGCCGCTGGTCGAGGAGCGCGGCTTCTCCTTCGATCTCGACCTTCTGCGCCGCAAGATCAGCGCGAAAAGCAAAATGCTGATTCTGAATTCGCCGCAGAACCCGACCGGCGGCGTCATCCCCGCCGCGGACATGGAAGTGATTGCCGGTCTGGTTCGCGACCGCGGCCTCATGGTGCTCTCCGACGAGATCTACTCGCGCATCGTCTACGGCGCCGCGCCGGTTTCCATTGCCGGTTTCCCCGGCATGCTGGAGAGAACCATCATTCTGGACGGTTTTTCGAAGACTTACGCGATGACCGGATGGCGCATCGGCTACGGCGTGATGCCGGAGTGGCTCGTGGATGCGATCAACAAGCTGATGGTGAACTCCAACTCCTGCACGGCCAGCTTCACCCAGCGCGCCGCCCTGGCGGCCCTCACCGGCCCGCAAGCTGAAGTCGAGAACATGGTCGCCGAGTTCCGCCGCCGCCGCGACGCGTTTTGCGCCGGGCTGAACACACTGCCCGGTTTCCGCTGCGCCCTGCCGGGCGGCGCCTTCTACGCCTTCGCCAATATAAAGGGGACGGGCATATCGTCGAAGGAACTCGCCGGCCGGTTGCTTCACAACGCGGGTGTTGCCTGCCTGAGCGGAACGGCTTTCGGAGAGTACGGCGACGGTTATCTTCGTTTCAGCTACGCCAATTCCTACGAAAACCTCATGGAGGCGATCGAGCGCATCCGCGCCGAACTAGGTTAGCCGCTCGCTACGAACTGAGCCAGGAACCCGAATCGAGCGGGTCCTCCTTCAGCGGAATCCTCAACAGGGCGAGATTCAGCGCCAGCATCAGCGCGGCGCCGGCCAGTGCGGGGAGGAAGCCAAGCATCGCGAAGCCCGGCACCAGCAGCGCGGAAAGCCGGAAGAGAAAGGCGTCGGCGATTAATAAAAGACCTCCGAAAAGCGCAACCGTCAGGGAACTGGCGGCGTGTTTCAGGAGTGTCCCCAGTCCTGCGCTCATGAGCCCCACGACGCCGCAGGCGATCAGCGCGGACTGGAAGTCGGTGATGCGGAAACCTGGTAAGAGAGCTGCCACTAACAGCAGTCCCACGGCGCTGGAGACCCAATTCACGATGAAGTAAACCATACACTCCCCAATCGAAACCCTCTGCCCAAGGACCCTTGCACGCGTGCGACCATACAAAATTGCGTTTCATTAATTCACAATTCGTTGATATAGAAGGGTTTGTCCGATCCGTATCCGCATATCTCTTGCGCGGCGCAGGCAGAGTACATACTTTTTACCGGTCGAGCATGAACGTTTGTACAATTTGTCTGGGATGTCTTGTAACTTCTGCGGGATAGCCGGTGGAGGGCTGCCGGCCGAAATCGTGCTCGACGACGAGGCCTCCATCGCCTTTCTCGACCACCGGCCGCTGTTTCCCGGCCACGTGCTGCTCGCGCCGAAACAGCACGTTGAGACTCTGGCGGATTTGCCGGACCACCTTCTTGCCCCGCTGTTCGCCAATGCGCGGCTGCTCTCGCGCGCCGTCGAGGCGGGGCTCGGAGCGGAAGGCTCATTCGTTGCGATCAACAACAAAGTGAGCCAGAGCGTGCCTCATCTGCACATCCACGTCGTCCCGAGGCGGCGCAAGGATGGATTGCGGGGCTTTTTCTGGCCGCGTGGGAAGTATCGCGACGAACGAGACGCCGCTGAAGTCGCCGGGGCGCTGCGCGCGGCTGTCGCGCGCCTGCGTTCGGAGGTCCCGCCGCCGGCCTGAGAGCGGGGCGGGCGGCGGAGCCGCTCACGCCTCACTCCGCGTCGAGCACCGCCCTCACTTTGCACAGCAGCTCATCGGGTGTGAACGGCTTTCGCAGAAACGGAGTATCGCGTTCGATAACCTCGGGCTGGCCGGCAATGATTTCGGTGTAGCCGGACATGTAGAGCACCTTCATGCCGGGGCGCAGGGCGGTGGCGCGCTGGGCCAGTTCGCGGCCGCTCATACAGGGCATCACGATATCGGTCAGAAACAAGTGAATGGCGCCGAGGTGCTGTTCGCAAATGCGCAATGCTTCATTTCCATCACCAGCCTGCAAGACGAAAAACCCCTTCGCACGAAGCACCTCGCGTATCAGTTTGCGCAGGCCCGCCTCGTCCTCGACGAGCAGAACGGTCTCGGTTCCCCTCCACGTGGAGGGAACGGCGACTTGGGGCGCGGCGGCCTCAACGTCTTCTTCTATCGCGGGGAGGTAAATCCGGAACTGCGACCCCTTCCCGAGTTCCGTGGTCGCCCAGAGTTCTCCGCCGCTCTGCTTGACGATTCCGTAGGCGGTGCTGAGGCCCAGGCCGGTCCCCTTATGGCGCGGCTTGGTGGTGAAGAAGGGCTCGAAGATGCGGCGGCGGGTTTCCTCGTCCATTCCCTTTCCCGTGTCCACGACTGAGAGAACGGCGTAGCGGCCGGAAGCCAGATCCGGAGGCGTGTCCGATTGCGGCGCGTCGGCCGTGGAGGTCTTGATGGTGAGCCGCCCGCCATCCGGCATCGCGTCGCGGGCGTTCACTACCAGGTTCATGATCACCTGCTGGAGTTGCCCGGGGTCGGCCTTGACCTTGGGAACGTGCGGGCTCAGGAGAGTCACGAATTCGACATCCTCGCCGATCAGCCGGTGCACCATCTTTTCCATGCCGGCCACGAGTGTGTTCAGATCGAGCACCTGGGGCTGCACGACCTGCCGCCGGCTGAAGGCGAGCAACTGGCTTGTGAGCGCAGCCGCGCTCTCGGATGCCCGCAGCACTTCCTCAACGAAACCGCGGAGCGGGTCCGCGGCGTTCATGGAGTCCACGACCATCTGGCTGTAACCGGTGATTACCGTCAGCAGGTTGTTGAAGTCGTGCGCCACGCCGCCGGCCAGCCGCCCAACCGCCTCCATTCTCTGCGCGTGCAGGAATTGCTCTTCGAGCCGCTTCCGCTCCGTTACGTCCGCGATGACGCAGACGGTGCCCACGACTTCGCCGGCCGCGTTTCGCCGCGGCCCGTGCCAGATGGCGATATCGACGGGCGTGCCGTCCTTTCTCTTGCCGCGCCTGTCGAGAGCGGTCAGCGTCTCGCCGCGGTGAACGCGTTCCAAACAGCCGTGGAAGAAACCCAGGTCCTCCGCCGGCACGGCCGGGAGTGCCTGGCCGAGCACCTCCTCTTCGCGCCAGCCGAAAATCTGCTCGGCGGTAAGGTTCCATTTGATGACCCTGGCTTCCATGTCCAACGCGATAATTGCCAGCGGACCGGTGTTGATTACCGCATTGAGCGTCTCGTTTGCCTGCCGCAGTTCTTGTTCCCAGCGGCGCTGCTCGGTAATGTCCACTCCCGTGCCGATGACGTACTCCACCGCGCCGCTGTCATCGACCAGCGCGGTGTTGGACCACGAGAGCAGGCGGCGCGTGCCGTTCTTGGCGACCCAATAGTTTTCATGCCGGTTCGGGAACCGGCCCGCCCGCAAATTCTGGAAAACGGCGCGGACCTCTTCCACTTCCTCCGGCGGAATCAGGTGTTCCCAAAGCGTTCTGCCTCGCAGCTCCGCCGCCGTGTAGCCGGTGACGGCTTCACAGGCGGAGTTGAAGCTGATGATCCGCCCTTCGCGATTCAGCACGACGATCGGGGTGCCGACTGCCTCGATAATCGACCACGCCCAGTCGCGCTCGCGGCGCAGCTTGTCATGCCCGTCGCTCATTTCGGGAAGCACGCGGGCCGTGACGGCAACCAGTCCCCCCAGGCCAGGCTCTTTCACCGGAGCGGCCGAAAGCTGCACGTGAGTGCCTGCGGGAGTCGGAAGGGAAGTAACACGGCGAGGCATCCTGCCCGCAAGCGCCTGAAGCACCGGGGAATCGGCCTGCATCCACGCGGGAGGCAGCGTGGCGCCGCGCTCGATTCCGCAAAGGCTCGCGGCAATTGAGTTCGCTGCCACCACCTTCCCCTGCGGGTCAACGACCATCAGCGCGCTGCCGCAGACGTCCAGGGCGGCATGCAACAACTGTAAATGTTTCAGTGCCTCTTCCTGCGATGGTGGGACCCGCTCTCTGGAACGATTCTGGCGCGGAGACGGCGTGATACTCATATGCCTGAACCACCTTATTGCGGCCTGGCGCCCGCTTAACCTCTCCGCCCCAGCAGACTCACCCAGCGCGTGGCGCTTCAGCCATCATACGACGAGGGGGCACGTGAACTTCGGTATACGATGACACTATTGTACAATTTCCAAAAACCCGCAGGAGGAACCATGGAAAGCGTACACGGAATCTCGCGGCGCACTGCAATCACTGGTCTCGGAGGGGCTTTACTTGCCGGGCGCAAAGCGTTTGCCGCTGAGGCCCCGACCGCGCCGGTGGCCATAGGACGCTGCACGGGATACGGAGGGGAACTCGAGCCGGCCATCAAGGACTTGCTGGACAAGATCGGCGGAATCGGCTTTGTCAAGAACAAAACGGTGGCGCTGAAGCTGAACCTGACGGGAAATCCCGCCAGGTTTCCGGAGAGGCCGGACCTGCCCTACCGCAATCATCCCGCCACCGTGCTGGCGGTGGCGCGCCTGCTTGCCCGCGCCGGCGCCCGCCGCATCCGCATCATCGAGAGTTTCTTCCCTGCGCGCCAGGATCCCGAACTCTGGGCGCGCTACGGCCTGGACATCAACGCCATCAACAACGTCGGATGCAAGGTGGAGTGGGAGAACGTGCAAAACCGCGGGCTGGCCAAACAGTACTCGCGGGTGAAGGTTCCCTGGGGCGGCTACGTCTTCCCCGCCTTTGATCTGAACCATTCCTTTGTGGACTGCGACGTCTATGTGTCGCTCTCGAAGCTGAAGAACCACTGGATCGCCGGCGTCACCATGGCGATGAAAAACAACTTCGGCAACACGCCGTGCTCGCTGTATGGCGGCGATGCGGGACCGGACGGCAACGAGGACCCGCGTTCCGAGCGCGGCCCGGTGTGCCACAACGGCAAGGCGACACCGCCCAAAGGAGTCCCGCAGGAATTGAACCCTGATTCCCCGCGCGATCCCGGCTATCGCGTGCCAAGGATCGTCGTGGACCTCGTAGGGGCGCGGCCCATCGACCTGGCGATCGTGGACGGCATCGATAGCATCCGCGGCGGCGAGGGCGCATGGAACAAGGGCATCCAAAGGCTTAAGCCGAACCTGCTGCTGGCGGGCCGCAATCCGGTCTGCGTGGACACGGTATGCACGGCGGTGATGGGCTACGATCCCCGCGCCACCCGCGGAACAAAGCCCTTCGTTCGCGGCGACAACACCATGCTGCTGGCCGAAGCGGTCGGGATTGGCACGGCCGACCTCAAGCGCATCGAGGTGGCCGGGTTGAGCATCAAGGAGGCCATGTTCGACTTCGGCCCCGGCCCGATCGGCGAGACGATCTGAAGAGCGGCGGAAAGTTCAGCCGGCCTTTTGCGCCGGACGGACGGAAGCGGCGGCAGCCGCCTTGTCTCTGAAGTGTGCGACGGTTAGCCTTAGCCCTTCCTCAAGCCCGACCTTGGGCTCCCACCCGAGCAGCTCTCGGGCTTTGGAGATGTCCGGGCGGCGCTTTTTCGGATCGTCCTGCGGCAGCGGCCTGAATTCGATCCGGCAGTCGCTGCCCACAGCCTTTTGTACGCCGTTTGCGAACTCCAGAATCGTGATCTCGCTGGGGTTGCCAAGATTCACCGGATAGCGTTCGTCGGAGAGCATCAGGCGGCAGAGGCCGTTTACCAAATCGCTCACATAGCAGAAGCTCCGGGTCTGCGAGCCGTCGCCGAAGACGGTGAGCGGCTGGCCGCGCAAGGCCTGGTCGATGAATGACGGCACGACCCGTCCGTCGTCCAGTTTCATCCGCGGGCCGTAGGTGTTAAAGATGCGCGCGATGTTGGTGCGCAATCCCCAGACGCGGTGGCAGGCCATCGTTAGCGCCTCGGCGAATCGTTTGCTCTCGTCGTAACAGGAGCGCGGCCCCACCGGGTTCACGTTGCCCCAGTAAGTTTCCACCTGCGGGTGCACCAGCGGATCGCCGTAGCACTCCGAAGTCGAGGCGAGCAAAAAGCGCGCGTTGAAGCGGCGCGCGATCGCGAGCAGGTTGCGCGTGCCGGCGGCCCCGACCTCGAGTGTTTCCAGCGGGTGTTCGAGGTAATCCTTCGGACTCGCGGGAGAGGCGAGGTGAAGCACTCCGTCCACCGGTTCGTCGAACTCAAAATTCTTGGTGATGTCCTGCTCGATGAAGCGGAAGCGAGGGTGCCCCTCGACGTGCGCCAGGTTGGCTCTGGAACCGGTGAGCAGGTTGTCTACGGCCGTAACCGTGTGACCGTCCGCCAGCAGGCGGTCAGTGAGGTGAGATCCGATAAAGCCGGCAGCGCCCGCGATCAGTAGATGCAAGTCAGTTACCCCCGCCTATAAATTCTATCCGATCGGCTTGCGTGCTAAATTCGGATCGAACCCCATGAACTTCTCCTGGGTCGAGAAAACCATCCTGCTCGTGCTTCTGGCCGCATCCGTGGCCGCGTTTTCGCGAACCTTTGGCGCCGCGCTTCGCAACATCTTCGCGAGCGCGAAGGACTCCGACTTCCGCCTCCGCCCGCTCGGGCCGCGCCTTCGCAAATTTTTCTGGGAAGTGCTGGCGCAGGGACTGGTCATCCGCCAGCGCCCGCTGCCGGGGCTGGCCCACGCCATTGTGTTCTGGGGGTTTCTGGCGTTCGCCGCCATCACGCTCAACCACATCGCGCTCGCCCTCGGCCTCGCTTTTATCCCGGCCGGTAGCGGCTACAAGTGGTTCGTTGCCGCGTTCGCGCTCGCGGTGGCGGCGGCGATCGCCGGTTTGGCCTTCCGACGGTTCGTGATCCGCCCGAAGTGGCTGGAACCGGTGTCGCCGGAATCGGGGCTGATCGCCTTCCTGATTTTCGCGCTGATGATCACCTACCTGCTCGAGTTCCGGATTCCCGAGGGCGGCGCCGCAGCCAAGATCAATTGGTGGGCGCACACGGCGGTGCTGCTTTTCTTCCTTCCGCTCATCCCGCACACCAAGCATCTGCACCTGGTGCTCAGTCCCTTCACCGTTTTTCTGGAGCGGCACGGCTTCAGCCGCATCCCGCCGCTGGCCGGAGACGAGGATTTCGGGCTTGACACGGGCAAGGACCTCACCCGCATCTACAGCCTCCAGGCGTACACTTGCGTCGAGTGTGGCCGCTGCACCGAGCACTGCCCGGCCAACAACACGGGAAAAATCCTCGACCCGAAAGAGATTATCCTGGGCACGCGCTCTTGCTTGAAGGAGTACGGACCGCACGGCACGGAACCGCTGCTCGGAAAGCACATCTCGATGGAGGCGGCGTTCCAGTGCACCACCTGCGGCGCGTGCGAGTTCCAGTGCCCGGTGGGCATACAGCACCTGCCGTTCATCATCGGCCTGCGCCGCGGGGCGGTAAACACCGGCAAGTGGGAGGACAGCCACGGCACGGACCTGTTTCTCAATCTCGAGCGCCACGGCAACTCGCTCGGTTTCGCGCACGCCGAGCGCGAGAAGTTCATCGAAAAGAACCGTCTGCCTTATTACGACGGCTCGCAGGAGTATTGCCTCTGGATGGGCTGCATGGGGTCATACGATCCGCAGGGCCGGGAGATCGTGCTGGCCTTCGCGCGCGTGCTGAAGCATCTCGGCATCGGATTCGGCGTGCTGAGGCGGGAGAAGTGCACCGGAGACCCGGCCAGGCGGCTCGGCAACGATTATCTGTTCGGCGAGCTGGCGCAGGCGAACATCGAGCAGATGCGGCGGAGCGGCGTGCGGCGGCTGGTATCGATTTGCCCGCACTGCGTGCGCACGATTCTGGAGGACTGGCGCGAGTTCGGCGCGGAATTCCAAATTGAGCATCACAGCGAACTGCTGGCCCGCCACCTTGCGCAACTCCCCGCCAACCAGGCGAGCCGCTTCCGCATCGTGTTCCACGACGCCTGCTACCTGGGGCGGTACCGCGGCATCTACGACGCGCCGCGCGAGGTGATCGCGCGCTCGGCCGAGGTGGTGAATCCGGCGCGGTCGCGGGAGCGCGGTTTCTGCTGCGGCGCCGGCGGCGGGCTGGCGTTTCTCGGCGAGGAGAAAGGGAAGCGGGTGAACCTGGAACGCGCCGAGCAGTTGCTCGAAACCCGGCCCGACATGGTGGGGGCGGCCTGCCCCTTCTGCCACACGATGCTGAGGGACGGCCTGGCGGCGGCGGTTCCCCAGCCGCCTCCACTGCTCGACATCGCGCAGATCGCGGCGGCTTCGCTGGACGCGACATCCGCCGCGGACCCGCGGCCAAACTGAGGCGCGCCGCCCAGAGGCGTTCCCCCCAGAAAGTTGCCGGAGAGTTCGCCAATGGCGTATGATTTCAGAAGACCGCAACAGTTCCGGGGGAATCGTCCGCCCCGGGCGGCGCGGTTCGTCCAAACTCAACAGAATCAGGGCGCGTAGCTCAACTGGCAGAGCAACTGACTCTTAATCAGTAGGTTGAAGGTTCGATTCCTTCCGCGCTCACCAATCAAATCAATCACTTACAGGCTACTGAACGGTGCTAGATTGATTCACTTTAGCGGATTCTTTAGCGAGTGGGTCTGAAACCGAACCCACCTTCGGCAGCAACAGCGCCTTGACCGCTTCCCGCTTCGCCGCCATCCGAATGTGGGAGTACCGCTCCAACATTGCTCGGCTCATGTGGCCCATGATTGCAAGCATGGTGGACTCTGGGACGCCCGCTTCGGCCATCTTGGTAGCGGCCGTGTGGCGCAAGTCGTGAAGCCGGCATTGCACCCCGGCATTGTCACGAAGCGATGTCCACGCGGTCTTGATCGTGGTCGTCGGCCGCTTCGGGTCCAACGGTCGCGATTCGCCCGCTTTCGGCTTGCCGGCGCGCCCCGGAAACACGTACCAGTCCGGCTGAATCGGCCCGAATTGCTTCGCGTACCATGCCGCGTGCATGTCGAGCACGGCTTTCAGGTCGTCGTTCAGCGGAATCTGCCGCCCGGTCCCTTTCGCGGTCTTTGCCTTCCCAACGGTCAGAACTCCGTCCGCCATATCCACCTGCGACCACCGCAGGGTGATGATTTCGCCGCTCCGCATTCCCGTGGACAGCGCGATACGCAGGAATGTGTACAGCATCCGGTTGCGATTCGGTGATTGATCGTTCGCCGCCGTCTGCAAGAGCGCCTGTTCTTCGGCAGGGGAGAGCGCCCGGCCTACTTCGTGGTTCTCCTCCAGTTTGCGAATCTTCGGCCACATGACGGACCACTTCTGCCCCACGGCCCGGCTCAGTTCTCCCAACTCCATGTTGATCGTGCGACCGCCCGCGCCTTCGGCCAGCCGCGTAGTGATGTACTCGCGGACGCGGTTTTCCGTCAGGTCCGGTATGAGGCACTTCCCCAACAGCCGAGTGACGTGCGCAAGTCGTTGCTTGCTGAACGTGACGGACTTCTCCCGATGGTTGATCGGGTAGTGCTCCAGGTACTTCGTCACCAACTCGCTCACGCTGTTGATGCGGCTCTCGGGTTTCTCCGTCGGCAATCCAGCAAGCGCGCGCTCCAGCGCCTTACGTTTCTGCTTCTCACATTCTTGGGCAAGAGTCTTCTTGGTCTGCTTCGTTGATTCCTGATACCGCTTGCCGGCGAACGTGAAATTGAACCACCACACGGCGGATTGCTTCTTCTGCCCCGTCTTCGGATCGGTGTACTTCGGTCGGTAGACTGCCATGGCGTTACTCGGCTTTCTTCACCTTCTCCCATCGCGCCTGAACCGCCCGGCGCGCTATCTCGGAACGCTGTTCCGGCGTTAGCTTCTTCATTCGGACCTTCGCCCCGCGCCGCCCCAGTGCGACGGCCGCCGGGTTCTTTCGTTTGGCTGCCATGCCTCAAGTATACTCAGTGCTAAGAATGAGTCAAGCGCGCCTTACCGCAGTGGTCCACTGCCTACGAAGCGGCTCCGGTACACCTGATACGCCGGCGCCGGGTCCGGTTTGCCCGTGGCCATGGCCTTCATGCGCGCCGCATGATCGGCCA
>JBLNCW010000020.1:0-3472 GCA_050261015.1 Rhodospirillales bacterium | reverse complement strand
CCGGCGCGGTGCGCGCCCAGGCCGAGGAAGTGAAGCGGCTCGGCATCACCACACAGGAGGCAATGGGCACGGTCAATAAAATGATCTTTGCCCAATTGGACCTGAAGAAATCGACCGACCTCGCGCGCCTGGCGCAGAATGCGGCGGTCATCGCGGGCGTCAACTCCTCCGAGGCCCTGGCCGGAATCATCCACGGCATCACTACCCGGCAGACGGAAGTCCTCCGCACCTACGGAATCATCGTCGATTTCGAGCGGGCGTACCAGCAGGCAGCGCGCGAGCGCGGGCGCGAACTGGCGACGGTCGAAAAACAGGAAATCGCCCTCCAGGAGGTGTTGAAACAGGGTACGAAGATTTCCGGCGCGTATGAAGCCGCGATGTTGACGGCGGGCAAACAGCTAACGTCGCTGTCGCGGTACGCGGATGAGGCGAAGAACGCTATTGGAGAAGGCTTGGCCCCGGCGCTTTCTTCCGCCGTCATGCACATGACGCAGTTATCCAAGTTCGCGGCGGAGAACGGCGAGATGTTCTCCAAAATGGCGGTCGGCATCACCGCTGCGGGCGCGGCACTCCTCGCGTTCCGCTACATGCCGGGTCCGCTGCCGTTGAAGGTCGGGGCTAGCGCGGTTGCCGGTGTTGGGACCTGGCTGTTTGGGAACACCGATCCTATCGACGTAGCCCGGCAGCAGGGCGAGCAGGCGATAACGAACCTGCGCGCGCAGCAGCGCGAAATCAACCGCAAGATCGAGGCGGCGCGGAGCGCTACGGAAGCGGCAGCATTGCGCGAGCAGTACAAGGCGACGGAGCAAACGGAACGCATGATCGTTGAGTCCATCGCCGATTTGCTGGCGCAGGTCTACATGAAGCGGGTGACGCCGGGTTCGGTGTTTGGTCTGTCGAAGGTCAACATTCAGGGACTCTCGCTCGGGAATGGAGTCGAGGTCAGCACGCGCGACATTTGGCGCGCAATCACGATGCGCGAGAACCCCGATCTGGCTGGTTCGACGTTCAACCAGGACGCCTACGACCGGGCGGTCCAGGACGAACTGTCGGAGGAGGCGCGAAAGAAGTTCAATGCGCGCAAGGAACAGCTAACGAAGCTCATTGATTCACTGGACGAACAAGCGCTCGATCCGCTCGCGAAACTCCTCGTGAGCACCACGGGCCGGCTGCGCGACATCGTGCAGAAGAACGGTGGACTGACACCGGACGAGCGTGCGCGCGTCGCAAGGGCGTATTCGGGCGCATTCTGGCGCGAGTACAGCACGGGTAAGTACAAGGCGCAGCCCGTCCCGACGAACCTGAACGAGACCGGATTTCAGTACGGCTGGCTGCCCACCGTGGCGCACACCGTCGAGGTGGACCCGAAAGTCAACGAGAAGATGATCGCGGATTTCCGCGAACGGTCGTTGCGGGCCATCCAGCGGTATACGAGTTTCCAGGAACGCATGATCCATCTGACCGCTGGACCGGGCGGAGAACTGGAGGCCATCGAACGCATTGCGACCCTGCGCGAGCAGTCGGCGTTGCGGGAATTCCAGATCACGCAGGACCGGGGCAAACTCGAATCCGACCTCGACCAGGCGCGCAAGGACCGACTCATCTCCATCGCGCAGTTCCAGAAACAGCAGCTCGACAACTACCGCGAGCAGGCCGGGCGCGTGTTCGACGCGCTGACCGCGAGCGGCGGCGGCGGGATGCGGGATTTCCTGTCGGGGCAGTTGAAGACCCTCGAACGGCAAATCTTCATCAACGCCTCGGGCGGAATGTTCCAGAAACTCGGCGCAACCCTGGGCGGTCTGATCCCCGGCCAAACCGGGGCGGATGGGAAACCGACCATCCTCGGAACGCTGCTCGCCGGGACGATCTTCGACAGCCGTAACAAGACCTTGGAAAACGTCACCGTCGATAACACGAAGGAGACGCGGAAGAACACGGCGGCGGTCGTCGGGTTGACCTATGCGATGTCCTCGGCATTGCCTGGCGCGGGTGGCGGGGCATACCTTCCGGGCGGCGGCGACCTGGCGAACCTGCCGTTGAGTGGGTCGGCGTCGAAATGGTTCGACATCCTGAACCCGTTCGGCGGCGTCGGCGGCAGCACGGGAACGAAGGCGGCGAAAGCGCCCTCGGGCCTGTCGCAGTTCTTCTCGGGGATGCTCGGCGGCACGTTGAGCGGTAACCCGCTCGGCATCATCTTCACACCTAGCGGCGAATCGGTGCAGCTTGGACCGGGGCGCGCGGGCAGTTTCAGCACGGCGGAGCGGGTCGGAACCGCGTTCGGCGTGGCGTCCCTGCTGGCCGGTGGTGCGTTCGGAGTAATGTCCGGTATCAAACAGGGCGGCGCTCGCGGTGCAACAACGGCCATCGGATCGGCGGCGGGCACGGCGGCGGCGCTCGACCCGGAGCCGATCAGCAAAGCGGTCCTGATGGGCGTGTCGTTCGTGTCGGGAATCATCGGCGGATTGTTCGGCGACCCGAAAAAGGAGCGCGACGAGGAAATCGCGAACACCTTGAGGCGCAATAAGAAGGATTGGCCGACCGATATTGAGCGGACCACCGACCTGTACGGCAACGAGGCCGATTACGACTACCGAGGCCGGACGCGCGTCACGAACACGCACATCTACCTGCGTGTCGAGGCAATGGACGCCAAGAGCGTGCTTGACCGGTCGCCGGAAATCGGGCAGGCGGTCGTGAAGGAAATCGGCCTGGGCAACGGGCAGTTGATACAAACCGTCCAGCGGGCGGCGTTCTCATAAGGGAGCGGCAACTCCTATTTGTCGGAACCTGGGGCGGGGCTGTCCATTCGTGCTGCCTCGCCCCTTTTTCGCTTCAATCACCCGGCGCGAATCAGATACGCTCCTCTCGATGGGGTGCGAGAAATGGCGACCCATTGGGGCGTGCGAATCTGACCCGGAAACCCACATAGACGAGGAATTGCTGGAAAGGTACGCGATGGGTCAACTGGAGGAACCCGACGCGGCTCCGGTCGAGGGGCACCTGTTGGTTTGCGGGCACTGCCAAGACCGACTCGCGTTCCTGGACGCCTATGTCCAAGCTATGCGCGGGGCGCTCCGGGCCGGTTAGATGAACAGTCCGGGGTTTACGTTGAACATCGCCCCGAGTTTGCGGGCCTGTTCGGCGCTGATGCGGCGCTTTCCGGTCAACGCCTCGTTGACGTGGCTGCGCTGGCCGAACACCGGCAGCAGGTCGGCGGGCGTCTTGTCGGAATGCTCCACGAGAAACCGCAGTCGGTTGCTCGGAGTTGCGTCGTCGGGCGGCATGGCGTTCCTGCGGTCGTAATCCTCGATGAGGAGCGCAAGGAGCCGCATCAGTTTGGTTTCGCTCGGCGTCCGGGCGCGTCCCTTGCCGACGAGATCCCCGAATCGGGTTCCGATCTCGCGGTACTGTTTTTCGGTTTCAATCACCTGCGGAACGGTTTCCGCGAGCAATTGTTCATAGGTTGCGGTAG
>JBLNCW010000019.1:0-7195 GCA_050261015.1 Rhodospirillales bacterium | reverse complement strand
TGTCCTTCCGCAGCCAGAACGAGCCCCCGCCGCTCCTTCACGACTCGCACGACCGAGTTCTGCTGCCCTCCTGCCCCGCAGATTGGCTTTCCCCAGACGCTACGCGCGGATTAGGGGCACGGGCACCACACGCCGGGAGTCTTGCAGGGATGCGGGACTTTACAGAATCCGGAGATGAAAACCGCCGTCGGCGTTGAGCACCTGGCCGGTGCAGTAGTCCAGCAGGCCGTCGGCGATGGCCCGGACGGTTTGCGCGACGTCGCGCGGCTCGCCCATCCGCCGCTGGGGCAACAGGCCGGCGGCGATGCGCTCCTCGTAGGTCTTTTCCACGGCCGCGATCATGTCCGTGCGGATGATGCCGGGCCGGACTTCAAACACCTTCACGTTGCAGGCAGCCAGCCGCGCCGCCCACAGCGCCACCGCCATGCTCAGGCCCGCTTTCGAAATGCAATATTCGCCGCGGTTCACAGAAGCGGTGTACGAGGAAATCGACGTGACGAAAACAATGCGCCCCTCGCCCTGCTGCACCATGATGCGAGCCGCGAGCTGCGTGAGGAAATACGGGCCTTTGAGATTGGTGGCGATCAGCTCGTCGAAGCTTTCCTCGGTCGCTTCCAGGATGTCCTGGCGCACGCGCGGCGCCATGCCGGCGTTGTTCACCAGCAGGTCGATACGGCCGAATTTCTCCTGGGCGAAGGCGATCAGCGCCTGGCGTTCCGCCGGATTGCTCACATCGCACTGAAAGATCTCCGCGCCCGTCTGTTCCTTCAATGATTGGGCGGCGTCGCGGCGGCCGCGATAGGTTCCGATGACCGAATGGGTCCGGGCAAGCTCGATGGCGATGCCCCTTCCGATTCCGCGGCTTGCGCCGGTTACGATAGCAACTGGCTTATTAATGGCAGCCTCCCGTTATTGTTTGAGTGCGTCGTCGATCGCTTTAGAGATCTCCTCGAAGGTGAAGGTCTCGACGAACGGCGCGCCGTTTACGAACGCGGTGGGCGTTCTGGATACCCCGCGCGCGATTCCATCCTGAAAATCGGCCTCGACCGCGGCCGCATAGTCTGGATTATCGAGCGCCGCAACCGCCTTCGCGGGATCGCAGCCGTTCTCTTTGGCGAAGGCGGCCAGCTTCTCGTTGAAATCGCCGGGCTGGATCGCTTTCAGGTTGGAGAGCACGTACCGGCGGAACTTCAGCGCCAGCGCGGTGTCGATTTCCTGAAAAAACCTCGACGCGATGGCGGCCTTCCGCGCCCACGAGTGTTTCGCCAGCGGAAAATCGCGGTGCTCGAAGGCTACCGTGGCGGCGTATTTCGGCAGCAGTTTCTCGTCCAGCATGCGCCGGAAGTTGGCGCAGTCCGGACACTGCAAGTCCTCGTAAATCACGACGCGGACCTGGCTGGAGGAATTTCCCTCCACCAACGGTTTCTGAGCGGCGAATGCAAGTGCCGCCGTCAGTGCGAGAACCATCATCATCCGGAGAAGATCGAAAAGAAACCTATCCTACTGGATCTTAACCGGGGCCTGCAACGCGAAGGTCAGCCGCGTTTCCGACGGGATACGCACGCGGGTGCCCTGCGTGAGCACCTGAACGGCGGTTCCGGCCCCGCCTCCGGCGACCGCTCCGATGGCCGCGCCCTTTCCACCGCCGGCGATAGCGCCGATGATCGCGCCCAGGGCAGCCGTTCCGCCGATCACCTTGGCGCTCTGGCCCGTGCGCGATTCGCCCGTTGTGGTGATGGCGGCAGTATCCACCTCAAGCACCTTGCCGTTTACGGTGATCGATGCGATGTCGAGCGTCAGTTGCCCGCCGCCGGTGATCTTGTTGGGATCCTTCAACTCCACAAGTTTGGTGGTGACGTCGGCGCCGCGCGGCACTACTTCGTGCCCGTCCAACATGACCGGCTCATCGACGCTGGCGCGAAACGTCTGCCCTACCGCGGCCACTTGCGAATCGACGTCGTCGATCATGCGAATGGTGATGTTGGTTCCGGCGGGTATCTCTGAGGCGGAGACGGGCGCAGTTGCCACCGGCGCAGTGGCCGCCGGTTTCAAGATTCGGCGTTCGGCAGCGGGAGCGGCGGGGGCCGCGGCAGCGGGAGCGGTCGCCTGATCCTCAAATCGAATGCTCTGGACGTCGCTGACGCTGAAGGTCTGGATGACGTCGCCGACGGCGAAGCGGATCTGCCGTGCGGTGCCGCCCAGATAAGAGCCTTCGATCGTTCTGCCGTCGCGCAGAGTGAGCGTGTCAGCCGAGGCGATGCAGGCAGCCACCGCGATTACCGCAGCGATTCGGAATTTCATTCGTAACCTCCTTCGAAAGTAGGTTAGATGGCCAGGGCGGCTTTAACGTTGCGTTCCGAGCCGGAATTCCAGAGTTCCACGAGGCCGGCCACGATTTCACGGCCGCGCGCCATGGCGCGGGCAAAAATTTCCCGGCGCTCGGCGCGGCTGAGTCCGGCGCCGATGCGGTAAAAGCGTTCGAGACCCACGCCGATTGTCCAGGTGCCGGCCCAGGCCACCGCGGCCTTGGGAATCATGCCGCCGGCGAAAGGAATTTTCTCTTCCAGCGCGCGGGCCGCAGCGCGCCAGCCGAGCGCGCCGCCCACGATAGCAGCGATCTGCACCCGCTGCTCGTAGTAGCCGACGTCCTCGTCGCTCGCCGCGGCGATCAGAAAGGCCATGCGCACCTGGTTGACGGTCATAAACGCGGTGTCGGAGGCAAAGTCGTCTATTGCGAACGGGAACCGGACTGCGCCGGACAACATGCCGGGAAAGGACGTGACCAGCGCAAAAGCCGCGTTTTCCAGTGCGACGTTGCGGATGATGCGGGCGATGGCGGGCTGCCGGAAAGGCTCGAAATTACGGGCCAAAGGGAGTTCGAGATCGGGCCGCGCCGCCAGAATTTTGCGGGCCGTGCGCCGAAAATCGGACGGATTAAAACAAAATGAATCCGCGGGGCAGAGCAGTTCGTCCTCGCAGAGCGTGATATCGAAGGCGGCGGGGGCGCCGGGCGCGCCCACGCGATGCACCAGGGCCTCGAGTTCGGCCCGCCTGGCGCGCGAAACACTCGGCGGAATCAGCACATCCTCCATCTGGACGAAGCCGGCATTGCCGGAGGCGATCAGGCCGATGGTCACCGGCCGTTCGGCGAGTTCGCGCACTTCCTGCGGGTCTAAATGCCGAAATGCCTGCTTGATTTGCGGATAAATTTCGCTTTCCATGTCCGGCTTGCGGGCAATCAGGCCCGCTGCACCCCTGCTGCCATTCTACTCCGGCGCCGCGAGCCGGGCGGCAACTGCTCACCGGCTCACATGGGGCGATCGGCGCCTCGCAGGCGAAACATCACCTTGAGCGAACGGCGCCAGTCGGCGTTCAGGCCGATCCGCTCCACCTCGATCTCCGGAGCGAAGAACCGCAGAATGGTTTCCGTTTTGGGATGGAAACACAGCGCGGGGGCTACCAGCAGGAGCCGCGGCCAGGCGCGCGCGAGCACGCGACCCGGAAAGTAACCGTACTGGGTGAACTCGCCGCGTTCGAGATGCCAGAGGACGCGGATCCAGTAGTCGAGAGCCTGGAGCGGCAGGTGTATGTCCTCGGATGCTTTCAGTTCGAGCACGGCCAGGCGGCCGTCACGGTCCGCGGCAAGCAGGTCGATAATGCCGCGGTCCCCGGCGGAGAGCGCCGGCACCTGCCCGTACACCTGTTCGGGCTGAAGCGTTGCGTCTACCCGCTCGAGGTGGGCGCGGACCTCCGCTTCGAGCCACGCCTCGGGCTGCTGCTGGTACAAAGGGTGCTCCCGGTCCAGCGCGGAAGGTGATCGCAGCCGCGCGATCTCCCGGGCGAGCTGCTCGATTTCCGCGAGGTTCGACTCCGTGGCGGCGGCCCTTTTGCGGAGGCCGAACAGCAGCTCGCCGCGGGCGGTGCGGGCGAACTCCAGGCCGCGCACGCGGAGACTCAAAGCGCCGTCGGACCTGCGCACCGCGTCCACACCGGGCAGGCTGCGCAGGTGTTCCCCCCAGCCCGCCACCCGGGAGGGCAACAGTTCCAGCAGCGCCGCGCTGGGTTCCAGGCGGGTGTCGAGGTTGCCGTAATCGCGCGGGTCGATCCACTCTTCAAAGCCCTCTTCGGAATACATGTAGGCCTGCACGCGCACGGCTTTGGGATCGAGGAACGGCAGGCGGTGGCAGGCGGCGCGCGCTCCGGACTCGGGCAGAAACAGGGCGAGGCTCTGGAGGGTCAGCCGGCGCTCGCGGCGCCGCAGGTAATCGAGCCAGATGAGACCGAAGGTGAGGCACGCGGCGGCGGCTCCCGATTCGGGCGGCGCGGCGATGGCGGCGATGCCCGTCGATCCCCTTTTGAGCAGTGCGCGCGGGTACGAGGGCGAGAGGCTCTCTTCGAGGTTGGCCTCGGCGCTTAGCTCGGCGATTTTCCAGTCTGGAAACTGCCGCGAGAGGGACCGCCGGAACCGCTCCCGCAAGACAAGGCGTGCGCCAAGGCGCTCGACCGAGGTCCGCGACTGCTTCGTTTCCAGGATGTAGATGCGCCCCGGCCGTTTGCCGAAACGCTCGATGGCCAGTTCGAGCTTTCCGGCACGCTCCTCGGCGATTCCGACGATCCGCCGCGCCAGGACGCGCCGCTCGTCCCAGACCTGAATCGTGAGGCGGCCGTTGCGCCAGTCCAGCTTGTAGTTGCCGGGCTTGAGGGCGAACTGCTCCTCGCCGGGCTCGAGCAGCGCCGGTTCGCCGCCGCGCTCCAGGAAGCGGAGAATGGCGGCATGCGCGGCCGCGGCATTCGCGGGTTTATCCATACAAGAAAAAGTGCCCGAGCAGGGGGCGGGACTCTCACTGGGACTGCCCAGCCCAGTACCAGGAATTTGGCGGCTGGAACGGCGTTGAAAGCGACGGCGGGGGGCGTTAGGCTGGCAGATGAGGAAAAGTATATGAAAACGCTGGTCCGGCTTCTATGCCTCGTTGCCATTCTGTCGCTCAGCGCCTTTGGGCAGCGTGGCGGTGGAATGCGGGGCGGTTTCGGACACGGCTTCAGAGGGGGCTTTGGAGGCGGATTCGGGCACGGCTTTAGAGGCGGCGGATTCGGGCACGGTTTTAGAGGCGGCGGATTCGGGCATTTCGGGCCGGGATTCCACGGATTCGTCGCGCCGCGAACGTTTTTCTTTAACAAGAGCCCGTTCTTCGCTCCGGGTTTTCACGGCTCGTTCTTCTTCAACAGGCCGTTTGTCAGGCCCTTCGGCGGGTTCGGGTTTGGCTTCAACCGGTTCGGCGGCGGCTTCTGGGGCGCGCCGGTGTGGCCCTACCCGGCCTACGGCGGCTTTGATGGCGGCTATGGCGGAGCGTACCCCTACGCGGGTCCGAACGTGACGGTGATTTATCCTTCGGGAGCGCCGACGGATTACTACGAACCGCAGCAACAGGAGGAGAGCAGTTCGCCCTCCGTGGTGATCAACGAGTACCGCTGGGGCAGTTCTTCGAACGTTGCGACGCCGCAAAAGACGGTGTACTTCTCGATCGCGACGCGCGACGGTTCGGTGATTGACGCGGCGGCTTACTGGGTGGACGGTAACACGCTGCATTACGTAGACCGGCAAGGCAACCCTGGGGAAGTCCCCGTGAGCCAGGTTGACCAATCGCGATCGCAGGAGCTCAACCGCGAGCGGGGAGTCGAGTTCGGCCTGCCGCAATCGGGTTAACGGCCGGCAGGCTGGCCCTGTGATGAAGAGAGGCCGTATTCTGACCCTTCGTGGCCCTCGCCAGAATCTCCTCGATAATCGGGGTCTTCGCGTCAGCATAATTCTGCATGTATTCTCCACTGCTGCTGAGCCAGGGTTCGTTTGCACTGTGCATACAGACCCGGTCGGACGGATTTGCACGCAACCAGTCGCGAAATGTGAGCATCCGGTCTACTTCCGGGCGGCCGGCGGAGAACACGTGAAGATTGACGCCGTTTTTGAGGGTCATGGAACATCCTGTGCTGGTACCGTCGCCGACTCTGCCGCCGAACAGGACTACGTCCCGGCCCTCGAAAACGCGGGATATCACCTTCGCGTCCGCGAGCCGGAGTGGGCCAGGACGATATCTATGACCGGCTTGGCCGGCAGGCCAGGGACTGAAGTGGACCCGACGTGTTCAATGCGCAGCGCGCGTTCCCCCATTGCGGTGCGGATCTTGGCAGCATGATGTTGGAAGAGGCGGGGCCACTCGGGATCGTAGTCCACGATAACCACCGGGCCGGCTAACGGTTTAAGTTCCCCAATCGTGTGCTCGCGGAGGTACTCCTCGCTATGCTGAGGAGTCTGCCGCGATTTCTCTTTCTCCATAAGCCTGTACTCATTATGGCCCGCTGAATTCGGATCACGGTCCGTCGACGGTGTTCGACGACGACGCGCCGGCTCTAATGATCTCCCACTCTGATCACGAGGTCCGCAGGATTTCCTGCGCCCACACGAATCACCTGCCCAGCCAGAACGCGCCCTAGTTGTGGGCGGTTGCTGATGACGATCGTATAAGTGCCTGCGGGCAGACTGGTCAGAAAAAATCGGCCACCTTCGGTGAGTACTCCGGCGGAACTACGAATCCGCCTCCACGGCAACCGCAACTTCCGTCATAAGGGCGCCGTTTTCGTCGCGCACCTCTCCCCCGAACACAGTAAGGCCGAACCCGGCGCATCATGATGTCGATTCCGGCTGCGCTTTTCCCTTCTGTGATTTCGATCAGGGCGGCATGCTCTATCAAGAGAGATGCCGGGTAGAACGTCGTCTGGAATTCAGTCAAGCTTGATCCGCAACAGGAGGCGCACTGTGGCGATGCGGATGGCGGCTGCGTCCTTGCGACCGCGCGAACAATGTACTTTCCTGGAGGGAGTTCACGAATGCAGTACTCGCCCCCGGGACTCGCAGCAGCCCCCGATACCAAAAGATCATTTCCAACCACGGCTGGACGCAACGCACTCACGGCGGCCGACGGAACCGGCACGCCGCTTTCGTCGATTACCCGACCAGAAATGATGCAGGTTTCCGCCGGCGATAGTGCTGCCGGGAACGCCATCAGGGCAGCGAAAACGGGAGCTTGTTGAAAAAGTGCTCGTCGGCGGCGCCGCTGCCTTCCCCGTAACTGTATTTCCGTCTGAATAGCGCGGGGAAACGCGGTGGGAACACGCCGTGCTCCGCCGCTGGGATGCGGCG
>JBLNCW010000018.1:0-6549 GCA_050261015.1 Rhodospirillales bacterium | reverse complement strand
CAAGTAGCTGTACATGTCTGCTTGCTGATGATCGCGGCCGCGCATGCAGATTAGACGATCAGAACATTCCAGCCGTAACGTGTTTCAGAATTTCAGCCTGTGTTTTTCCGCAACCTGCTAGATCTCGAACACCGCGCCGGTGTCCGCGCTGGTGACGTGCAGCAGGTAGCGTGCGAGCCAGCCGCGCTTCACCTTGGGCTCGAAGGGCGGCAGCGCGGCCAGGCGCCGCTCGATTTCCTCATCGCTCACCTTCAACTCCAGCCGGCACGTGTTGGCGTTGATGTAGATGCGGTCGCCGGGCTGGACGATCGCGATCGGCCCGCGGGCCGCCGCCTCGGGCGCCACGTGCCCGATGCACAGCCCGCGCGTGCCTCCGGAAAAGCGCCCGTCGGTAATCAGAGCCGCGCGCACGCCCGCGCCGACCAGCGCCGACGTCGGCGAGAGCATCTCCTGCATTCCCGGGCCGCCGCGCGGGCCTTCGTAGCGGATCACCACCACGTCCCCATCCTTCACTTCGCCCGCAAGGATGCCGGTCAGCGCGTCTTCCTGCGATTCATAGATTTTCGCCGGGCCCTCGAATTCCATCATCGAGGGATCGACGCCGGCCACCTTCACCACCGCGCCCTTCGGCGCAAGGTTTCCGAACAGCACCGCCAGCCCGCCGGTCTTGGAGAACGGCGCGGAGACTTTCCGGATCACGTCTCCATCCGCGTCGGGAGCGCAGGCGACGGCATCGGCCAGTTTGCCCGCGACAGTGGGGACATCGAGCTTGAGCCCGGTGTTCGCGTTGCGGTCAAGCTCCTTGAGGATCGCGGGGATCCCTCCCACGCGGTGCACATCCTCGACGTGCACTTCCGGGCGGCTCGGAGAGACCTTGCAGATGTTCGGCGTGACGGCCGCAATCTCGTTCAGCCGCGCCAGATTGAACGGAATGCCGGCGGAGTATGCCAGCGCCAGCGCGTGCAGGATCGTGTTGCTGGAGCCGCCCATGGCCATATCGAGAATGAACGCGTTTACCAGCGCCTGCTCGTTCACGATGTCCAGGGGGCGAATGTTGTTCTCCAGGCACCGTTTCAACGTGCGCGCCGCATTTTTGGTCAGTTCGATGCGTTCAGGGTTGGGCTCGGTGGAGTCGCCGGCCCAGCGCTCCGCCGGTATGGTCCCGTTGCCGGGCAGCGCCAGCCCGATGACCTCGCCCAGGCAGTTCATCGAGTTCGCCGTGAACATTCCGGAGCAACTGCCGCAGCCGGGGCAGGCTCTTTCCGCCAGGGCGCGCAGCTCGGCATCGCTCATCTTGCCAACGCTGTTCTTGCCCACGCCCTCGAAGACGGTGATAAGGTCCGTGTTGCCGCGGCCGGCGAGCATCGGCCCGCCGCTCACGTATACCGCGGGTATATTGATCCGCACCATGGCGTTGTACATCGCCGGAACGATCTTGTCGCAGTTCGCGATGCCGATCCAGGCGTCGCAGGGATGCGCGCCGATAATCGACTCGATCTGATCCGCGATCAACTCGCGCGACGCCAGCGAGTACTTCATCCCGAAGTGCCCCATCGCGATGCCGTCGCAGATTGCGCCGCCCACGTTTACGTACCAAACGTTGAACCCGAGGGCCTTCAACTCATCCCGCACGATCGCGCCGATCTTATCCAGGTGCGCGTGTCCGGGAATCTGGTTTGTATATGAGTTGATGACGGTGACAAAGGGGCGCTTCAGATCATCCAATGAGCGAATGACGCCCTCGGCGATCATCAGCGACGCGGCCGGAAGCATGTGCTTGCCTTCCGCGATGATGCGGCTCCCGCGTTTACGGATGTTCTCGATACCAGCGTTCATGATTTTTCTATTTTGGCAGAAGCGATAAGTTTCGTGTGAGACGCAGGATGAGAGCTGCGCTCTTTTTTGCAGCAAGCGGGACAGGTATGTCCAAAATTCTTGTTGCACGGGTCCGGGGTTGGTGCTAGGTTAAGCTGCGGAGGGGAATATGGCGGTACAACCTCCACCCCGCGTTCTGAATGCCGCCGTTTCCGCGAAGCTGAGAAGAACTCGCACAGGAGTATTACTAGGGGCCGGCTTTGAAGTGGAGGAGACAGCCGGTTTTGCAAATATCTTTGATGCCATTGCCCGCTTTCTTCCCGATCTGATCCTCGTAGAGAACGCCCGCGACGGAGCGGGAATCGCGGTTTGCCAGCAGATCAAAGACAACTCCGCCACTGCGGCGATTCCGGTGATCTGCATTTCGGAAAAAGGAGTGGACCCCCGGATGGCGGCCCGGGCGCCCGGCGCTGAAGCGCATTTCGTCGAGCCGCTCAGCCGGGAAAATCTGGTCGCCGCCGTCCATTCCCTGCTCCGCTTCCGCAGCTCGCAGCGGCTCAGCGAGTCTCTGAACCGAATCAATGCGGCCATCAGTTCCACCCTGGATTTCGACGAGATCATGCGGCGGGTTGTGGTGGAGGCGGCGAGGGAAATGGGCACCGAGAGCGCCGGAATCGTCCTGCTGGAAAACAGCGAATGGGTGATCAAGTACACTTCCAATCTGCCGCAAGTGGTTGGGATGCGGTTTCCCGATACACCCGAGTGGCCGGAAACCATCGCCGCCCAGGCCAGAGGCGGCAAGCCTTTCGTCGTACACGGCAATGCCCTGCTCCCGCCCGGTTTGCGCGAAGTCATGGACCGGAGCTCGATTGGCACGAAGCTGTTTGTTCCCCTCGGGGTCAAGGGCCGGCTGGCGGGCCTGCTTGCGTTCCACCACCACAGCCTTCGGGAGTTTGAACCGGCGCAGGTGGACTTCGCCGGCAAGCTCGGCGCCGCAGTGTCGCTGGCGCTCGACAACGCACGCCTCTACGGCGAGGCGGAGGAAGGCCGGAGGCTGCTCGAAGTACTTTTGCGGCATGCCCCGCACGGGATCGGCATCGCCGACACGGCCGGCACGCTGCGCGTGATGAGCAGAAACGGCCAACAGATGACCGGCTTTGTCTCCGGCGATCCTCACAATCGCTGCGAGATCGCGCTCTCGAACTGGCGGCTATTCCGGCCGGACAGCTCCACCCCGGTGGAAACATCCGAGCTGCCGCTGGCCCGCGCCATACGCGCCAACGCTCCGGTTACCGGCGAGGAGTGGCTGCTCGAGACGGCCCGCGGCGACCGCATCCCCGTTCTTATCGATGTGGAACCCGTACGGGACGCCGGGGGCGCGATCACCGGCGCCGTTCTCGTCTGGCAGGACCTCTCCGCGCGCAAGCGGCTCGAGAATGAACTGCTGAATGCCAGAAAGATGGAAGCCACCGCTTTGCTCGCCGGAGGACTCGCCCACGAGTTCAACAATATGCTGACGGTGATCACGGGGCACTGCCAGCTCCTGATCGAGAGATCGGCCGACGCGAGGGTCCGCGAACACCTCACCCCGGTGCTCAACGCCGCTAATCGCCTTGCGTCGCTTACATCGGAGTTGCTGAGTTTTGCGGGGCGCCAGATCATCCGGCCCGCTCCAGTCTGCCTGAACACCCTGATCGAACGGATGAAGGAGCCGCTCCAGCGGCTTCTGGGCGGCGCTTTTTTCCTGCGCACGGAGCTGGATCCGGATCTCGGCGACGTTCACGCGGACTCCGGGCAGATGGAGCACGTCATCCTGACGCTGGCTCTGCGAGCGCGGGATTCCATGCCCGAGGGCGGCGTCATCGAGATCTCGACGCGCAACTTTGCGGTGAGCAAAGACGAACCCGGTTTCTGCCAGATGCCCCCCGGCGATTATGTCCTGCTGTCAATCGCCGACACGGGGCCCGGGATCGACCCCGTCACGGCCGAGCGGCTGTTCGAACCCTTTTTCGGCACAAAACAGATCGGCGAATCTGCCGGGCTGGCCTTAAGTTCCGTCTATGGCGCGGTGAAGCAGAACCGGGGCGGCATACGCGTCTCAAACGCGCCGGGCGGCGGCGCCCGCTTCGACATCTGCCTGCCGCGGCTGGGGCGCCGCAACGTCGCGGCGGGTTGAAGGTTGCCGAGCTACGCAATTCCAAGCCGCTCGAAGATTCGGTCCACGTTGCGCAACTGGCGTTCGAGCGAAAAGCTCCCGGCGATTTGTTCGGGCGTGAGGACGGCGCGGATATCAGGGTCCGCTTCGATGGCCGCGCGGAAATCGGAGCCGTCCTCCCAGCAGCGCATGGCGTGCGCCTGGACAACGCGGTACGCCTGTTCACGGAGCATGCCGGCGGCGGCCAGATCCAGCAGAAGCTGGCCGGAAAAGATCAGCCCGCGGGTAAGCTCCAGGTTCCGTTTCATGCGCTCCGGATAGACGCGCATCCCGCGCACGAGGCTGATAGTGCGGGCCAGCAGGTAATCGGTGAGGATGGTGGAATCGGGCAGGATGACGCGCTCGACCGAAGAGTGCGAGATATCGCGCTCGTGCCAGAGTGCGATGTTCTCGAATGCCGCCTGGGCGTTCGCGCGCACGACCCTGGCCAGCCCGCAGATCTGCTCGCAGGTGATCGGGTTCCGCTTGTGCGGCATGGCGGAACTTCCCTTCTGCTTGGCGGAAAACGCCTCCTCGGCCTCGCGGACTTCCGTGCGCTGGAGATGCCGCACCTCGAGCGCGATCTTTTCGAGCAGCGCGGTCACCAGCGCCAGCGCGGAGATGTAGGCGGCATGGCGGTCGCGCGAGATGACCTGCGAGGTGATGGGCGCGGCTTTCAAGCCGAGCTTCGCGCAGATGCGCTCCTCGACCTCCGGTCCGATGTGGGCGAACGTGCCGACCGCGCCGTTGATCTTCCCGACCGCCATTTCCTCGGCGGCCGCCTTGAGGCGCGCGAGGTTCCGGTTCGCCTCGTCGTACCAGAGGGCGAACTTGAGTCCAAAAGTGACGGGCTCGGCATGAACGCCGTGCGTGCGTCCCACCTGCACGGTGTGGCGGAACTCCCGCGCCTTCTCCTTGAGCGCATCGCGAAGAGCTTCAAGGCCGGCGATCAGAAGCCGCGAGGCCTGGCAAACCAGGAGCGCCTGCGCGGTGTCCACGACATCGTTCGACGTCAGGCCATAATGCAGCCAGCGCGAGGCGCCGGGGTGGCCGGCCGCCTTCACGCTTTCGGCGACCGCGGTGGTAAACGCGATGACGTCGTGTTTGACCTCCAGTTCAATTTCCTGAATGCGTTCGACGTCGATCCTGGCGTGCTCGCGCAGCAGGCGCGCGGCATCCGCCGGAATCTCGCCCGCTTCGGCGAGGGCGTCGGCGGCGGCGAGTTCCACCTCCAGCCAGGCGCGGTACTTGTTTTCGTCGCTCCAAATTCCGCCCATCTCGGGCCGCGTATATCGAAAGATCATAGGATGTCAGAACTCAAACACTTCGGTGGGCTGCCGCTGGCCGGCAATCACAAGCCGGGTGAAGATGCTGCGGCCCTCCAGCGCTTGCTCGGCCGCGAGCCTCACGATTTCCGGATGATTGTTGTGCTCGCTGAGATGGCCCAGGACCAGCGTCGAGGTGGAGGTGTCCAGTTCCTTGCGAATGAAGTCGCAGACGACTTCGTTCGAGAGGTGCCCTTTTCGCCCCATCACGCGCTGCTTGACCGACCACGGGTACGGCCCCACCTTCAGCATCTCGGTGTCGTGGTTCGATTCCAGGATGAGCAGATTGACGCCGCGCAGATGAAACTTGATCGATTCGGGAATGTAACCGAGGTCCGTGACCAGGCCGATCTTCACGCCTTCGGCGTAAAAGCAGAAGCCGATGGGATCAACGGCATCGTGTGGGACGGTGAACGTATCGATATCGATGTCGCCGATCGTGACGCGGGAGCCCGCCTGAAAGCTTTCGATCTTGGGCTCGTAGCCGTTCCAGGTGAGGCTCGGCGCGGTCAGGCGAGTGAGGTAGACCGGGATATCGAGGGTCCGGGCAAGCACGGGCAGCCCCATCACGTGGTCGCTGTGTTCGTGCGACACGATGACGGCGCTGATCTCCTCCGGCTTCTGGCCGGCTTCGCACAGCCGGCGGCAAATCTCGCGGCGGCTGAGGCCGGCGTCGACAAGCAGTTTCGTGCGCTCAGTGGCGATCAGGGTGCAGTTCCCAGAACTTCCGCTGGCCAGCACGCAGATCTTTACGATGGCGTCCTCCCCGGAATTTCAGTTGTAGCATATCCGGATCAGACCGCGCCTGCTAGAATAGTGCTTTCATGAAAGCTCGCGTGTACGTCTCGCTGAAACCGACCGTGCTTGACCCCCAGGGTCAGACGATTCGCTCCGCCCTGGCGGGGCTTGGCCATCAGAGCATCACCGATGTGCGGCAGGGGAAGTTTTTTGAAATCCAGTTCGCTCCCGGCACCGCCCGCGCTCAGGCGGAACCGGAATTGCAGCAGATCGCCCGCGACGTGCTGGCAAACCCGGTGATCGAGGAATACCGAGTGGAGTTCCTCGACGAGACCGGTTCCAGGTAACGTGACACGGGCGCCCCGCTTGGTCTACAATCAAGATTCTGCCCGCAGGGGGGCGCGTAGCTCAGTTGGTTAGAGCGCCTGCTTCACACGCAGGAGGTCACAGGTTCGAGTCCTGTCGCGCCCACCATCC
>JBLNCW010000017.1:0-3511 GCA_050261015.1 Rhodospirillales bacterium | reverse complement strand
AAGAAAATCCAGCGCCTCGGGGAACTGCTCCTCGAAAGTTGCCAGCCGCTTCTTCCTGGCGCCCAGCACGTAGAGGTACGGAAGCGAGCCGCACACCAGCGCGCCTGCCAGAGCGCTCGGCTCGGGATACATCAAGATGTTCAGTCTCGCCCCGAGCAGTGCTCCCGGAACCAACAACCCCACCATGAGCAGCAGGAGCGAGTAGACGTTCATGGTCATGCCCGCCTGCTGGATGTGGGCTTCCATCTTCCGGACGAAGTCAAACCGGCGCAGCAAGTTCTGAATGGCAACGTTTGCCGGCTTTTCCGGCTCGAGCAGCACCTTGGTTTCGATCACCGCGGGGCCGGCAGTCGCGGTGTCGAGCATCTCGGCGACCTTCTTCTTCTTCTGCGTTTCCAGAAACTTGAGCCCCAGGCTGACGGCCAGCACGACCAGTGCGAACATCAGCAGGAACGTCAGCAGAATGAAGGGCAGCATAGCCAACTCCTAACGAATTTCGACCGTGGTCTGGAAAATGGAAGCGGGCAACTGGATTCCGGACGCCTTGAGACGGTCGTAGAATTTCGGCCGGATGCCGGTCGGCCTGAACTTTCCGGTCACCTTTCCGTCCTCGGTGACGCCGGTTTTCTCGAACACAAAGATATCCTGGGTGGTGATCTGGTCGCCCTCCATCCCCACGCACTCGGTTAGGTGGGTGACGCGCCGCGATCCGTCGCTGAAACGCGCGATCTGAATGATTAGGTCAACCGCGGAGCTGATCTGCTGGCGGATGGCCCGGGTGCCCATGGTGGCGCTGGCCATGCCCACCATGACTTCCAGCCGTCCGAGCGCGTCGCGCGGGCTGTTGGCGTGGATGGTCGTCAGCGAACCATCGTGCCCCGTGTTCATGGCTTGCAGCATGTCGAGCGCTTCTTCGGCGCGCACCTCGCCGACCACGATGCGGTCGGGCCGCATACGCAGGGCGTTGACAACGAGCTGGCGAATTCGAACCGCGCCCTGGCCTTCGATGTTCGGCGGGCGCGTTTCCATGCGCGCCACGTGGGTCTGGCGCAACTGGAGCTCGGCGGCGTCCTCAATGGTGACGATGCGCTCATCCTCGGGGATGTAGCCGGACAGCACGTTCAGCAGCGTGGTTTTCCCCGCGCCGGTTCCGCCGGAAATCACGATGTTGAGCCGGGCTTTGACGCAGGACTGGGCGATCTGGAGCATGCCCTCGGTCAACGAGAGATTGCGCACCAGCTCCTCGGGCTGGATCGGGTCGCGGCGGAAGCGGCGGATCGAGAGCAGGGGGCCGTCGACCGCGACAGGCGGGATTACGGCGTTCACGCGCGAACCGTCGGGCAGGCGAGCATCCACCAGGGGCGAAGATTCGTCCACGCGGCGCCCGACGCGGGAGACCACCTTCTCGATAATGCGGAGCAGGTGCGCGTTGTCTTTGAACTCCACCGGCGTGCGGTGCAGTTTGCCGAACCGCTCGACATACACGAGGCGCGGGGTGGTTACCAGGATGTCCGATACGGTTGGGTCCTGGAGCAGCGGCTCGAGGGGGCCGAGGCCGAACACCTCGTTCAGAACTTCCTCGGTAACGCGCTCCTTCTCCACCCGGCTGAGAGGCGTGGTCTCTTCCTCGACAAGCTTCGCAACGGCGGCTCGAACCTCCATGCGGACCCGCTCTCCGCCGAGCGACGAGAGCGCTTCCAGATTGATTCGCTCGATCAGCTTGCGATGGAGGGAGAACTTCAGCTCCTGATATTCGGGCGCCAGCGGCTGCGCATTGAACAGGCGCGTCACCCAGCTTGCGTCTCCGCGATTCCCAACCGTTAAGTTAGTGGCCATTCCCGCTACTTCCTTTCTCTTTCGAATAAGAGCCGCCGCCTCACAGTAGCACGGACCGGGAAATCCCAGCCCCTGCCGGGCGCGGCGCAAAACGCCGGGCTGGCATCATGCGCAACGGATCCGGCGTTCAAAACAGGGACAGAGCTGCGCCCCCCCGGAGGGAGCGGAGCGAATTTTGGGGATTGCGCAGCCTGTCCCCGAAATTCAGAAAATCGACAGGTTCAGTTTCTGTTTCGGCTTCTCCTTCGGTTTCACACCGGCGATTTTCATAGCCAGTCCGGCCATCGCCTTGCCTAGTTCACTGTTTGCCGTCAGCAGACTGCCTTCGGCGTAAGCTTCGTAGAGCACAGGGTAGTCGTTCGGCAGGAACTCGAAAATCGGTAATCCGAGCACCCGCTGCAACTCGCTGGGCAAGATATCCGAACGTTTGGGCGCCCGGTTCATCACCAGATGCAGGCGGTTCCGGCCGAAGCCGGCGTCCGTGAGATTTTGTACCACCTGTTTGCTCAGGTGCAACGCCGGCAAATCCATCGTGGAAATCAGATAGAGTCCGTCCAGCTCGTCGAGCACACCAAACGCCAGAGGACTCGCGCTTCGCCCGAGGTCCACCACGACCCAGTCGTAGGCCGAGCGGAGGAATTGCAGGACCTGCCGGAAATGCTCGGGATCCACGGCGCCGCGAGGGGAGGCGGCTTGAGGAGCAGTGATCACTTCCAGGTGCTCATGGCCGTTGGAAACCAGCGCCTTCCAGTAACTCAAGTCCAGCCTGTGGACGTTCATCACCGCGTCCATGATGGAATACTGCGACCTGGTTTTCATCAGGAAGCCGACCATGCCGGTATCGAGATCCAGATCCGCCAACAGGACCTGCTGCGATGTGGCTCTCTGAAGCTCGACGGCAACGTGGCAGGCTATGGTTGTGGCTCCGCAGCCTCCCTTCGCGGAAAGGAAGCCCAGGATTTTCCCGCGCTGCCGGCCCGCGGCTTGCTGCTTCAGGCGTTCGGACGAAATGCGCTCAAGCGCCTTTTGCAATCCCGCCTCGAGCGGCGGATAGAGAAATTCGTTGGCGCCGGCGCGGATCGCGCCCAGAATCACCTCCGGATCCGCCGTATCGTTTAGCGCGACAATCATCGGAGCGGCGGAGAGCGTCTTGATGCGGCGCGCCACCTGCTCAAACGGTTCGGCCAGCCTGGTCAAATCGATGAGCAGCACATCCACGCGCGCCTGTTCGAGCTGGTTCAGAAAGAGGGACGTTTCGCCCAGCGTCGGTTGCTCCATGACCACGCGCACCGGCAGCGGTCTCAGGCAGGCATGAACCTCGTTCAACAGGTCCTGGCTCTTAATTACTAATCCGGCCCTCAGCGGATGCATGCATTTCCTGGTCCAACGTTCATTTCGGGGCCGCGCTCGTGGCGGGCGCGGGCGCCGGCGCCGCCGCGGCGGGCGCGCCTTGCTGTGCTTGCGGAACCATCACCGGCACGTACTGAATCACCGGCATTGGCGGGTTCGTGGGAGTCTGCTCCTTCATCGCCTCGAGCTGCTCCACAGGAATGGTTTCCTGTAGCGGCTTCACCGGCGTCTGGCCGGTAACGCTGACCGGCGGGGTCCGCGGCGCTGCTGTCGGTGCGTCTTTCAGGAAGGGCACAGGCATCTGTGGAGTCGCGATCTGCATCGT
>JBLNCW010000016.1:0-12697 GCA_050261015.1 Rhodospirillales bacterium | reverse complement strand
GCGGCGTCGAATGGTGAGTAACGTACTCGGTCTTGAACCCCTGGTCGCGGTGGGCAAGCACACGCAGTAAGATCTGATACGAGCGGCGCTCTCCGGTACGGGCTTCGATTTTGCCGCTAAGTTCGCGCAGCGTCTCCTGTCCGGTCATGTACTCGACGGCACTCTCAATCCCGGCGCTCGCGTGCGACTCGAAAATGAGAATCTCGCGTCCCGGCGCCAGCCCTGGTGCGGTGGCGATAATCGCATAGCTCATCGCGTCCCGGTGTGAGGGCGTCCAATAGGATTTTTCCTCTCCCGGCCGGGCTTGAGGTTCAGAACATAGAAATCCGGTTGCAGGACAAAATCAAGCTGCACCGGCAGCCGTTCCAGGAGGGGAATCATTCTCCGCGCGCCTACACAGACAATGTTCTTATCCTTGATTGCGTCCCAGGTGGCCAGGTTGGCAGGCAGAGCCTTGGTCCGTTTCCCGTACCGCCCGAGATAATCTCCTAACAGGTGCAGCGCCAGCGCGTCGCCGGTTGCAACATAGACATAGCGCGGCTCCGAAAGCGGGCCAAGAAGTTTCTCAAGACCCAGGTAAGCCGGGTTTCTAAAACGGTCGAAGGGGTCATTGATATCGTAGCCGCGGACGTATAAGCGCTTATCCTCGGACTCGAAAAACAGCGGGCTGCCGAAAATGATCACCGTTTCGGCCTGGCTTGAAAGGAGCGGGCCCCAGATCGGCTCGGCTTCCCTCGGCAGGCGGACGCCGCCAGTCGCCCGCAGCGACCGGTTCTGCAAGGCGAGGACAGCGCAGAGCACACTCATGGCGGCGAAACCCGCAAACCGGAGGTCGAGCATCCAGCGCAGCCGCCGCGTCCAGTTGAAACGGCCGGCCTCTGGAGCGCTTCGCAGGTGCACCGTGACGGCGTAACTGCCCTTCGGAAGCTCGATAATTATGGGATCGTCTCTGCCACGCGAGTTGTAGTATTCGTTCAGCCGCGACCGCAGGCGTCCCGCTTCCACGCGGACAATGGGATCGGTCCGGGGATCGTAGGAAGCATCGCGGTCGAAAACGGCAACGCCCAGCGAGTACTCCTTCAAGCTCCCCGGAGAACCCCTGAGCGTCTCAACGATGTACTGAAGAAACCTTCGCAGGCGGTCAGAATTTACAAATCGCTCGCTGGACAGAATGCGCTGGAGTTGCTCCCGGACTTGACCGGGAGAAATGCCGTCCGCCGCCGGAGTCTCAGACACGTCGTTCTTCTTTCGCCCGCCCATATACGCATCCTGGTACCCGCTATTGCTTCGGAATACAGACAGCATACTCCAAACACTCCGGCGCGGGTTGGCGGTCAGGACCGGGGCAAGCCGGCCGCGCCTCCGGCCTCGCGAACCTGGCGTAAAAGCTCCTTCATCTCGTCCACAACCGCGCGGTTGCACCTGAACTCCCTTCTCGCGGGTGATCTGAAACCGCCGCGTTTCAGACAGTCTACTCCCACGCGCAATTGTTGCGGCTTTCATTAACAGCCGCTAAGATAGCGGGTAGCTAAGGGCGAGCCATTCCTCGGCAACTTGGGATGCCGAAAACAGCCACTACCGCGACACGAGTTCAGCCTGCCAGGGTGTGGAGCGGCCTGAAGAGGACCGAAAGGGGTCAGAGGCATGCTTGTTGAACCAGCGGTGACGCCGGCGCCGGACGAGCGTTTCCCGGCCCGCCGCGCGCCCGCGCTAATCCGCAAAGCGGCCGTGCTCGGCGCAGGGACCATGGGTTCGCGAATTGCCGCGCACCTTGCCAACACCGGGCTGAACGTCGTGCTGCTGGACGTCGCTTCGGAGCCGCCGGCCCGGAGCGCCGTGGCCGCACAGGCGCTCGAAGGGCTGAAAAAAGCCAAACCGGCGGCGTTCTTCGAGCCCTCGCTTGCCGGCCGTATCGCGGTGGGGAATTTCGAAGACGACATGGCGATGCTGGCCGGCTGCGACTGGGTGATCGAAGCCGTCGCCGAGAACCTGGAGATCAAGCAGGCGCTGTTGGAAAAAGCGGCGCCGCACTTGAAACCCGGCGCCATCTTCACCACGAACACGAGCGGGCTCTCCGTCACTTCCCTTGCAGCGAAACTGCCGGAAGAAATCCGGCGGCGCTGGTTCGGCGCGCACTTCTTCAATCCCCCGCGCTATATGCGGCTGCTCGAAATCATCGCGACTCCCGAGACCGATCCCGCTGCGATGCAGGCGGTCGCCGAATTCGCCGACGTGCGGCTGGGCAAGGAAGTTGTGTTCGCGCGGGACACGCCGAACTTCATCGCCAACCGGATCGGGGTGTTCATCATGCTCGCAGCCGCCCGGCTGATGCAGGAGGAAAATCTCAGCATCGAGGAAGTGGACGCGCTGACGGGCACGGTCATCGGCTGGCCGCGGACCGGTACGTTCCGGCTGGCGGATCTGGTGGGGCTGGACGTGCTGGCGCAGGTGGCGTCGAATTTGCCGCGCACGGGCGGCATGGACCTCGCGCTGCCGCCGTTTGTGCAGGCGATGCTCGAGCGCAAATGGCTGGGCGATAAAACGAAGCAGGGTTTTTACCGCAAGGAAGGCGAGACCCGCTACGCGCTGGACTGGAAAACGCTGGAGTACAGGCCGGCGTCGAAACCTACCCTGCCGGCGCTCGAAATGGCCAAGAACGTGGAGCGGCTGGACGAGCGAATCCGGCTGCTACTCCGGGAGCACTTCTACTGGCGGCTGCTGACGGCGCTGTGGAACTACGCGGCCGATTGCCTGCCGGAAATCTCGGGCGATGTATCGAGCGTGGATGCGGCAATGCGCGCCGGCTTCAACTGGGAGATGGGCCCGCTCCAGTTATGGGATGCGGCCGGTGTCCGCGCGACAGTCGAGCGAATGAAGAAAGAAGGCATCGCGGTGAGCCCGGTGGTCCAGCGGCTGTTCGATTCGGGCGCGGAAAGCTGGTACGCGGCACAGGGGCGGGAGGCATTCCACACCGAAGCCGGCGGGTACAGGCCCATCAAAAGACCGGAGGGAGTCGCGCGCGTGGCTGATTTCCGCGCCTCGAACGGCGTGGTGCGGCGGAACGCCGGAGCTTCGCTCATCGACCTCGGCGGCAGCGCGGCCTGCATCGAGCTGCACTCGAAAAAGGACGCCATCGGCGAGGACATCGTGCGTCTCGTGACGGAGGCGCTCAACCCCGACGGCGACGCCGTGCGCAACTTCGCGGCGTTTGTAATCAGCGGGGACTCGGAAAATTTTTCGGTCGGGGCGAACTTGATGCAGTTGCTGCTGGCCGCTCAGGAGGGCGAATGGGACGAGATCGACCGCGCCGTCCGAGCATTCCAGCGTATGACCTGGGCGATCAAGTTCTGCCCGCGGCCGGTGGTGGTTGCGCCGTTCGGCTTCTGCCTGGGCGGCGGTGCGGAACTGGCGCTGCACGCCGCGCTGCGGCAGGCGCACGCGGAGTTGTACATGGGGCTGGTGGAGTGCGGTGTGGGGCTGATTCCGGCCGGCGGCGGGTCCAAAGAGATGGTCCTGCGCGCCCTGGATGCGGCGGCGGCGGTTCGCGAAGGCGGCCGGAGCGAATCCGTCGAGATGTTCGATGCACTGCGGCGGAACTTTGAAACCGTGGCGATGGCGAAGGTATCCGGCTCGGCGCTGGAAGCGCGCCGCCTGGGGTTTCTGAACGGAGGCGACCGCATCACTATGAACCGCAACCGCCTGCTCACGGATGCCAGACAACTGGCGCTCGAGCTGGCGCGGGCGGGATACGCGCCTCCGGCGCCGCGAACCGATGCTCCGGCGCCCGGCGAGAACGCGCTGGCGACGCTCCGTATGGGCGTGCGGATGATGCGCGAAGGCGAATACATCAGCGACCACGACGTGAACGTGGCGAACCGGTTGGCGCACGTGATGTGCGGCGGAAAGATTGCGCCGGGCACTCCCGTCAGCGAGGAGTATTTCCTGGACCTGGAGCGGGAAGCGTTTCTTTCCCTGTGCGGCGAGAAGAAGACGCAGGAGCGGATCGCGTTCACCTTGAAAACGGGCAAGCCGCTGCGGAATTAGGGGCATTGGCGCGTGGGAGGAGCATTGGCGATGAGAGAAGCCGTGATTGCAAGCGCAGTCCGGACGGCAGTCGGCAAAGCGCCGAAGGGGGCGCTGCGGGCGACACGGCCGGACGACCTGTGTGCGGCGGCGATCCGCGGCGCGCTGGAGCGCGTCCCCAACCTGGACCCCAAAGAAGTCGAGGACGTCATCATCGGCTGCGCCATGCCGGAAGGCGAGCAGGGGATGAACGTCGCGCGTATGGCCTCGCTGCGGGCCGGGTTGCCCATCGGTGCGGCGGCTATGACGGTGAACCGGTACTGCGCGTCGGGGTTGCAATCCATCGCGCTGGCGGCGGAGCGAATCAGAGGGGGCGGCGCCGGTGCTATCGTCGCCGGCGGCACGGAGTCGATGTCGATGATTCCGATGGGCGGCAACAAGATTTCAGTCAACCCGTGGCTGGAGGAGCACTTCCCCAGCGCGTACATGTCCATGGGCCTGACGGCCGAGCGGGTGGCGCGCCATTACGGCATCGGGCGCGAGGATGCTGACCGGTTTTCGCTCGAAAGCCATCGCAAAGCGGTTGCGGCGCAGGCGGCCGGCCGCTTCGCCGAGGAGATTGTTCCGCTGGCGCCCGCTTTCAGCGGGCAGGAATTCCGCCAGGACGAAGGGCCGCGGGCCGATACGTCGCTCGAAGCGCTGGCGAAGTTGAAACCCGTTTTCCACGCGAACGGGACCGTGACGGCGGGCAACTCGTCGCAGACATCCGACGGAGCAGCCGCGGCGGTGGTGATGTCCGAGGAGCGCGCCCGGGCGCTCGGAATCGAGCCGCTGGCGCGCTTCGTTTCCTATGCGTATGCCGGCTGCGAGCCCGCGGAGATGGGCGTGGGGCCGGTCTACGCGATTCCGAAAGCGCTCAAGCTTGCAGGCCTCGAGCTGAACGACATCGGCCTGATCGAGTTGAACGAGGCTTTCGCGGCGCAATCGCTGGCGGTGATCAAGTGCCTCGGCCTCGACACCTCCAGGATCAACGTGAACGGCGGCGCGATCGCCCTGGGGCATCCGCTGGGCTGCACGGGGGCGAAGCTGACGGCCACGCTGCTCGCGGAGATGCGGCGGCGCAACGTGCGGTACGGCATGGTGACCATGTGTGTCGGCGGCGGCATGGGCGCCGCAGGCATTTTCGAGAATCTCCGGACTTGAGGGGGCGCTATGGCGACGAGCGAGCGGCCGGCGGCGGCCGAAAGAGCGAAAGGCGGCGGCTTTCTGATCGAAGAGACCCGGCCGGAAGACGTCTTTACGCCGGAAGATTTTACCAGCGATCACCGCCAGATTGCGAAGACCGCAACCGAGTTCACCCTGAACGAAGTGATGCCCGCCACGAAGGAGATCGAGGAGAAAAACCTGGCGGTCACGAAGGGACTCCTGCGGAGGGCGGGGGAACTGGGGCTGCTGGCCGTGGATATCCCCGAGCGATACGGCGGGCTCGACCTGGACAGGGTGAGCTCGGCTTTGGTGACGGAATCCATCAGCAGGCTGGCGAGCTTCGCCGTGGCGTTCGCGGCACACACCTGCATCGGCACGCTGCCCATCGTCTGGTACGGCACGGAGGAACAGAAGCAAAAGTACCTGCCGAAGCTGGCGAGCGGCGAATGGATCGCCGCCTACGCGCTGTCGGAGGCGTCTTCGGGGTCCGACGCGCTGAACTGCCGGGCGCGGGCGGTGCTCGCCGCGGATGGTCGGCACTACATCCTCAACGGCGAGAAAATGTGGATCACCAACGCCGGCCTGGCGGACGTCTTCACGGTGTTCGTCAAGATCGACGGGGAGAAGTTTTCGGCCTTTCTCGTCGACCGGAACACCCCGGGGCTTTCCATAGGCGCCGAGGAACATAAGTTGGGGATCTGGGGCGCGTCCACGTGCCCGCTGGTCCTGAGCGATTGCAAGGTCGCGGCGGAAAACCTGCTTGGGGAGCCGGGCAAGGGGCAGCACATCGCGTTCAATGTCCTGAACATCGGACGCTTGAAGCTCGGTGCCGCGTGCACCGGCGGCGCGCGCTACGCATTGCAGGACGGCATACAGTACGCCAGGGAGCGGAAGGCGTTCGGAAAGCCGATCTGCGAGTTCGGGTTGATTCAGGAAAAGCTCGCCGAATCGGCTTGCGGCATTTACGCGGGCGAGTCGATGGTTTATCGCACCAGTGGGATGCTCGATGCGGCGCTGGCGGGCATCGACATGAGCGCCGAGGGAGCCTCGCGGGAAATCCAGAAGCGCATCGAGGAGTACGCGGTGGAGTGCTCGATCCTGAAGGTCCGGGGATCGGAAATGCTCGACATGGTGGTGGACCACGTGGTGCAGATTTTCGGTGGCTACGGCTACGTCGAAGAGTATCCGGCGGCGCGCGGCTACCGGGATTCGCGCGTCAACCGCATCTTCGAAGGCACCAACGAGATCAATCGCCTGATCATCACCGGATGGCTCATGAAGCGCGCCATGGCGGGCCAACTGCCGCTGCTTCAGACCATCAAGCGCGTCATGGACGAGGTGATGTACAGCTCAGGGGCGGGCAACGAGAGGGAGGGACCGCTGGCCGGCGCCCGGCAGATGCTGGCGAATGCCAAGAAGCTGTTCTTCTTTGCCGCCGGCGCCGCGTCGCAGAAATACGCGCAGAATCTGGCGGACCAGCAGGAGGTGATGGGCGCGCTGGCCGATTGCGTCATGGAGACCTACGCCCTGGAATCGTGCGTTCTGCGGGCGGAAAAGATGCTGGCCTCCAGGGGAGCACAGGCGGCAAGACCGGCCGTCGCCATGACCAGCTACTACGCGGAGAAAGCTTTCGATACCGTGGTGCGGTCGTCGCGCAAGGTGATCGCGGCGTCGGCCGAGGGCGATACGCTGAGGACGCAACTGGCCATCCTGCGCAGGCTGGTGAAGCAGGAGCCGGCCGACACAATCGCGCTCGGTCGGGAGATCGCGCGGCACGTAATCGAGGCCGGGCGGTACGCAGTGTAAATCAATCCTTGAGAGCGACCGCGATCGCCTCGGCGATTTTCTTCCCGTGAAAGCGGCCGTTTTCGATGAAGATTTCGTTGGTGTGCATGCCCGCCACGATCACGCCGGCTAAATAAATCCCCTTGCGGTGGCTTTCCAGCGTCTCCGGGTCCGTGTAAGGGCGCTCGCTTTCGGGATCGATCAGGATGCCGTGCCGCGCCAGGAACTCGGTATCCGGGCGGTAGCCGATCATGGCGAACACGAAATCGTTCTTCAGCTCGATTTCGCCTTCCGGCGTATCGATGGTAATGGATTGTTCCCGAATCTCCAGAACGCGCGAGCGGAAATACGCCGTAATTTCCCGGTTTTTGATCCGGTTTTCCAGATCGGGCTTGATCCAGTATTTCACCTGATCGGACATCGCCTCGCCGCGGTGGATGAGCGTGACGCGCGCGCCGCTGCGGTACAGTTCGAGCGCCGCAATCGCCGCGGAGTTCTTGCCGCCGATGACCGCCACGTCCATGTCGTAGTACGGATGCGGCTCCTTGTAGTAGTAAATGACCTTATCCAGATCCTCACCGGGCACATTGAGGCGGTTCGGCAGATCGTAATACCCGGTGGCGAGCACGACTTTGCGCGCCCGGTAGGCCAGCGGGCAGCCGGTGCGGTCAACCGTGTGCACGATGAAGTCTCCATCTTCGCCGTCGATGCGCTCCACGCGCTCGTACTGGTGAACGTTCAGGCGGTGATGCTCGGCCACGCGGCGGTAATACTTGAGCGCTTCGGTCCGGTTCGGCTTCTCGCGGATGGAGGTCATCGGGATGTCGCCGATCTCCAGCAGTTCCGGCGTGGTGAAGAACACCATGTGCGTCGGGTAGTTGTAGATGGAGTTCAGCAGGCAGCCCTTATCGAAGATGATGTTGGAGACGCCGCGCCGCCCCAACTCGATGCCGCAAGCCAGGCCCGTCGGCCCGGCCCCGACCACTGCGGCGCCGAACCGCGGCGCATCGGGTATCACAGAATCCCCTCCACGGTCTTGTAGACGTTTTCGAGCGCTGCCGGCAGCGCTGCAGGCTCTTTGCCGCCCGCTTCGGCCATATCCGGCCGGCCGCCGCCCTTCCCGCCGACAGCCTGCGCCACCGCGCCCGCAAGCTTGCCGGCGTGCACCTTGGAGGTAAGATCCTTGGTCACGGCGGATACGATCGAAATGGCGGAGTCGTCGGCAGACGCCAGCACGATTACCGCGGTTTTCCACTTGTTCCGCAGGGAGTCGGCGAGCTCGCGCATCTGCTGGCGGTCCAAACCGTCCACCCGCCCTGCGAGCACGTGCACGCCCTTCACCACGCGCGCCTGTTCTTCCAGACTGACCGCCTTCGAGCGCGCCACCTTCGCCTTGAGCTGCTCGAGTTGCCGCTCCAGGGCGCGCCGCTGCTCGATCATTTTTTCCACCTGGTCCACGAGCTCCGGCTCGGAGGTCCGCAGCAACGCCGCCGCCTGCCGCACTGCCGACAGGGATTCGCGGAAACGCTCCAGCGCGCCCTCGCCGGTCACCGCTTCGATGCGGCGCACGCCGGCCGAGATGCTGCCCTCGTAGATGATCTTGCAAAGCCCGATCTCGCCGGTGCGCGATACGTGCGTGCCGCCGCACAGCTCGCGGCTGAAATCCGGCACCGAAACCACGCGCACCCGCTCGCCGTACTTTTCGCCGAACAGCGCCATGGCCCCCGTCTCGATGGCTTGGTCGAGTTCCATCTGGTCGGTCTGGACGGGGCTGTCTCTCAGGATCTGCGCGTTCATCAGCCGCTCGACTTCAATCAGCTCGGCGTCGTCCATCGCGGCGTAGTGCGTGAAGTCGAAGCGCAGCCGTCCGGGCTCCACCACGCTGCCGGCCTGCTTGACGTGCGGGCCGAGCACCGAGCGCAGGGCGGCGTGCAGAAGATGGGTGGCGGTATGGTTGCGCATGGTAGCGCGGCGCAGCGCCTCGTCTACAGCGGCGCGAATCTGCTGGCCGCGGCGAATCGGCGCGAGCGCGGTCACACGATGCGCCGTCACCCCCGGAACCGGGGCGTAAGTGTCCTCGACCGTTGCCGCTTTCTCGCCCGTTTCCGGATCGTACAGCGCGCCCTTGTCGCCCACCTGCCCGCCGGCCTCAGCGTAGAAAGGAGTCTCATCGAGCACGATTTCGGCCGTGTCTCCAGGCTGGATGGAATCCACCTGCTGCTGGTTCACGACCAGCGCGGCCACGCGGCTCACCGATTCGAGTTTCTCGTAGCCCAGAAAGTTCGTGCGCAGTTCGGAGGCCAGTTGCTGCCACACCGGCGGAATGGCGCCCTTCTCGCCGCCTTTCCAGCTCGCGCGGGCGCGCTCGCGCTGTTTATCCATCTCGGCGGTGAAGCCGTCGCGGTCGATAGCAAGACCGTACTCACGCGCCATCTCTTCCTGTTCTTCGAGCGGCAGGCCGTAGGTGTCGTAAAGTTTGAATGCCACCGGCCCGGGAAGCACGCCATGCGCGGCGCTTTTCGCTTCGTCGTGAAAGATCTTTTCGGCCACCTGGAACGTGGTCGCGTAGCGGCGCTCTTCGTCCTTCACGATGCGGGCCACGCGCTCCAGGCTCTCCATCAGTTCGGGATAGGCGGGCCGCATCAGCTCGGCAACGAAGCCGGTCAGCTTGTAGAGGAAGGGGTCTGCCACGCCGATCCGCCGCGCGTGCCGCATAGCGCGCCGCATGATCTTTCGCAGCACGTACCCGCGTCCGTCGTTGCTCGGCGCCACTCCGTCGTGAATCAGGAACGCGGTCGCGCGGCTGTGGTCGGCCACGATGCGCAGAGTCGTATCCACCTTGGGGTCCTCGCCGTAGCTCACTCCGAAGATGCCGGCGGCCTGCTGGATGATGGGGCACAGCAGGTCCGTGTCGTAGTTGGAGAGTTTGCCCTGCAACACCGCCGCGATGCGCTCCAGTCCCATGCCGGTGTCGATCGAAGGCCGCGGCAGCGGCGTGAGCGTGCCGTTGGTGTCCCGGTCGTATTGCATGAACACCAGGTTCCAGATCTCGACGTAGCGCCCCGATTCGCTCGGGAACTCGTCGTTTTCGACCGGAACTTCCGCCGTGCCCGGGCCCAGATCGTAGTGAATCTCCGCGCACGGGCCGCACGGGCCGGTCTCGCCCATCTGCCAGAAGTTGTCTTTTTCGTCCTGGCGGAAGATGCGGTCTTTGGGGACTCCGGCGACCTTCTGCCAGAGCTCCTCGGCCTCGTCGTCCTCGCGAAAAACCGTGACGTAGAGCCGGTCCTTCGGAATAGCGAACTCGCGCGTGATCAGGTCCCAGGCGTACTGGATGGCTTCGGCCTTGAAGTAATCCCCGAAGGAAAAGTTGCCCAGCATCTCGAAAAACGTGTGATGCCGGCGCGTGTAGCCGACGTTCTCCAGATCGTTGTGCTTGCCCCCCGCCCGGACGCACTTCTGCGCAGTGGCCGCGCGCGAGTAGTCGCGCTTCTCCAGACCGAGAAAGACGTCCTTAAACTGGTTCATTCCCGCGTTTGTAAACAGCAGCGTGGGATCCTTGGCGGGAACGAGCGAGGAACTGCGTACGATGCGGTGTCCGCGAGCAGCAAAGAAGTCGAGGAAACTCTGGCGTATCTGGTGACCGTTCACAAACTTATTGTCACATGCCGCTGGCCGCACCTAAAAGCGAACAGCCATGGATTTCAGGACGTCCGAAAAGCCAGGACTTAGCGGGGAAGCTGAACCTCTTCCAGGATCCGGCGCACTTCGGCCGCCGGATCTTCGGCACGGGTCACCTGCCGCCCGATCACGAGGTAGTCGGCGCCGTTGGCCAGCGCTTCGGCCGGAGTGGCTACCCTCTTCTGATCGCCTTTCCCCGCCCCGGCCGAGCGGACACCCGGGGTGACCAGCACCGCGCCCGGTCCGGTTATCCTGCGCAACCCCGCCACTTCGAGGGGAGAGCAGACAATCCCGCCCACGCCCGCTTCCATCGCCTGGCGAACGCGCAGGGCGACAAGTTCGGATACCGAGTAACGGTAGCCCATTTCCGCGAGGTCGCTGTCATCGAGACTGGTCAGCACGGTGACGGCCAGCAGTTGCAGGTTCGATGAGCCGCGCCCTTCCACTGCCGCGCGCATCACCTGCGGGACGGCGTGTATGGTGGTGAAGCGGACGCCGGTCGCGGCCAGTTGCGCCACGGTGCGCTTGACGGTCTCGCCGATGTCGTACAGCTTCAGATCGAGAAACACGTCCTTGCCGCGCGCAATCAGTTCCCTGACGAATTCCATGCCCGCGGCCGCGTACAGCTCCAGCCCCACCTTGTAAAACGAAACCGAATCGCCGAGCCGGTCTACCAGTTCGCGAGCGCGCCCGGCCGACTCGAAGTCGAGCGCGACAATCAGAGGGTTTTTCATACGATTTGAATCGCCTTCTCCTGAAGCTCCAAAACGCGGCCGATCAAATATGCGCCTTCCATGTTGCGAATGATGGCATTCGCCTCGGGCTCCGCCGCGGAGATCAGCAGACCGCCGGATGTCTGCGGGTCGTACAGCAGCATTTCGATCTCTTCAGGCAGCTCGCGCTTCATCTCGACCGCGCAACAAAGGTATTCGCGGTTGTTCTTGAGCCCGCCCGGAATCGCGCCCTGTTGCGCGTACTCCACCGCTCCCGGCAGAAACTGCACGCGGTCGGCTTCCAGTTCGAGCGTGACGCCGCTGCCGGCGGCCATCTCGCGCGCGTGCCCGATCAAACCGAAGCCGCTCACGTCGGTGCAGGCGTGCACGCCGAAAGTCATCATCATTTCCCAGGCGGTCCGGTTCAGCTCCAGCATTGAGGCGATGGAGGCTTCCACGTGCTCGGGCGCGGCGATCCCGCGTTTGAGCGCCGTCGAAATCACGCCGGTGCCGATGCGCTTGGTGAACACCAGCAGGTCTCCGGGGCGCGCGGCGGTGTTGGTGAGCACGCGGTCCGGATGCACCACGCCGTTCACCGCGTAGCCGAACTTGATCTCCGGGTCCGCGATACTGTGGCCGCCGATCACCGCGCAGCCCGCCTCGGACATTTTCGCGGCGCCGCCGCGCAGGATCTCGCCCAGATCGTCGAGATCCCCTTTGGGCGGATAGGCGACCAGCGCCACCGCCGACACCGGGCGCCCGCCCATAGCGTATACGTCGCTCAGAGCGTTGGCCGCGGCGATAGCGCCGTAGGTGAACGGGTCGTCGACAATCGGCGTGAAAAAGTCCACCGTCTGCACCAGGGCACACTCCGGCGTGAGCTTGTACACGCCGGCATCGTCCGACGTCTCGAACCCTACAAGCACGTTCTCATCGCGAGCGGGCGGAATGCGCCCCAAAACCTGGTCCAAAACCTTTGGACTCAGCTTCGACGCTCAACCCGCGGCCTTCACGTGCGCAGTCAGCTTTTTGGATGACTTTTCCATCCGGATACCAGTTTACAGGAGGCGGATATGCCGCCTCCAAGGGACGGGCCCGTGATCCGTCCGTAAGGAAATTCGGAGTGTAGTTGGAAACGGCTGATGGTGGGCCTGGGGAGAGATTGTGCGTTTTCACCTTGGAGGTGAAACGGAAGTGGCGTACAATCCAGGGTTCATGCCGAAACGATCGAAGCTCTCTGTGACCGAACAGCCGCTGCCGTTCAGCTACGATGAGGAAGCCACCGAGGA
>JBLNCW010000015.1:0-3182 GCA_050261015.1 Rhodospirillales bacterium | reverse complement strand
AATCCAACTCCAGCAGCACAGCAGTGCCACAAACCCCAGCGCGGCCAGCACCGGCGCGGCGGCCAGGACTGAAAGCCCTGAGCCGGAGCTGACGCGAGCCACGAGCCTCCGCCACGCCTCGACGAACCCCGTCAAGGTCCCTGCGAGGAACAGTGGAAGCAACGGAAACAAAAGACGCTCTGCGCGGTCGTAATGACATAACATCCACGGCAGCAAAAATGCCACATACAGCACCGCAAAAAGATGGTATGGGTGGAGGCCGTTCCTCACCGCGAGGCGAATCACCGCGAATAAGGCCGCCGCGGCAAACAACGATAGAAAGAGATTCCCTTCCAGCGGGCCGATGTCACGAGGCAGAGCGAATAAAGCCCCGATGCCTGGAAAATACTCCTGGAGGTTCTCCCAGACAACGAGCGGTGTTTCTGAAATCCGGAAGTTCGCAAAATGATAACCTACGTAATCGGTGTAATAGAGCTGGTGCACATTTGTGCCGCCAGCCAGGTGGGCTCTTGTCCACAAAGTCCACGCCGCGACCGCCATTGCCATCAACCCGAAGAACAGCCCGGCCGCGGTAAATCTCCGGCGCCAGAGCAGCCACAAGGGAGCTGCAATGAGCAGCGGGATCGCGGCGTTCCTCGTCAAATAGGCTGCCGCGCCGAGCGCGCCGGCCGCTGCAGCCACCCACCACCTCGATTCCGGCTGCCCGGCTCTCAAGACCAGGAGAAAGCACCCGAACAGCAGACAGCAGAATGGCAGTTCCGACATCAAATTTACGCTGAGAACGATCACGAACGGATGGAGGGCAAGCAGGACGCAAACCACTACGCCCTCACGCCGTGACACTCCGAGGCTCGGCAGCAGTCTCCACACCAGCACCAGATATACCGGCAGAAACACCCAGGACAGAGCCGCCGCCAGGGGCAGGTTGTCCGGGAACCGGGGGTTAACCATCCAGACGAGCGAGAGCGCGAGCGGGTAAAGCGGCGGGTACTTCGTCTGGAAAGGCTCGCCGGGCAGGCTCAAAATGCGGTAGCCTGACCCCTGCGCGAGCGATTTCGCACACACGAAATAGAGCCCGTCGTCGTGAACCCACCCAAAGTGGGGCATGTCGCGCGAGTAAAGTGCGATGAGCGCGGAGGGAATCACCGCGACAACCAGAATCGCAAAAGCTACACGCGTGCTCATTAGCTCACAACCGCACGGAAGCGAAAACCGGCAGCAGGTCAAACCGCGTTTTCACGCTCGCGAGTGGCTCGGCAATCTGCGAGATGTTCTCTTCGCCCAACCGGCCGCGCGCCACGAAGTCCAGATATCTGACCTTCAGCGGATCGATCCCCATAATGCGGCAGCACGTGGCATCGACAGCAGCGGGGTCGTCCCCTGCGACAATGACGCCTGCCAACCTGGAACTTCCCTGAATCGGCCCGTTCCCCTCCATGCCGATGACGCCGTCGACAATGGCGAATTTCCGCGGAATCGCCCGGTGCAGGTCCGCGATCGACTCGTCGATGCCGGCCCAGTGCAAAACGTTCTTGGGCCAGCCGTAGACCGCTCCCGGCACCACGCCGAATAGGTTCTTCATCGAGAGGGTCGCCGCAGCCCAGTGATGAGTTTTCAGTTTCGGCATGGAAACGAGCAGATCCGCGCCGAGAACCGTGTGGGGCAGGTAAAGCGAATCCAGCCGGGACACGGAACGCACAAGCCGGACTTCAGAGACCTCGTCCAGGTTCAAGTCTGTGAAATGCCGCTCAAATTGGGGAATAATCTTGAAGTAACCCGCGGCGTCGGCGAGGTCGAGCGTATCCCGTCGGTGTCCCGGACCTTCGGCAATCCGAACTTCCGCCCCCATGGCGCGGAACGCCTCGAACGCCGCGTGGACCACAACGGGGTGGGTATTGATCGGAGCCTTGGGATCGAACTCCACCAGGTTCGGCTTGAGCACCACGCGCTTCCCGCGTACGTCCAGGTTGTGGCCGCTGATGGCGCGGCGGACCGTATCGTAAATCTCCTGGCTGTAATCCGCCGCCCGAAGAATCGAAACCCGCGGCTTCGGCCCCGCCGGGAGACGCGAGCACCCAGCCAGCGAAACACAACCTGCGGAAGCGATCAGAGTGCGTCGGCAAATAACGGGGCGGCTCATGGCGTCAGGAGAGAAATGCTTCCGGCCCTTTTCCCGTCCGGACAATCACGTAGAGGGCCGCATCGAGCGAAGTGCGGAGGGCAAGATCCTCAGGCGCCGGCGCCGGGGTCCTGCCGTGCGCCAGCAGCCCAAGCTCAAGCCAGCACCGAGCTCCCGCTGCGCTACAGACGGCAAGGTGCCGTTCGGCTCTGCGGATTCCGTTTTCGATTCCAGATCCCTGGACCCCGTGCAGCGCCAGCAGCGCCAGGCCGGTGGTTTCAGGGTAGGAGCCGGAGTCATAGCCCAGCGCGCGCGTCGATCCGTGATTCCAGCCCCCGTCCTTGCACGCTCGTGCCAGCAGAAATCGCCGGCCGGCCTCGATTCGTTCCCGCACTTCCGTGTCCGGTTGGACGCGGGACGCCTTCTCGAGAGCCAGAATGGTCAACGCCGTAGGCGCGACCCAGGCAGCGGCGCCTGGATACCAGGGCCAGCCGCTATGGCTGACATCGACCTCGCTGCGCACCCCGAGCATCCACTGGCGAATGCGGTGGATGTAACCGGATTCGCGCCCGGATTGGGCAAGCAGCCACGCCCGCGCTTTCTGAAAGGCGGGTGGCGGCAGGTGGTCCCCGATTGCCAAAAGCGCCGGCGCCGTTACCCACGTGCTCTGAGCCACGGAGGGGTGGGGCGGCCAGCCGCCGTCTTCGCGCTGCGTTCTTGCAAGAAACTCAAGACCGCGCGTGAACGCTTCATCGCTCCGGCCCGCCGCCCGGAGCGCCAGCAGAGCGAAGGCGGTCGGCTCGATCCAGGAGGTGCCCCGCCCGTAGCTCCAGCCTCCGTCGTTGTTCTGGCACTGTTGCAGAAATTCGAACATGTTTGCCGGTCAGATCGCAAGGAGCCTTCGGCCGGCGGAATACACGCCCACCTTAGGGCACAGCCCTCCTCCCTGAGTTGGACAGGCCTGCGCTTGTCCAAATCGCTTTTTCGCCCTTGGCGCAGAACTCCGGTGGCGGGGCGCCCCCCCCCCGCCCCCCCCCCCCCCAACCCGGCAACTACTGGAAAA
>JBLNCW010000014.1:0-5487 GCA_050261015.1 Rhodospirillales bacterium | reverse complement strand
GCAGAGTGCTGTGCGGAAGCTAATCTCGAATCCAAGCGATGAACCGAGGGCGTACATCTGCGACGAGTGTGTTTCAGTGTGCGCGGTCATCATTGAGGATGAGAGGCGTGAACAAGAGTATGAGGAACTGGCGCAAGAGGCATTTCGGACGGGCGGAGGAGGACTTGACGAGGCGCCGCATCCCCTGGTTGGGCACCGTTTGGCTTCGTCATTTCTCGCCTCCGTCGAGCGTTGGATTAGAGCCGAATCAGTTGACCAGGGTGCGGCCGAAGCTTTCGCGGAGATGCGGAGCATAGCGATTCAAATGCTCAGTGACGAAGGAAAGAGTGGTTCCTGAGCGGCGTCGCTCCACTTTAGTGGTGTCGTAAAGACCCGGTCAGTGTTGCCGGATGGCGATCAGGATCTGAGCTTCGGCATCAGGCGAGGGCTTCGAGTTCGAGACTAGCCAGTACAGTGGGATGGGCCGCAAGACCGAGCTCGGCCAGGTCCTCGCCTTCGAGATGCAGGCCGATAGCCTTTTTGATATTTGCCGCCAATTGATCAAGCGTCGGAGCTTGCGTTACAACAGGCAAGTCCAGGCACTCCGCCACGTACTGCTTCACTCTGGCCGAACGGGAAAAGGGAATCAAAAAAAAGAAAGTGGCGTCCCTAACGGTTGAGCTTCCAGGATGTCGTTCAGCCGCTGCTGATCACGCCGCATAGATTAACCGGGCCTCGGCCAGCACGCCGGGCCCGATGATGGGCTTCAACGCCGGCTTGACAGCGATCCGAACACGGACAACTCCCTGACCTGGTAGCGGCGGCAGATGGCCGCAATCTCAGCCTCGGGTAGCTCGATGCCGGCGGCGATGGTCATAAACCGGACTCTCCTGACCCATTATCCTGCACCAGCAGCGGAATGCCTCCTAGCGCGGTCACCCCCTCCTCGGTGGCTTCCTCATCTTAGCTGAAGGGTAGCGGCTGTTCCCGGATCACGGTGAGTCGTCCTGCGAAAATCACCCTTGACACAGGTTTATAAAAATACTAATAAATACTCAGTTCAGTAGTCAACCTAGTAAAAGGAGACACCTGCTGCAAAAGAGGGGATTACATGAAGAGATACGAACACGTGTTTGTTTTGGCGCTGTTAGGCGTGGCGCTGACCACGTCCGCAGTGGCGCAGATACTCTACGGCTCGCTCGTCGGGACAATTCAGGATCAATCGGGCGCTCTCGTGCCGCGGGCCGAAGTCACGATCACCAATACGGCCACCGGCGCGGCCCGCAGGACCACCACCGACAGTGCCGGAAGATACTCGATTCCGAACGTTCTTGCCGGCAGCTACAACCTGACAGTTACGGCGCCGGGTTTTCGCACCGCCGTGAGAGAGGGCGTGGAAATTTCGATCAACACCGTCACCCGCGTAGATGCGACCCTGGAGCTCGGCGCGGTCACTGAACAGGTGCAGGTGGCTGCCAGTATGGTCATGCTGCAAGCCGATAAGTCCGACGTGCGGCACGAGATCACCGGCGCCACGGTGCAGAATCTCCCGCTGCCGGCCTACCGCAACTATCAGAGCTTGATGGTGCTGATCCCCGGGGCTTCGCCGCCGGCGTTTCAGAACGCCGTGGTGGATACGCCCGGGCGGGCGTTGCGGTCCTTTGTCAACGGCACCGCTACTAACAATAACAATACTCTGGTGGATGGCGCCGCGAACATCAATATCTGGCTGCCACATCATGTCGCCTATGTGCAACCCGTGGAGTCGATCGAAACAGTAAACATTTCCAGCGGCAGCTTTGACGCCGAGCAGGGCATGGCGGGCGGAGCGGCTATCACGCTGGCGACCAAATCCGGCACGAACGAGCTCCACGGCACCGCCTGGTGGTATCACAACAACCAGCACCTGGCCAGCGACGGCGTTTACTTCCGCTCTGCCACTTACAAGAAGCCCTTGAATATCATGAACATCTTTGGCGGCAACATCGGCGGGCCGGTCGTACGGGACAAGCTGTTCTACTTCTTCAACTTCGAGCGCACCACCGAGCGCACCGGAAACTTCGGGAACTACTCGGTGGCGCCGGAAGACTTCCGCCGGGGCGACTTCAGCCGCTTCATGGACCGCATGATCGTCTACGACCCGGCCACCGCTCCCATGGACAACGCGGCCGCGCGCCAGCCCTTCCCCGGAAACATCGTGCCGCAGGCGCGGTGGAACCCGATTTTCCCAAATATTTACAAGGACATGCCCCCGCCCAACCAGATCTCCGCGACCGATCCCCTCAATCTCAGCGGGAATTACGGGGTTTCCGGAGTGCTGGCGTTGAACCGCAACCAGTACGACACTAAGATCAACTACAATATCTCGCAGAACCTGGTCACCTGGGGCAAGTACAGCCGCATGGATGCGCCGGTGCAGGGCAAGTATCCATTCGGCGACCTGGGCGGCTCGGCACTGGGCACGGAAGGCTTCGGCGACACCACTACCCAGATTGTGACCGGCGGCTTCAACTACACCATTTCTCCCACTTTCCTGCTGGACGGCGTCTTCGGCTACACCCGCATGGACCAGGTAGTAGGGATTCCCAACGTAGACCGGAACGTGGGTTTGGATGAGTGGAAGATTCCCGGCACTAACGGCGGTACACAATTCGCCGACGATCCTCGCTACGGCGGCGCGCCGCAGATAGAAGGTTTCGGCTTCAGTTACATCGGCGTCGGCGCCACCTGGGCGCCCGTATGGCGCAAGGAGCGGGCCTATACCTATGCCACCAACTTCAGCAAGATTTCCGGCTCTCACGAGCTCCGCTGGGGCTTCGACTCGCGGCGGCTAGAGCTGAACCACTGGCAGCCGGAGACGGCCAATCCCCGCGGATATATCAACTTCGCTGGCGGCGCCACGCACAACCCCAACGACACGCGGCGCGGGGCGGCCAACAGCTATGCCGCGGCGCTGCTGGGGCTGGTGAATAACTACAACAAGTCCATCCAGTTTTTCGAGATGAAGACCCGCGAGTGGCAGCTCGCCTTCTACCTGCGGGACCGCTGGCAGGCTACCCGCAAGCTGACCATCAACATCGGCTTGCGCTATGAATACTACCCGCTGATCAACCGCGGCGACCGGGGCATCGAGCGCTGGGATCCGGCCACGAACATCGTCTACTTCGGCGGCTTGGGCGATACGCCGCGCAACGTGGGGATCACGGTGAGCAAAAAGCTGTTCGCTCCGCGCGTGGGCTTCGCCTACCGCATCGGCGACCGCATGGTGTTCCGCTCCGGTTACGGCATAACCTACGACCCCCTTCCCTTCGGCCGTCCGCTGCGGGGCCTCTATCCGGCCACCCTGACGGGGAACTGGACCGCTCCCGTTGCCAACTACGGCTGGTTCAACACCATCGATCAGGGTATTCCGCCAGTGCCCACGCCAGACCTCAGCCAGGGGTGGGCGTACCTGCCGCTCGATATCAACATGGGTCCGCGGAGCCCCTGGGGCGGCCATCTGCGGCGGGGCTACATCCAGAGCTGGAACGCCACTCTGGAGCGCCAGTTGCCCTGGGAAATGCTCGCCGCCGTGGCCTACGTGGGCACCCGCACGATCGGGCAGTTGCTCGACCGCAACATCAACACGGTGGGGCCGGGGCTGGGAGCCAGCACCGCCAACCTGCCGCTGGCCAAGGCCCACGGCCGCACCATTGCGATGAACATGTGGGACGGCTGGGGTTACGCGGCGTATGACTCCCTGCAAGCGGCTTTGCAGAAGAACTTCACCCACGGGCTGTTCCTGAAGTCCACCTACACCTTCGGCAAGGCGCTGAACATGACGGATGAGACCGGATGGGCCAGCCCCAGGTGGCACCACTGGGAACCCTGGTTGCGTCGTAACTATGGTCCCGCGGGCTACGACCGCACCCACTCGTTCGTTACCGCGTGGAATTACGAGCTGCCAATCGGAACGAACAAGCCCGTGGCCCTTACAGGCAGGGTGGCCAACCTGGTGGCCGGCGGGTGGAAGATCGCCGGTATTCTGGTGGCCTACAGCGGGCTGCCGTTCGGCGTGACCGGCAGCAATTCGTCTCTCCAGTGCATCGGTTGCCAGCAGACGGCGGACCAGATTGCGCCGGTGAGGAAGATCGGCAAAATCGGCCCGCAGCAGCCGTACTACGACCCCATGAGTTTCCGCGATCCACTCTGGGAGTTCACCAAGACCGGCGTGTACCGGCCCGGCAATACGGGTTGGGGAATCCTGCGCGGACCGGGCTACTTGCGCCTGAACCCGGCCGTCTACAAAGACTTCACCATCAAGGAAGGAATGAACCTGGAATTCCGCGCCGAGTGCAACAACCTGACGAACTCGCCGATTTTCAGCAATCCGAACAATGCTTCCTCTTCCATGCGGCTCCGGAGCGACGGAAGCCTGGACACCTCGGTGGTGAACCCGACGGGCAACTTCCTCTCGATCACTGACACCAGCGACGTGGGCCGGATGTTCCGCTTTGGGCTACGACTTTCGTTCTGACCGTTCTGACCGGCGGCCCCCACGCGGGGCCGCCCTGTTGGGCCTGCCCGACCTGCAGATTAGCAATATTCAGAAGAAGAGATCATCAGAATTTCGGCCCGGTATACCGGTGTCCGCCTGTGGCGGGCATCGACGAGCACTTCTTCTCCCGCGACGGACTACGAGAACTCGGCCTTCAAGATCCCAGCAACCTGACTGCGAAGCACAGGGGCGTGGTCGGTTGCGGTCTGCCACACGAAGCGGCCAGTAAATGCCGAATTACTCATGGACCAGGATGTTTCTCAGTCCCACAATGTCAGGCCACGGCACGGAGCTATAGCGGGTCGTAATCTCAGGACTGAGCCGCGCCACGGCTTCCCCGATGATTGTCAGCTTTTGGGCGACGGCGTAGCACAGCGTCTCGTCGGCAGGAATTCAGCCTCTGTCCGTCCTGCGATCGCCTTCGCAATCCAATGCTTCCAGGATGTCGTTCAGCCGCTGCTGATCACGCGCATAGATCAACCGGGCCTCGGCCAGCACGCCGGGCCGGATGATGGGCTTCAACGCCGGCTTGAGAGCGACGTCGACACGGCGCCCCAGCAGAGTGCTGAGTTCGCGTATCAGCGCCGCGACACCCAGCAAACCAGGACGGGCTTCGGGCAGGAAATCAACGAGGAATTCGATATCGCTGTCGGGACGCATCTCACCACGCGCGGCCGATCCGAACACGGACAACTCCCGCACTTGGTGGCGGCGGCAGATGGCCGCAATCTCAGCCTCGGGTAGCTCGATGCCGGCGGCGATCGTCATAAACTCGACTCTCCTGAGCCATTGCCCGTCATTGGACAAGAGGAAGTGACGGAAACCTGGTCGGCCGGGATTGCCATCCATCGGCTCTTGATCAAAAACGGGGGGCAGGCCGTGATCCCAGATTGGTAAAACAATCTTCGGAGAGAACGTTTTGACCCTATCCGAGATCCTGTTGGGCCTGCCCGACCTCCAGATTACCGATA
>JBLNCW010000013.1:0-84374 GCA_050261015.1 Rhodospirillales bacterium | reverse complement strand
CGGACTCAGCGGCGTTCGCGCGCGCCTTGCCCCGTTCAGGACGCAACGCCGGGCCTTCAAGCCCGATGTGACTCAACCTGGAAAGGTGCATCTGGCCAACTATCGGATGGCCCGGCGCGGAACTTTAGCTATTCTTGCACGACCTTGCTGATGCGCTTGAACCCCGACTTCAACTGGTCGCTGGCCTCCACGAGCTGGTTGGTGTCGTAGATGATACGGGGGGTCATGAAAATGACCATTTCGGTTCGCTTTTTGTTGATCGATTTCGCGCCGAACGCCGCTCCGAGGACCGGGATCCGGTGCAGAACGGGAACGCCGGCGGAACTGGAGGTATCGGTTTCCTGGATGATGCCTGCAATGGCAATGGTATCTCCGTCCTGAAGCGTGATCTGTGTCTGCACGGTGCGATGGGAAAACGACGGCGACTGGATTGCGGCGTTGGCCGAAGGCGCCACCGGCGCGCTCACGTCCTGATTGATAACCAATGTGATGATGCCGCTCGGATTGACGCGCGCCAGAACGTTCAGTGTGACGCCGGTCGCTTTGTTTTGAATCGCCTGGGTAAAGACAGAGCTGCCCGAATCGGTGATGCTGCCGCTAACGGCCTGCGCGGCGAGTGTCGGCACCTCGTCGCCGACGTTCATAGAGGCCGGAATGCTGTCGGTCGCGATCAAAGTCGGGGCGGAAACCAGCTTCGCCTGGCGTCTATCCTCGGCCGCGGTGAGTAAAGCCAACAGTTGTTTGCTGTTGCCGACCAGGGCGCCGGCTGTGACCACCGCGCCGGCCGCCTCTCCCAGCGCATTCTGCCCGGCAAGGATCCGCAGGGGCCGTCCCGACAGTCCATCGGGCGGGGTATCGCTCTTTTGCAGCAGCGCCGCCTGGACTCCGGCGGCGAACATGCCCTCCATGTCAACCTCGTAGATTCTGGCTTCCACCAGGACCTGCCGGGGCGGCACATCGAGTTGTTCCAGGAGCTTCAGGATTTGCTCGTAGTCCTGCGGGCTGGCGTGGATCAGCAAGGTGTTATCGAACGGATTCGGTATCACACGCGGTATGCTGGCCCAGTCGGCCGCGTAACCGCCCGCCGCCCCGCCGAGATATGAGCCGGTCAGGTCTTGACCCTGCGTGTTCGGGGTCGTCGTAACGGAGCTGGAGGTTCCGGCCTGCTGAGGGAGAGGGGCTCTTCCGTAGCCGCCCATCGGCATTGCGCCGTACATGCTCGGGTAGCCCATCCCCAGGCCGTGAATGCCCCCGTACATGCCGCCCCCCATCATTCCGCCGTACATGCCGGCGCCGTACATCCCCGCGCCGATTCCCCCGCCATACGGGCCGCCGCTATACATCCCGGCGCGGAATTGCGCTCCGTAAGCCCCCAAACCGCCGTACAACCCCCCGCCGTACATTCCCGCGCCGTACATTCCTCCGCCGTACATGTCGCCGTAGCCGCCCATCCAGGGATAGGCGAAGCCGAGGTAGAGCTGCATGATGGCCTGGGCCAGCATCGGCGCCATCCCGTACTTCACGCGGTACACGTAGTTGTCCATCGTGCCCGCGGTCGCCTTCTGGGGTATATCGAGCTTTTTCAACCACTCTTCAACCTGTCTGAAGGCGCCGGGATTGGGGGCGATGGCCACCACGGTGTTGATGCGGTCCACCGCGAGGAACCGCACCGTACTGGCCTTCTCGTTCAGCGAGATCGACTTCAGAACGGCGTCCAGTTCCCGGGCGATATCGCTCGGCCGGCTGTGCTTCACCTCAAAGAGACGCACCCGCTGGCCCGCCAAGGTGTCGCTGTCGAACAGCGCAATCAGCTCCATCGTCCGCTTCATGTTCCTGCTGTTGTCGAGGATGAGCAGAAGGTTCGCGGGGGAATAAGCCATCATCCTGGCGCCCTCCCCGATGAAGGGCTCCAGCAATTTCGAGAGCTCCTCGACGGTGGAGAATTTCAAAAAGATCAGGTTCAGCATGAGCCGGCCGTCTTCGGGAAAGGTGGTCGGATCCACCTGCGGCGACATGGGAAGGCGGGCCACGTCTGTCATGGGGACGATCCGGTATACTTCCCCCACCTGCACCATCGTCGCGCCATTGATTTGAAGGATGGTTTCCAGCAGCGCCCGGGTATCGACCGGCCGGGTTTCCCCGTACGTGTTCAGCGTGACCGACCCCTTCACGCGGGGATCGAGAATGTAGTTGATTTTCAGTTCGCGTGCCAGCAGCTCGATCATTTCGACCAGCGAAGCGCCCTGGACATTGATCGTGCCGGTAGGCCGGGCAGGTTCCGGCTTCGCCTCCTGCACCGGCTGCGTTTCAACCTGCGGCTTTGCCTCGGGCGCCTGCGCCGGCTGCTTCGCTTCCTGCGTCTCTGCCGGCTGTTGCTCCTGCGCCGGGGGCTTGGGTTTTGGCGCCTGTGGCTGCCGCGGCGCAGTCCGCGGCGCCTCGAAACCGGGCGGCAGAATGGACGGCGGGAGAGGCGGCGGCAACTGCTGTGCCGATGCCAGAACAGCCGCCCCAATCAGTGCTGCTCGAATCCAGGACATCATTACCTCTACTCCTTCGCGGTATCCTTTCTATCCGGCGGCGTTTCGGATTTCGGCCGGTCCCGCTCCCACACCTTGCGCTCGATCTCGGTCAACTCGTCTGGTTTCCGCGACCAGCGGGTCGGGCCGAACGGGCCGGGGCGCTCGAAACGGATTTCGTCGCCCACCTGCACGGCCTTGAGTCCGGCGGGCAATTCGGTTTCGGGCTTGGGCGGCGCCTCGACCATCCGGGTAATGCCGAACGGAGTCTTGCGATAGATCCAGGTCTGGCCCTTTTCGTCGGTATGACGCCATGAGTTCGGTCCGATCTGCTCAGCGCCGGCGGGCACTGCCAGCCGGGTTGCGGTCTGCTTTGCCGCGGGGGCGGTTCCGGTTTTCTTTTGAGGGGATTTGTTCTGGCCGGCGCAAATCGCGAGAGCCGGCAGCAGCAGAAGAACAAGCAATCTCATGACTTTTCTCTCCTTTGATAGCAGCGTCTGAGCCCGGCCTTACTTCACAAGTTCCCAATGGCACATCTTGCCGAACGGGCTGTCTCTTTCGAACTTCCGGTAGCCTTCCACAACGGTCCCGGGCGGCGATGTGTCTCCTGACTGGCACGCCCGGCGCCCGCCGCCTATATCGATGCCCGGCCCCTCCTTCCTCGCGGGAGTGATCAGGTTGGTTGCCGGCTTGGGCTGGGCAGCGGGTTTTGGCGGCGGAGCGGCGGCCTGCTTTGTTTGCTCCGTCCGATCTATCAGCTCCGCGGTCTTCCGGACGACCTGCTCCCCCTGCCACTCGAGCACGATCTGCTCCCGTCCGGCGCTCACCAGCTTGAACTCGCCGATAGTCTCCCCGAAGCGTATGTGCTTATGTTCGGCGCCGGGCTGCACGGCCATGATGGCAAAGGGGCCGCCTCCCAGATTGACCAGGCCGTAAAACACCGGCAGCTTGGGCATCGGCGGCCGGGCCGCCACCTCGACGATGACGGTCGGGTTGCGGTCTGCGCTGAAAAGCATTTGCTGCGCCACCTCGTTGTATTCGGCCGCGGTCACCTTTGGAACGGGGGCCAGCGGCGTGTACGGCGGCGGCGGCAACTGCTTGAGCTGCTGTCCGAACACGGCCGCCTCTCTTTTCCGCGCCTCCAGCCACCGTTGCCTGGCGCGGTCTCCGGTGATCACCACCAGCGCCAGCAGCAGCAGATCGAGCAGCAGCAGCTTCTTTTTCATGTCAACGGGCCTCCGCCGGCGGCTCGCATATCAGTACAGACCTTTCTTTTCCGGCACCAGCCGCCCCGGAACGATCGCCGCCACGGTCAGCCGCACGTTGATCGTTTTCTGTTTCTGGTCCGCTGTGGCGATGCGAATTTCCTTTGCGGCCAGCAATTCCGGCTGGTTGCCTAAGTCAGCGAGGAAGTTCAGCAGGTCTTCAATATGGCAGAAAAAGGGGAGGCTGACCTGCACCTCGCCGTAGCCGCCGTCGATTTTCGCGACCTGCTTGCTCATTTCAACAGAGCCGAATTCGATCGGCGCGGGCTGGTCGGCGGCGATGCGCTTGATGATGTTCAGCAACTGCGCCTGCGCCTGGGCGGCCGTCTCCGCCTGAATGATTCCCTTTTCGCGTTCCGCCAGTTCAGCGGAAACCTTTTTCAGCAACTGCTCTCTGCCTTCCACTCCGGCCGCCCGCTGGCGCACACGCGCCAGCCTCTTTTCGGCAGCGGGGATGGAATCGGCCATGCCCACCACAGCGGGCTGGGTATCGCGCCCGGAAAAAACCGGAAAAAGCGCTACCCCGCAAACGGCCGCGGCCAGAGCCGCGAGGGCGCGCTTGTCGCGCTGCTGCAGGGTCATTGAGCCGCCTCCTCGCGGGCGGCCCGGATTCGAAACACGTCGTTGGTTCCCGATCGGGTGATCGGCACGGTAAACTCGGAACCCTGAAAGAGAGGCGAGCCGTCGATCGCTTTCAGCAGCGACGCCGCCTGCTCGGCTTGCCCGTTCAGCATCACCGAGTCTCGAGTCATTTCAAGCCCGTTCAACCAGCCCGGCGGTGGAATCAGTTTGTTCAACTCGGCGAGGGCGTCCAGATCGGCTTTTGCGCGGCGGCGGTAATTGTCGAGCAGCCGGGCGCGCGCGCGGACCAGCTCGATCTCCTTATCGAGTTCGCCGGCCTTCCGGGCCTGCGGCTCCAGGCGGGCGATCTCGCTTTCCAGCGCCTTCAGGTATCTGCGGTCTTCGATGGGCGTGATCGAGGCCAGCGCAATCAGCGCGGCTGCCAGCAGCAGAATCAGCAGCGCCGTGGGTACGAACATGGCGCGCGAGGTCGAACTGCGATACTGGGGCGGCAGCAGGTTCAGCGGCGGCGCCAGCAGAGGACAAGCCCCGGCCAGCGCCGCCGCGTAAGCCCTCATGCTGCGGGATAGATCGTAATCGGCCGGGACAGGCTGAGGCGCCGGAAGCAGCGCGGCGAAGTCGAGCGGTTCGGCTTCCGCCGGGAGTCTCAATTCGGCCGCGGCCAGAGCCGCCGCGCGCTCGCGAGGCACATCAAATACCGCGGAAAAAACCGGGCGTGCTTCGCTTTCGCCGTAAATCTCCACGCCGTCATCGCCCTCATATGCGGCGAGGAACCCGCCCTGCGGCGGCGTCGAAAGCATCCGCGCGGCCGCATGCATCACGGCCGCCGAGAAACTGAACGCGGCCACCTTGATGCCGGCCTCACTGAAAAGGGCGATGTAGCGATCCAGAATTTCGCGCCGGACAATGGCGATCAGCACCGCGCCGCTGCGGCCGATCCGGCACCACGCATGCACGGCTTCATCCTCCCTGAAGGGATGCAGCGAATCGAGCTGATACTGGATGGCAGCTGGCAAATCGCGGTCCGAAACACCGGGAAAAGAAAGCTGGCGGACGATCAACTCCCGCCGCGGCAACAGCACCGTGGCCGCGAGGTGACCGACGCCAAGGCGTTTCACAAAATCCGTGTACTCGGCGCCCCACTCCGCGGCGGGCCGTTCCCTAAACCGGGCGATAACGCCGGCGCCAAGCAGGCGCGTGCCGGAGGGCCGAACCCGCGTGACCATCACGGTCAAATCCTGTTCGCCGATTTCGATTCCAAGGCCGGCGCCAACCGCCAACCATTTGCGCAACCGCGGAGCCTCGACTCTCATTGCACCCACACGTTGTCGTACCAGCGGAGGACGTGGAACCGTTCCTGGAACTTCGGGCCGACAAACTTCACCATGGCGGCGACCGAGCGGCGCTCGTCGGACAGGCTCCCATCTTGAAGCCTCAGCCGCGCCGTCGCCCGCAGGGTATAGATGGCGTTGCCGCCCACCCGCAGCCGGTTGGCGCCCGGCGCGTCGCCCGTGATCGCTCTTACTTCCTCCATGGTGCGGAAAGGCGCGAGCCTGCGAGCGGCAAGAATCGCATCGATCGTTTGCCGGGGCAAGCCCACTGCGGCCATGACTGCCGGCTCCACCGTGTTGACATCGAAGGCGCCGGAGCCGTAGACGGTCAGGCAGTCTTTCAGCCCGCAGCGCGGGACCAGGCGGCCCTCGCCGTCGCGCTCATAACCGCCGTAGAACAGTTCCGGAGTCATGCCTCGCACCAGCAGCAACTCTTCAATCTCTTCGAAAGACGCGTGGCGTGGCTGAAAAGACGAAGGCCGCGACAAATAATACTGATCGAAGACGGTGGGGGCGTTGCCCGGGGCGGGAGAGCGCCAGTCGATGATAGCCGTTGTGATCTCATGCGCGCGCGCCGGATCGGCGCCCACCGCGACCAGCAGTTGGAACAACTCCTCCGGCGGCGCCGAATTCACGTTGATTTTGGCCGCCTCCGGCATGATGCGGACTTCGGCTTGTCCCGTGGGAAACTCGAAAGCAAGGTACGGCATGCCCCAGGCGAAGTACTGCGATTCGCCGTCGGGGTTTTTGCGGGCCGGTCCCCATTCCATGTAAAGCAAGGCCCGTTCGATGGCCCCCGCCGCGAGGTAACGCGTACGGAGCGAATCCACCGCCGTGGAGGTACGCTCGGTCCCGCCGCGCACGGACGTAGCCAGCGAGAGAGCGATCGCCGCTAGCGCCGCGGAAAGCCACAAGACGGCGAGCAGCGCCCCGCCCGACTCCCTCTCCTTATTACTCGAAGCTGTCTGCATAGCGGACATTCGGCCACCTGTTGATGCGAATGGGCACGGTCAGCCCGGCCAGCGGAACGCGCGTGGGATCGGGTTCGAGCGGCTGCATCTCGACGCGTACCGCCGAGGGCCAGCGCGGATTTTTCCACTCCGGGAGCCAGCGGGCGAACTCGGGCGCCGGCACTTCCTGCATGTAGGCGAAGCGGCAGAAGGCCAAACGGTCGGCCAGGACGAAGGAGCGCGGGCCGGGCTCAATGGGTCGGTACTGCGGCGCCCTGGCAATGCCCGGCGCCGGGTTTTCAATCAACCCGAGGCACAAGGCGCCGGTAGACAGCGGCCCGGTATACGGGTATTCGTTCACAATCAGCCGCACGCCGCGGTTCTGCTCGCCCGGGATCACGGCGAATTCCAGAATTTTCGGACTGCCGCGCGCGGCCTCTTCCAGCGAGTAGGAAGAGACGAACCGCATGCTGTGCAACTCGCCATCGAAGAACGGCACGTGCACCGGCGGGGAGTTCGGCAGCCCGCTCGGGCAGGCAGCGTTTACCGGCATAAGGTTCGCAATCTGGCTTTCGAGTATGCTTTGCACGCTGGCCGCACGCCGGTTTGCGATCAGCTTGCCGTTCGCCTTGTCGAGCGCGTTAACGCCGACCCGCAGGGCAAAAAGCATCCCCACCGAAAGCATGCTGAGCAGCGATACCGCGATCAGCAACTCGATCAGGGTAACGCCTTTGCGCGCCGCGGAGGGCTTCATTGGGCCTGCTCCTGGGCGGGCAGTCTGGCGCGGCGGTAACCGTCGAGGCTAAGCGTCCGCCGTCCGCCTCCGCTTGCCCACCAGATTTCCAACTCAATTCGTTCCAGCACGGCCGACCCGGGACCGGCGCCCGGCAGCGACTCAAACGGCGTCACCCGCGCGCGCCATCCGGCCTCCACGCCGCCGGTGAGAGATCTCTCGAAGCCGCCTTCCAGCGGCATGCCGACCGGCAATCTCCGGTCGGCCAGGAGTTCGCCCATCTTCTGGCGCGCCAGAATCGCCGCGCGGTCGTACTCGGTCAACCGTGAGGCGTTCCGCAGCGAAATGGAAATGTTGGAAAGCAGCCCGACCACGGCGATCCCCATGATGAGGGTCGCCACCAGCATTTCCAACAGTGTGAACCCGCTGCGCTTCATTGCTCCACCCGTTCGATTCGAGGAACGCCGGTGATTGGATCGAGCCGCACAATCCGGCGCACGTTCCTGGCGTTTGCGAGCTCAACTCCGATCCGAGGGACAACCCCGCCCGGATAGAGCACGAAACGGCGCGGGCCTTCCTCCTCCTGCGCCGGCTCGGGCAGAATCGAGCGGATCGACACGCCTTCCGGAAGCGTGATCCTCTTCTCGAACCCCGGCTCGGTGGAACGCAGCCACAGGGCCCCCTCGGACTTGGAAATCGTTACCTCGACTACCTGCTGGCGGCGGTCCGCGCGATTCAGGGCTTCGTTGAAAAGACCCGAAACCGATCCGGTAGCCGAGTTCAGCCGCATGGTGTCCACGCCGGCCGAGACGGAAGGGAAAGTAATGCCCGCCAGCAGCCCGACAAGCGCAACGACGATCAACATCTCGATGAGCGTGACGCCGCTCACCGGGCCGCGGGATCTCACTGCGTCTTCCAGCTCACGATATCGGCGTTGATGCCTTCGCCGCCGGGCTGGCCGTCGGCGCCCAGTGAGATGATCTCGGGCTCATCGCCGTGCTCACCGGGATACTTGTAAACGTAGGGCCGCGCCCAGGGGTCCACCGGGATTTCGGCCGGCAGGTACGGTCCCTGCCACTGCGTGACTCCCGCGGGAGGCGTGCGCAGCGCCTGCAAACCCTGCTCGGTAGTGGGATAGAGGCCGGTGTCGAGCTTGTAGGCGCCCAGCGCCGTCATAAATGCGTTGATCTGCGCGCGGGCGGCCGTGGCCCGGGCGACGTCGGTGCGGCGCAGCATCCGGGGCGCTACAACAGCCGCAAACAGCGCAATGATGGTCACCACAACCAGCATTTCGATCAACGTCACGCCGGCCTGGCTCCGTCTTTTCCGTTCGTTCATAGTTACACCGCCACTTCGTTGATGCTGGTGATCGCCAGCAGCATGCTTAGAATCAGAATCCCCACCATGATACCCATCACCAGGATCACCATCGGTTCAAACAGCGCGGTGAAGCGCTTGATCGCGGCGCGGGTATCGCTTTCATAGATGTCGGCCATACGGGCGAACATCTGGTCGAGGCGTCCGGTCTCCTCGCCGACGCTCAGCAGGTGCCCGGCAAGAGGGGGGAACTGGCCCGTGCGCTTCAGCGGCGCGGCCAGCCCTTCGCCGCGCTTGACGCCCAAGGCGACAGAGTCGAGCGAGGCGGCGATCTTCCGGTTGTTCAGAACCGCGGCCGCGATTCCCAGGGACTGCACCAGCGGCACGCTGTTGGAGATCAGTGTTTCCATCGCCCGGGCGAACCGCGAGGTCTCGGCTTTTCTAAGCGCTTCGCCCAGTATCGGGATGCGCAGCCGGAACGAGTCCCACCACATGCGGCCCGCCTCCGTCCGGATGTAGAACCGCAGCCCGCCGGCCGCCGCAGCCACCGCGGCCGCGGCGATCCAGCCATAGGTCTTCATGATGCGGCTGGCTTCCAGCATGATCTGCGTTGGCAGCGGCATGCTCAGCCGCGATTCCTGGAACACCTGGGCGAAGCGCGGCACCACGAAATTCATCAGCACCAGGATGGAACCCAGCCCTACCAGCGTCAGCAGTCCGGGGTAGATCATCGAGGAGATGATGTAGTTTCGCAGATCGTCGCGGGTGCGCTCGAATTCCGACAGCCGCTCGAAGACCGTGCCGAGCGCGCCGCTGGCCTCACCCGCGCGCACGATGTTCACGTAGAGGCTGGAGAAGTACTCCGGGTGGGTGGCAAGGCTCTCGGCCAGTGAACGGCCGCCCTTGAGCACCCGCAGAATGTCGAGCACGATGAAGCGGAAGCTGGCGCGCTCGGTCAGTTCGCTGGTGATCGAGAGCGCGCGGTCGAGAGGCACGCCCGCGTTCAGCAGGGTGGAAAGCTCCTGGGTGAAGAACAGCACGTCGCGGCGGCGGCCCCGGTTGAATTCGGGCAGCTTGAGCGCGAACGATTTTTTCGGTTGCAGGCCGACATACACCGGGATGAGGCCCTGGTGGCGCAGCTCGCGCGCCACCGCCTTCTCGGTTTCCCCGGTGAGGGTTCCCGTCCGCAGCTTCCCGTCCGGACTGACCGCTCTGAAATGGAAGCTCGCCATCAGAATTCCTGGGTAACCCGCAGGACCTCCTCCGGGGTAGTCAGCCCGAGCGGAACCTTCATCCACCCGTCCTCGCGAAGATTGCGCATGCCGTTGCGCCGTGCGGCGGCGGTCAACTGCACCGCATCCGCCTTGGCGAGAATCAGGTTGCGGAGCTCGTCATTCAATTCCATCAGCTCGAAGATGCCGACCCGCCCGCTGAAGCCGGAACCGAAGCAGCGATCGCATCCGGTCCCGCGGAAGCTTCGGACCATCGTGCCCTCGGGCGTGCGCACGGGGCCGGCTTCGACCTTGCAGTGCGGGCAGATGACGCGCACCAGCCGCTGCGCCAGGATGGCCACCACGGTCGAGCTGATGAGGTACTCCTCCACACCCATGTCGATCAGCCGCGTGACGGCGCTCGGCGCGTCGTTAGTGTGCAGGGTCGAGTAGACGAAGTGCCCGGTGAGCGCGGCGCGTATGGCAATGTCCGCCGTTTCCCGGTCGCGAATTTCGCCCACCATGATGACGTCGGGGTCCTGCCGCACGATGTGCCGCAAGCCGGCAGCGAACGTGAGCCCGATCTGCGGATTGACGTGGATCTGGTTGATCCCGTCCATCTGGTATTCCACCGGGTCCTCGATGGTGATGATTTTCTTGTCCGGCTGGTTGATGCGCTTGAGGGCCGAGTAAAGCGTGGTGGATTTGCCGCTGCCGGTCGGTCCCGTCACCAGAAAGATGCCGTGCGGCAGCGACGTGTAATGCTCCATGCGGCCAAGCATGTACTCGTCGAATCCGAGCCGCTGAAGGTCGTAGAAATCGCCGGCCGAGCGGTCCAGCAGGCGCATAACGACGCTTTCGCCGTACAGCGTGGGCAGCGTGGAGACGCGCAGATCGACCTCGCGGCCCACCACCTTGATTTTGATGCGCCCGTCTTGCGGCAGCCGGCGCTCGGCGATGTTCAGTTTCGCCATCAGCTTCACGCGGGAGATGATGGCGGCTTTCAACTCGCGCGGGGGCGGCTCCTGATTGTAGAGCACGCCGTCGATGCGAAAACGGATCCGGAACTCTTTTTCGAATGGTTCGATGTGGATGTCGCTCGCGCGCTTCTCCAGGGCCTGGGCGATCATGGCGTTCACCAGCCGGATGACCGGCGCTTCGGAGGCCATGTCGCGCAGGTGTTCGAGGTCCTCTTCAGCGAGTCCCTCATGCTGCTCGGTTGCGGCGTCCTCTTTTTCCGACTCGCCGTAATAGCGGTCGATGGCGTCGAGGATTTCCTGCTCGGAGGCGAGCACAGTTTTTGTTTTCAGCCCGGTGAAACCGCTAACCGCCGCGATGGTCTCGAAATCGAGCGGGTCGGCCATCGCGATGGTGAGCGTGGAGTCCCCGACCGCGACGGGCAGAAAGCGGCACTGCCGCATGAAGCGCGCGGCGAGGCCCTCGGTCTCCGGCGTGGCGGGCGGCGGTCCCTCGATCGAAACCAGCGGAATGCCGAGCTGCTCGGAAAGAGCCGTGAGCACGTCGCGCGCGGCTACAAACCCGAGATCGATCAGGATTTTCCCGATCTTCTCGCCGCGCTCCTTCTGAATTTCAAGCGCGCGGTCAAGGTCCTCCGGCTCGATCTGCCCGCGCGAAACGAGTATTTCCCCCAAACGCATGGTTCAGAGTTCCTGGGTGCGGATGAGCGCGTCGAGCGCGGCGGCGTCGATGCGGCCTGCTTCGAAATCCAGCAGCGCCTTGCGTGGCGCCTGCATGATCACCTGGTTCGGCAGCCCGTCTTTGATCTCGAACTTGCGGTAGAACAGCGAAATTCCCAGGACGATCTGCTCCTCCGGGGGAACGGCTTTCAGCGCCACGGCCGCGTTGACCATCATGTCCCTCATATGCCGCTTGAGCGTGACCACCCGGGCGAGTTTCTTCGCGTGGAGTCTCTCGATATCGGCCGGCGTCAGCGCGGGAACGAACGGCGAAATCGTCATGAACACAAGGTTCAACTCGGCGGTAAAAACGGCGCCGAAGCCGGGCAGATAGAGACCGCGGGACATGCCCAGCAGGTCGTAGGGTTCGCTCACATCGAGTGACCGGATAGTGTTGTCGAGCCTGGTTTCCACGGCCGCAAGGGCGGCGTGCGTCACTGCCGGGTTTTGCTGGGGCGGTGCGGCCGGAATGAGCGCCGCCGAAAGCACGAGCGCGAGGGCGGTGCGCAAGCCTGGTGCGAGGCGAATCATTGCAGCACTCCGAGATCCGCGCTTGCCAGTTGCAGCACGGCGTACCTCTTTTGCAGCAGCGTGAACTCCTCGGCGAGGGTCGAAAGCATCAGCCGGTCGGCTTCGCGCTGCGCCCGAAACTCCCTGCGCGCGGCGGCCAGCATCTCGTCCGCTTTCTCTTTCTGGCGTGCTTCCACTTCGGCGACAGCCGCGCGAACGGCCGGCTCGATCCGCCTGGACACTTCGGCCATGACGCGCGCTTCTATCGCCGCCGTATCGGGCACGGCCGCTACTTGCGGCGCCGGCCTGACGAACGCGTGAACCATGATGGCGGCTGCCAGCAGCGCCGCAGAGGCGAACCCCAGTTGGGGACCCGAGCGCCATAGCCTCTGCCACCAGCGCGGCTCGAACACACGGTCCGACACGAAGGCGATCCGCCGCGGAAGCTCCTCGTCCCGCAGTGCATGGAGCGCCGTTTGGGTGAACTGGAGCCGGTCGAACTCCTCGCGGCAGCCCGCACACTGCTGCATGTGTTCTTTCACCCGGCAGGCTTCGGCCGCCTCAAGCGCGCCGAACAACAAATCCTTTATCGCATCGGGCGAGCAACTCATTGAACACCCCGCGTTTGAATTGGAGCCAGAGCGTCTTTCAGGAGGTCAAGGGCCGTGTACAACCGCGACTTCACCGTGGAGACAGGACAGGAGAGAACTTCGGCGATTTCCTCGAACTTGAATCCCTGATAGATCTTCAGAATCACGGCTTCCCGCTGGTCTTCCGACAGCCGCGCCAGCGCGGTCTCAACGGCCAGCGACAGTTCGATCGGAAAAGCAGGCTGGGGGTGGTTCTCGTCGGGGAGAACGTCAATTTCCGGCCTCCGCTTGCGCAGCAGCGAGAACGCCTCGTTGTGCGCGATGCGGAACAGCCACGGGGCGAACCGTTCGGCGTTGTCCAGTTTCCCGAGATTCTGATACGCCTTCAGGAAAACCTCCTGCGACAGGTCCAGAGCGTCTTCCCGGTCGCGCACCAGCCGCAACAGGTAATTGAAGACACGCTTCTCCCAGCGGGACACCAGAAGGTTATAGGCCTCCACAGCCCCCCGGCGAGCTTTCGCGATCAGGTCGCGGTCTTCGACCTCCCGAAAGATCAACTCTGGGCTCCTTGCTCAAAGACGCTCGCGGGGAAAAAAAAGTCTGAACGCGAGCGGAATCTTCCAGTTTACTTGTTATCAGGGATTTGGCTGTTTGGGTTCGGACGACCCGCCCTGAGCCAGCCGGGCTCGTATCGCGGCCACCCGTTTCTCCACCTCGGCGGCTTCATCACTCCGCTCCAGCATTCTCAGCAGTTCCGCGTACTTCTCGAGAACCATCCCGAGTTCGGCCGGATTATCCATCTTCTCGGCGATGACGAGCGACCGCTTGTAGAGCTGCTCCGCCTGGGCGAATTTCTTCTCGCCGATGTACAGCGAAGCCAGTTGTTCGAAACTGGCCAGCGCGGCTTTTTCGCGGATGGCCAGCGCGCGGCGGTAAAGCGGCTCGGCTTTCCGGAACTTCTCCTCGGCGATGTAGACGCCGGCCAGATTGTCCAGCGCCGTGGCGACGGTGGGGTGGTCCGGCCCCACGGCCTTTTCCCAGATCATCAACGAGCGCCAGTACAGCGGCTCGGCTTCGGCGAATTTTCGCTGGCCGTAGCAGACCCAGGCGAGGCTGTCCAGGGTGGGCACCAGGTCCGCATGGTCCGGCCCCCAGGCCTTTTCCCGGATGTTCAGCGCGCGGCGGTAGAGCGGCTCGGCCAGCGCAAACTTGCCCTGGTCGCGGTAAAGGCCCGCCATTGCCTCCAGGGTCGCCGCCAGACTGAGATGTTCTCTCCCCTGTGACTTTTCACGGATGTCGAGCGCGCGCCCGTAGTAGATGGCGGCCTCTTCGAACCTCGTCTCCGAGCCGTAAAGGGCCGCCAGGCTCTCCAGGCTCGCCGCTACGTCGGGGTGGTCTTCGCCCAGCGCTTTCTCGCGAATCGCCAGCGCCCGCTGGAGGACCTGTTCCGCATCCTCGTACTTGCGTTCGGAAGCGTACAGAATGCCGAGTCCGTTCAGGGTCGGGACCAGGCGCAGATCCATGGGTCCCCAGGTGCCTTCCTGAATGCCCAGCAGCCGGTGATAGTGCGGTTCGGCCAGGACCATCTTGCCCTGGGTGCGATAAACGGTGATCACCTGTTCGAGCGTGGCGGCCAGCCGCGGATCGCGCGGCTCGAAGCTTTCGGCCTCCTGAAGCGCGGTTTTCAGGTGTTTCTCAGCTTCTTCGTAGCGCCCTCGCTCGTAGGCCTTGCGGGCTTCTTCAGTGGCTTGTTCCCAACCGGGGGAGTGGTTCCCTGCAAGCGCCGGGACGGCGAGAACCATGGCCAGCAACCCGGCGTGAACGGCTCGCAAACGCGTAGGCCCTCCTACACACGATGGTACACCGGCCGGCCATGTTAGATTCGTTTACTATGCCCGAATTTCCGAAACCCGACTACGGCTTTGATGCCGAAACCATCCTGGAAATGGAACGCGCCGCCATGGACCGTTGGGGCAAAGGGGATCCCGACGGCTTCCTGGAAATCTGCGATCCCGATGTGACCTACTTCGACCCATTCCAGCAGAAGCGTTTCGACGGCATCGAGGCGCTCAAGCAGCTCTACGACAGCCTCCGCGGCCAGGTGCGCATCGACCGCTACGAGTTTGTCAATCCCAAGGTGCAGGCGGCCGGCGAGATGGCCGTGTTGACCTTCAACTTCGACTCCTGGACGGGTTCCGACCGGTACTACTGGCACACCACCGAGGTTTACCGGCGGACAAACCAGGGCTGGCGTATTATCCACACGCACTGGTCCATTCCCCAGAAGGGATAATAGGTTCGGATGCACGAGCCGCAGCCCGCACTGCCGCGCGTCTTAGTGTTGCGCGATCTCGTGCTCTTCAATATCGCGGCGGTGGTGGGCATTCGCTGGCTCGCGGCCGCCGCGCACGCCGGCCCGGGGTCGCTTACTCTCTGGGTGCTGGCCGCGGTTTTCTTTTTCGTGCCCTCCGCGGTGGCGGTGTCAAGCCTGACATCCAGGCTTCCCGAGCAGGGCGGCATCTACGTTTGGACGCGCCGCAGTTTCGGCGACTGGCACGGCTTCCTGTGCGGCTGGTGCTACTGGCTGAGCAACCTTTTCTACTTCCCCAACCTGCTGCTGGCGGGAATCGGTATGGCGATGTACGCGTTCGGCGAGCCCTACATCGCGCTGGCCGGCGACCGGGGATTCGTAACGGCCGTGTCGCTCGCGGTGCTGTGGGTGGCGCTGCTGACGAACCTGTTCGGGCTCCGTATCGGGCGCTGGACGGAAAACGCGGGGGGCCTGGCCACTTACGCGGCTGGCCTTACGCTCATCGTGTTGGGGGTGGCCGTGTGGGCATCGCACGGCCCCGCGACGCAACTGACGCTGGCTCCCCAATGGAACTGGGACCGCATCAACTTCTGGTCGCAGATCGCCTTCGCCTTCGGCGGATTGGAACTGGGCGCCATCATGGGGGGCGAGATCCGCGATCCCGCGCGAACCGTGCGGCGCGCCGCCTGGATCAGCGGGCTGGCCATCGCGGGGTTCTACATACTGGGGACACTGGCGATTTTGGCGGTGCTCCCGCCGGACCGCGTCAATATCCTAACCGGGCTCACGCAGGCGGGCGCGGCAGCGGCCGAGCGGCTCTCGATACCCTCGATCGCCCCGCTGCTGGCGGTGCTGATTACGGCGGGCATTACCGGGCAGTTGGGGGCCTGGCTGAGCGGCAGCGCGCGCGTGCCTTTCGCCATCGGGCTGGACCGCTATCTTCCCCCGGCGTTCGGCCGTGTTCACCCGCGCTGGCGCACACCGCACGTCGCCATTCTGACGCAGGGCGCGGCTTGCACGGTGTTCCTGCTGGGGATGCTCACGGGCGAGAGCCTCCGCATCGGGTACCAGTTGCTCGTGGACATGACGGTGATCACCTATTTCATTCCGTTTCTGTACCTGTTTGCGGCCGCCATACGCCATGGCATGCGCGCCGGGGCCGTTTCGGGGCTGGTTGTGATTGTCGCCGCCATCGCGTTTTCGCTGGTTCCGCCCGCTGGGGTAGAGTCCGTCTGGCTGTTTGAAGCCAAACTGGTTGGAGGATGCCTCCTGCTGATCGGAGCCGCTAGAATAGCGTTCTTGAGGGGCAAACGCCTCCGCGAATGACCTACCAAGCCGCCGTAAAGTTCCTGTATTCGCTCGGAAACGAAGTGAGGGCCGCCAAGCTCGGCCTGGAGCGCATGAGCGCCCTTTTGGACGCGCTCGGGCGGCCGGAACGGGGGCGCGCATTCGTCCACGTGGCCGGCACGAACGGGAAGGGCTCCACGTGCGCCATGATCGAATCCGGCCTGCGCGCGGCCGGTGTGCGGACCGGGCTCTACACGTCGCCCCATTTGTCCGAACCCACCGAGCGGATCCGCATCGCGGGGCTGCCGGTTTCTCGCGAGCAATTCTCGGACGCCTTCGAGCGCGTGCATGAAGCGGCGGAGCGGCTGATCGCCGGAGGCGAATTCGAAGCCCACCCCACGTACTTCGAAACGGTGACGGCCATGGCCCTGGTGCTGTTCCGGGAGCTGGGCGCGGAGATCACGGTTCTCGAGGTTGGCCTCGGCGGCCGGCTGGACGCCACCAACATGGTGACGCCGCGGCTGGCGGTCATCACGCCGGTCGATTTCGATCACGAGAATTTTTTGGGCAAGGGCCTGGCGAATATCGCGAGCGAAAAGGCAGGCATTCTCAAGAGCGGCGTGCCGGTGGTGTTCGCCGCCCAAAGGCCGGAGGCTGCCGCCACGCTCGACGCGCACGCATCCGCGCTGGGTATCGAACCTATCCGGACCTCCGGCTGGCAAGTGCGCGGTCTGGAACTCAGCCCATCGGGCAGCCGGTTCGTGGCGGTTGGGCCGAGGGAGATTCCAATCGAATGCCCGCTGGCCGGCGAGCACCAGGTGGAAAACGCCCTTACGGCCATCTCGGCCCTCAATGCTCTCGGTTTCCCGCCCGAGGCTATCGCCGCGGGCATCCGGCAGACGTGCTGGCCGGGACGGCTGGAGCGTGTCTCGGAGAATCCGGGGTTGATCCTCGACGGCGCGCACAACCCCGCGGGCGCGCGCGCTCTGGCCCGCTACATCGACCGGTTCTACCGCGACCGCCGGGTCTGGCTCATTTACGGGGCGATGCGCGACAAAGCCGTAACCGAGATGGCCGGCATTCTGTTCCCGCTGGCTGGCCAAGTGATCCTCACTAGCCCAGCACAGGCGCGGGCCGTCCGCTGTGAGACGTTGCGGGAACTCGTGGACCATCCGCATATGCGCGCGGTTCCGCGGCTGGAGGAGGCGCTCGCGCTGGCGCGGCGCGAGGCCGAGCCCGAGGACGTAATCTTCATCACCGGCTCGCTGTTCCTGGTAGGCGAGGCGCGCGCGCTGCTCGGGCTACAATAGCACCTTCGTATGTTTGCTTCTCTCCGTGCCGTTCTGTTTAACGATCCGCTGATCGTGCTCGCCACCATCGTCATGGGGACCGTCTCGCTGGTGACGTCTTTGTTCGATGCGAGCGGGCGCGCGCAGCACGGGGTGGCGCGGTTGTGGGCGCGCATGCTGCTGGCTATCCCGGGGATCCGGGTGCGCGTGGAAGGACTGGAGCGCATCAATCCGGATGCGAGCTATGTCTTCGCCGCCAATCACCTGAGTTATATGGATACGCCGCTGGTGATCGCGCACATCCCATCGCAGTTCCGCTTTCTTGCCAAGAAGAGCCTGTTCCGGGTGCCGTTCATCGGTTACCATTTAAGGCGAGCCGGGCACATTCCGGTACCGAGGGGCGACGCCCGCGCTTCGCTTAAAACCATGGCAGAGGCGGCGCGCATTGTACGCGAGCGCGGGATTTCCGTACTGGTGTTTCCCGAGGGCGGTCGCTCTCCCGGCCCCATGGAGGAATTCAAGGAGGGCGCGGCCTACATCGCGATTAAAGCCGGCGTGCCTATCGTGCCGGTGGGGATCGCGGGGACGCGCGAGGTGCTGCCGATGGATTCGCTGCTGGTGAGGGGCGGCGACGTGCAGCTTCGCATCGGAGAACCGATCGCGACCGCCGGTATGAATATCCGTGACCGCGTGGGGCTGACCGCCGAGGTCCAGGCGCGCGTCATGGAGCTGGTGAAACCGCTATGATGAAGAAACTGGGATTTTTCTTCCTGCTGCCGCTGCTTGCCGGCGCGCAGACCATGTCGATCGAGGAGTACGAGCCGAAATCCACGCTCGTTGTCCCCGAGCATCACGTCCCGCGGGCGAAGTACCCGTTTATTGACATCCACAGCCACCAGAACGGCCAGATGCCGCCCGAGCGGCTCGACCAACTCGTGCGCGATATGGACGCGCTCAACCTGCGCATTCTGGTCAACCTGAGCGGCGGCACCGGCGACCGCCTGAAAAACGCGGTGGCCAACATGAAGGGCCGCTATCCCGACCGGTTCGCCCTGTTCTGCACGCCGGACTTTAGCGGGATCGACGACCCCGGGTGGGGCGAGCGAGCCGCCGCACAGCTCGAAAAGGACGTCCGCAATGGCGCGCAGGGCCTTAAGATCTTCAAAAATCTAGGGCTGACGCTGGCCGGCAGCGACGGGAAGCGCATTCCTGTGGACGATCCTCGCTTCGACCCGCTCTGGGCCATGGCGGGCAAACTAAAAATCCCGGTGCTGATCCACACCGGCGAGCCCGCGCCGTTTTTCCAGCCTCACGACCGCTTCAATGAGCGCTGGCTCGAACTCAAGGAGATCCCCTCGCGCGCCCGCCCTCCCGACCGCTACCCGAGCTGGGAAACCATCATGGGCGAGCAGCGGCGCGTGTTCCGTAAACACCCCGGAACGGTGTTCATCAACGCGCATCTGGGCTGGCTCGGCGGTAATCTGGGCGAACTCGGACGGCAGCTCGACGAAATGCCGAACGTTCACGTCGACATCGCGGCGGTGCTCGCCGAACTCGGCCGGCAGCCGCGGTTCGCGCGGCAGTGGTTTATCCGCTACCAGGACCGCATTCTGTTCGGCAAGGATACCTGGGCGCCCAGCGAGTTCCCCACATACTTCCGCGTACTGGAAACGGCCGACGAGTACTTCGATTACTACCGCAAACGGCACGCATTCTGGAAGATGTACGGTCTGGAGCTGCCCGACGAAGTTCTCAAAAAGGTTTATTACAAGAACGCGCTGCGGCTCGTGCCGGGTTTGAATCCGGCCGGGTTTCCGGAATAGGCCCGGCTGCGCTCCGGCTCAGCGCGATTTCAGAAACGCCAACAGCCGCTCCATGGCAGGTTGTAGGACTTCGCGCTCCGCGGCATAGCAGATTCTCACCGAGCCTTCGCCGCCCGCTCCAAACGCCACCCCGGGCGCCAGCCCCACGTGCGTTTCTTCCAGCAAACGCCGGCAGAAATCGAACGAATCGGCAACGCCTTCTATGCGCGGGAACAGGTAAAATGCGCCCTCCGGTTCGGGAATGGTGACACCGGGCGCCTTGCGCAGCATGGCGAGGCAATAGTCGCGGTTCTCCCTGAGGCGGGCGATCATCTTCTTGAGTTCGATCTCTCCCCAGACGAGCGCCGATTCGCCCGCGCGCTGGGCGAAACTGGGCGCGTGCGAGACGATGAACTCGTTCAATTGGGTGGCTTTCCGCGCCAGGTCCCGGCGCGCTACGAGCCAGCCCAGGCGCCATCCCGTCATGCAGAACGTTTTCGAAAACGACTGCACGACGATCACAGCGTCTTCGCGCGTTGCTTTGCGGAGGATGGACGGCGCCGGCGTCCCATGCGCCCCGGTCCGGTAATAGAGCCGGTCGTAAACTTCATCCGCCAGCAGCCAGATGCCGTGCCGCCGCGCGAACTCCAGTAATCCGTCCTGCTCCTGTTCGGTGGCGACCCAGCCCAGCGGATTCGAGGGCGAGGTGTAGATGAGCAGCCTGGTGCGCGGCGACACCGCGCGCTCCAGGGCGTCGAAATCGATGCCGTACCGCCCGCCGTTGAACGAATGCGGGACCTCCCGGATGCACCCGTTCGCCATCAGGACATTCGCGCTGCCGTTCGGCCACGCCGGAGTGAGCACGATGGCTTCGTCGCCGGGATCGATCACGCAGCGTATGGCCACGTTGAGCGCCTGCACGCCCGAGGCGGTTACGACAATTTCGCTTTCCGGATCAAGCTCGCAGCCGTGCAGCCGCTGGTAGTACTCGGCCAGCCCGCGGCGCAGCGAGGGCAGGCCCGCATTCTCGGTGTAAAACGTGAAGCCGTCGGCCATGGCTTTCTGCGCCGCCCGGCGAATGTACTCCGGCGTAGGCAGGCTCGATTCGCCGAAGTACAGCTTCAGCACCCCGTCCATGGACATGGCGATTTCCGCCAGTTCACGAATGCGCGACTGTGGAACACGCTCGGCGGAGGACGCAATGGAGGCGGGCATACAGTTAAGCGAGCATTATAGCGGGTCGCGGCCGCAGCGCGGGCTTACCGGCGCCGGCTCCGGATCTGAACCAGTTCGCCGATGTTGACGAGCTCGGTGGGGTAGTCGCCCGTGTAGCAGGCGTAGCAGTATTCGTGGCGCGTATCGCCGACCGCCTCGCGGAGGCCTTCCATGGAAAGGAAAGCGAGGCTGTCGGCGTCGAGAAACTTGCGGATCTCCTCGACGGTGTTATTGGCGGCGATCAGCTCACCTTTGGTCGGCGTATCCACCCCGTAGTAACAAGGCGATATGGTTGGCGGGCAAGAAATGCGCATGTGCACTTCGCGCGCGCCGGCCTGCCGCACCATGCGGACGATCTTGCGGCTGGTGGTCCCGCGCACGATCGAATCGTCCACAAGCACGACCCGCTTGCCGTCGAGCAGGTGCCGCACAGGGTTGAGCTTCAGTTTCACGCCGAAGTCGCGAATCGCCTGGGTGGGCTCGATAAACGTCCGTCCGATGTAGTGGCTACGAATCAGCCCGTGGCGGAACGGGATGCCGGACTCCGCCGCAAAGCCGACTGCCGCGGCAACGCCCGAATCCGGGACCGGAACGACCACGTCCGCGGGCACCGGGCTCTCCCGCGCCAGCAGCCGCCCCAGCATGTGGCGGGACTCCTGAACGGAGCGGCCAAACACGATCGAATCCGGCCTCGAAAAATAAACGTGCTCGAACACGCACTGCGCCCGCGGCTGCTGGGGCACGTAACGCTCCCGCGTGAGTCCCTCCGGACCCGCAATCACCATCTCGCCCGGCTCGACTTCGTTCATGTACACCGCGCCGATCAGGTCGAAGGCGCAGGTTTCGGAGGCGAACACGTAACACTTCTTGCCGCCGGAGAGTTCCATTTGACCCATGACCAGCGGGCGAAAGCCCTGCGGATCGCGCGCCACGATCACCCGGTCCTGGGCCAGGAACACAAGCGAAAACGCCCCCTCCATTTGCAGCAGGGCCTCGCGCAGCGCGCCGGCGATGGTGCGCTCGCGCGAACGGGCCACCAGGTGCAGCACGACCTCGGTGTCGCTCGATGCCTGGAAAATAGCGCCCTCGCGCTCGAGTTCGCGGCGCAGCTCCGCGGCGTTGGTCAAATTTCCGTTGTGCGCCACCGCGATGCGGCCCTTGCTGCAGGAAACCGCGAAAGGCTGCGCGTTCTGCAAGTCGATTTCGCCCGCCGTGGAGTAGCGTGTGTGCGCGATCGCCATCGTACCCGGCAGTGTGGCCAGCCGTTCCGGCGTGAACACGTCGGCTACGTGGCCCATCTGCTTCACGCAATAAACATCACGGCCGTCGCTGGACGCCATGCCGGCGCTTTCCTGGCCGCGGTGCTGGAGCGCGTACAGGCCCAGGTAAGCAAGGTTAGATGCCTCGGGGTGTCCGTAGACAGCTACCACACCACATTCTTCGCGGAACTTATCGGCCATGCGAGCTAGCCTCTCAAGCGGGTTTCGAGCGCTCCCTCCCAAGCCTCGCGCAGGGGGGCAATATCCAAGTCTAGCAAGGTCTCTCCGCGGTTGCGGATTGTCAGACGGCCCTCGATCGTAGTGCCGGCCTGGATCGCTTCGATGCCATGCTTGGCGGCAATGCGGAGCGCCTCATCCGGCCTCTCGGTGGAGATCAGCACCCGCGAGGGACCTTCGTGGAACAGCAGGAACTCCGGCCGCATTTCGCTGTCCAGTTCCAACGCCGCGCCGACGGCCGCCGGGCCAAAGCAGGATTCGGCCAGCGCCACGGCCAGACCGCCGTCGCTCAGGTCGTGCGCCGATTCGGCGATACCCTCGACAACAATCTGCCGCACGGCCGCCTGCACCCGCTTCTCGTAATCCATATCGAGGGCGGGCGGCAGTCCCCAAAGGCTGCCGAGCACCACCTTGGCATACTGCGTGCCGCCGAAGCGGATCGCGTCACACTCGCCGAGACCGCCGAGCAGGATTACCGCCCGCCCGGGCCGCTCGAAATCGATGGTTACCGGCGCAGTGGTCTTCATCAGGCCGACAACGCCGAGCACCGGCGTCGGGTAAATCGGCTCCCCGAGCGTTTCGTTGTAAAGGCTCACGTTGCCGCCCGTAATCGGCGTATCGAAATGGCGGCAGGCCTCGGCCATGCCCTCGATCGCCTCGACGAGCTGGGCCATGATTTCGGGGCGTTCCGGGTTTCCGAAGTTCAGGCAGTTGGTGGCCGCCACGGGCTGGGCGCCCACGACGGCGAGGTTGCGGCAGCACTCGGCCACCGCCAGCTTCGCTCCCTCGCGCGGCGAAAGATACGTGTACCGGCCGTTGCCGTCCAGCGCCATCGCCACCGAGACGCCGGTCTCCTTGATCCGCACTATGGCCGCGTCGCCGCCCGGACCTTGGATGGTGTTCGTCCGGACCATGTAGTCGTACTGCTCCCAGATCCAGCGCTTCGAGCAGATATCGCTGGAAGAGACCAGCGCGGCAAGGTCTTCCGCCAGCCCGCGGCTGCGGAACTCGGGCGCTTCCATCGGCGCGGTGCGGAGCGGCGTGGTGTGCGGCCGGTCGTACACCGGAGCTTCATCGGCCAGCGCGCGGCTTGGAATCTCCGCGACTACCTGGCCGCGGTCCTTCACCCGCAGCATGCCGTCGCCGGTCACGACGCCGATGGTCACCGCGTCCAGGCCCCACTTCTTGAAAATCCGGACGACCTCCTCTGCACGGTTCTTTTCCGCCACCAGCAGCATGCGCTCCTGCGATTCCGAGAGCATGATTTCGTAGGGCGTCATGCCGGTCTCGCGCTGCGGGACCAGTTCGAGATTGATCTCGATGCCCGTGCCGGCGCGGCTGCCCATCTCGCAGGTGGAGCAGGTAAGGCCGGCGGCGCCCATGTCCTGGATCCCGACGATCGCCCCGGTCTGCATGGCTTCCAGGCAGGCTTCCAGGAGCAGTTTTTCCATGAACGGGTCGCCCACCTGAACGTTGGGACGCTTTTGCGAGGACTCCTCGGAGAACTCGGCCGAGGCCATCGACGCCCCGTGTATGCCGTCCCGCCCCGTTTTCGCGCCGACGTAGATCACCGGGTTGCCGATGCCTTGGGCGCGGCCGTAGAAAATCTCGTCCTTCTTGAATACACCCAGTGCGAACGCGTTCACCAGAGGGTTGCCGTTGTAGCAGCGCTCGAAAACGCACTCGCCCCCGACGGTGGGCACGCCGAAGCAGTTGCCGTAATGCGCGATGCCCGAAACCACGCCCTCCAGAATCCGCCGGTTGCGCGCGCCGTTCTCGGGATCGTCCAGCGGGCCGAAGCGCAGCGAATCCATAACGGCTATGGGCCGCGCCCCCATCGTGAAGATGTCGCGCAGGATGCCGCCCACGCCCGTCGCCGCGCCCTGGAACGGCTCAATGAAGCTCGGGTGATTGTGCGATTCGATTTTGAACGCAATCGCGTAGCCGCCGCCAACGTCTATGATCCCGGCGTTCTCTCCCGGCCCCTGCACCACCAGCTTGCTGCGCGTCGGGAGTTTCTTCAAATGCACGCGCGAACTCTTGTACGAGCAGTGCTCGCTCCACATCACGCTGAAAATGCCGAGTTCGGTGTAGGTAGGCTCCCGTCCGAGAATGGAAACGATTCTTTCGTACTCCTCTTGGGAAAGCTGGTGGGATGCGATCAGATCTGGGGTAATCATATGTAAGCTCGGCCGCTCAGATGCGGCTGCCGGCCAGCGCCGCCGCCATCGACTGCAAGACGACAAGGCCGTCCGTCGAGCCCATGAGCGGCTCGCATGCGCGCTCGGGGTGGGGCATCATGCCCAGCACGTTGCGGCCCTCGTTGAGGATTCCGGCTATATCGTGCATGGATCCGTTGGGATTGCGGGTGTAGCGGAAAACGACGCGGTCTTCATCCTCGAGCTGCGCGATCGTCCGCTCGTCGGCCTGAAAACAGCCTTCGCCGTGCGCGATCGGCATAGTGAGCACCTGCCCTTTGCTGCCGGCGGAGGTGAACGGCGAAGCGGTGGTTTCCAGGCGGAGATCCACCGGGCGGCAGACGAACTTCAACCCGTGGTTGCGGCTCAGCGCGCCGGGCAGCAGCCCGGCCTCGGTCAGGATCTGAAAACCGTTGCAGATCCCCAGCACGAGCCCGCCATCGCGCGCAAATTTCTTCACGGCGCCCATGATGGGCGAGAACTTGGCGATGGCGCCTCCCCGGAGATAATCCCCGTAAGAGAAGCCGCCCGGCAGAATCACGGCATCGCAGCCGCCCAGGCTGGCGGACTCGTGCCAGAGAAATTCCGCCGGCTGTCCCAGGTTGCGAGTTATGGCGTACCAAGCGTCGTGGTCGCAATTGCTGCCCGGAAAGACTACCACCCCGAATTTCATGGAAAATTTAGTTTAGCAGACGCCGTGAGAAGCTTTCGGAAGGCAGCCGCTGCGCGCTCCGCGCCACCGGAGCCCTAAGCGCGGTCCGTGGCGTGCCCGACCGTCTGGTCCTGAAGATTGAGCGTCTTCAAATACTCCCGGAATGGCCGGCCAAGGTCGTCTCGGCGCAGCGCGAACTCCACGGTCGCCTTTAAGAATCCGAGCTTGTCGCCCGCGTCGTACCGCGTGCCCTCAAACTTGTACCCGTAGATCGGCCGGTTTCGCAGCAGGTGCTTCAGCCCGTCGGTCAACTGGATCTCGCCCAGAGAGCCCGGCTCGATCATGTCCAGGGACTCGAAAATCTCCGGAGTGAGTACATAGCGGCCAATAATGGCCAGATTCGACGGCGCGTCCTGCTGCCGGGGTTTTTCCACCAGGTTGCGTATACGGTACAAGCGGTCGCGGCAGCCGTTGTGCGACACCGGTTCGGCGTCGACCACGCCGTAAGCCGATATGGCATCGGGCGGCACCTCCATCAACGCCAGCACCGGGGCCCCGAAGAACTCGTAAACATCCAGCAACTGGCGCAGGCAGGGGATTTCGGCGTCAATGACGTCGTCGGAGAGCACCACCGCGAACGGTTCGCTGCCCACGATCGCCCGCGCGCGCAGCACGGCGTGGCCGAGGCCCAGGGCCTCGCGCTGCCGTATGTAGGCCACGTCGATCATGTCCGAGATGTCGCGCACCGTGGCCAGCAGGTCTTTCTTGTTGCGCGTCTCCAAAAGGTGCTCAAGTTCGAAGCTGACGTCAAAATGATCTTCGATGGCGCTCTTACCGCGGCCGGTGATGATGACGATATTTTGTATGCCCGAATGGATCGCCTCCTCGACGCCGTATTGGATGAGAGGCTTGTCTACGAGCGGGAGCATTTCCTTCGGCTGAGCTTTTGTGGCGGGTAAGAACCTGGTCCCTAGTCCCGCAGCGGGGAAGACCGCCTTGCGCACTCTGGGAATCATGACCTCATTTTAGCCCGCCGGCAAGGCCTGACGACGGCTTTTTGAGAAAGTTTTACCGGCTGTGTACCGGAATGCGAGTGCAGGCCGCTACTCGGATAACTCCAATCCCGAATTTCGAGCCTTTACATCTGAAAACACCGAATTCTCCGCTTGCGTTATGCTAGAGTTAGCCTGTAGTTATTACAAACAAAGGCAGACAGAGGAGCTTAGTTTTATGGCCTATGTAATCGCGGAACCATGCATCGGGACCAAAGACACGGCATGTGTGGACGCCTGCCCCGTTGATTGCATTCACCCGAAGAAAGATGAAGCCGATTTCGAGACCGCTAAGATGCTCTACATCGATCCCGTGGAGTGCATCGATTGCGGCGCCTGCGTCCCGGTGTGCCCGGTTTCGGCGATCTTCGCTCTCGACGACTTGCCTGAGAAGTGGGCTGAGTACGCCCAGGAGAATGCGGCGTATTACGGGAGGTAGTCTGCGGTCCTGCCGGCGCTACGGCAACCTGTAGGTTGCCGTAGCCGTGTCAGTTTCCCAAATCTTCACTTCAGCCACCCGCACCGGATTGGGGCGCGATCCGCCCGCCAAACTTTTGCTCATTTCCTGGTAGAAGTAGCGGGCCATGTTCTCGGCGGACGGGTTCAGCTCGGTAAAGGGGGGAACGTCATTCAGGAACGTGTGGTCGAGCCTCTCTATGATGCCGCGCAGGATTCGCCTGACCTCGACGAAATCCACGAGCAATCCGGCGTCGTCTAGCTGCTCCCCCTCGATCACGGCGCGGATCCGGTAATTGTGCCCGTGCACGTTCTCGCATTTGCCGCGGTAGTTCCGCAAGGCGTGCCCGGCGGCGAAAGTCTCTTCCACGGAAATTTCAAACATCGAAAAATTTCTCCACGTCGCCAATGTTCGTGCTGAGCGCGTAATCCGGCAGGCTGTCGAAGAACACCCGGCCGTAGCGCTGCTTCATGATCCGGTTGTCAAGCAGCACCAGAACGCCGCGGTCCGAGCGGCTGCGAATCAACCGTCCAAACCCCTGCTTCAAAGCCAGCGCCGCCTGCGGGATCTGGTAGTCGTAAAAGGGATTGCCCCCCTCTTCTCGGATGGCGCGGATCCTGGCCTCGACCACGGGGTCATTGGGGACCGCGAACGGCAACTTATCAATGATAACGCAGCTCAACTGTTCGCCCGGAACGTCAACGCCCTGCCAGAACGAGGACGTGGCGAACAGCACGCAATGCGGGGTGCGGCGGAACTCCTCGAGCAGGGCGGTGCGCGGCCCGGTGCCTTGGAGCAAAGCCGGGTACTCGAGGGCGAACGACACGCGGTCGTGCACCGCGCGCATCTGCTGGTAACTGGTGAACAGGACGAAAGCGCGCCCGCGGCTCAGCCTGAGGATGCGCAAAACCTCGTCCGCGGCCATGTCGGTGAACCGGGGCGAGCGCGGATCGGGGAGGTGCTGGGGTATATAGAGCATCGCCTGGTTGCGAAAGTCGAAGTGCCCCGGCACGAGCAGCGTGCGCGCGCCCTCCAGCCCCAGGCGGCGGCGCGTATACTCGAAGCTGCCGGCCACCGCCAGGGTAGCGGAAGCGAGCACGACCGTATCCACCGTGCTGAACAGCTTTTCGGAAAGCACCGCGGATACGTCGATCGGCGTTGCCTGAAGGAAGCAGCCCCGGCCGCGCCGCTCGATCCAGTAGACGAACCGCCGGTCATCGCCGGCCAGCCAGAATGACAACGCGCTCGCCAGCTCGCCGGCGCGGCGCAGCAGCGGCAGCTTTTCCTCGTCCTTGACGAGCTGGAGGTGCGCAGTGATCAACTCCAGGCCGCGGAGCACGTCCGCGATTTGCTCTTCGTGCCGCTCGGCGAATTGCTGGTGCCCGCGGAATCCCACCCGGCCTTCCGTGGTCCCAAACAGCAGGAAGAAACGCATCGCGGCGTCGCCGACTGCAACGAGAATGCGGTCCAGTTCGTGCGAACCGAAATCCTTCTTCCGCGCCACCGCCCCAATGTCGCGCAGCAGTTCCTGGAACTGGTAGTTGCTCACGGACACGCCGAAATACTGGCCCGCGACATCCTCGATTTCATGCGCTTCGTCGAGGATGACGGCCGAATACTCGGGTATAATGCCGCCGCCAAACTCGCCGTTTTTGAGCGCCAGATCGGCGAAGAACAGATGATGGTTGACGATGATGATGTCGCTCTCCAGCGCGCGCTGGTGCATCAGCGTGAGAAAGCAGCGGTCGAACTGGGGGCATTTCTGGCCGGTGCAAAGCTCGCGGCGCGCGTCGATCTTCGACCACACGCCGGTGTCTTCAGGAAGGGTTGTGATCTCCGCCCGGTCGCCGGTTTCGGTTGTTTTCTCCCACGCGCGAATGATCTCGAAATCAGCTACCTCCTCCAGCCCTTCGAGCACCGCTTCCTTCTCCGCGTCGTAAATCTTTTGCCGGCAGGCGTAGTTGCTGCGCCCTTTCATGTAGCAGACGCGAATGTCGAGGCCGAGATGTTGCCGCAAGAATGGGATGTCTTTGTAGTAGATCTGCTCCTGAAGGTTCTTCGTGCCCGTGGAAATGACCACGCGTCTGCCCGACAGGATCGCGGGCACAAGATAGGAGAGCGTCTTTCCCGTGCCCGTGCCTGCCTCGACGATGAGATGGCGCCGGTCGGCGAGGGCGTTCTCGACCGCCTCGGCCATCTCGAGCTGCCCGCGCCGGAATTCGTAATTCGGGTGGCTGCGCTCGAGCAGTCCGCCGCGCGAGAAGAAACGCCGCACCGATAGCTCCCTGGTTTGCGAGGACATGCCCTGGCTTTCAGTATAGTCGCGCGGCCGGAGCCGGTTGCGCTAACCTGTTTGCTCGTGCGCATCGCCCTGGACGCCACTTACAGCTTGGGAGAGAACCTTTCCGGCGTGGGCGTGTACTCGCGCGAAATCATCGCCGGACTCGCCGCGGCGCACCCGGAAGCCGAGCTGCTGCTCTGCTACCGGCCGCATCGTTTTCTGCGCTCGTTTTCGGAACGCTTGCCGCGCAACTGCCGCCGGCGCCTGCTGCACGAGCCGGCAGGCCCGCGTTCCGCGGACCTGTTTCACGGCATGAACCAGCGGCTTCCCAAACTCCGCCTGCGCCGCGCCGTATCCACGTTCCACGACTTGTTTGTGCTGACCGGCGATTACTCGACGCCGGAATTCCGGCGCCGCTTCGAAGCTCAGGCGCGGGACGCGGCCGCACGCTCCGACCTCGTGATTACGGTCTCCGAATTCACCGCCTCGCAAGTGGAGCAGTTGCTGGGTGTCGAACGCAGCCGGCTGCGTGTGGTTCACCACGGCGTCAAATTCCCCGCTCCGCCCGCGCGGCCCGAAGCGCGCCGGAACGTTGTGCTCCACGTGGGCGCGATTCAGAAGCGCAAGAACATATCGCGCCTGGTGAAAGCGTTCGCAGCCATGCCTCCGGGATGGCAGCTCATCCTTGCGGGTTCGTTCGGTTACGGGGCGGATGAGATCCTTCGCGAAATAGAGGCGAGCCCCCGCCGGGCGGACATCAGCCTCACCGGCTATGTTTCCGAAGTGGAACTGGCTCATTTGTACGCGCAGGCCTCAATCTTTGCATTTCCCTCGCTCGACGAGGGCTTCGGCATGCCCGTGCTGGAAGCGATGGCCTGGCGAATACCCGTTCTCACATCCAACCGCTCGGCCCTTCCTGAAATCAGCGGCGGCGCAGCGCTGATGGTCGACCCTTTTGACGTGGAAGCAGTTGCCGGCGGCCTTGTGGAACTGGCATCTAACGAGGATCTCAGAGAGGATCTACGCCACCGGGGCCAAGCCCGCGCGGCTTGTTTCTCCTGGGAAAACGCCGCCTCCAGGACCTGGTCGGCCTACCAGGAATTGTTGAACCGGTTCTAGCGGGAATCGTCGTCGATGGCGATCTTCAGTGCGCGCAGGAACTTCTGGTCCTGCGAGGTCCACTTGATTTTAGCAGAAGACCCGAATTCCCGAGCGCTCGCGCGCGCCGGCCGGTCGTCTAATTCGGTTTCACCGGCGGTCTCCTCCTCCGCCTCGTCACGCTTGTTGAAACCGATGGTCGCTTCCAACACGAGAAACACATCGTAACCTGCCCGACGGATCTCGCCGATAGCCGAGGCGATCCGGTCCGAGTCGGACAGCGATTCGTTGATCGCGTTGCCGAGCTCCTGCATTAGGACTTTCAGTTTCTCGTCCACGCTTGCCCCTTTCCTATGGGCCACATTGAGGATAGCATCCTCATCATCTGGATGCCGCCCATTGATCCCCCGTTTCACGGAATCGGCCTCCGGGGGCGGTTTCCCCGCCTTGATTGTAGTGGAGCGCTGTTGGTTTCACAAGCCCAATTTACAGATCGTCAAAGCAGCTTTAGTCCTGTAACTTTTGTTTGGGTCCTCTCCCACAAAAAGGGGAGAAGGCCCGCGTACGCCGGGCGGCGCCGCGAGGGCGCATCCTTTCCGGCCACGGCTGTTTGAATGCTTGTTTGCTACGATATATGTGGGCACGACCATGAAGTTCTCCGTTTCCCGAGGGCGGCAGTTCCTCCACCACGTCCTGCCGGCCGTATTGCGTCCCTTGCGGGTGCTCTGGAACCAGATTATCGGGTTTGTTTTTGTCGTGCTTGCCGTCTGGGCGCTGCCTCGCTGCGTGGAAAGCGCGCGCGAGTTCGACGGAGAGGCCGAAAGTTTCTTCCGGCTGACCCTGAGTGCTCTGTTCGTGGTGATCATGGCCGCTTTTGGCATCTATTCCTTTCTGAAAGCCCGCAAAGCGGCGAAATCATGAACGATGGGCCGGGCCGCCCCGGCGAGTCCTCAGTCCCCTGGCGGCGTCCATCCAGATAGCGGCGTTTACGCTCGCCTGCACCTGCTTCGCGCCCGCGCAGCCTCGCTAGTTCAGATGCCGGAGGCGCTCCTGCTACAATGCCCGTAGAGGGTGCACAGGGATCCCGTCTCAGGCGTTTCAGCCGCATCTCCAGAGGACGCGCCCGCCGTGCGGCAGTTCCTGGCGGACGTCTTCCGCACTGGCGAGGACGCGCCGTCTCTCGCGGCTGCGTTGATGCATTGGAAGTATTACGAGCCGCACCCGGACTGGCCGCACAGCCGCGCCTTCATCCTTAGGAAGAACGGCAGGATCGCCGCCCATGTCGGCATTGTTCCGACAACCTGGCTGACCCCGGACAGCCGCGTTACCTGCGTTGTGCCGATCGACTGGGCGGCCGATCCGCTGGTCCCGGGAGCGGGCGCCGTGCTTCATCGCAAGCTCGGCGGCCTCGCCGAAACCGTGGTTCAGATCGGCGGCACCGTTCAAGCCAGAAAGATGGCCGGTTTGCTGGGCCTCAAACCGTGCGCATCGCTGGATTACTATGTCCGGGTGGTACGCCCGTGGCGCCAGCACAGGCTCAGGCCCGGGCACGACTGGAAGTCTCCCGCCCGCCTCGCGCGCAATGCAGTCTGGAGCCTGGCCGGACTTGCCAACGTGCCGCGTGGCTGGTCGGCCGAGCCCGTCTCCGCTTTCGACGATTCCATGCTCCCCGCGCTCGCGCCGAATCTTCTGGCCGCCTTCACGCCCCCGGCGCGCAGCGCCGCGCTGCTGAACTACATGCTGCGCTGTCCCGCGGCCCAATTTCAAGGCTTCAGACTGCTGGACGGCGGGAAGCCGCGGGGCTTCTTTCTGCTCAGTTCCGTCGGGCCGCAGACGCGCATCGCGGATCTTCTCGTGAATACGGCCGAAGCCGCCGCGTGGACGGCCGCCTACGCGCTCGCGGTTCGAGCCGCGCAGGAGCGGGCGGAAACGTGTGAAATCGCCGCGCTCGCATCCACTCCCGCGACACGTCAGGCGCTCTCGGCCAACGGTTTCCGTGCGCGCGGCTGCGACCCCGCCTGGGTGTCCGACCCCAATCAACTCCTCGACACCGGGACGCCGCTTCACGTGACCATGCTCGAGTGGGACGGCAGCTACCTGTATAATCCCGAAAACCCGTTTCTGAGTTGAAGATCCACTCCGCGCTGCTTCCCGGGTCTCTCGACCGGAGTTGAGCAAGTCAGATATAATGTGAATGTTCTTTCATCTTTTGGTGCCCGCATGGAAGCGCGGGGGGATGCTCCTTCGGGTTCCGCGCTCCAGGCGAACTGGTTGCAGAATGCGACATTGTTTACGATCGCGGGCTGTTCCGTCTACTGCGCCATCTCAATTCAGTCCCGACCTGTTCCCGCGCTCTCCCGGGCGCCCGGCGCCCCTGGGCCTGAGTTACCGGTCCGCTTTCCGGCCGGCCTTAGCTTTTGGCTGGGCCAACTCGCACACCCGTTCAGGAGGTAGCTATGATGCAAAACGCTCAGCGCGACACACTGCGCCAATTCGTAGTCGAAAACTTCCTGTTTGGCCAGGTCGACAATCTTTCGGATCAGGATTCGTTCCTGGAGAAGGGGATTATCGATTCCACCGGCATTCTGGAACTGATCAGTTTCCTGGAGCGCCACTACCGTATCAAAATCGCCGATGAAGATCTGATCGAACAGAATTTTGACTCGATCGACAAGCTGATGGCGTTCCTCTCGCGAAAGCTGCGCGTGAGCAAGGACTAAGGCGATGCAAGTCGAGAACTTCCTGGAGCGGAGCGCTGCGCAATTGCCGGACAAGGTCGCGCTGGTCTGCGGCGACCGCCGCCTGACCTACCGCGAACTGGACCAGCAGGCGAACCGCCTGGCGCACGCCATGATGGCGGAGGGCGTGTGCAGGTGGGATCGCGTTGCGGTTTACCTGGAAAGCTCGCCTGAAGCGGTGATCGCCATCTTCGCGGCCCTGAAAGCAGGCGGGATTTTCCTGGTAATTAACCCCACCACGAAGGCGGATAAGCTTGCGTACATCCTGAACAACTGCCGCGCCAAGGTCCTGGTGACCGATGTTTCCAAGCGATCCGAGGTGGAGGCCGCTCTGGAGATCGCGCCGAAGACCGAAGCGATACTGGCCGCGGGCTCGCATCCGGAGCCGTTCGGCGGCCGGCGGTTCCGGCCGCTTCAGAAGTGCCTGGCGGACTTTTTGCCCGAACCGCCGCCGAAGCAGTGCATCAACGTGGATCCCGCGGCGCTGATCTACACCTCGGGTTCAACCGGCAGGCCGAAGGGCGTCGTGCTGACGCACCTGAACATTTGCTCCGCGGCCGAGTCGATTACGACCTACCTGGAGAACACTGCCGACGACGTCATTCTCGACGTGCTCCCGCTGTCGTTCGACTATGGCCTGTACCAGGTGCTGATGGCTTTCAGGATGGGCGCCCGGGTGGTGCTCGAGCGCTCCTTTGCCTATCCTTACTCGGTGATCGAGACGGCCATGCGCGAGGGCGTAACCGGACTGCCTCTCGTTCCGACCATGGCGTCCATCCTGCTTCAGATGGATTTGGCCCAGATTCAGCTCCCGTCGCTCCGCTACATCACGAACACCGCAGCGGCGCTGCCGACGTCGCACATACGCAAGCTGCGGGAGGCATTCCCTCACGCCAGACTCTTCTCCATGTATGGCCTCACGGAGTGCAAGCGCGTCTCCTATTTGCCCCCGGAGCAACTGGACATACGGCCGGCGTCGGTGGGCAAGGCCATCCCGAACTCCGAGGTTTATCTGGTGGACGAGGACGGCAACCGCGTGGGGCCCGGCGTTCCGGGGGAGCTGGTCGTGCGCGGCGCCAACGTGATGCAGGGCTATTGGGAAGCGCCCGAAGAAACCGCAAAGGTACTCAAGGACGGCCTGTTCCCAGGCGAGAAAGTGCTTTACTCCGGCGACGTGTTCACCATGGACGAGGAAGGCTACCTCTATTTCGTGGGCCGCAAGGACGACATTATCAAGACGCGCGGCGAGAAGGTCAGTCCTAAGGAGATCGAGGAGGTGCTTTACAGCATCGAGGGAATCGTGGACGCAGCCGTAGTGGGCGTTCCCGACTCCATCCTCGGCCAGGCGATCAAAGCCATCGTCACCCTGCGTCCAAACTGCAAGCTGACCGCCAAAGAGATTCAAAAACGCTGCACCCAGCGTCTGGAAGATTTCATGGTTCCCAAGATCGTGGAAATCCGCGATTCGCTCCCGCGCACCACCACCGGCAAGATCAGCAAACGGCTGCTCGGCGCCGCTGCCGGAGAGGGGGCATGACGGCCGATGTCCTGAAGATCGATGCCGCGGCCACTGCGGCCGCTATCGAGGCCCGCATCCGCGAACTCGTGCTGGTTCACCTCAAGCGCAAGGGTGCGGTTGTTGCGATCTCCGGAGGGGTGGATAGCAGCGTAGTGGCAGCGCTGTGCGCCCGCGCCCTGGGAAGCGAGCGCGTGTTCGGCCTGTTCCTGCCGGAACGGGATTCTTCTCCGGACAGCCTGCGCCTCGGCCGCCTGCTGGCGGGTTCGCTGGGGATCCGCACCTGCGTCGAGGACATCACACCGATTCTTGAAGCCGCCGGTTGTTACCGCCGCCGCGACGATGCGATCCGCACCGTCATCCCGGAGTACGGCGAAGGCTACCAGTGCAAGATTGTGCTGCCTCAGACGCTGGACGCGACGTACCCGGTCTACTCGGTGGTCGTGCGGTCGCCCGCAGGCGTCCTTACCAAGGCCCGCCTCAACGCCGAGGCGTGCCTCTCCATCATTGCCGCCACAAATTTCAAACAGCGCACCAGGAAAATGATGGAGTATTACTATGCCGACCGCTACAATTACGCGGTTGCGGGCACGCCCAACCGGCTTGAATTCGATCAGGGTTTCTTTGTGAAGAACGGCGACGGCGCCGCCGATTTCAAGCCGATCGCCCACCTGTACAAGACGCAGGTTTATCAACTGGCCGCGTTTCTGGGCATACCGGAGGAGATCCGCACCCGCCCCTCGACCACCGACACCTATCCCATGCAGCAATCGCAGGAAGAATTCTATTTCGCGCTGCCGTCCGAACAGATGGATCTCTGCCTGTACGCCAAGAACCACGGCATACCAGCCGCTGAAGCCGCCGCCGCCGTCGGCCTGCCGGCCAAAAGCGTCGAGCACGTCTACCGCATGGTGGACTCAAAGCGGAAATCGACGCGCTACCTGCACCAGCGCCCTCTTCTCATCGAAGACATCGCCGAAATCCAGCATTGAGCCGGAAGCTTAGCGCGGCACCGAGAGAGGCCACGTCGATCCCGCCGTGAATCCTCCATCGACGTAAAGGACCTGGCCGGTCATGAAGTCGCTGGCCGCGCTGGCCAGAAAAATGGCGGTGCCCACTAAATCTCGGGGATCACCCAGCCTGGCGGCGGGCGTTCTTGCGAGCGCCCAGTTGCGAATCGCTTCGTTCTCCCACAAGACCGCGTTCAGATCGGTGCGGATGAAGCCCGGAGCGATCGCGTTGACCTGGATGTTGTACGCCGCCCATTCAACCGCCAGCGCCCGGGTCATCGCCCCAATCGCGCCCTTGCTCGCTCCATACGGGACCATGCCGGCCAGGCTGTGATGCGTGTGCAGGCTCGCCACGTTGATTACCTTGCCCCGCCTTTGACCCACCATGACGCGGCCGCACTCCCGGGCCATCACGAAGTTGCCCCGGATGTTGATGCCCAGAACCTCCTCCAGCTTGTCATCAGGGAACGTCTCGGCCGCGTGCCGGAAATTGATTCCGGCCACGTTGAACAAGACGTCGATTCTCCCGTACCGCTTGACAATGCTTTCTACGGCCCGCTTCACCTGCGCGGTGTCGGCAACATCGCAGATCTCGTAAGGCAGGCCGGTCGCCTTGAGTGTGGCTTCGTTCCGGGAGCTGACGACGACGCAGGCTCCCGCTTCACTGCACGCCTGCGCGATCGCCCGGCCAATGCCCCGCGACCCTCCGCTGACGTGGATTACCTTATCTTTTACCGAAAACAAGTCGTTCATGTCGTTCATTTAAAGGGCTGCCTCTAAGAAATGCTATCACTGGCAGCAGGTTCGCCTCATTTTTCCTATTTCCCTATAGAGATTATGGTGTATACTCTTTTCATGAGTCCCGCTGGGAGCAGCCAAACTTGAACCCGAAGGTCTATCTCATAGGCGCCGGACCTGGCGACCCGGACCTGCTGACCGTCAGGGCACGACGGATACTGCGGTCCGCCGATGTGATCCTTTACGACCGCCTGGTCAGCCCGGAGGTGCTTGCGGAGGCCAATCCGCAGGCCGAGTTTCTCTACGCGGGCAAGCATGCGGGCGAGCAGGAAGCGGTGCAGCGATGGATCTTTGAGCAGCTCATCAAGCATGCGCGGCGCGGCCGGGTGGTGGTGCGGCTGAAGGGCGGCGACCCGTGCGTTTTTGCGCGCGGAGGGGAGGAGTGGGCCACCCTTCGCGAGAGGGGCATCGAAGTCGAGATGGTGCCGGGAGTCAGTTCAGCGATCGCGGTGCCGGGGCTGGCCGGCATTCCCGTAACCTATCGCGGCGTTTCCCGCAGCTTCGCGGTCATCACGGGGCACTGCCGCGGCGAGACCGAAATTGATTGGGCGCGGTACGCCGGCATCGACACGCTGATCATTCTGATGGGCGTTTCCGAACGCGCCCGGATCGCGCGTGCTCTCATCGCTGCGGGCCGCAGCGCCGCCGAACCCGCCGCCTTTATCGAGCGCGGCTCCACACCCGACGAGCGCACCGTTATCGCCACGCTCGGGGAGATCGCCGCGGGGCGCGTCAGCGTAGAGCCCCCGGCGGTGTTCGTGACCGGTGAAGTTGTGCGCATGCGCGAGCACTTGCTCGACTGCTCCCGCGTACCGGCTGCGCTTGCCTGTTGATCCGGCGGGAGAAACCCTATGCTTCAGACACATGCGATATCCGAATACCCGCCGATGCCCGCCGGCTACGAGGGGCACCTGCGAATGCTCGAGGCCGAGAGCATTCACATTTTCCGTGAGGTCGTGGCCGAATTCGCCCGGCCGGTGATGCTGTATTCGATCGGCAAGGACTCCTCGGTCATGCTGCGCCTGGCTCAAAAGGCGTTCTATCCCGGGAAGCTGCCGTTTCCGCTGCTGCACGTGGATACGGGCTACAAGTTCCGGGAAATGATCGAGTTTCGAGACCGCACGGCGGCCGAGCTGGGCGCGACGTTGATCGTCCATACGAACCGTGCGGCGCTGGCGGAAGGCGCGAACCCCTTCCGCCTGGGCACTCAGAGGTGCTGCTCTCTTCTGAAGACCCGCGCGCTGCTGGACGCCCTGAAGGAGGGCGGCTTCGATGCGGCGTTCGGCGGCGCACGGCGGGAGGAGGAGAAATCGCGGGCCAAGGAGCGCATTTTTTCGTTCCGGGACTCGCTCGGCCAGTGGGACCCGAGAAACCAGCGTCCCGAGCTCTGGAACCTGCTCAACAGCCGCATTGATAAGGGCGAAAGCATCAGGGTGTTCCCGCTCTCCAACTGGACCGAGCTGGACATCTGGCACTACATACACTTGGAAAACATCCCGGTTGTGCCGCTGTATTTCGCTAAACCGCGCCCGATGCTGGTGCGGGGCGAAACTCTGATTCCGATCGAGCACGACGTTCCGCGGCAGCCCGGCGAGGTGCCGCAGATGGTGATGTGCCGCATGCGCTCGCTCGGGTGTACGCCTTGCACCGGCGCAATCCGCTCGAGCGCGGACACCGTGCCGAAGATCATCGCCGAACTCGTGGGGTTCCGCCGCTCGGAGCGCGAAAACCGCGTGATCGATCACGATCAGGACGGCTCGATGGAAATTAAGAAACGCGAGGGTTACTTCTGATGGCCGCGCCCGCCGAGGATATCGCTGCGTTCCTCGAACGCGACCGCGAGAAGGACCTGCTGCGGTTCACGACCGCCGGCAGCGTCGACGACGGCAAGAGCACGCTGATTGGCCGCCTCCTGCATGATTCCAAGAGCGTCTACGAGGATCAGCTCGCCGCGGTAAGAAACTCCAAGGTCAACCGCTCCGGCGAGGCGATCGATTTTTCGCTGCTCACGGACGGGCTCCGGGCCGAGCGCGAGCAGGGCATCACCATCGACGTCGCGTACCGCTATTTTTCTACCGCGAAGCGTAAGTTCATCATCGCGGACACGCCCGGGCACGAACAGTACACGCGCAACATGGCGACGGGGGCATCCACGGCCGACGTGGCGGTGGTGCTGATCGACGCCCGCAACGGCGTGCTGCCGCAGTCGCGTAGGCACGCCTACATCGCTGCCCTGCTGGGCATCGAGCACATCGTGGTGGCGGTCAACAAGATGGATCTGGCGGGTTACAGCCGTCAGGTGTTCGAGAGCATTCGCGAGGAGTTCGGTGAGCACCTCCGCCGCCTGGGGGTTTCCAGCGCGCATTTCATCCCGATCAGCGCGCTCAAGGGCGATAACGTGGTTGCGCGCAGCGGCAGGATGCCCTGGTATTCCGGCGGGAGCCTGCTCGAACACCTGGAGAGCGTGCCGGTGGCGCGCCGCGCCGCCTCAGGCCCGCTGCGATTCCCCGTCCAGTACGTGCTCAGGCCGGATTCCGTTTTCCGCGGCTATGCGGGGCAGGTGGCCTCCGGTTGCGTGCGGCCCGGCGACGCCGTGATGGCGCTGCCGTCCGGCCGTACAACGACGGTGCGGTCGATTCCCTCCTTCGACGGCGAGGTGCCCCTGGCCGCGCCCCCCATGTCGATCGCGCTCTGCCTGGAACACGAACTCGACATCAGCCGCGGCGACATGCTGGTGGATCCGGCCCGCCCGCCGCACGTCTCCCGACGGGTGGAGGCAAAGCTCGTCTGGATGGACGAGCGGCCGCTCGAGCTGAACAGCCCGTACCTGCTGAAGCACACCACGCAGCAGGTGACCGCGGTAGTGACGTTTCTGCATCACCGCGTGGATGTCAATACGCTGGCCGGGGAGCCGGCGCACGAACTCCGCATGAACGACATCGGCGCGGTGAGGATCGAAACCAACCGGCCGCTGTTTTACGATCCTTACCGGGTGAACCGCCAGACCGGATCTTTCATTCTGATCGATCCGGTTACGAACGCGACCGCCGGCGCCGGCATGATCGAGGAAGCGCCGCGTTCCCGGGAGGAGGAAGCGCGGGCGGCATTTCGCGAACTGGAATTCCGGGTCAGCCGCCTGAGCCCCGCTGAAAGATATGCGCGCGCGGGGCACTACCCAGCCACCATCTGGCTCACCGCACGGGAGCAGCTCGCCTATTTGCTCGAAGTCAGGCTTTTCGAGCGCGGCTGCCTGGTGCACGTGGTTGCCGAGCACGTGGAAACCAGTATCTTGCCGGAACTGGCGCAATTGCTCGACGCCGCCGGCCTGATCACGATTTTCAGCGCATCCACGTTGAACGCCGCCGAAAGGGACCGGGCCGAAGAACTCGTCGGCAGCCGGCGATTTCTCACTTTCGCGCCGCAATCCCTGGATGCGAACGATGAGCGAGCAGTTGAGCAGATCTGCGCCGAACTCGAGCGGCGTGGAATCATCCCGCGGACCGGTGGCTTCGCGGGAGGTGAGGGAATCTGATGAACACGCAATCCGAACGCTCCTCCGTGGAGCACGTAAAAGAGCAAAGCCGCCATCTGCGGGGCGCAATTCTCGAAGAGTTGGCATTGCCAACTCCGAACTTCTCCAAACAGACCGTGCAGATTTTGAAGTTCCACGGCGTCTACCAGCAGTCCGACCGCGACGCCCGCAAGGCTGGTGTGACCGGCTACGGCTCGATGGTCCGCGTCGGCGTTCCCGGCGGCGTTCTTACAGCGGAGCAGTACCTGGTGCTGAACCGGTTGGCGGACAAGGTGGGCGACGGCGGGCTTCGCATCACCACGCGGCAGGACGTTCAATTCCACCGCACGCAAAAGGCGGACCTGCGCTACCTGATCTCGACCCTCAACCGCAGCCTGCTGACCACGCTGGCGGCCTGCGGAGACGTGGTTCGCAACACGACGTGCTGCCCGGCGCCCCACTCCGATCCGGTGCGGGCCGAACTGCAGCGGCGCGCGCTGGCTCTCTCGCGGCGGCTCAAGCCCAAGACCCGCGCCTACTACGAAATCTGGATGGACGGCGAAAAAACGGCCGCGGCGGAAACCGAAGAGGAGCCGCTTTACGGCGATTGCTACCTGCCGCGAAAATTCAAAATCGGGTTCGCGCCGCCGGGGGACAACTGCATTGATGTTTACAGCAACGACGTCGGTCTCGTGCCAGTCTGCCGCGGCGAGACCATCCAGGCTTACACGTTGCTGGCCGGCGGCGGGCTCGGGTTGAGCCCGGGAGCAAAAGCCACCCACCCGCGGCTGGCCGATCCCATCTGCACGGTTCCGGTGGAACTGCTGGAGGATGCGGTGCAGGCGTGCGTGGCGATTCACCGCGACTACGGCAACCGGAGCAACCGCAAGCTCGCCCGGCTCAAATACGTGCTCGATGACTGGGGCGCCGAGCGGTTCCGCAGGGAACTCGAGGCGCGCCTGGGGACGGAGCTGGCGCCCCCTGCCAAGCTAGAATGGAACAAAGGGGCTGATCACCTCGGCTGGCAGCGGCAGGACGAGACCCATGTCTATCTGGGGCTGCACGTGCCGAGCGGCAGGATCAGGGGGCCATTGCGCGAGTGCCTTCGAGAGATCGTCTCGGAATTCCAGCCGGGGGTGCGCTTCACGTGCCACCAGAACATTCTGCTCACCGGCATCCGGACGGACCAGCGCACGGAGATTGAAACCCGGCTGCGGCGGTGGGGCGTCAGCATGCCCTTCGAACTGCCGCCTGTGGTCGAGGAAGCTCTGGCCTGCCCGGCCCTGCCGACGTGCGGGCTGGCGATTACCGAGGCGGAGCGCGCGATGCCGGATATCCTGGCGGATATCGGGCGCACACTGCGCGAAGCGGGGCTTGATGGTCTGCCCGTTACCGTTCGCGTGACCGGTTGTCCGAACGGATGCGCCCGGCCCTACACCGCCGAGATCGGTATTGTCGGACAGAGCGTAAACATGTACGCGCTCTATCTCGGGGGCTCACACCTGGGCCTGCGGCTTGGCGAGCTTTTCACCGACCGTGTTCGCATAGAGGAAATCGGAGCCGCGCTGCGCCCGGCCTTTGTTCTTTTCCGCGATCGGCGCAATCCGGGTGAGCGGTTCGGGGATTTCTGCCACCGCGTGGGCCTGGCGGCGCTGCGCGGGGCGGCAGTGGAGGCGCCGGCGTGAGCCGCTATTATCCCGTGCTTTTGAAACTGGAAGGCAAGCGCTGCGTGGTAATCGGCGAGCGGCATGCGGTGGAGGAGCGCGTCCGTGGGCTGCTCGATGCCTGCGCCGCGGTCACCGTCATCAGCCCGGAGTTGAGGCCCGCCTTGAAACCGCTTTTCGAAGCGGGCGCCTTCACGTGGATTCGCCGCGAATATCAAAGCGGCGATCTGGACGGCTGCTTCCTGGTAGTGACCGCTGCGCGCGATCCCGAGGTGAGCCGGCGCGTCTTTCGCGACGCGGAGTCGCATGGGGTGCTGGCGAGCGCCGTGGACGACGAGCCGCAAAGCCGCTTCATCTATCCGGCGATACACAGGCAGGGGGACCTCATCGTCGCCGTTTCGAGCAGCGGGCGGAGTCCCGCGCTGGCCTCCCGCCTCCGCGACCGTTTCGCCCGCGAAACGGGCCCCGAGTACGCCCGCCTGCTCGAACTCCTGGGCGAGATGCGTTCCGGATTGCGCGAGCGCTTTTCCGATTTCGAAGAGAGAAAGCGAATCAGCTACGAACTGGCCGATTCCGCCGCGCTGGACCTGTTACGGCGGGGCGATGAGCGCGGCGCACGCGCGCTGCTTGAATCGATTGCAAGGAGAACCCACGATGCCCGACAAATTGGCTGAAGCCGCCGAACTCATTGATTCCGTTCTCAAGCGCGAAGGCAGGCCATGCTTCACGTGCAGTTTTCAGGCCGAAGACGTGGTCTTGCTGGATATGCTGCGGCGCGTTCGGCCCGGCATCCCCGTGCTCTTCCTCGAAACGGGATACCACTTCGCCGAGACTTACGCTTACCGCGACCGGTTAACCAAGGACTGGGGACTGAACCTGGTGAACGTCATGCCGGCGCTCAGCCTGGAAGCGCACGAAGCGGCAAACGGCAAGTTGTATCAAACCGAACCGGACCGCTGCTGCAAGCTGCGCAAGGTCGAGCCGCTGCTCGCCGCGCTCAACGATTACGAAATCTGGTTTACCGGGCTGCGGCGGGAGCAGTCGCCTACGCGCGCCGGCCTGCAGCAGATCGAGACCCAGACGCTTCCCAACGGAAAGGAACTCGTCAAGGTGAGCCCCCTGGCGTTCTGGACCTGGAAGGAGGTCTGGAGCTATTTGAAGGTGAACGAAATCCCTCATCTGCCGCTGTATGACCAGGGTTATCTCAGCATCGGCTGCCAGCCATGCACGCAACTGCCTCTCGATGCTGATAATCCGCGCTCGGGCCGCTGGGCCGGCCAGAAGCTGGAGTGCGGCATCCACACTTTCAACGTTGCGAGGTAGGAGCAGACTGCATGGTTCGGCGCCGCATTCTACCCGGGCTTGGAATTACGTTGGGATACAGCGTTCTGTATCTCAGCCTGATTGTGCTCATCCCCCTCGCGGCACTTTTCTTGAGAGTGACCGGCAGTTCGTGGGAGCAGTTCTGGGAGGCCGTCAGCGCGCCCCGGGCCGTTGCCGCCTACCGGCTGACCTTCGCCGCGTCGTTCGCCGGCGCTGCGGTGAACGCGGTATTCGGATTCATCGTGGCCTGGACGCTTGTGCGCTACCGCTTCCCCGGCAAGCGCGTGCTGGATGCGGTCATCGATCTGCCGTTCGCTCTGCCCACCGCCGTCTCCGGAATCGCGCTTACTGCCATTTATTCGCGCAACGGCTGGGTGGGCCGTTATCTCGAAAGAGCGGGGATTGAATCGGCTTTCTCGCCGCTCGGCGTCGCGATCGCGCTCACGTTTGTCGGGCTGCCCTTCGTGGTGCGGACGCTTCAACCGGCGCTCGAAGATCTCGATCCCGGGATGGAGGAGGCTGCCGCCACGCTCGGAGCCGGCCGCTGGCAGACGTTCCGCCGCGTGATTCTGCCAGGCCTCCTGCCGGCGCTGATCACCGGGTTTGCCCTGGCCTTCGCACGCGCGCTCGGCGAATACGGGTCCGTTGTCTTCATCTCGGGGAACATGCCGTTCAGGACAGAAATCGCCTCGCTGCTCATCGTGGCCAAGCTCGAACAGTATGACTACACCGGCGCCGCATCAATCGGAGTCGTGATGCTGCTGGCCTCATTCCTTATGCTGCTGGCGATCAACGCGCTGCAACACTGGGTGGGCACTCATTACGGGAGGGCCGCCTGATGGGGCGCCAGAGTGAGCCGCGATGGGTGAGGAACCTGCTGATCGGGGTTTCGCTGCTGTTCCTCGGTTCGTTCCTCTTGCTGCCGCTGATTGCGGTTTTCACGGAAGCTTTCCGCAACGGCCTGGCAGCCTATCTGGCCAGCTTCAGCGACCCGGACGCGCTCGCCGCGATCAAGCTCACGCTGCTTGCGGCCGGCATCGCCGTCCCGGTCAACTGCGTTTTCGGGCTCGCGGCATCCTGGGCCATCGCCAAGTTCGAGTTTCCCGGAAAGGCGGTTCTGATCAGCCTCATCGACCTGCCTTTTGCAATCTCGCCGGTCATCTCCGGAATGGTGTACGTGCTGGTTTTCGGGCTTCAGGGCTGGCTGGGGCCGTGGCTCGCGGAGCGCGAGCTGCGGATCATCTTCGCCGTTCCTGGGGTGGTGCTGGCCACCATGTTCGTGACCCTGCCGTACGTCGCGCGTGAACTGATCCCGCTCATGCAGGAGCAGGGAATCGAGGAGGAAGAAGCGGCCGCCGTCCTCGGCGCCGGCGGCTGGCAGACGTTCCGCCGGGTCACCCTGCCGAACGTGAAATGGGCGCTCCTTTACGGGGTGATTCTGTGCAACGCGCGCGCGATGGGGGAGTTCGGCGCCGTCTCGGTGGTCTCCGGTCATATCCGCGGTTTAACTAACACGATGCCTCTTCATATTGAAATTCTTTACAACGAGTACAACTTCGTTGCGGCGTTCGCGGTGGCGAGCCTTCTGGCGCTGCTCGCTCTGGTGACTCTGGCCGCCAAGAGCGTCGTCGAGCGGAGGATGCGTCGGGAGGAAGCACAGTGAGCATCGAGCTCCGGCATATTTGGCGTACCTTCGGAAACTTCATCGCGCTTCAGGACGTGAATCTTGAGGTGCGTTCCGGCGAATTGATGGCCCTGCTTGGGCCTTCCGGGTCGGGAAAGACTACTCTGCTCCGGATCATCGCCGGGCTCGAAACTCCCGACCCCGTTCCGGGAAGCGCGGTGCTGTTTCGCGACCAGGACGTCTCCGCGCGGAACGCGGCCGAGCGGCAGGTGGGTTTCGTCTTCCAGCATTACGCCCTGTTCCGCAACATGACCGTGTTTGAAAACGTCGCGTTCGGCCTGCGGGTGCAACCGAGGAAATCCCGGCCTTCGAAAGATGCCATTCGCGCGAGGGTGCACGAACTGCTCAAGCTGGTTCACCTGGAGGACCTCGCCCAACGCTTTCCTTCACAGCTCTCCGGGGGGCAGCGGCAGAGGGTGGCGCTCGCCCGTGCCCTGGCCATCCAGCCCCAGGTGCTGCTGCTGGATGAACCGTTCGGCGCGCTCGATGCGAAAGTCCGCCAGGGGCTGCGTACCTGGCTAAGAAAGCTTCACGATGAGCTGCACGTAACCACCGTGCTCGTGACACACGACCAGGAGGAAGCGCTGGAGGTGGCCGACCGTATCGTTGTCATGAACCGGGGCCAGGTTGAGCAGGTGGGCACGCCGGACGAGGTCTTCCACAACCCGGCATCCGAATTCACAATGGAGTTTCTCGGAAGCGTTAACCTGTTCCGCGGCCGCATTGAATCCGGCAAGGCCGTCTTCGGCCCCCTGGTGATTGACCGCCCCGCAAGACTTGCCACCGACGGCGCGGCCGCCCGCCTGTTCGTGCGCCCACACGACCTGGAGATCAGCGCCTCGCCAAACGGCAAGCCCTCGCTCCGCGCCCGCATCCGCCGTATACAATCGGCCGGAGCGCAGGTCAAGGTGGACCTGCTCTGTGAAACCGGCGAGGAGGTGAATGTGCACATCACTCACGAGCGCTTCCGCGAGATGGGACTCTCCCCCGATGCGGTTGTTTATGTAAGTATGCGGCAAGGAAAAGTGTTCGTCGAGGACTACTGCATCTGACGTGTAGCGAGTCTCGCCCGCGGCGTCAAAAAGGCCGCCGGCAAGGCTCAGGCGGGACCCCAATTTAACACCGCTCAATCACTCTGTAGGGACAGAATTTGTATTGACGGACCCCCCAATCAGATATATCATACACCCGATGTGGGTCTTCAGTAGCGAAGCGGACGCTTATGCTATCGCCACGTGCTGCCGGGGAGGCCTGGAGCCGAAGAAACTGATGACCGCATCTTTATCTTTCGCGCTTCGCATCAACAACGTCTGTCTGGGACCCGTTGTTGACCGCGGAGCTAGTACTTCCCGCGTGCAGCGCAGGGGTGACGCTGTCAACGCCATAGACGACCGACGGCAGGTGCTCAATCCGGATGCCCGGTCTCTCCCTCGAACCGCGCCGTCTCGGAACCCGGTGGTCCCCAGGACCAGCCGGCACTGAAAAGGAGTACGCCATTGGGGATTCTGCGTAAAGGCCTGCCACTGGCCTTACTTCTCGCTGTTGTTTTACCCCTGAGCGCTCAGATGGATAACGGAAACATAACGGGTCGCATTACGGACCCGAGCGGCGCCGTTGTCGTCGGCGCTGAGGTGACGGTAACCAACGTTCAGACCAACTTCGAGACCGTAACTCAGACAAACGCGGATGGGATCTACCGAGTCCAGTCGTTGCGGCCCGGCCCGTACAGGGTGATCGTGACGGCGGCGGGATTCAAGCGAACCGTTCGGGAAAACATCGAATTGCGCGCGGGCGACACGATGGGAGTCAACGCCGTGCTCGAGGTGGGCACGATAGCTGAATCCGTTTCGGTCACGGCGGAAATCCCGCTGCTCGAGACGGAGACCTCGGCTACCGGACAAGTCGTAGCGGGCAGTTACTTCTACAGCCTGCCCAACTACCAGCGGAGTGTCAAAGCCATCCTCTATTACACGCCCGGGCTGACCTATAGCGGCATAAGCTGGACGGGAAGCCTCAGCGGTATGCACCTGAACGGTCTTAACAGTGGGTACATCGGCTTCTTTGAAGACGGCCAGTTGGGAACCATTGGCGACGGTATGACCACCGGAACCATTCTCAACACCGTTGAGGACGTAAAGGTGCTCACCACTACGCTGCCGGCCGAGTTCGGCCACTCCGCCGGAGGTGCCATCTCGGTGGTGAAGAAGACCGGCACCAACGAACTCCACGGTATGTTTTCTATGTTCGGCCGCACCCGCCGTCTCCAGCACCGCAAGTATTTCGACAAGTACCGCAATTCGCAGGTGCAGCCGGGCTGGGACAAACCGCCGGGGCTGATATTCATGCAGCCGGACGCCAACATCAGCGGTCCGGTGTACATTCCCAAACTGTATGACGGCAGGAACAGAACCTTCTTCCTGTTCGCCTGGGAGCGATTGCTCGAGAAACAGAGCAAGCAGCAGCAGAGCACCGTTCCGACCCCCGCGATGCTGGAGGGCGACTTCAGGTTCCCGGATGCGAACGGCAACTTTATCGGCCAGCCGATCTATGATCCCCGTACGACTCGCTTTGAGAACGGCGAATGGTTTCGCGATCCGTTCCCGAACAACATCGTTCCGCGGTCGGCATGGTCTAAGGTGGCGGAAAACCTGGTGAGTATGAAACCTTACCTGGACCCGAACGTCCCCGGATCGATGACCACCACCGGGCCGAGCGGCAACATCATGACCGGCCCGATGAAGCTTGTCGTTTGGGACAACTACTCGACGCGGTTCGACCAGCAGTTCAGCAGCAACCTGAAGGGCTACGGTTCATGGACCTTCAACCAGCGTTGGGAGCGGCAACCGCCGTGGACGATCAGAAACGAACTGTTCGACACCAGCCTGGACAAAACGACCACCAGGCAGAACACAGCCTCTCTCGGCGCTACGTGGATCATATCGCCGACGGTCATCAACGAGACCCGGCTCGGCTACTATCGATACGACTCGCGCAGGGTTTCGCCCGCCTACATGCAGGACTTTGCTTCGCTGCTGGGAATCCCGGGCCTGCCTCCGGACACCATGCCGCAAATCTGGGCCGCGAGCGGCACAACGGGCTTCACCGAGAACCTGAACCATGCTTCGCCGAACCGGAACCTGCGGGAAGTGATCACGTTGAAGACCGACACCACCAAGGTGCACGGCACCCACGCCTTCAAGTGGGGCTACGAACTGCTGCGCTACCGCCGGAACCAGTGGGACGTCGGCAATCCGAGCGGCAGCTTCTCATATACCGGAACCAGCGGCCTTCGGACCAACGGCACCAACTTGCCCAATACGGGCAACTGGTTCGCAGGGTTCCTGGTGGGAGCGGTCAGCTCTGTGAGTTTCGATCGCCGGATCAACAGCAGCCTTCCGCGTGTCTGGCAGAACAGCTTCTATGTGCAGGACGACTGGAAGGTCACTCCGACCCTGACGCTGAACATCGGTATCCGGTACTCCGTGGAGAGCCCTCCACAGGATAAGTACGGGCTGATCAGCATCTGGGACCCCGACGCTATCGACACTTCCGTCTACACCAACTACACCTGCCCGGCGGGCGGCTGCAAGGGCGCGTGGACCTTCCCCAAGGGCGCCAAGGCCTACAACACTGACTGGAACAACTGGGATCCGCGCTTTGGTCTTGCCTGGCACCCAACCGATAAGCTCGTCATCCGCACCGGCTTCGCCCTCACGCATATCGATATGCGGGATGGGTTCCTGTACCAAGACGAGCTGATGACGGAATCCACGAGCATCTCGCAGGCTCCCGGCAACCCGACGCCGCTGTTCTTCCTCGACCAAGGTCCGGGACCGATCATCTACCCGGCGCGCCGTGCTGACGGCTCGGTGCCATGGCGGGGCAACCCGGGAGGCCGCAGCGCGAACCTCGTGGATCCGAACCTTCAGGCGGCTTACACCATGAGCTGGAACTTTGGCGTGCAGTACCAAGTCCACAGGGACTACATGGTGGAAGTGCAATACAAAGGGAGTTCGCAGGTGGCCAACAGCGGTTCGTATAACATGAACTCGCGCCCGTGGGCCATGATTCCCAATCCCAACGGGGAAGGATGGCTGAATCTCGACCTTCCCGAGAACGCCGCTTTCCGTAATAGCTGGCTCAACAACCCGCAGGTCTCGAGACCTTGGAACCAGTGGGGCAACATCAGCTATTACGGCAACAACGGCCACCTCACACACCATGAGGGGACCGTCAAGGTGGAGAAGCGCATGTCGCAAGGTCTGAACTTCCTGGCCTTCTACACCCTTCAGAAGACGATAGACGGCAACTCCTGGGGCACCCAGTATGTCGACTGGCGCCTGAACAAAGGCCGGTCGGACTGGGACCAGAGGCACAACTTCACGGGAACCATGAATTACGAGATTCCCATCGGCAGAGGCCGCCGCTGGCTGAACCGCGGCGGCTGGGTGAATACGCTCATTGGCGGATTCAACTTCGTCTGGACCTACACGATCAACAGCGGCGACCCCGTCGGCATGGACATCAGCGGGGCAAACGCCCAGTACTATCCGAGCTGGATGGGTACCTACGGCAACGTGATCCTGCACCAGGTTCCGAAACTGAGGGACAACTGGCAGGATCTCGGGCCCGACCGCTTCAACCAAAACAATCAAAACTCGATGGTCGACTGCGGCGCGTTCGTGGTAGGCGTGGGCAACGGTTGTTTCAGCTATCGGCCGTCGTTCACCCAAGGCACGAACGGCAGGAATCTCTGGGACCGGCAGCGGATCATCGCCGCCGCCATGTCGGCCGCCAAGGAAGTTCCGATCAAAGAGCGCGTGACGTTCCAGTTCCGGTTCGATTTCCAGAACCCCTTCAAGTGGTACAACTGGGGCGACCCGAACACGACTCTGGATATCCGGAGCGCCGCCAACGCGCGCAGCTTCGGAACCACCGGCGTCGGCGCCGAGGCGACCACGGCCGCCTATGGCGGATTGCCTCTTATGAATATCACCCTTGCCCTCAAGTGGTGATCTGATCCTTTACCAAGCGGGGCGCCGCACCTGCGGCGCTCCGCATCACCTCGCCGTCGCTTGCCTCCGGTCCCGGACCGGCTTTCCCGCTTCGTAAAGGGCGATTCTAGCTTCCAACCCCTCGTTCGCCACGCCGGCGAGCGCCAGGGCGCGCCGCGCGGTGGCCGAGGCTTCTCTGAATCTTCCCTCTTCCGCATACGCCGCCGCGAGGGCGTCGAGGACCGCTGCGTTTTTCCCTCCCGTCAACTCCAGGGCCCGCGAAGCCAACCTGACTGCTTCGGCGCCGTTTCGAACCGAATCCAGCGGACACGTCGCCAGTACCCAGGCCATCCGGCTCAGCACCGCTACCTGGTCCGGCTCGAGCCGCAGCCCGTTCCGCCATGCCGAAAGCGCCTCTGCGGGACTGTTCGAGGCATAGAGCGCATTGCCGAGGTTGAAGAATGCCTGCGCGAGCCGCGGGTTGAGTTGAATGGCCTTTTGGAAATGCTCGATGGCCTGATCGCGCCTCCCGCTCCGAAGCAGCGCGATTCCGAGATCGTTGTGGTGATCCGCCTGGTTGGGTTGTGCCGCAACCGCCGCGGCATGGTGGGAAATCGCCTCCTCGAGCCTGCCTCGCTCAGCCAGCGCTCGTCCGAGGTTGGCGTGCGCCTCCGCATTCCCCGGGTCGATCTCAACCGCCTTACGCCACTCGGCCAGCGCTTCTTCCGCTTTCCCCTGCCGCATGAGGGCGACGCCCAGGTTGTAGCGGGTGTCGGACGCTTCGGAGTCGAGTTCGGCCGCGGCGCGCCAGTGTGCGATGGCCCCTTCCAGATCGCCTGTGCGCCAAAGCTCGGTGGCCAGATTGTTATGCGCCTGGACCAGTTCGGGGTCGAGCTTGAGAGCCTTTTCCCACTCCGCTCTCGCCGGCTCGGGGCGCTCCAGCCGGGCGTAGCAGAAGCCGAGGTTGTTGTGGGCGCGGGCGTCGTCAGAGGTGATCGCGATCGCCTTTTTCCACGCTTCAACCGCGGCCTGGTACTGCCCTTTCTGCTGGAGTTCGAATGCGACATCGTACAGCCGGTAGAACTCGGCCGCCGGCGCCTCGATCTTCATCAGCCCATCCGGCGGGATGTTCACGAACTCCGGGATGTTCACTGCGCGGTTCGCGGCGGTGGAGTTCTCGATGAGGATCGCCGGGGTATCGTTGCCGTCCTCGTCGATGTGCGTCAGGAACATCTGCGTATAAGGCGAGCGGCTCTTGGAGGAAAACACCATCCACCGCCCGTTGGGTGAGAAGCTGTGCCATGAATTCAACAGCGGCGTGTTGCAGCGCATCCGCCGCGCCGTCCCGCCCCCGGCCGGAACTATGTAGAGCTCGCTGTCCGGCCGCATCAACTGCCCGTTGCGGCACTTCACGAATACGATCCACTTGCCGTCGGGCGATATCTTGGGGAACGTGTTGCTCATGCCGTTGCGGGAAGCGCCCGCGACCGGCTCCGGCTTTCCACCCAGCCCGTTGTTGAACGGGATGCGGTAGAGGTCGTATTGAATCTGGTTTTCCTTCGGATCGTTCGCGAACTCGGCCTGCTGCTGCCCCGGGGGATACGGGTCCTTCGCCTCCGCCCGCGCGAAGACGATGTACTTGCCGTCAGGGCTCCAGACGGCATTCGTGTGTACATAGCGCCGGTCGTCTGCGCCGGGGAGCGCCTGCCTGCGGCGGGTGACGCGGTCGTAGTACACCAGGATTCCGCGCGTGGGATAGAACACCTGGAGGAAGCGGTAATCCTTGAAGTTCACCACGTAGTAATTGCTCTGGATGTTCTTCTCCGCGGGATTTACGGTGCTGATGACGTAGCGGCCATCGGGCGAGACCTGGGACATGAAACCGATCCTGGTCGCTCCCTCCTGCTGGTCGCGGAACTCCCTCCAGCGGATGACGTCTTCGTTGCGGATGGATGTCACCGGCGCAACCTGGGATAACGCGTACAGGCCCTTGTCGTTCTGCGGACCGTCCAGATCCATGCCCAGCGTCTTTCCATCGGCGGAGAACGAGTGGCAATTGGCGCAGGTGTGCAGGCCAGTGAGCAGGAGACGGCTCGAGGTTTTCGAAATATCCCGCAGCCGCCACGCAACCAGCGGAACCGATCCCGGCGCCAGCGGCTTGATGACGCCTTTCTGCTCCTCCGACGGCATTAGCGGCACGTCGCGGTAGAAAATCGGCGCACCCACCGGGTCTTTCGACGTCCGGATCTCCACCTGCCCGCGCGATACGGGCTGCGCGCAGTCTTCCCCGGCGCAGCCGGTGAAGGTAATCAGCGCCGCGCGGTCGACGGAATGCTCCTTGATGGTTTCCCACGTGCTTGGGTCAGGCGTCCAGGTTCGCGCGGCGGCCTGCTCGGGCGTCAGTTGCGGCGGCTTGTTTGTCGGCGCGACGCAGCGCGGATCGATTTCTCCGATGCGCATCCGCTCTCCGGGCGCCATCACCCGGATCGGGGCGAAGTCGCCGGTTATCTCCACCAGCCAGAATCGCGCGTCCGGCGCCGGATCCCGCCAGATGAACGTGGGCGGGGCAAACTCCGGAGGGAACACCGACCCCTGAAGCGGATAATCGACCACAATCGCCGCCACTGGTGCGCGCGGGGCCAGTCCTGTTGCAACCACCAGGCCGGCACTCATGGCGGAAAGCCCAACCTTGTGCAGCCACCTCATATGTTTCCAGATGATATTACAAACGCCTGCCGGCGAGGCGCCCAGCGCAGGAAAAAGGGGTTTCGGCTGCTATCATAAATTTTGCATGCCGCAGCCGGAAGCTCTGCCCACAGTGGTGATTGTGGGCAGGCCCAATGTAGGGAAATCCACGCTATTTAACGCGATCACGGGACGGCGCCGCGCCATTGTCGGCGATGAGCCGGGGATCACGCGCGACCGCATCCACGAAACCGCCGAATACCGCGGGCGCCGCTTCGAGCTGGTCGACACGGGCGGTATCGTCACCCGCGATGCCGAGCACATCCCCGCGCAGATTCTGAAGCAGGCGCGGATCGCGCTCGAGCGTGCCGCCCACATCATCTTTCTTATTGATGGCCGTACGGAAATCACCGGCGCCGACCGCGATCTCGCCCAGCTCCTGCGCCAGTTGGGCAAGCCGGTCACAGTGGCCGTGAACAAGATCGACGCCGCCGCCCGCGAGTCGCTGATGCACGACTTCTACTCGCTCGGGTTTCGCGATCTGTTCGCGGTCTCGGCCGAACACCGGCTGGGCATCGAGGAACTGCTCGAGCACGTGACGGCGGATTTCGCCGTTTTCGAAGCGGAGCAAGCCGCGTCGGAGACGGTGAAGGTGGCCATTATCGGCCGGCCCAACGTGGGCAAGTCCACTCTGTTAAACGCGCTGGCCGGAGAAGAACGCGCGATCGTCTCGCCCGTGGCGGGCACTACGCGCGACGCGGTGGACGCCACCCGCCGGGTCGAGGGCGTCGAGTACGTGTTTGTGGACACCGCGGGCATACGGCGCAAGGGCAAGACAAAGCTGATGGCCGAGAAGCTCAGCGTAGTGATGGCGCGCCGCCACATACGCATGGCCTCCGTCGCACTGCTGGTGCTCGATGCCATCGAAGGCGTGCTCGGCAGCGACGCCACGATCGCCGGCTATGCGCACGAAGGAGGCTGCGGCATCATCATCTGCGTGAACAAGTGGGATGCAGCCCCGGTCAAAGACAGGCGAGCTTTCGAGGAGCAGATCCGCCGCGAGCTGAAGTTTCTGGACTACGCGCCGGTGCATTTTCTGTCGGCGAAGACCGGCATGGGCGTAAGCCGGCTTTTTCCGCGCATCCGCGAGGTGTACGAGTCCGCTTCGCGGCGGATCACCACGGGAGAGCTGAACCGGTTCGTGGAGACGCTGAAAGACGAGCGCGAGCCGCGCATCATGTACATCACCCAGCCGGCGGTCCGCCCCCCGACGTTCGTTCTGTTCCTGGACCGCCCAGGGACCCTGCATTTTTCCAAGGAGCGATTTCTAATCAACCAGATCCGCCGGCGTTTCGGCTTTATCGGAACCCCTATCGAGCTGAAGACCAGGGCCAAGAAGCGCTAAGGTGCAAACGGGGGATCGCCCCGCTTGTCCGCGGGCGGGCAGAGCGGGACGCCCCCGTCATTTCGCCTGCTGCTTTACGCCCGTGCGGCCGCGGCCTTCGGCGCCGGTTCGCCGCTAAGCGGGACCGTCTCCGGCTGGAGCCCCGCTTTCGCCAGCAGCCAATACACCACAAAGCCGACGATGTAGCTGTACACCACCACCGGCTGGGCGTAAGTCTTCACCTCCTGCGGAACCGGCAGGAACGGAATGATGCCGACCAGGAAGCCGAGTGCCCAGGCGATGTAGCCGGCCCAGTTGATGCCCGCTCGCGGTCCGGCCCAGCGCTTCCCTGAAAGCAGATAATCGGCCGTCATCGCGCCGCAGATCGGCCCGAACGACGCCCCGACTATCGTAAACACGTTCACCAGGTTGCCGGCCGCGCCGGTCACTGCGAGCAGGATGGCAATCGTGGCCCCCGCCATCGTGCTGGCCATGCGCGGCACCTTCGGCAGCATGGTCGCGAAGCTGTTGCCCGCAATGAAGGCGCAGAAGCAAGCCGGCGCGATCGAGGCAATGGCGAACAGGAAGAACATCGAGGTGGCCAGCCACCCGCCGATCACGCCGATCACCGAGCCGTAAGTCGTTCCCGTGAAGTTCGGATTCATCCCTTGCGCGCCGGCGACCGACATCAGCGGCAACCCGCCGGCATACAGGATCGCGACGGTGATCCCGATCAGACCGCCCAGCCGGACGTCCTTCTCGTTGCGGTTGTTCATGCCGAAATCGGCGCCAGCCGCGCCCGCTGTGGCGAAGAACCCGATCACGCTCTGCACGATGAGCATGAACGCGATGTAGGGCTGCGGCTCCTGCACTTTGTAGTTCGCGATCCCGCCGCTCGTCTTCAGGAACACCACCAGAACCATCAGGAAGGCGATCAGGTTCAGGTAGAGCGACACTCTGGCCACATACTTGATCCCTTTCACGCCGATGAAGGCCATGATGTAACCCCAGACCACAGCGATTACGGTGAACGCCACCGTCCCCGGGCCGTCTTGCGAGCCGAGCCCGCTCAGGATAAAGGAGGTTGACACCGCCGCGTTCACAGCGAACCAGCCGATCTGAAGCAGGCCCATCAGCAGTCCCGGCATCAGATAGCCGCCGGTTGCGCCGAAAGTGGAACCGCCCACTACGTACAGCGTGTAGCCGGTCTTCATGCCGAGCATGGCCGGGGCGTAGTAGTACAAAAAATAGCTGAGCACGCCCGCCGCGGCCAACGCGGCCAGGCAGACACCCACCCCGCCGGCGCTCAACGTCCCTACGGCGATCTGTTGGTAGAACACTACCCAGAGAAACGTGCCCGCATAGGCTGGCGCGGTATTGACATACCACGGCGCGCGCTTTTCCTGCGGGTTCGGAACTGCTTTGGTGATGTATTCGGGCAACATGGGCCGCTCCTTGTCGATAGATAAGAGGCGACCAGTATACTAAATGCGCCCGCGGGATGCTCCGCCTGGCTTACCCGCCCTGCGAATCGTGCCCGCCTGTCCCCGCAATTTCCTCCACCTTCGAGCCGCGGCAATCGATCCGCTGGGGAATCGACGCGCGCATGCTCACCTGCTCTTCGGTGGCGCCGAAGCTGTCGCGGTGCGCGCCGGCCGGGGACTGTTCGGCGGCCGCCAGCGGCTGGGCCGCGTCCTGCATGATGTGCATCAACAGTTCTTGCAGCGGGGCCGCCAGGGGTGTGAGGTCGGGGCGGTTGACAAGGCGGCAGAAATCGAGCGGAGACACGCTCGCGAAGGTCACTCGCCCCGCTTCAACGAACGCCGCGATACGGCAGGGCAGAAAGGCCGAGATCCGGAGATCGGCGGCCAGCAGAGCGCCGTAAAGCTCCCCGGCGCAGATGCCGACAACGACTGCGCCCCCCGAATCGTCCGGCAGGTGCTGGCCAACGTTAACGGCCGCCAGGACACTGGCGCCGTGGCGGCGTGCCGCGCGGCGGATGGCTGTCTCCACCGCCCCGATCTCGTGTTCCGAGGTTACCTGAAGCATTGGCGGTTGAGCCTCCGGAACGATGATAGCGGAATCAGGACTCGCGCGCCACGTAAAAATCGACGGCTTCGAGAGCGGCGTTGCGCACCTGATATTCCAAAGAGGAGTAGCGGAGCAAGCGTGCGTCCCGCCGCAGCGATTCGGCAACTCCGGCCTGAAGCTCCAGGCGAAAGCAATCCGCGCGATGTTTATGCGAGTACTCGAGGTAGCGCGGGACGCCGGCCTCAGCGGTTTCCAGGAGCGCGTCCCAGAAAGTCCGCCGCCGCAAGAAGCGGCGGGAGGTCCCGGCCTCGCGCGAAATTTCGATGTGGCAGGCGGGACCGCGCAGCACGGCGTGAATCGTATGGCGGCCGGAGAACGGGCGCCCGGGGTCCGAGTCAGGAAAGGTCGCCAGCAGAGTTTCGATTTCGCCGCGGCCGGTCTCCCACCCGGCCCAGCGGAATCGAGACTCCCCGCTGACGAGCGTGCCGCGCCGGAGCAGCTCCTGAATCCGCCCTGCGTCTTTCCCGGCGACGCCGAGCATCAACTCCACCAGCTCGCGCAGCGGCATGTCCTGGACCACTACCCGCGTCAGTGACATATACCCGGCGCTCTCCGAACTCACTTTCACGCGGATGGTCTCGGGAAGCGGCATCTGCCTCCAATGTAGCGAATCGGCCACTCAATCATTTACTCTTAGATCGCTGATGGCAGATCTTACAGCACTGATCCGCGGCGAAATCGAGGGCCACGGCCCCATTCCTTTCAGCCGGTTTATGGAACTGGCCCTCTATCATCCCACCTACGGTTATTACCGGCGCGCCCGCGACCCGTTCGGCAAGAGCGGCGATTTCTTCACCGCCGAGCAGCTTCAGCCGGTGTTCGGCATCTTGATCGCCGCCCGTATCCGCTCGCTGCTCGCCGGTATGGGCGACCCGAAGGAACTCACCGTAGTGGAGTTGGGCGCCGGACGGGGCGAGATGGCCGAAGCATTCGCCGGATTCAAGTACATCCCCGTGGAACTCGATCGCGGCGCACTGCCCGAAAGTTTTGAGGGCTGTGTTTTCTCCAACGAGTTCTTCGACGCGCTGCCGGTCGATGTGGCCGTGTGCCGCTCCGGCGTGTTCCGCGAGCTGCGCGTCGGCTGGGGCGGCGAACGGTTTGTCTGGAAGGAGGGCGGCCCCGTGGACGCCGAAACCGAAAGTTTCATCACGCGCTACACCGCGCTGCGCGGGGAGGGGGACATTGCGGAAGTGAACCGCGAGGCGCTGCGCTGGATCGAGCAAATCGCGCGCCGGCTGCGCCGCGGATTCGTGTTCACCATCGATTACGGCTATACCGCGCGCGAGTCAATCCGGTTTCCCCGGGGAACGCTGATGAGCTACCGCCGCCACCAGGCGATGGAGGACGTCCTGGCCGATCCCGGGGAACGCGACATCACCGCGCACGTCCCATTCACCGCCCTGGAGGAGCACGGAAAAAGTTGCGGGCTCGAAACGGTGCGCTTCGAAACGCTGGCGCGCACGCTGCTCGACGCCGGCGAGCCCGACCAATTCTCCGCCGCGCTGGGTGAGGAATCCGGCCCCGGCCAGGCGCGCCGCCGCATGCAGCTTAAAACCCTTCTCTTTGGTATGGGGGAAACCTTCCGCACGCTGATCCAGCGGAAGCGATGACGCATGGAGGCAAGAAAAAAGGCCCCGATTTCTCGGAGCCTCTTTCTCTAGAACTCTTGCTGCCGTGTGAAGTGGCTACTTCTTTTTCTTCTTCGGAGCGGCCTTCTTCTTTGCAGCCTTCTTGGTTGCGTTCTTCATCGAGTGATTCTCCCTTAACATCAAATTTGCGATCTCGGAAAGATCGCAGCGTGATTCATATATAAAGTTGTTCTGTCGGAAAGTCAAGAAAAAAATGCAAATGGACGGCAATGTCGTGTCGTTCCTCTCGGCAAAAACGCGGCAGGGCGGAATTGTTTGAGCCGATCTTGCTTCCCATCTTCCGCGAGAGTACGATTTTGGGAAATGAGGCGTTTGGTCTGGCTGCTGATCGCGCTGGTCTTGCTCCTGTCGGCGTGCGGGAGGAAGAGACGTATGCCGGCGGCGGCGCCGCGCATCGGCGCGGAAGAAGTCGGCATCGCAAGCTGGTACGGCCACCCGTATCACGGGCGCGCGACGGCGAGCGGCGAAGTGTACGACATGGAGAAACTCACCGCGGCGCACCGGACGCTGCCGTTCGGCACGATGGTGCGGGTGCTCAACCTGACAAACAGCCTCACCGTAGACGTGCGCATCAACGATCGCGGCCCGTTCGTCGACGGGCGGATCATCGACCTGTCGCGCGCCGCCGCGCGGAAGATCCAGATGCTCGGGCCGGGGACGGCGAAGGTTCGCCTGCGCATCCTCTCGCTCACGCCGCCCGAGCCGGTGTGCTATTACGGCGTGCAGGTCGGCGCTTTCCAGGAGCGGGCGAATGCCGACCGGCTGCGGACCGCCATGGAGCGCCGCTATGGATCCGCGCGCCTGATCCGGCGAGACGGCGCGCCGCCTCTCTGGCGAGTAGTTGTTGGAAATGAGCCGACTATGGACGAAGCCGCTGTGCTGGCCGGCCGAATCGCCGCGGAGACCGGGTCAGCATTTGTGGTGAGAGTAGACCTCCCCGAAAGCAACTAATACTTCTTGAACACAGCTTTGCACCCCGTGGAGGCTTTGTCTGGTCTTGTCGGCTCCTCGCCTGTGATGGCCGAGGTCCGCCGCCGGATTCTAAAGGTGGGGCGCACGCGCTCTCCGGTGTTGCTGCTCGGCGAATCCGGCACCGGGAAGGAAGTCGCCGCGCGCGCGATCCACGAGGTGAACCCCACCGGGGAGTTCGTTCCCATCGACTGTTCCCTGCTGGGCACGCTGCTCGAGACAGAACTGTTCGGACATACCAAGGGCGCCTTCACCGGCGCGATCGCCAGCAAGCCCGGCCTGATCGCGCTGGCCGAGGGCGGAACGGCGTTCTTCGACGAGATCGGGGAGGTCCCGCTCGACCTGCAGGCGAAGCTGCTGCGGGTGCTGCAGGAAAAAGAAATACGGCCTGTGGGCGCCACCGAGCGGCGCAAGGCGGACTTCCGCGTGATCGCCGCCACCAATCGCGACCTCGCCCGCGAGGTGGAGCGCGGGAGGTTCCGCCGCGACCTCTACTACCGCCTGAACGTGGTGACCCTGCGCCTGCCTCCGCTGCGGGACCGCAAGCAAGACATCCCGGCGCTTGCGGCGCACTTCCTGAAACGCTACGGTTCTCAACACGAACTAAGCAGCGAGGTTTTCAGCATGCTGCTCGACTACGACTGGCCCGGCAACGTCCGGGAGTTGGAGAACTGCATCCAGAGAATGGTGGCGCTGAGCTCCGGTCCGGTTTTGAGCACGGCCGATCTGCCTACCGCCTTTGCGGGCTCGCTCGCCGCCGGGCGCGCCGCGCGTGACTTCGAGATCTTGCTCCAGGCGCCGCCGCCCGAAACTCCGCCGGTACTCCGGCTGGATGAAGTGGAGCGGAACGCGATCGCCCAGGCGCTGAAACTCACCGGAGGCGACCGGTCGCGTACCGCCGAACTGCTCGGCATCGGCCGCACTACCCTCTACCGAAAGATCAAGGAATACAGCCTTTAAGCACCGCCCGCGAGCCAGGGCCGGAAGCATCAACGCAGAAGCACGCGCCTGCCGGCACGGTATCATAAAAGCAGAAATACAACTGGGAATTCCTTATGCCTGACAAATCCGGCCCAGGCCTTGGCATCAACGCCTGGCTTGAAGACGAACTCTATCAGGAGTATCTGAACGACCGGGCCGCGATCGACGAGAGCTGGAAAGCCCTGTTCGAGAACGGCCACCGCACAAACGGCCCCGCCGCTCAAACCTTGAGTGCAAGACCAGAGACCGCGGCGCCGCCCGCCGGGGGCGACCTCGAGCCCCTTCGCGGTCCCGCCGCGGCGGTTGTCCGGAACATGGAGGCCAGCCTTTCCATCCCCGTCGCGACTTCACAGCGCACCATCGCGGTCAAAGTCGTCGACGAGAACCGCACCATCATCAACCAGCACCTTTCCGTGGTCGGCCAGCCCAAGGTTTCCTACACCCACCTCATTGCCTGGGCGGTGATCAAGGCGCTGCGTGCGTACCCGAACCTGAACAGCGCCTACGTCGAGCGCGACGGCCAGGCATTCCGCCAGCGCCGCTCTTACGTCAACTTCGGTGTAGCCGTGGATGTCGCCGGCAAGGACGGCGCGCGGTCCCTCCTCGTTCCCAACATCCGCAATGCTGAGAAACTCGATTTCCAGCAGTTCCTCTCCGCGTATGACGATCTGGTCGCCCGCGCGCGCGCCGGCAAACTCACCCTCGAAGATTTTCAGGACACCACCATTTCACTTACCAACCCCGGCACCGTCGGGACGGTCGGTTCCGTTCCGCGCCTGATGCCGGGCCAGGGCGCCATCATCGCCACGGGGGCCATCGACTATCCGGCCGAGTTCCAGGGCGCCGCGCCGGAGACGCGCGCGCTTCTCGGCATCAGCAAGGTGATGACCCTCACCTGCACCTATGACCACCGCATCATTCAAGGCGCCGAGTCCGGCCTTTTTCTCGCCCGCGTGCAGGCGCTGCTGCAGGGCGATTCGAACTTTTACGAGGACATCTTCGCCGACCTTCGCCTTCCCTACCAGCCCGCCAAGTGGGAACCCGACCGCTCCACAGCCCTCCCGGGAGCGGGGGCGGATCAGCTTTCGGCCGCCGCCAAACAGGCCGCCGTCCTGCAACTCATCAACGCATATCGCGTTCGCGGGCACCTGATCGCCGACCTCGATCCGCTCGGTTCGAAGCCCAGCTATCATCCGGAACTCGACCCGGCCAATTACGGCCTCACCATCTGGGATCTCGACCGCGAATTCCTTACCGGCAGCCTGGCCGAAGCCGTTCGCGACGGCGCCGCGCATCCTACCGCCACCCTCCGCGAGATTCTGGAGACCCTGCGCCAGACCTATTGCGGAAAGATGGGCTGCGAGTACATGAATATTCAGGTGCCGGAGCAGAAGCGCTGGCTCCAACTCCGCCTGGAGCCGGCCTCCGCCAAGGCGCCGCTCGATGACGCCACGCGCCGCCGCATTCTTGAACGCCTCATCGAAGCCGAGCAGTTCGAGCATTTCCTGCACTCGCGCTACGTCGGCCACAAGCGTTTCTCGCTCGAAGGGGCTGAAACCGCCATCGCAATTCTCGATGAGCTACTTCGGCGGTCGGCCGAACAGGATGTTCACGAGGTTGTCATCGGCATGGCCCACCGCGGCCGCCTGAACGTGCTGGCGAACCTCATCGGCATGCCCCTCGGCCAGATCTTCTCGTCGTTTGAAAGCGAGGAGCCGACCAGCGTGCAAGGCTCCGGCGATGTGAAGTATCACCTGGGAGCTACCGGGGTCCGCACCTTCGAGGGCCGTGAGCTCGTGGTCTCGGTGTCTCCGAACCCGAGTCACCTGGAAGCTGTCGATCCCGTCGTTGAAGGCATTGTGCGGCCGAAGCAGGACCGACTCGGAGATGTCGAGCGCCGGCGCGTCATCCCGCTGCTCGTACACGGTGATGCCGCGTTCGCCGGCCAGGGAATCGTTGCCGAGACCCTCAACCTCTCCCAGCTCCCGGGCTACTCCACCGGCGGCACGATCCACCTCATCATTAATAATCAGATCGGGTTCACGACTCCGCCCGAGGAAGCCCGCTCGACGCCTTACTCCACCGACGTCGCCCGCATGGTGCAGGCCCCCATCTTCCACGTCAACGGCGACGACCCCGAGGCTGCAATCCGCGCCGCTCGCGTCGCCTTCGACTACCGCCAGCGCTTCAACAAGGACGTCGTGATCGACATGATCTGCTACCGTCGCCACGGCCACAACGAAGCGGACGATCCCAGCTACACGCAGCCCATTATGTACCGCAAGATTCGCGAACACCCGTCCGTTGCGGTGCTGTACGGCCGGCGGCTCGTTCGCGAGGGCGCCGCCACAGAGGAAGAGATCGATAGCATCCGCCGGCGCATCTCCGCTTCGCTCGACGCCGCGCACAAGCAGCCCGTCTCTTTCGTGCTGTCCGCCCCCGGCCACGCTCCCGAAGTCCATTCCACCGCCGTCGATCACTCTACGCTCGAACGAGTGGCGCAAGGCCTCACCAGGTTCCCCGCCGATTTTCACGTTCATCCTAAGCTGCTCCCGTTCATAGAGCGCCGGCGCCAGGCTTTGGAAAAGGGCGGTCCGATCGACTGGGCGTTCGCCGAGGCGCTCGCCTTCGGCAGCCTCGTGATTCAGGGCACACCCGTCCGGCTGAGCGGCCAGGATTCCAGCCGCGGCACGTTCTCCCAGCGGCACGCCATCTTCTACGATTACGAGAACGGCCGCGAGTACTGCCCGTTGCGGGAAATCGCGCCCGGCCAGGCGCGCTTCGACGTTTACGACAGTTCGCTGAGCGAAAACGCCGTCCTCGGTTTCGAGTTCGGCTACAGTCTGGGCGACCCGCTCAGCCTCGTGCTGTGGGAAGCGCAGTTCGGCGACTTTGCCAACGGCGCGCAGGTCATTATCGATCAGTTCATCGCCGGCGCGGAGTCCAAGTGGGCGCAGCCAAGCGGCCTGGTACTGCTGCTCCCGCACGGGTACGAGGGGCAGGGGCCCGAGCACTCCAGCGCCCGCGTCGAGCGCTTTCTCCAACTATGCGCCGAGGACAACCTCCGGGTAATCAGCCCAACCACGCCCGCGCAGTATTTCCACGCGCTGCGCCGGCGCGCGAGAAAACCGCTGATCATCTTCACTCCGAAGAGCCTGCTGCGGCATCCTAAGGCGGTCTCGACGGCAAATGAACTCACCTCCGGCCGCTTCCGCGAGGTAATCGGCGAAACCGGTCCCATCGAGCCCAACCGCGTCTCCCGAATCCTGCTGTGCTCCGGGAAGATTTACTATGACCTGCTCGAACGGCAGCCGGATAACGTGGCGATCGCCCGCATCGAGCAGCTCTATCCCTTTCCGCACGCCGAAGTGCAGGACGTGATTCTGCGATACCCGCTCACCGCGGAGGTTGTCTGGGTGCAGGAAGAGCCGCGCAACATGGGGCCGTGGCGCTTCGTCCAGGAGCAGGTGCAGCCGCTGATCGCGCAGAGCCGCCGCGTGCTTCGTTACATCGGCCGTCCCGAGAGCGCGTCGACCGCGACAGGCTCCCACCGGCGCCACGTCGAGGAACAGAAGGCGGTAGTGGAGGCGGCGTTAGGGTAGCGGCCCGCGCTCAGATCTTGAGCGTCACCTTGCCCACGCCGTCCGTGTAGTGTTCGAGCTTTTCGAATGCCTGCTGGATCTGCTCGAGCGGCATCTCGTGGGTCAGAATCACCGAAATCCGCCGCCGGTGTTCCTTCAACAGTTCGATGGCGGTCTCCGACTCGTGATTCGACCGGCGCACGTTGTAAAGCACCAGCTCCTTGCGCCTCATGGTGCTGAAATCCAGGGCCGGGCGGAGCTCGTAGGGGATCCCGGTGATCACCAGCCGGCCGGCACTGCGCGCCACCTGGATCGCCTGATTCAGCGAAGCGCCGCGGGTCGCGCAGTCGATGGCAACATCCACCCCGCGTGCCTTTGTGTCTTTCAGAATCTCGGCGGCAGCATCGCCCGCGCCGGGATCGATTACCGCGTCCGCGCCCATCGCGCACGCCAGGTTGCGGCGCTCAGCGACCGGCTCCACCACCCAGATCCGCGAAGCGCCGGACAGCTTCAGCGCGAAAACGGTCAGCAGCCCGATCGGCCCGGCGCCGAACACCGCGACCTTTTCCCCGGGCTGCAACTGCACGAACTTCATCGAGTGCAGCACCACCGCGAGCGGCTCGAACAGCGTGCCTTCCTGAAAACTCAAGCAGGCGGGAAGAGGCAGTACATTTTCCGCCGGCAGGTTGACGAACTCGCGGAAATAGCCCGGGTCGCCAGGCATGCTGAGGAAGCGCAGGTCGGAGCAGACATTATGATGGCCGGTGAGGCAGTACTCGCAGTGATAGCAGTATACGGCCGGTTCGAGAGCTACGCGGTCTCCGGGGGACCACCCCGTTACGCCCGCGCCTGCCTTCACGACGACGCCGGCCGGTTCGTGTCCCATCACCATCGGGTAGACACACGGCGTATCTCCTATGGCCTCTTCGGAGAAGTAGTGCAGGTCGGAGCCGCAAATGCCGCATGACTCGACCCGGACCTGTAACTCACCGGGCCCCGGTTCTTTAACCGGCATGTCGACCATGCGGAAGCTGCGGTGCTGGAACAGTTCGGCTGCGCGCATCGCGGCTCTATCTTCTTACTTCTTGAACAGGTTGTCAAACGCCGCGCGGGCATCGCTGGGCGTGCGCGGGGTGGGGGCCGATGCGATACTCACGCTTCCCGAAGTCGCGTCCCGGGCAACCGTAACACGCGGGCTGAACATCGTGCACTCGTTAGCCTGATCTTTCACGGCGATCCGGGCGGGTATGGGTTTCAGACACTGGAAGCGCGTGGAGGGCTCGAAATGCGCGCACTGCTTACAGCAATGCAGCGCCACATTGCACTTCGGGCATGTGCCCTTGAAATCCGTGCCGGCGGGCAGTGTGGTGGCGCAGTTGTAACAGCGTGAAGCCACCACCGTCTGAACCAGCCTGGGGAGCCGCGGGCCGGTTATGTCAATAGGAGGACGCGGGCCCAGCCTGGGCCGTTCTTCTGATTTGCGACCATGGGCTTCCCGATCCGAGTCCATGTAGCCCCGTTGTCTGTATTTGCGATCGTTGTCCATCGGGATCACGACTCCTTTGGAGCCTTGTTTTGAGATCAGCGGGCGTGCTTCTAAGTAAATCGGCAGGTAAAGATAGGATCTTCATACTCCCCATTAGCAGCAACCCAGACTTTCCGCGAAGGGAATTCTGCGGGAATGCCGAGGCGCTGGGAGAGAGACAGGTTAAGACCCGCCGGTTTACTAAGCCTCACTATACCATAGTTCATTCCTGGATTTCCAGACCTGTGTTGATGGTTTCGGCTTGGCGGTCAGGGGCGGCTTACCGGCCCCATTTCAAAAGGGCGCTGCACGGCCGGTTCAGCGGGTCTCCGTAATGATTAGGACTGATCCGCAACGCGTAGCCCATCCGGCCGGTCTGCTGCGGTACGATTTCTTTCCCGAAAATGCACACCTGCCCGTGCTGTTCCACCGCCGGCAGCAGCATGACCTCGGTGTCCTCGAGCTGTCCGTCGGCCCCGATCCGGCCTACTACGACCTCCACCCGGACGTCATCGGCAGTCAACCCGGCCAGATCCACCGCTGCCTGAACCGGCACCGACCTGCCGCTGAGAACCGGGCCGTTCGGCGGTGTCCCCAGATCCACGAACTTCACGCGGTCCCAGACCTTCAGGACTTCGGAATTCCACCGCGTCTTCTGGCGGGCCTTTTCAAAATTGTTGTAGGCCACATCCATATAAGCGCAATGGGCCGGTTCATAGAGCTGGGACATGTACTCGTTCACCATGCGCTGGCAGTTGAATTCCGGGCTGAGGCACATGATGGACCGCTTGACGCGGCGCATCCAGTCGAGCGGCACGCCCTGGTCCCGCTCGTAGAACGCCGGGATAATCTCGTTTTCCAGCAGGGAATAGATGGCGGTGGCGTGCGCTTCGTCCTGGTCCTCCGAGTATGGGATGCGGTCGCCCACGGCCCATCCGCCCGAGTACTCATAGGCTTCGTCAAACCAGCCGTCCAGGATACTGAGGTTCAGGACTCCGTTAATTCCGGCCTTCATGCCGCTGGTGCCGCAGGCCTCCTCGCCCCGGCGCGGGGTATTCAGCCACACGTCGACGCTGCCGACCATTTCGCGGGCCACGTTCATGTCGTAATCTTCGATGAACACCAGCCGCTTGGCCATTTCCGGATCGCGCGACAACTGTACGATCTGCCGGATCAGTTCCTTCCCCGGATGGTCTTTGGGATGCGCCTTGCCGGCAATGACTACCTGGACCGGTTTCTCCGGATTGCACAGAATGCGCTTCAGCCGGTTTACGTCCCGCAGCAGCAGCGTAGCGCGCTTATAGGTGGCGAACCGGCGGGCAAACCCGATGGTCAGCGCCTCCGGATCCAGCACCTCCGAAGCGCGCCTGAGTTCCGCCGAAGACGCCTTACGGTTCCAGGCACACTGGTACTGGCGCTCGCGGACGAAGGAAATCAGGTGGCGTTTCCGGCGGCGGTGAGCCTCCCACAGCTCCTGGTCGGGGATGTCCTGCACCTGCTCCCAGGTCTTTGCGTCGGTGAGCCGGTCGCGCCAGTCGGGCTGAAGATACTGGTCGTAAAGCGTGGCGAGGTCGTTATTCAGCCAGCTCAGCAGGTGTACGCCGTTGGTCACCGAGGTGATCGGGACCTCCCAGACCGGAAGCTGCGGCCACAAATCCTGCCACATCTCCTGGGATACCTGCCTGTGAAGCCGGCTGACCGCATTGCGGAAGCAGGACGACTTGATGGCCAGGATCGCCATCGAGAACCCCTCGTAGGTGTCCTGCGGGTTGCGCCGGCCCAAGGCCATGAGCTGCTCGAACTCGATGCCCGTCTCCTGGCAGTACTCGTGAAAATACTCCCACATGAGCCCGGAATCGAAGATATCGAGGCCAGCCGGCACCGAGGTGTGCGTAGTGAAGACGTTGTCGTTCCGCGAAGCTTCGAGCGCCTCGGCAAAGGAGAGGCCCCGCTCCTTCATCAGCACGCGGATCCGCTCGAGCGCGAGAAAGGCCGAATGGCCCTCGTTCATGTGGTAGACCGTGGGTTCGTAGCGCAAAGCTTTGAGCGCCCGCAATCCGCCGATACCCAGGACCATTTCCTGCCGGATCCGGGTGTGTATGTCGCCGCCATAGAGCGCCCGCGTGATTTCGCGGTGCTCCGGCCTTTCGTTTTCGGGAATGTTCGTGTCCAGCAGATAGAGCCGGACCCGGCCTACGTTCATCACCCACACCTTAATGTGGACCGTGCCGGTGGGCAGGGCGACCTGCACCTTCAGGTCGGCGCCGGAATCGTCCTGAACCGGGCTGACCGGGAGGGTATAGAAGTCGTTCAACTGGTAGCGCTCCTGCTGCCAGCCGTCGGGGTTCAGGTACTGTTGCAGATAGCCGGTCTGGTAGAGGAGCCCGACTGCGACCACAGGAACGTCGGCATCACTGCAAGCTTTCAGAAAATCACCCGAGAGCACGCCGAGCCCGCCCGAATAGGTTGGGAGGCACTCGACAATCCCATATTCCATCGAGAAGTAGGCAATTAGCTTTTTCTGATCCAGAGCGCCGGCCGAGTGCATGTAAGCGTCATATCGCTCACAAGCGCGCCTGTACAGGGCGAGATAACGCGGGTCGGCGGCCATCTTCTCCAGCGTTGCCTGGGGCACTTGCCCCAGCATGGCTACTGGATTGTGCCCGCTAGCGGTCCACAATGCGGGATCCAGGCGCCTGAACAGGGCGCGGATAGTCGGCTCCCAAGCCCAAAAAACGTTATAGGCGAGTTGCGACATGCGCGCGAGCGCCGGGGGAAGGGCCGGGCGCACGAGAAACTCTCTAAGGGGCTGGATTTGAAACGGCATGGACTAATCCGGTCTCTCCCAAGATAGCAAAAGACAGTGGCCTTCCGGCGCACCGCCCTGTTTACCACCCTTCAGCAGCCCGGAGCCAGTGTTGCGGGGCGTGCGTTAAGATGGAACTTCCGGATCTGAGGATCTCATTATCTGGTGGTCCGGAGATTGCATAGCGTTTCCCAGGAGAACATTCCATGGCATACGTCATTACGGATACCTGCACGAAAGACGAGCTCTGCGTTGAAGCCTGCCCGGTCGATTGCATTCACCCCAAGAAGGACGAGCCGGCCTTTGAGGAAGTGAAGCATTTGATGATCGACCCGGAGGCTTGCATCGATTGCGGCGCCTGCGTGCCGGTCTGCCCGAGTAATTCCATCTTCATGCTCGATGAGCTGCCGCCCGACCAGGCGCAGTTTGCCGCCATCAACGCCGCCTACTACGGCAAGTAGTAGACCGAACATCGTGGATCGCGGGCCGGCCTCGGCCTGCGTTCCCCGAGGTTTTTTGGTCGAGGGGTAACATGGGGGTTGGATGCCCCTTCTCGCCGACATCCTGACTGAGAACACCCGCGAGGGCGACCTGTGGGAACCCCTGGACGAGCGGCGGATCCGCTGTTACGCCTGCGGGCACCGCTGTCCGATTTTCGAAGGCCAATCCGGGGTTTGCAAGGTTCGCTTCAACTCGGGAGGCAGGCTGCGCGTCCCCTGGGGCTATGTAGCGGGAGCCCACTGCGACCCCATTGAGAAAAAGCCCTTTTTCCATGTCCGCCCTGGCGCGCTGGCCTTCAGCTTCGGGATGCTGGGCTGTGATCTTCACTGCGCCTATTGCCAGAACTGGGTCACCTCCCAGGCTTTGCGCGACCCCGCCGCCGGCAGCCTTACCCGCCGGGCGACCCCGGAAAGCCTGGTGGAAGCCGCGGTTGCAAGCGGCGCCGCCGCGGTAGTCAGCACCTACAACGAGCCCCTGATCACAGCCGAATGGGCCGTAACCGTCTTCAAGGAGGCGCGCGAAGCCGGGATGCTGACCGGGTTCGTCTCCAACGGCAACGCAACCCCGGAGGTTCTCGAATACCTGAGGCCCTGGGTGGACCTCTATAAAGTCGATCTGAAGAGCTTCGAGGACCGCCGGTATCGCGAACTGGGCGGCCGCCTCCAACCGATTCTGGACAGCTTGCGGCGGATCCACGCGATGGGATTCTGGCTGGAGGTGGTGACGCTGGTTGTACCCGGATTCAACGACTCCACCGATGAACTGCGGGCGATGGCCGCGTTCCTCGCAGACATCTCCGCGGACATTCCCTGGCACGTGACCGCGTTCCACAAGGACTACAAGATGGAGGACCCGGACGATACCCGGCCCGAGGACCTGCTCCGGGCTGCGGAGATCGGCCGGGAAGCCGGGCTGCGCTACGTGTACGCGGGGAATATCCCCGGCGGCGTGGGCGATTTGGAGGACACGCGGTGCCCCGGGTGCGGAGAGCGGCTGATTTCGCGCCGGGGCTACCGGATTCGCAGCTACCGCCTCACCTCGGACGGGGCGTGTCCCCGCTGCGCCACGCCTATCCCGGGCCGCTGGTGAGCCCGGGCCCTTGTGTGGCTAACTCTGCTCGTACGCCCACTGCGGCTTGGTGAAAAGGCCGCCATCGACCCAGAGCGTCTGGCCGGTGATGAACCCCGCTTGGTCTCCCGCCAGGAACGCCACCGCATGCGCCACGTCTTCCGGGAACCCGATGCGCGGAATCGGGGTCAGTTTTGACCAAGCCGCCGCATAGTCCACGCCTCCCTCATTGCGGGTGCGCTCGATCTCGATCGCGCCGGGAGCGACGCAGTTCACGGTGATGTTGTACCGGCCCAGTTCCACCGCGGAGACCCGGGTAAGCATTTCGATTCCGCCTTTGCTCGCCGTATAGCTGACCAGGCCGGGAAACGGGACCTTATTGCAGCCCGAGCCGATGTTGATGATGCGCCCGCCGCCGTGTTCTTTCATGTGACGGGCGGCACGCTGCGTGCAAAGGAAACAGCCCTTCAGATTGGTGTCGATCACGCGGTCCCACTCGCGTTCCGGCAAGTCCAACAGGGGGCTGAACGTCTGCGTGCCGGCGTTATTCACCAGGATGTGAAGCCGTCCGAATTGCCTGAAACACTCATCGAACATGGCATCGACCTCCGCCGCCACCCCGACGTTTGCCCGGATGGCGAAAGCCCGGCGGCCGAGGCCGGTAATGTCGGCCACCGTGGCCTCAGCGCCGCCGGCGTCGCTGAAAAAGTTGACCGCAACGTCGCAGCCGGCACGGGCCAGTTCCAGCGCGATGCCCTTACCGATACCCTTGCTCGCTCCGGTGACCAGAGCGGTTTTTCCTTCCAGACCATTCGGCATGAGGCGATTCTACCGAATCCGCCGCCGGAAGGATAAAAAATTAGATACTACTTGCCCCCTACCTCATTTGGGTAGAAACTGAATTTTCAGAGGCCGTCTCGCCAGCGGCAACGAGGAGGACCCATTAGTTGAGCGTAAGAATTTCGGAGAACCTGCACTTGCGGGAGCCGGCGGAACGTTGGACCGTAACGGACGCCAGCGAACTCTACGACGTCGCGAGTTGGGGCAAGGGGTATTTCTCCGTCGGCCCGAACGGCCACCTTTGGGTGCATCCCACCAAGGACCCGGACCGGGCGATCGACCTGAAGGAGCTCGTGGACAAACTGGTGCTCCGCGGGATTTCCCTTCCGATTCTCATCCGTTTCGGCGAGATTTTGCGGCACCGGCTGGGTGAGATTTACGAGGCATTTCGAAGCGCCATCGAGGAGCACGGCTACGGTGGCGGCTACGCTTGCGTATATCCGATCAAAGTCAACCAGCAGCGCCAGGTAGTCGAGGAAATCTTCAAATTCGGGCGGCCGTACAAGTTCGGGCTGGAGGCGGGATCAAAGCCGGAGCTGCTGGCTGTCCTCGCCGTGGCGGACAACGAGACCCCGATCATCTGCAACGGTTTCAAGGATGACGAGTACATCGAAATGGTCATGCTGGCCACGAAAATCGGCCGGCAGATCACCACGGTGGTGGAGAAGTTCACCGAACTGGAGCTGGTGGCCGAGCACGCGCGGCGCGTGGGGGTCCGGCCCCGCATCGGGCTGAGAATGAAGCTTGCCGCCAGGGGTTCGGGCCGCTGGAAATCCTCCGGAGGCTATCGCTCGAAGTTTGGGCTGACGGTAACCGAAGCGGTGCGGGCGCTCGAGCAGCTCAAGGCGCACGACATGGCCGACTGCCTCGAACTGCTCCATTTCCACCTCGGCAGCCAGATTACCAACATCCGTTTCATCAAGGCGGCCGTGATCGAAGCGGCCCGCATCTATGCGGAACTGGCGCGCGCCGGCGCGGGGCTGAAATACCTTGACGTCGGCGGCGGCCTCGGCATCGACTATGACGGCTCGCAGACGGATTTCGAATCGAGCGTCAACTATACGCTCCAGGAGTACGCCAACGACGTTGTTTACCACGTCCAGAGCGTTTGCGACGAGGCAGGCGTGCCCCACCCGACGATCTTCACCGAGAGCGGGCGCGCAGTGGTCGCTTACCACAGCATGCTGGTATTCAACGTGCTCGGTGTGAGCGCCTACGGGGAGCTCGAACCGCCGCCCGATGTGCCCCCGGAGGCGGAGCAGCCGCTGGTTGACCTTGAGGAAACCCTTCGCGATCTCAGCACGAAGAACCTGCTGGAAAGCTTCCACGACGCGCAGCAGGCGCTCGACCAAGCGCTCAACCTGTTCAGTCTCGGCTACTTGCCGATCGAGCAGCGGTCGCTCGCCGAGAAACTGTATTGGGCGATCTGCCGCCGCATACAGCGGCTTGCCCAGGACCTCGAGTATTTTCCCGAGGAACTGGAAGGGCTTGATGCGCTGCTTGCCGACACTTACTTCTGCAACTTCTCGATTTTCCAGAGCCTGCCCGACAGTTGGGCGATCAAGCAGCTATTCCCGATCATGCCGATTCACAGGCTGGATGAGCCGCCGTCGCGCAACGCCGTGCTGGGCGATATCTCCTGCGACTCCGACGGCAAGGTAGACCAGTTCATCGACCGGCGCGACGTCAAGCGCACGCTGCCGCTGCACCCGTTAAACGGTGGACCCTATTATTTGGGCGCATTTCTGGTCGGCGCCTACCAGGAGATCCTGGGCGACCTGCACAACCTGTTCGGCGACACGAACGCCGTTCACGTCAGCCTGAACGGCAGCAGCGAGGTGATTCTCGACACGGTCATCAAGGGCGACACCGTGCGTGAGGTGCTCGATTACGTGCAGTTTAACGCGGAGTCGCTGCTCTCACAGTTCCGGCGGGACGTCGAGACGGCGCTGCGAGAAGGGCGCATAGGGTATGAGGAATCCGGGCGCCTGCTGCGGTTCTACGAAGACGGCTTGCACGGCTACACTTACCTCGAAGACGGTCGCGAGCGCTAAGGGGCGCTCAGGCCGCCGAAAAACGTTTGTGCGCCGCGGGCGCATTCATTTCGCTTTTCCGAAATTCAGCCAGAGGTCCAGGCGCGGCGCCTCCCAGTCGTAGGGTTTGCCCAGGATGTCGAGTGTGCCGTTGCCGTCCAGGTCGGCAATTTTGGATTCATGGTTGCCGAAACCGCTTGCGACGACTGTGGTTTTGAAGTTGCCCCGGCCGTCGCCAAGCAGAACGTAGATCTTCGCTTCCGGGTTGCCGCCGCCCAGCCGCATTTCAGCGAGGAAAATGTCGAGGTTCCCGTCGCCGTCGAAGTCAACGAGGTCCAAACTGTGGCCGTTCTCGACATCGAGCAGTTTGTGAGCCTCCCAGGTTCCGTTGACCCACTCGTACCAGTTGAGCGGCCCCCGGCCGTCGCCAACCACGAGCACGACCTCCGGGCGGCCGCCCTTCTTGAGCTGGCCCGCGGCTGCCCGCGAGAAGCTGTAGGAGGCGTCAATCAGGTTGGGCTGAAAACGGTCGCCGCCAAGGTGTTTGAACCACCTGCCACCGCCCACGATGTCCGGCCTGCCGTCGCCGTCAATGTCCGCTTTGGCAAGACCCTCATGCTCGTTCACGCTCCGGAAGGAGGCGGGTTTCCCTCGCTGCTGCGGCTCGCTGTCGCCGCTGTAGGTGTAGATCGGCGTGAGAGGCCAGGAATCCGTTGTGCGCGGGTTGTCCGGGATTCGCGCCAGAAACAGCGTCCGGGCCCCCTGGTTCCAGAACACCAGTTCGTCCTTGCCGTCGCCGTCGAAATCGCCAAACAACTGGTCGTGGTGCTTGGTGCTTCCGGAATTCTTGATGAGGTGGCGCTTCCAGGGAACTTTGGGGTCGAATTCCGGGTGCGGATTTTCCCACCACCACACCTGGTTGCTGCCGGCATCGCCGCCCGCCACCAGGTCAAGGTCGCCGTCGCCGTCGATATCCCAGGCACAGGAGCCGGCCTCGATCCGGAGCGGCCCGGCATCGATCACGTAGCGCGTCCACCCGGCGGGCCTGCGGCGGTACAAAACCACTGAGGGCGCGGCTGTGCGCTCGGTGATCGCGAAATCGTCAACGCCGTCTTTGTCGGCGTCAAACACCACCGAGGAGGTTTGCTGGCCTCCGCTGTTGGGAATTTCAAGGTCGCCCGCTTTGGTGGAAAGATGCTGCCAGGCGACGCCGGTTGGCGAGGCGGGCGCCTCCGCCCGCGCGGGCTGGAATGCGACCGCGTTAACCAGAATCTGCGAGTAGGCCGGGTTTTCGAATTCCCTCTCGCTGTGGCCGGGCATGAAGAACATCACAATTCCCCTGCCGGCCCGCTTGTACCACCCGGCCGTGTCCTGCATGTAAATCGCGCCCGATTTCGGCTCGCGGAACTTGAGGCCCAGCAGGATGGTGCGATCGCCTTCCAGAACGTGGTTCAGATAAACCTCGCTCTCGCTGAGGGTGAAACCGGGCAACAGCTTTTCCATGCCGCCGAAATCGGGGCTCTTGTACGAGATCTTAGAGCTGTAGTTCACGTCGCGGGTCGTGATGAAGTGGTTCGGGGCGAGGTTGACGATCTCCATCTCGATGTCCTCGAAGTACGTGTACCCTCCGTGGCTCAGATCGCCCAAGGGCAGCGATACCCCGAGGAACGGCAACCAGTACCGGTTCGGACGCTTGCCCGAACTGATCGAGTGGTGGAGCAGGATCAGCTTGCCCCCGGCCTCGGCGTAATCGATGAAGGCTTTTTCGGCAGGCTCGCCGATAGCGCCGTGTATATAGACGATTACCGCGGCGAAGCGCGAAAGGTCGCTCGGCATCTCCGCCTGCCGCACGATGGAGCTGTCCACACCGGCCCCGGCTTTCAACCGGGCTGCGAGAATTTGCATCGCGGGGAATTCGTCCGCCACAATCAGCACATCGCCGGCGGCAAACAGGGATGCGGTGAGAAGGAGCGAGAGAACGCAGTATCTCATGGCGGAAATCTCGGCTCATTCTACACCGAAACGAGCGGACAGCCGCTACCGGCACTCACCGGCAGCAGTGGCGAAGATCACAAAGTGAACATCCACCTGGTCCTTCACCGTCACCGCGCCCGCGACGGATTCCGGCTTCATGCCGAAATCGGTTTGCTTGACCTGAAACTTGCCCTCAAACCGATAAATGTTTTCGGCGGGCATCGACACGCCGACCGGCACGGAAATGTCGCGCGTGGCGTCGCGAATCGTGAGCGGTCCTTTGAGCAGCAGGCCGCTCTCGCCGTTTCGCCGGATTTCCGTGGTCTGAAAGCGGATGCGCGGGTAACTTGCGGCGGAGAAAAACTTCGGTCCGAGCATTTTCTGCTGGATCTTCTCGACGTCCTCCGGGCCCGGCCCGTCCGGCCCCAGTCCGGCCAGTTTGCGCGCCTCCGGGGTATCGATGCGCAGCGACGCCGTGGGGATGATGAGGGCGGCGCGCGAAGCGCTCACCGCTTCCCGATCGATACAGGCTTCGGCCGCCCACTGGGTGGCCAGCACGCCGTGCTCGTGGCCCGCGCCGAACGCGCTCAGCAATCCTCCCTTGCGAGTTGCGGCGACGATGTATGACCGGCTCCGGTCGACCTCGAGTTTCACAGCCTGGGCCCAGGCCACGGCGGCAACGGGCAGGAGAATGAACAAGCGCAGCATACGCCCCTCTTTCTTTACGCCCCTCTTTCTTGATGATCGTCTAAAAATGCGCGCCGCGGGAGCGGGATGAAAATTGAAAGGCGCTATTCAAAACTGAGCGGCTGCTGCAACCTGAAAAAGAGCAGCGTGCTCGCCGGGATGTGAATGCGGGAGCCTTCCACGGAAGTCGCAGCGGTGGATTGCTCCGCCTCAGCGTCTCCGACGGGGACAATGTCGACCAGAATTCCGAGCGGCGCGCCCCGTTCGGCTCTGCCGGCCTGAGTCTGGCCTCCGGCCGGAACCGCCAGATAGGTGTTGCCTCCGACATGAACCGAATGCAAACCGAGCCGGTATCCGCCCGCCGGATTCGCCAGCGCCGAGATGCTGGCAGGCGATCCCCCGCGCACGATTACTTTGCCTACCGCGTTCGGAATATCGCGGGCCACCAGGACGGGAAAAATGTGGCGGCCTCCCGGCGCGTTAACATCCATTTCCTGCAACGTGCGAATCACCACCAGGGTTCCCGCCGGCGCGGTCCGGTGATCGGCCGGCCAGGTGTAAATCGGTCCGGGCGGAGGAGCAGGCAGGGTCGGCCCTTGCCCCTGGCTGCGGCATCCGGCGGCGAGGATGATGAGCAGAAATCCGAATACCGCGATCGCAATGCGCGTCATAGCACCACAACGGATTATCTCAAATACAACCTGCGCCGGGCGCCGCGGGGAATGCAAAATATCAGGCCTCCGGCCAGCGAGAGCCAGCTCAACAGCCGCAGAAGGCGCATCTCCAGGCCGCCGTCGTAAACCAGTTCGACCGTGCAGGGGCCTTCGCAGCCGGGCTCCACGGCAATCTGGCCGAGGTTGTCGGCATAGAGCCGGCGCGGTTGGCCGCCAACCGTGGCGCGCCAGCCCGGGTGATAGGTGATTTGAACCGAGAGCAGTTGTCCCTTTCTCATATCGGCGGTGATGACCGCCTCGTGCCGGCTGCGCCAGCGGAACTCGGCCTGCGGCAGATCGGGATTTTCAAGCGCGGCGAGGTAGGGGCCGAGCGGCTCGATATCCAGTCCACCCGCGGGCTTGCGCGCCGGTAAATCTTCGGGGCGAATTACGTGGGCCAGCGACGCCGACCGCGTGGGGATTTCGTAGATGGCATCGTCGCCGTCGCGCCAGACTTCCTTGAAGATTCCGTCGAATTTCCGCGCGTTGCGGAAAGGCTTGTACGTCTCGCGGCTGTTAGGGCCGCCCGTCATCACCGCATGCACGCCGAAGGCCCGCAGCCACGCGGCGCCGACCTCGCCCTCTTGATCGGTGCCCTCGCCGGAATAGAGCTGATAGAACACCGCGGCTCCATGGGGATTCACGAGGCCCTGGTCCCACCCGCCGCCGAACTGCGCCACGTTGGTGAAGGCGTTCAACCAATAGCTGACTGTTCCGGGCACGTAAACACGCCTGCCCTGCATGTTTTGATCAAGCCATTGCGCGGCCTGGTACTCCAGTGTGGTGCGGATATCGAGGGGCCGGCCATAATACTCCGCGTGGGCGTGATACGTCTTGACCTGCAACGCCGCGAACAGCAGAAGGGCCGCAGCGATCAAAGCCCGGCGCCAGCCTGAGAGTGGATCGAGCAGCGGCCGGAGCGCAAATGCCGCCGCCAGCGACAAAGCCATTTCCATCTCCAGGTGGTAGCGTTTGGCTTCGGGCATGATTGCGACACCGAACCACTCCCACACCAGTGACAAAGAGGCCATAAAAAAACAGAACACCAGGGCGAACCGCAGCACCTCAGGCAGTTTCCAACGCGCAAACGCGGCTTCGATGAGCACGAGCGCCGCCAGGATCAGGGCCGCGTATTTCAGGTGATGGATCGTCATCCCGTAATCGCCGCCGGTGTGCTGGGCGTTTGTGCGGATGGTGGCGACCAGGGAGGGAGGCAGCCAGGGCGACGCGATGGCGTACGCGTAAATGCCGATCGCGGCGGCGATCGCCCAGGTTTTCCAGTTCGACCGCGGCGCGCGCGCCAGCAGGTACGCGATGATGGCCATTGCCAGAGCGAAGGCGCCGAGCCAGTTCGTCAGCGCCACTGCGGCCATTGAGAGCGCAGCCAGCAGGTAATGAACGGGGCTCCGCTTTTCGAGCGCGTTATGCAGGCACACCACGGCCACCGGGAGCAGGGCCATCGAGGTCAGGTGCGGGCCCTCGCCCCACTGAACCAGCGCCTGCAAGCGGCGGGGACGGAACACGCTGCCCATATCGCTGCGCACCGCGCTGATCAGAACGGCGGAAGGCGAAAACAGCGAATACAGCAGTGCGGCGAGAAAGCTGTATACGCGGGAGCGAGAAAGCTTCCAGGCCAGCCAAAAGAGAGTAACCGGCCCCAGGCAGTAAATAAAGGAAGTCACCGCGTGGTAGCCCAGCGCCGGAGACGACCCGGACAGCTTCGCGACAGCCGCCACCGTCACGTGGAGCAACGGCTGATACGTGTTCTGGTAAGGGATGCCGCCATACCATAGGGGGAACCAGGTGAGGTCCCGCCAGTTATCCATGATGTAGCGCGCGATGGAGATGAAGGAGGCCTCAATAGACCCCATCTGCGCCGTGTACTCGGTCAGGAACAGCTCGTGAACGACGTACGCGTTCACCAGGAACAACACGAGAGCGCAAGCAGCGGTCTTCAGGCGTTCGGACAAGGTCGGAGCCTTATCCTAACACATCAGCTTGCAGCATTCCCGGACGATTTCCCAATCCTCCTCGGTGTGGATCACGGCCACGCGCACCGCGGAATCCGGCGCCGCGATGTCTTCATCCCGCGGCGAGGCGGTGTTCCTGGCTTCATCGAGCTTGACGCCGGCGAAGGCCAGCCGGCGGCAAACGGCTTCGCGAACCGGCGCGCTGTTCTCTCCGATGCCGGCCGTAAACACCAAAACATCCAGGCCGCCCAGGGTGGCCATCATGCCGCCGATCTCCCGCACCAGCCTGTGAACGAAGATATCGAACGCCAGTTTCGCCCTCTCGTTGCCCGCCTCGACCGCCGCGAGCACCTCGCGCATGTCGCCCGACACACCCGAGAGGCCCTTCAGCCCGGACTCGCGGTTGAGAATCTGGTCGAGCCGGCCGGCGTCATACCCGCAGTCCCGTACCAGGTAGATGATGATGCCCGGATCGATGGATCCCGAGCGCGAGCCCATCATCAGGCCCTCCATCGGGGTGAAGCCCATGGTCGTGTCCACGCTCCGGCCGTCCAGCACGGCCGCCAGCGAACAGCCGTTCCCCAAGTGGCACGTGATCATGCGATGCGAACTCCGGCGGACCACCTCAGCCGCGCGCCGCGACGTGTACTCGTGGCTGATGCCGTGGAACCCGTAGCGGATGATTCCGGTTTCGAACCAGTTGTACGGGCCGGGATAGACGATCGCCTCCCGCGGCAGCGTCCTGTGGAAAGCCGTGTCGAAAACCGCCAACTGCGGCAGGTCCGGACCCAGCGCCTGCTCCACGGCGTCGATCGCCGCCGCTTCGAGCGGGTTGTGTTCCGGCGCGAATTCTCCGAGTTCCACGATCTTCGCTTTGACTTCCGCAGTCAGCCGGGTTGGTTCGCGAAACATTTTTCCGCCGTTCACCACACGGTGGCCCGCCGCGTCGATCTCTCCGCGGCTGCCCACGACCTTTGCCGGCCCTTCCCACAGTGTCTCGAGCATCGGCTTGATGACCGCACGCGGCGAATCGATATCGATCTGCCGCTCGATGCGCACACCTGCGGCGGTCGTGACGGCCAGATCGGCCTTCCCGTCGCTCCGGCCCCATGCAGCCCGGGCGCTCCAGAGCGGCTGGGCCAGCCGCGGCGGCAGTTCACCCGCCACGTCGTAAAGCGACGCCTTGAAACTGCTCGAACCTCCGTTCAGCACGAGAATCTTCACGCGCCTGCTCCATCAGCCCGGCCACTGCCAGCCGCGGATCTCCGGCAGGTCCTGCCCGTGCTCGGCGATGTACAACTTGTTCTCGATCAGAATGTCTCTGAGCATCTGCTTCTCGTGAGCCGCCACGGAACGCAGCCTGGGCACGCGGTCGATCACATCCATTGCGAGGTGGTAGCGGTCAAGTTCGTTGAGCACGGTCATGTCGAACGGGGTGGTGGTGGTGCCTTCCTCCTTGTACCCGCGGACATGCAGGTTGTCGTGATTCGTCCGGCGATAGGTCAGCCGGTGAATCAGCCACGGGTAGCCGTGGAAGGCGAATATGATCGGCTTATCGGTCGTAAAGAGCGAGTCGAATTCCCGGTCGCTCAGCCCGTGCGGGTGCTCGGTGGACGGCTGCAGCGTCATCAGGTCCACTACGTTGACCACACGAATTTTCACATCGAGATGCCGGCGAAGGAAGTCCACCGCGGCGAGCGTTTCCAGCACCGGCACGTCGCCGCAGCAGGCCATCACCACGTCGGGCTCGGCCCCCTGGTCGTTGCTGGCCCAGTTCCAGATGCCGATCCCCAAGGTGCAGTGGCGCACGGCCGCGTCCATATCGAGCCACTGCGGCGAGGGTTGTTTTCCCGCTACGATCACGTTCACGTAATTCCGGCTCCGGAGGCAGTGGTCCGCCACCGAAAGCAGGCAATTGGCGTCGGGCGGCAAATAAACGCGAACGATGTCCGCCTTCTTGTTCACCACTGCGTCAAGGAAGCCGGGGTCCTGATGGCTGAATCCGTTATGGTCCTGCCGCCAGACGTGCGAAGTCAGCAGATAGTTCAGCGATGCGATCGGACGCCGCCAGGGAATTTCACGGCTCACCTTGAGCCATTTCGCGTGCTGGTTGAACATCGAATCGACGATGTGGATGAACGCCTCATAGCAGGAAAAGAAGCCATGGCGGCCGGTCAGCAGGTAGCCTTCGAGCCAGCCCTGGCACATGTGCTCGCTGAGCACCTCCATTACGCGGCCGTCGGGTGAAACGTGCTCGTCGCCAGGCTCGATTTCCGCTGTGGAGACGCGATCGGTCGCCTCGAAAATCGCGTCGAGCCTGTTCGAAGAAGTTTCGTCCGGCCCGAAAACGCGGAAATTGGCGCTGTCCCGGTTCAACTCCATCACGTCGCGCAGCATCCGGCCGAGCACGCGCGTGGCCTCCGCCTTCACGGCTCCCGGCTTGGGCACATCGACGGCATAATCGCGGAAATTGGGCATGTGCAGGTCTTTGAGCAGCAGGCCGCCGTTCGCGTGCGGGTTAGCGCCCATGCGGCGGTTGCCCTCCGGCGCCATCTCCGCGAGTTCCCGGACAAGTGTGCCGTTCTCGTCGAACAGCTCTTCGGGACGATAGCTCTTCATCCAGTCTTCAACAATCTTGAGGTGTCCCGGCCTGGCCAGATCCGTTACCGGCACCTGGTGCGAGCGGAACGTGCCCTCCACCGGAACACCGTCCACCTCCTTGGGGCCTGTCCAGCCCTTGGGCGAACGCAGCACGATCATCGGCCAGAGCGGGCGGCGCCGGAACCCGTTCTCCCGGGCATCCTTCTGAATGGCCTTGATCTCGCTCAACACCGCTTCGAAAGCCCCAACCATCGCCTGGTGCATCGGCATGGGATCGTGGCCTTCGACGAAGTAGGGATTGTAGCCGTAGCCGGTGAGCAGCTCCGTAAGTTCGCCGCTGCTGATACGCGCGAGCACTGTCGGGCCCGCGATCTTGTAACCGTTGAGGTGAAGCACCGGAATCACCGCGCCGTCCCGAACGGGGTTGAGGAACTTGTTCGAATGCCAGCTCGCAGCCAGCGGGCCGGTTTCCGCCTCGCCGTCCCCGATTACGCAGCAGGCGAACAGGTCCGGGTTGTCGAACACCGCTCCGTAGGCGTGCAGGAGCGAATAGCCCAGCTCGCCACCCTCGTTGATCGATCCCGGCGTCTCAGGAGCGGCGTGGCTCGGAATGCCCCCTGGAAACGAAAACTGCTTGAACAAGCGCTGCATACCCTCCGCGTTCCTGGAAATATTGGGATAGAGGTCCGAATAGGAGCCTTCCAGGTAAGTGTTGGCGACAATCCCCGGTCCCCCATGCCCCGGCCCGGTAATGAAAATCATGTTCAGGTCGTACTTCTTGATCAGGCGGTTGGCGTGAACGTAGATGAAGTTCAGGCCGGGAACCGTTCCCCAATGCCCGAGCAGCCGGGGCTTGATGTCGCCAAGCGTCAGCGGTTCGGTGAGTAGCGGATTTCTGAGAAGGTAGATCTGTCCGGCACTAAGATAGTTCGCGGCGCGCCAGTAGGCGTTAATCCTGCTCAGCTCCTCGCTGGAAAGGATATCGGTCCGGATCTTCGCAGCAGCATCATTGCGGATCGCTGAACCCATAGCACCCCCTGTTTCAAGCATGACAAAAACGGGTGCAGTGAAGCGGAAAAATTTGGAAGCCTTTACGCGCCGGATTGCCGCAGCTCGGTGACATGCCACTGCCGTTGATCGCGCTCCAGCAATTCGTCCGCTTCCGGTGGGCCCCAGGAGCCTGCGGGATAGTTCGGAAAATTGCGCGGCGGCAGCGCGCTCCAGACATCCAGAATGGGTTGCACGGCGGCCCAGCCCTCGTCCACCATGTCGGCGCGGCGGAACAGCGTGGCGTCGCCTACCATGCAATCGTAGAGCAGCCGCTCGTATCCGGTGCTTGCCTCCCGGCCGAAGTAGTCGGCGTATTTGAAATTCATGTTCACTACGCCCACACGGACAACCGGCCCGGGGATCTTCGCTTCGAACCGCAGTGAAATGCCTTCGTCCGGCTGGATCTGAAGAACCATCAGGTTGGGCAACAGCCGCCCGACGGCAGTCTCGCGGAAAAGCATGTGCGGCACACGATGAAACTGGATCACGATCTCCGTACTGCGGCGCGCCATCCGTTTGCCGGTGCGGACGTAGAAGGGGACGCCGGCCCACCTCCAGTTATCAATCGAGAGCTTCAGCGCCACGTAGGTCTCGGTGCGGGAGTCGGGCGCAACGTCCGGCTCGGAGCGGTAGGCGGGAACGCGGCCGATCCCTTCAATCTGGCCTTCCCCGTACTGGCCGCGCACCGCGCGCGTCAACACCTCTTCAGGCTGGAACACCTGGATGGCGTTGAGAATCTTCGCCTGCTCGTCCCGCACGGCATCGGCTTCAAAGGAGATGGGCGGCTCCATGGCCGTCAGAGTCAGCAGTTGAAAGATGTGATTGGGCACCATGTCGCGCAGCGCCCCTGCCTGCTCGTAATATTTTCCGCGCCGCTCCACACCGAGGTCTTCGGCGACCGTGATCTGCACGTGATCGATGTACCGCCGGTTCCAGACCGGCTCGAAAACTCCGTTCGCAAACCGGAATACCAGGATGTTCTGGACCGTCTCCTTGCCCAGATAGTGATCGATCCGGTAGATCTGGCTCTCCTTGAGAACGGCGGAGATCTCGCGGTTCAACTGCTGCGCGGAGGCCAGGTCGCGGCCGAATGGCTTTTCGATAATCACGCGCCGCCAGTTCTTCTGGTCTTCGCGGGTCAGGCTGACGGCGCCCAGGCGTTCGACCACGCCGGAAAACAATTCAGGGATCGTCGCGAGGTAATGGAGATAATTGCCGCGCGTGCCGTGCTTCTGATCCACTTCGGGCAGCAAGGACTTCAGCCGTTCAAAGGTCGCGGGATCCCGAAAATCCCCTTGCACGTAATAGAGCCGCTCCATCAGCCAGTCGCAGAACGGGCAGCCGTTTTCCGCTCCGGCGAACTCTATGAGATCTTGCCTGACCCGCTCGCGGAAGGCGTCCTGATTCAAGTCGTCAATGGCGACGCCGGTCAAGGCAAACTCCTCCGGAAGCAGTTTCTCCTTCGCAAGGTGGTAGAGCGCAGGCAGCAACATGCGCTTGGTGAGGTCCCCTGTCGCCCCGAAAATAACCATCACACAGCGGTCCCCGGGCCGGCCCGGAGCCTCTGAGCTCCGCTCCACGGCTTCACCCCCTGAAACCATTACCCTCCTGGGCGGCGGCGCGGGTCAACTTCGCGGTTCTTCGATGAACAGCGGCAACCCCAGTTCGCTTTCCGGATCGCGGCGCGCAGGATTCGGATACCGGACCGCGCGCAGGCACAGCCAGAGCAGCGGCACGGCGCCCCCGACGATGAACAGAACGTCCCCGGGCAGCCGCGCCCATTCGAGTATGTGGACCCAGCGCAGCATCAGAAAATCCAGACTTCTCGCCTGCCAGTAGCCCTCGCGCACCGCCTGGTAAAGCTGCACGATGCCGACCGGGAACAGGTTCGCGAACGCCATCCAGGCAAGCCCGATGTTCAGCGACCAGAACGAGATTTTCGCCGCGCGGTCGCTCCACTTGTCCGCACGGGTGAGATATCGCGCGCAGAACAGCAGCAGCCCGGCGGCGAGCATCCCATATACGCCCATCATTGCCGTGTGCCCGTGATTGGCCGTCAGATTCGTGCCGATCTCGTAGTAACTCACCACCGGCAGGTTAATCAAAAAACCAAATACGCCCGCGCCGAAGAAATTCCAGACTCCGACCGCGATCAAAAACCACACCGCCCACTTGTGGAGGTGCGCGTCGCCCGTGGAACGCTCGCCGGAGCGGATAAACCCCCATGCTTCGAGGGTCAACAGCAGCAGCGGGATCACTTCCATTGCGGAGAACGTCGCACCGAGCGCCATGTGCGCCGCCGGCGTTCCACTGAAATACAGGTGATGCATCGTGCCGATGACTCCCCCGAGCGAGTACAGGATGATGTCCAGGTAGATCACGCGTGTGGCCGTTTCCATGGCCACCATCCCGAGCAGCACGAACATGTAGGCCACAACAACTGTGGTGAAAAGCTCCAGGAAATCCTCGACCCAAAGGTGCACCACCCAAAAGCGCCAGAAATCGGTGATTACAAATCCCTCGGTCCGGCTGGTGAGCAGCCCCACCGCGTAAAACGCAGGTATCGCCAGCGCGGCGTAGAAAAACAGCCAGGGCATTCTGCCGTAGTGCTGGGTGGGAAGCATTCCTTTGAGGCCTCGCCAGAGGATAAATACCCATAGGAACAGCCCGATGATCAGCAGGATCTGCCATATCCTGCCGAGGTCGATGTACTCCCAGCCCTGCGCGCCGATCCAGTACCACAACTCCGAACCCAGCCATCCGCGAAACCCGGCGTACACGCCGGCCAGGGTGCCGAAAACAACGAACGCCACCGCGGCCAGCAGCACAACCGTAAGCACACCCTGGCCGCGTGGTTCCCGGCCTGCAATCAGCGGCGTGATGAAGATGCCCGTCGCCAGATAGGACGCCGAGACCCAAAAGATTGCAAGCTGCAAGTGCCAGGTGCGCGCGATATTGAACGGAATGAGTTTCGAGATATCGAAGCCGAAGAAGTGGCTGGGCTCCGCGCGGTAGTGAGCGGCGAGGCCGCCCATCAGCGTCTGTATAAGGAACAACAGGGAACTGACAAGGAGAAACCAGACCACCGCGCGCTGCGCCGGAGTGAGCGCGAACTCCTCAACCGGCCGCAGGGTGACGGTACGCCTCGGCTTGCCCCAGCCCAGCCAGTCGTAGCGCCCGAAAAGGAACAGGACAACTCCCGTCCCGCCCAGCAGGCCGATGATGGAAATCACGCTCCACGTAACCGACTCGGCCGTGAGCGTGTTGCCGGCAAGCCGGTCCGGCGGCCAGTTATGCGTGTAGGAATAATCTTTGCCGGGCCGCGACGCGGTGGCCGTCCACGCGGTCCAGGCGAAAAAGGCGGTCAGCTTGCGGATCTCTTCCGGGTCGGTAATCCACTCCGCCTGCCTCCCGCCGCCGCTTTCCCTGGCATAAAACACCTGCCGGTAGTAGTCCACCAACTCACGGTGGGCCGCGGCGCGCGCTTTGCTCCAGGGCAGAATGTCGCGAACGGGATCGTAGTTGTTCTCGTGCAGCTCGCTTGCCACGGCTGCTTCGGCTGCCTGAGCGGTTTCGGAAGGCTGGCTGTATGCCCGCAACAACGATTCGGCGCTTTTGTGAAGGTATTCCGCGGTGAAGTCCGGTCCCAGGTAGGCGCCGTGCCCGTACACGGTCCCGTACTGCATCAGGCCGTAACGCTGGAACACGTTCATGCCTTCAATCACGTCGGCGTTGGTGAAAATGGTTTGCCCGGAGGCGTCAATCACGCGTCCCGGGATGGGCGGCTGCTCCTGGTAAGTAAGATAGGCGAGAATCCCGAGCACCGAGAAACCCACGAGGTACGTCAGAATCGCGCCTTGCAGCCACCATGAAGAAATCGGCATCGGCTCGCGCGGCATATTGTGATCCTTTTCAGTTCTGCTAAAACGCCAGTCCCAGGTTTGAGAGAATCGCCGGTTTAATTCCCAACCGCCAGATGACGTGTGCATTATATATGACACGCGCAATGATTTGGAAGGTTTTCCAAGCTGTTTTGCCCGCATGCCCGTGATCCGTCCGTAAGGAATTTCGGAGTGTAGTTGGAAACGGTTGATCGTAGGCCTAGCAGGTTGCGGAAAAACACAGGCTGAAACCCTGAAACACGTTACGGCTGGAATGTTCTGATCGTCTAATCTGCATGCGCGGCCG
>JBLNCW010000012.1:0-33707 GCA_050261015.1 Rhodospirillales bacterium | reverse complement strand
GCATGCCGAACCCAATCCTTTGCAGCCCTCGCCGGAAATCGGACGCTTCGAAGCTAGGTCGTGCCCAGTTTGATGCCGCCTCATGTCCTCAACGTGCCGAGATCGGGCACGTCCCCTCCTTAGGGACGGATCACGGCAAGGAGCTGTGCACGGGCACTGGGACGATGATGGTGGTAGGGCTCTGGTGACCGCGGTCGAGCAGAACCTCGTGGTTGCCGCGGTGCTGCTCCTGGCCGCCGTTCTGGCCGGCAAGGCGTCATCTCACCTCGGCATTCCGCCCTCTGCTGTTCCTGACGCTCAGCCCCGACTGCGAGGCGCTGTCGACCGTTCAGGGCACTTCTCTCGCACCTTCTAAACAACTTTAGCGCCCAGGTGGCACGCGGTTCCGGAAATAACAGGATTACTCGGTATGTTTGGGCTCGGTCACGCCGCGCACTCACGTTCCAGGAACGCCAGACCGTTCTCGCGGAAGTCGTCTAGCGATGTGAACTGCTTGTCGGCTGCGTTTGTGATGCGAATGCGGTCCTTTCTGGTCAACCCTCCCTCGAAATCCCGGTGTACCATCAGACTTTTGAATTTCAACCCGCGGCGCTGAAATTCGAGGCATGAGATCGTGGCTAGGCGCGCTTTGTCGTTATCCTTTATACCGAATAAGAATAACGGGCGCGGGCCAGCCTCGAGGCTGTAATCGACCTCGTACTCGTCATGGTCAGAGATGGGCAGTACGTGAGCGCGCGGGTTGAACTGGCTGAGACGCTCCTCGATGAACTCGGCCAGTTGTTCGTAAAACAAGCTCTGGATTACTTCGCGCTTGAAGTACTGCATGCTGGACACCTTGGCGACGGTTTGAGCGAATTGCAGAATTGCCGGATAGAGGCGATCGGGCTCGGCGTCGATGTACAGCCTTCCATCCTGCTCCGAAATCCGGTTCTCGGAGAGAATGCGGCTGAAGATCCTCTGTTTGTGCTCCGTATCCAGGTCATACGTGTACGAGAGCCGCATGAGGGTCATACCGTGGTCGCTGATGCGCATTCTGTTCGATCCGTTCTGGAGCTCGTCGATGAAGATGTCCACCATGTCGCCATCTTCATGAAAGAGTGGGGCAATTACCTGGATGACACCTGGCCGGCGCTCCCGGAATGCCACGTGACCGTTGAATTGCCGTTTCAACAGCTCCAATCCCGTCATCGGGCGGACTCCTCTTCGACGAAGGGCAACCTGCCTTGGACGACGTCCGTGAAATAGCTCTGCGCGTCGGTGACGTTCGTCGTCCTCAAGAAATACAGTAACGCTTCCTCGTAGGATGCAAAGTCCCGATTTACCACCGCTACCTTCTCGGGCTTCTGACCCGTTTCGATCATATCAACGCTGGCCCGATGAACATGGAAATCCCAATGCGCGTGCTCCGGGTCGAATGAGTCGTTGTACCCACCGTGCGGGCCATTGCAACGCAGCAGGACTACCTCGGCGGTGCCGTCTTTAGGAAGATATACCAGACCGATGGAGAAATTCTCCGGCAAGTCCGCGTTGCGGCGCATAAAGGCTCGAAACTCCAATTTCCCGTCTGCCGACCTGAGCCGCATGTCATTGCGGTAGTGCCCTCGATCCAGCTTCAGATCCCTTTTCGGCGGATCGATTGTCACCTTTGCGCATCCGATCAGATTGTCGATCTCTTCCTGCGTGTAGCGACGCGGTTCAGCAGGCATCTTTAGAGTTCTCCACTGAAGGCGAGGCCGAGAATCACAGACACAAGTGCGTTGCTTGCGGCTTCCGTTCTGCCGCGAAGATTATCGAGGCCTGCACCTGAGTCTCGATGCTGTCCAGGTGATCAAGGGCCCAGTGTTCCCCCAAATCGGTGCGTTCGGTTTCGTCTTCGCTATGCCACGCAAAGCTGTGTCTCTAAAATAACGGATCGTGTCATCCTCAAAGCTTTATACCTTTGTTGATTACTGCGATGCAACCTGTTCAAGCTCAGGATGCTGCTACTCCACTGAGATGTGTAACCGGCCATGTCGGAGCCCGCGAAAGCACCGGGCCGCGATCGGCAGAGTCAACGGCCCCGGTCCGGCGCTGGCGCCGCCGCAGAGCTAGCACGCAGGCCGGCTCCAGGCCGGCAATCCGGAATCCGCGGAAGGCCGCCGTGGTATGCTCGTTCGAGACGTAAAAGGAGTATCGAGGTGGAAACTCGGATTCACATTATCGGGCTGGTGATTCCGGACCTTACCGACACGCATTTCGCCGAGATCGCGCGCGGGGTCTCACGGGTGTTGCAGCCCAAAGGCTATACGGTCCTGATCTCGAATTCCGAGGGCGACGCGGAATGCGAGCGCCAGGCGGTCAATCTGCTGCTGTCCTGTTCGCACGTCGACGGGCTGATTCTGGCGTCGGCGCAGCCGCCGGAAGAGACGGCTCTGTTCCGGCGCATCGAGAAGCACAAGCTGCCGTACGTGCTGATCGACCGGGCGTTCCCGGGGATCGAAGCCAGCTACGCCGGCGCGGACGATGAGGCGATCGGAGCAATGGCTACCGAGCATCTGATCTCGCGCGGCTGCCGGCATATCGCGCACATACGAGGGCCGGAAACCTCCACCGCCGCCGGGCGCCTGAAAGGCTACGCCGGTGCGCTGGCGCGGCACGGGCTCAAAGCGCCGCCGGGCTACGTGGAGAGCGGCGGATCGGACGACTCCGCCGGCTACAACGCCATGCGGCGGCTGCTGTCGGTCAACCCCCGGTTGGACGGCGTGGTGTGCTTCAACGACGCGGTCGGCGTCGGCGCAATCAAGGCGATCCTGGAAGCCGGGCTTGAGGTGCCATACGACATCGAAGTGGTCGGCGCCGGCAACGTGCACTACTCCGACATCCTGCGGGTCCCGCTTTCCACCATCGACCTGAACAGCTCGAAGATGGGCGAGTGCGCGGCGTCGATCCTTCTGAGAGCGATGGAGGCGGGAGAGCCGCTGCCTCCCGAACGCGTGCTGATCCCCTTCGAACTCGTGGCGCGGGAATCGAGCCAGGCGGTAGCCGTCTAGGCCGGTTTCCCGGAAACCGCGCGGCCGGCGCGCCGCATCCACGCCAGCTCGTCTTCGGACATCAGCCCGCGGCGCAAGGCTTCAAGCGCGCACTCCACGTGCTCCGCCGTGGCCGGACCGGTCATGCAGACGTCGACTTCCGGCCTGCTCAGGACGAAGCGGTAGCAGTCGGTCGCGGTGGGGCGCGGCAGGTCCCGCGGAATTTTCCGGCTTTTCAGCAGTTGCCCCCAGCTTGTCGCGGTGAAGGCCACCAGACCCGGGCGCGCATCCGCTGGCGGAAGGTGCGGGAAGATGTCCTGCTCCGCGCCGGGATGCGCGGCGTTGTAGCGGAAGTGGACGATGTCGACGTCGTTGCCCGAGGCGAACTCGGGAACCAGCTTGCGTTTGTGAGTCGAGACGCCCAGGTAGCGGACCAGCCCGCGCGCCTTCAGCCGGTGGTACGCGTCGATGAACCGCGGCGGCAGCGGCCGGTTCCACATACCCAGAAGGAGGACGTCGGCGTACTCGAAGCGGAGTTCGCTGAGAGCGCGCTCCAGGCTGAAGCCGAGGAGGCTCGCCATTGCAGAATAGGACTGGATAACGAGCACGAAACGCTCGCGGCGCGGAGCAAGGTTGCGGATAGCCTGGCCAAACCCTGCGCGGCGCATGCTGCCCCAGTAGATGTAATTGACGCCCTGCTCGAACGCCCGCTCAACGGCGGCGCCCGGCACCCCGTAAGACGCCGAGATGCCAATCCTGCATACTTCGATCCCCGTGCGCCCGAGAACGGCGCGGTCAAAAGAAGAAATCACAGCTTTATGATATCGGCGATGTGAACACCCCTACGACCGGCAGCGGGATACGGCGGATTTCCAGCCTTCGAACAGATGGTCGCGGGCGGCGGCGTCCATCGCGGGCTCGAACGCGCGCTCTACTTGCCAGAAGCTCTCCACTTCTTCGACGCTCTTCCAGAAACCGGTAGCGAGTCCCGCAAGATAAGCTGCGCCGAGAGCGGTGGTTTCCGTATCCACCGGACGCACGATGCGGCAGCCCAGAATATCGGCCTGAAATTGCATCAAAAAATGGTTGCTCGCGGCGCCGCCGTCCACGCGCAGCTCCGCGACACGCTCGCCGGAATCGGCCTCCATGGCTTCGATCAGCTCGCGCGTCTGGTAACAAATGCTTTCCAGCGCGGCCCGGACGATGTGAGCGCGCCCGCTTGCGCGCGTGAGGCCGGTAATGATTCCGCGCGCGCCGGAATCCCAGTGCGGCGCGCCGAGGCCGACGAAGGCGGGCACAAAGTACACGCCCCCGGCGTCGGGCACGGACGCCGCGAGCGCTTCCGATTCACCGGCCGTTCCGATCAGGCCCAACTGGTCGCGGAGCCATTGCACCACCGCCCCGGCGATGAAGACGCTGCCCTCAATAGCGAATTCGGCCTGCCCCGTCGCGGATGCCGCGCGCGTCGCCACCAGGCGGTTCTTCGATGCAGGCATGCGGCCGCCGGTATTCAGCAGCGCAAAGCAGCCCGTGCCGTAGGTGTTCTTCGACAGCCCCGGACGGAAGCACGCCTGTCCCACCATCGCCGCCTGCTGGTCCCCGGCAACTCCGGCGATCGGCGCGGCCGCGCCGAACAAGCCCGCGTCGCACTCGCCGATGATTGCGATCGATGGCGAGATCCGGGGAAGCATGGCGCGCGGTACGTCGAAGATGGCGAGCAGTTCCGGATCCCAATCGCCCGCGGCGAGATCCATGAGCATGGTCCGCGAAGCGTTGGACAGATCGGTGGAGTGAACCGCGCCGCCTGTAAGGTTCCACACGAGCCAGCTATCCACGTTGCCGAAGAGAAGCTCGCCGTCGCGGGCGCGCGCCTGCCCGTCGGGCACGTGGTCGAGAATCCAGCGGATCTTGCTGGCGGAAAAATAGGCGTCGATAACGAGCCCCGTCTTGCGCTCGATCACGGCGGCCGCGGGCGATGCGGCGAGCGCGGCGCAGTAATCGGCGGTGCGGCGGCATTGCCAGACGATGGCTGGGGCGACCGGGCGACCGGTGGAGCGCTCCCACACGATGGTGGTTTCGCGCTGGTTCGTAATGCCCACGGCGCGGATGTCCGAGGCGGCGGCGCCGGCTCGCTCCAGAACGCGGCACGCGGCGGTCTTCTGCGCGTTCCAGATCTCGGCCGCATCCTGCTCGACCCAGCCCGGCTGGGGATATCGCGAGTGAATCGGGCAGGACTCCATGGCGACCCTCCGGCCCCGCTCGTCATAGAGCGCCGCGCGCGCACTGGTAGTGCCTTCGTCAAGCGACAGTATGAAAGCCATACATCTCTTTATAATGGAAGCAATGTTTTTCCGCAGACAGCAGCCGGCAACCAACGGCGCCGCAGACTGGATGGAAGCGATGCGCGAGGCGGGCTTTGAAATCGAGCGGCTGCCCGGCGATTGCGTGAAGGCGAGCCGCGGAGGGTGCGCGGCGATTGTCGCCGCCGGCCCCCGCGTGGAGCGCTGTGGATGGGTTGTGAACGGGGAGATCGCCGCGCTCGTGGATGGCGGATACCAGAAGTTCTGGCACGTGGGCGACCGGCGTGTCCCGGCGCTGGCCCAACAGCTCAAGGCTTTTCACGAGTTCCAGGAAGATTTGCGGGAAGCGCTGGGGCTGGTGAGCCGGTACAATACGTCCCTCGGCACGACAAACGACTTGCACCTTTACGACCGGCTTGCCGACCGCTGACGCGATCACCTACGGCTTGCGCCCCGCACTGCGCCGTTCAAAGGCCTCCAGGCGCGCTTCCAGATCGCGAACCTGGCGCCGGAGTTCTTCGATTTCCCCGCTGTCGCGATCGGGCGCAATCATGCGGCGGAGATAGTCCATGGGGCTGGGCATGCCCGACCGGAAAGCCGCCCCCGCATTCTTGTAGAGTTCGAGCGCGGTTTCGAGATACCAGGACAGGAAGTCGTGGGTGGCGCGGTCCGAGGCAACCACGAGCTGGCGCAGAAGCTTTAGCGGCAATTCGGACTCTCCGTCCCGGCTGTCGTCCACGATGATCTGCGTCAGCACCAGGCGGGTAAGGTCCTTGCCGGTTGAAGCATCCACCACTTCCACGTCGATGCTCTCGCGAATCATGCGCGCGATTTCGTCGAGGTTGACGTAGCGGCGGCTCGCGGTGTCATACAGGCGCCGGTCGCTGTACTTTTTGATGACTATCTTGCGCGTGTTCATGCTCTTAGAGGAAACGCTTAATAAATCTTAAACTAATCCTTGACTCGCAGCAGGTCCGGCCCTATACTCGGGTTATACTGCAATGCAGTATAGCGCAGTTCTTCCGCAAGGTAAATAGGAGGCACATATGAGTGCGGCAGCTACGGGGCGGGCCCCCGCGACGACCGGTGTTCTTCCTTATTGGTCACGGCAGGGCGGCGAAACCCTTGCCGAGGCCATGCAAATTATCTCCGACCTGACCGCTCAAGAGGTGGCCCTCATTGAGAGTATGTTGCGCGAGCGCATGTCCGTCCGGCCGGCCGCCTCGACAATGGAAACCGCCGGCGACGCCTTGAGAAGCTTCGCCGATGCCGGCAAGATTCTGCTGGATCTGGCGGCCGATGAGAGCGCGGTTTTCACGGACGCACTGAAACAAGCGCTGAGTTTGCGGCCGGGCCTGGCGGCCCTCGTCGATCTGATTCCCCGCGGTATGGGAACGCTCACCGAGATGCAGAAGAACCTGCTGGACATGATGATGGGGCAAACCAGGGAAGTTGTCGAGGCGTACAAGGAATCCAAACCGCTGATGACCGGCGCCCGGCTCTCGAAGATGACCCGGCAGACATTCGAGTCCTTCGTTGAGACACAGAAGGTTTTTTTGGACCAGATTGCCGAGCAGGTGAGCGTCGCGACCCAGGACAAAGAAACCAAAGCCTCACCGCAGGAGCGTTCCACGATTGTGAATCAGCTCGCGCGGGAAGGCGTGGAGAAGTTTATCGACGCGCAGCGGGCGCTGCTGAAACTGGCGATGGAAAGCATCGAGGCGAGCGAGCGGGTACGCGTCAGGCCCGAGCCGCGCACGTCTTTGGCCGTTTTGGCCCGCGAAAGCGTGCAGAATTTCACCACGGCCCAGAAGTCGCTGCTCGACCTCGCGCTCAGGCCTATTGCCGGGCCCGTCGAAGTCGAAGAGGAGAAGAAGAGCGGGCAGGAGCGAGCTCACCAGAAGGCCGAGGGTCCAGGCGCGGCGCGCAGGGCGGAGAAAGTCCGCGGGCCATCGCGGACCATGGCGGCCTCGGGCGCCGGCGGTCAGGAACCGGCCACATAGGCGGTTCGTAGGTGGCCAACGTTCGTGGTGCGCTGCGCGAGAACGGCGCTTTGGGGATGCGGGGCTCGCCCGGGCAGTTAGAGCGGGCGCTGGCCGCCTTTCTGTCGCGCTACAAAACATCCGCCGAACGGATCGAGGCGGTGAGGACCGCGCTCGAGGGGAGCGGCGGGCAGGTCTGGCGCACCGAACTCGGCCGCTGGGTCACACGGCTGGTCCCGGTCGAACAACTCGTGCCCCCGGCCTACCGCGACTGGCAACCGCTGGTCCGGGAGGCGATGGAATTCTATGTCTCCCAGTTGTCCGCGGAGCGGCTGGCGCCCAAGGTAGTCGAACAGATCGAAGCTCCGCCCGGTCTGCCCGCGGAGCTTCGCCTGCTGCGCCTGATCGCCAGGATTCCGGGGCTGCAAAAAATCGGTCAGGTGCTGGCGCGCAACAGGCACTTCGACCGCCGGTTCCGCCGCGCTCTCTCCCAGCTTGAAGACGCCATCTCGGACGTGACGATCGAAGAAATTCGCGCCATCATCCTGCGCGAGCTGGGGCCGCGGTTCGAGCAGTACTCCGTCAGACTCGATTCAGAAATCCACTCGGAGGCCAGCGTCAGCGCCGTGGTGGGATTCACCTGGATCGACCCGCCGGGCGGCCGCCGCGAAAGGGGCGTTTTCAAGGTCTTAAAACCGTACATCCCGGCCTGCTACGCCGAGGACATGCGAATTATCCAGGAGCTCGCCGGCTTCCTTGCGCAGAGGTATGCGCGGGACCGGGCCCGGCTCGCCGCCCTGGCCGAAACTCTAACCTCGATTCGCGCGCTGCTCGAGCACGAGGTCGATTTTCCGCGCGAACAGCGCAGCCTGGCGGCCGTGGCGCCGCTTTACGGCCGCCTGCCCGGAATCCGGATCCCGCGGCTGATCGAGCCTCTGTCGACCGCCCGCATCACCGCGCTCAGGCACGAAAACGGGATGAAGATCACCCAGATCGCCGGCGACGCCGTTTCTCGCGCCCGGATCGCCGGGCGGCTGGTTGAGGCGCTGTTGGCGGCGCCCGCATTGGCCCCGCAGGAACCGGTCCCTTTTCACGGCGACCCCCACGCGGGCAACCTGCTTTACGACGCCTCAAAGGACGAGATTGTCATTCTTGACTGGGCGCTCACCGAGCGCCTGAGCCGCGAACAGCTACGGCAGATCGCGCGCCTGCTGCTGATGACGGCGCTGCGCGACGCCGATGGAATTTGGAGCGCGATCGATAGGCTCCGCCTCCGCGGTCCGGCTGATGCCGGCGATGCCCTGGCCGCGCGAGCAGTGATCGGCAAGTTCCTGATTGAACTGCCGCTTTCCCGCTTGCCCGGCGCACTGGACGCGCTCAGGCTCCTGGATAACGTCGCGCGGGAGGGAATCCGCTTCCCCGCCCCGCTGGCGATTTTCCGGAAAGCCGCCTTTACGCTGGATGGTGTGATGGAGGACGTCGCGGGCGCGGCGGTTCAACTGGACTCGGTGCTCATGCGGTACGTCCTGACGCACTGGGCGGAGGCGTGGTGTACGCTCTTGCGGCTGCTCTCGCCCGCGGACTGGGCCGAATTGCAGGCGAGCGCCCTCACCTACGGCCTCAGGATTGCCGCGCAAGCGGGGTGTGAGGCGCACCGGCGCCGGGTTGTTCCTCTTTCTGCCAGATGATGCGCTGATTTCGGGCCCTCCACTCCTCCACGTAGGGCGCGTAAAGAACTTCGAGAGCGGCGCGGCGGAGCTTCATGGTGGGGGTGAGCAGACCGTTGGCGACCGTCCACGGGCTTCCGGCGATGACGAGGAATGCCAGCCGCTCATGGTGTTCGAGCTGCGCGTTCACCTCGTCGAGGGCCGCAAGCAGCGAATCTTCAAGGGCCTTGCGGGCGGCCGGGTCGGCGCTGCGGCGGCGCGCCTCGGCCTGAAGCACTAATACGGCGAACGGATGCGCCTGGCCGGCGCCCATCAGGCAGCAGGACTCCACGTCGTTGTGCGCCAGCAGTTTCGCCTCGATCGGTGCGGGGGTAACGTACTCACCTTTGCTGGTCTTGAACTGCTCCTTGATGCGGCCGATGATTCTGGCCTGACCGTCCGGCGCCGTCTCTATGAGGTCCCCTGTGCGCAGGAATCCGTCAGGCGTGAAGGCATCCCGCGTGCCTTGCGGGTCCTTGTAGTAGCCGAGCATGTTCATGGGGCTTTTGAGGAGAAACTCTCCGTTCGGGGCGCGCTTCGCTTCGACGCCATCCAGCGCGGTCCCGATATAGCCGGGCCGCAGGGAACCTGGCGTGGAAAGGTGGGTGATCATGCCTTCGGTCAGGCCGTACCCCTCCAGCAGGTTCAGCCCGAGCTTGCGATACCAGAGAAGAATTCCCGGCTCCAGCGGGGCGCCTCCGCAGGCAGCCACCTGCACCTGATCCAAGCCAAGCTCGCGCAGCACCCGTTTCCGCAATACACGGCCGGCGAGCGGCACATGGAAGAGCCATCCCAGCCTCCGTTGGGCGATTCTCGCCAGAACGCCCTCGCGCAGCTTGATCAGGACCCGCGGCACGGCGAGGAAAACGGTGGGGCGGGCGCGGCGCAAATCGGCGAGGAATGTCTCAACGCCCTCGCTGAAGAAAACGTGCCAGCCAAGCACCAGGGCCGGCATCTCCATGGCGCCGCGCTCGAAGATGTGCCCAAGCGGCAGGTAAGAGAGCGCCCGGTGTTCTCCGGAGCTCGGGAGCCGGCGGGCAAGAGTCTGGGCAACGAACGCCAGCGCCGCGAAGTTGTGCATGACTCCCTTCGGCGCGCCGGAGGTCCCGGAGGTGTAGAAGATGGTGGCAAGATCGGCGGCTGGGCGCACTGGTTCGCCCTCAAGCGGGCTGAGGGTTGCGAGGATGGCGTCCCAGCCGCGGCCGGGCCCCTCCGGGACGGTCGGGAACCGTATGCGCTCGACGCCGGCGGGGATACCGGGCAGAGACCTCTCGTCGGTGAGGCCGATGAAGCAGGCTTTGCTTTCGCTGTGCTCCAGAATTTCGCGCACCGTCGCGGCGCGGAAGGAGGCGTAAACCGGCACGGTAACGTGTCCCGCCATCCAGATAGCGAGGTCGGCCATGATCCACCAGGCGCAGTTTTTCGAGAGGATCGCGATGTGGGTTCCCGGTTCCCAGTCTTGGGATTTCAGGTAGGCGGCCACGCGGCGTACCTCGTCGCCCGCCTGCGCCCAGGTCCACTCCCGCACGTTTCCGTGGAGCGGTTGGGTGAGGAACGGCCTTCCGGCTCGCTCGCGCTCCCACCGGTAAAACCGGTTGAGAGGCAAGGCGTCTTCATCCACGGAAATCAGGTTCGCCGACCCCGTCTGCATCCCCTCCCCTCTCCCGCCACCGGAGAGCTAGGAAATTATTCCAACAATTATCATTTATTAATGACTGGGGTCAATGAAGTTCGTAAGGTTAGCTACGGCGGGCGCTGCGCTCACTTCTTTTCTTTATCATCCAGCGGGATTTCAAAATAGAACCATTCGTTGCCGGTGGCGGCTTCCCGTATGCCGCGCACGAAGAGCGTCGAACCGCCCCGGTAGGGCACGCGGAAGTAGAAAAACCCGCTCGCAGTTTCCTTCGGCGGGAGCATGCGGGCGGTGAAGGCGCGGCCTTCGATTTCCCAGACGGCCAGCGGACCTTTCTTCTTGGATATGTACGGCGGGCGGCCGGGGATCGGTCCTCCGTAGATTTTCGGCTGGTTCGGCCCCTGCAAATAGGGAACATCGGCGGCGGGGGTGGCCTCGATTCGCTCGCGGTCCGGCGTAAGGAACTCCACCTTCAGAGTCTCCAGCGACACGGCTTTATCCGTATCGTTCTGAATGATGACCAGGATGGGCAGAACGCCGTAGCGATTCGGGTTCAGCTTGCCGAAGGCGGTCTTGGTTTCGGCGTCGGTGCGGAAGGGTTGGGCGGCCACGGTCAGGTTTTGGATGGTTTGCCGGCAGGGATAGCTTTCGATCGGGCCGGGGGTGAACTTGGGTCTGTCCTTCTCGGCCCCGCTCGCTGCCGCTATACTCAGGAATGCTGCGAATAACGACTTGCCAGTGAACGCCATTTTCATTTATCGCCTCTTCCAGATCCTGTGTTTCCCCTTCATCGTAGTGTACTTCCTCGCGCGCGGGCTGAAAGACCGCAGGTATTTCCAGCGGTTCGGCGAAAGACTCGGTCTGCTGCCGGGCTCATTGCGGCAGACGGAGCCGGGCGGCATATGGTTGCACGCGGTTTCCGTCGGAGAAGTGCTTTCGGCGGTGGGACTGCTCAAGCGCCTGCGAACCGAGGTTCCGGGCGCGCCGCTGTTCGTATCGGTCACGACCCTGGCCGGAAGGGCGGCGGCGGAGGATAAACTGCGCGGGGTCGCCGACGGCATCTTCTACGCGCCGATCGATTACTGCAGCGTGGTACGGCGCGTCCTGCGGCGGCTGCGTCCCCGCATGCTGGTTGTCATGGAAACCGAAATCTGGCCGAACCTTTACCGGGAGGCCAAGCGGGCCGGGTGCGGGCTGGTAATCGTCAATGGGCGGATTTCGGACCGCGCCATGCCGCGCTACCGCGCGTTCCGGTGGCTGTTCCGTCGGGTGCTTGCATGGCCCGATGCCATTCTGGCCCAGACCGAAATCAGCGCGCAGCGCTTTCGGGAACTGGGCGCGCCGGACGGCCGCGTGAAGACCGCCGGGAACCTGAAGTACGATTTCGAGCCCCGCGACGTCCGGATCCCGCCTGCGATCCGCAGCCTGCTGGACCGCGTGGCGCCCGGCCGGATCTGGATTGCCGCCAGCACCATGCCCCCGGCGCGCGAGGGAGACCCGGATGAAGATGAAGCGGTCGCGGATGCCTTCCAGACGCTGGCGGCGGCGCATCCGGAACTGCTGCTGGTGCTGGTTCCCCGCAAACCGGAGCGCTTCGATACCGCGGCGGCGATGCTCGAAAGGCGGGGTATTCCGTTCGTCAGGCGGTCGGCTTTGCCGTCGCAGGAGGGCCTGCCGCTCCCGGGTGTTCTGCTGCTGGATTCGATCGGTGAACTAAGCTCGCTGTTCGGGCTGGCGGACGTGGTTTTCATGGGCGGAACGCTGGCGCACAGGGGCGGTCATAACATCCTGGAGCCAGCCTTCTTTCAACGCGCGGTGATCACCGGCCCGCACATGGAGAATTTTCCGGAGATCGCCGAGAAATTCAAATCGGGGGGCGGGGTTTACACCATCGCTGTCGCGGAGGAGCTCGCCGGGGCAGTGGCTAAGCTGTTGGAAGATGAGGAGTTGCGCTCCGGGCTGGGGCGAAGAGCGGCGGAGCTAGCCGAGGCCGAACGCGGCGCGACGGCTCGGGCCGCGGAAGAGATTGCCCGCCTGTACTGGCGTGCCGTGTCGGTGTTCCGGCCGCCCGCGCCCGTTGCCGCCGTGCTCTGGCCGCTATCGCAACTGTGGCTGGCGGGCGGCTGGCTCAAGCGCACTCTCGGCCGCCGCGAGCGGCTGCGCACACCGGTCGTCAGCGTGGGCAATCTGACCACCGGCGGGACGGGCAAGTCGCCGTTCGTGCTATGGCTCGCCGGGAAGCTCAAGGCCCGCGGCTTGCAGCCGGCGATCCTGACGCGCGGATACCGGCGGCGAACGGCCGAGAAGCATACCATCGTGGGACCCGGAGAGTACGCCGATGTCTCGCGCACCGGCGATGAAGCGCAGGACTATCTAAGAGCGGCCATCGGGCCCGTGGGCATCGCGGCGGACCGCGCGGGCGCCGGACGGATGATCGAAAAGCGGTTTCACCCCGCGGTTTTCCTCCTGGACGACGGGTTCCAGCACTACCGGCTGGAGCGGGCGCTCGACATCGTGCTGATCGACGCGCTGAACCCGTTCGGCGGGGGCGCGGCCGTGCCGCTCGGATCGCTGCGCGAGGGACTGGGCGCGCTGCGGCGGGCCGGCATCGTGGTGATCACGCGGTGGGAAGTAGGCCGCAAAACGGACGGGATCGAAGCCGTGATCCGGCGCTACAACCCGGACGTGCCGGTCTTCCGGGCGCGGGTAGCGGCGGAGACCTGGCGTCCCGAGCCGCCCTCGGGACCCGCGGCGGCATTTTGCGGATTGGGGAATCCGGATTCGTTCTGGCAGACGCTGAGGGGCCTGGGGATCCAGCCGGTGCTCAAGCGCGCGTTCGGCGACCACCATCGCTACTCGGGGCGGGAACTCGGCCGCCTGGCCGGGGAAGCCCGGGCGGCGGGCGCCGAAGTCCTGCTCACTACGGCGAAGGATTACATGAACCTGCCGGGGGACTGGAAAGAGGCGATCGGCGGGCTGCCGCTGGCCTGGCTGGACATCCGTGTCGAGGTGGAGGGCGAAGAGGAGTTCCTGAGCGCGGTGACGGCAGCGATTTTTCCTGGCCTGTGAAAACCTTTGCCAGCGAACTCGCAGCCGGTGTGTCACAATCGACTCAGAGGGGCGCGCGCTGGCATTTTCATGTAGTTGTTATAATGTGAGTTCCTGATGCCGGTCGCCCGGATGCCGCTATGCAAAACGAAAGAAAGGTGATATTGCTCAAGCCGCGCGGCTTCTGCGCTGGTGTGGTGCGGGCGATCGACGTCGTCGAGATCGCGCTGGACCTGTACGGGTCGCCTATCTACGTGCGGAAGGAGATCGTCCACAACCGGTACGTCGTGGAGGAACTCCGGCGCGCGGGAGCGATCTTCGTTGAGGAGTTGGACGAGGTTCCCGAGGGCGCGCGTGTGATCTTCAGCGCGCACGGGGTATCGCCGGCGGTGAGGAGGGAAGCAGTCGAGCGCAAACTGCGCGTGATCGATGCAACCTGCCCGCTGGTGACCAAGGTGCACCTGGAAGCGGTCCGCTTCGCCAAAGCCGGGTACACCATCGTGCTGATCGGGCATCGCGACCACGACGAAGTCATCGGGACGCTCGGCGAAGCCCCCGAGTGTACGGTTGTGGTTTCTTCGGTCGAGGACGTAGACCGGCTGGAACCGGCGAACCCGGAAAGGATCGCGTACCTGACTCAAACGACGCTGAGTCTGGATGAAACGCGCGACATCGTGGCGCGGCTCAAGCAGCGCTTCCCGGCGATCCAGGGTCCCGCGGCACAGGACATCTGCTATGCAACGGAAAACAGGCAGCTTGCAGTAAAGGCTGTGGTTACCGAATGCGAATTGCTTCTGGTTGTGGGCTCGAAGAACAGCTCGAATTCAAAGCGGCTGGTCGAAGTATCGAAGAACTCCGGCGTTCCGGCGTACCTGGTGGACGACGCCGGGGAGGTGGATCCGTCGTGGCTGGAAGGCGTGAGGACGGTGGCGGTGACCGCGGGCGCGTCGGCGCCTGAGCACCTGGTCAGGGAACTCATTACCGCGCTGAAGCAGCGCGGCTTCTCTCAGCTCGAGGAGAGGGACCTCAAGGAGGAGGACGTCCGCTTTACGCTGCCCGCTGAATTGACACAGGCTGCGCGGCGGCTGACCACGATCAGCACGCAATGATTCCAGGCATCCAAGTCGGTGAAGCGCTGGCCAGCGGCGCCGCGCGGGCTTGCCGCCGCTCGGCCGAATACCTGCTGAGCCGCCAGTCGCCCGAGGGCTACTGGTGGTTTGACGTCACCGCCGACACCACGCTGGAATCCGACTACGTCCTGTTGCAGTTGTGGCTTTACCCGCCGGAAGCGGGCGCGTGGAATCCTCCCACCCGGGAGCGGATCGACCGCGCGGTGCGCTCGATTCTGTCCAGGCAGTTGCCGGACGGCGGCTTCAGCACTTACACCAACGGCCCGGCGGACTTGAGCGCGACCGTCAAGGCGTATTTCGCGCTGAAATTGGCCGGGGTGCCGGCGGATGATCCGCGCATGACGCGCGCGCGGGATCGCGTGCTGGCGCTCGGGGGCATTCAGAAGGCGAACAGCTACGTCAAGATCAACCTGAGCCTGTTCGGGCTGTATCCGCGAGAACACTGTCCCAGCGTGCCGCCGGAGATGATTTTGGCGGACCGGTTCCTGTATCGCATGTCGTCGTGGGCGCGGGCGATCGTTGTGCCGCTTTCGATTCTCCGCTCGTCGGACTCGGTGCGTCCCGTGCCGGCCGGCTTTTCGCTTCAGGAACTCTTTCTACCACAGGGCAGCTTCGAGGGCCGCGAGAAGGAAAAGTTTTTTAGCTGGCGCAACTTCTTCTTCGCGGTGGACAGGCTTTTGAAGTTCTATGAGCGGCATCCGGCGCGGGCGCTCCGCAGGAAGGCCATTCGGAAGTGCGAACAGTGGATCCTCGAACGAACGCGGTACAGCGACGGATTGGCGGCGATTTACCCGCCGATGATGTACACCGTGATGGCGCTGGATCTGCTCGGCTATCCTCCCGATCACCCCGACCGCGTGGAGGCGGAAGCGCAGTTCGAACGGCTGCTGACCGATGATGGCGAGCGCTTCTATTTCCAGCCGTGCTTCTCGGTGGTGTGGGACACGGCGATCGCGGCGTTCGCACTGGGGAAATCGGGGCACGCCCCGGGCGCGGCATTACGCCGCTGCGCGGACTGGCTGCTGGCCAAAGAGGTGCGCAGAAAGGGCGACTGGTCCGTGTGGCGCCCGCACACCGAGCCTTCGGGCTGGTACTTCGAATTCGCAAACGAGTTCTATCCGGATATCGATGACACAGGCATGGTGCTGCTGGCGCTGAGGCACGCGCGGGCTTCGAACGCCGCGGCCCAACAGGCCAGCGAAAAGCGGGCGCTCAACTGGCTGCTGGTGATGCAGTCGAAAGACGGCGGATGGGCGGCCTTCGACGTGGATAACAACTGGCAGCCGCTCAGCTACGTGCCGTTTGCCGACCACAACGCGATGCTCGATCATACCTGCCCGGACATCACGGGGCGGGTGCTCGAAGCGCTCTGCTCGATGCCCGGCATGGAGCCTGACCACCCCGCGGTGCAGCGCGCCGTGGCCTACCTCATGAAGACGCAGGAGCAGGATGGAAGCTGGTACGGCCGGTGGGGCGTGAATTACATCTACGGGACCTTTCTGGCGCTGCGCGGGCTGAGGGCGGCGGGGGTGAGCGACCGCGAAGCGGTCATATTGCGCGCGGGCGAATGGCTACGGGCCATCCAGAATGCCGACGGCGGCTGGGGGGAAAGCTGCGCCAGCTATGACCGGGGGGAGTTCTGCCCGGCTCCGAGCACGGCATCGCAGACGGCGTGGGCGGTGCTGGGGCTGATCGCGGGCGGAGACAATTCAAGCCTGAGCGTGCGAGCAGGCATCGAGTACCTGGTGAATACGCAGCGCGAGGACGGAAGCTGGCAGGAGGATGTGCCGACCGGCGCCGGTTTTCCCGGCGTCTTCTACCTGCGTTATCACCTCTACCCGCAAGCGTTTCCGCTGCTGGCGCTCTCGGAGTTTCTGGAGTCCGCGCAATGAGGCCGGTTTCCTCAGGTGGGAGGCTATGAGATTTCCGCTATCGATGACCGCCGGCATGGCCGGCTACATCATGAGAAACAAGCTGCGGCCGCGGCCGGAGTGGCAGAAAAATTCCGCGCCGCAAAACGACGCTTCGAATCCATTCCGGATCCTGCATCACCATCGAAGCGGCGGCGGCGCGCAGCGCCATCCCATGATCGGCAAGCGTTTCCCGCTGGTGCTGATGCTGGAGCCGCTGCACGCCTGCAACCTGACTTGCACGGGATGCGGCCGGATCCGCGAATACGAAGACTCGATCACCGAGAGGCTTTCGGTGGAGCAATGCCTGGCGGCGGTGGACGAGTGTGGCGCGCCGATCGTATCCATCTGCGGGGGCGAGCCGCTGCTGTACCCGGAGATCGGACGCCTGAGCGCGGAGATCCTCAGCCGGGGCAAGCACATTTACCTGTGCACCAACGGCATGTTCGTGAAGAAGCGCCTCAGCGAGTTCAAGCCGCACCCGAAGTTTTTCTTCAACATCCACTTGGACGGCATGGAGGAACACCACGATGCGGCGGTCGAGCGCAAGGGCGTGTTCCGCCAGGCGATTGAGGCGATCCGGGCGGCGAAAGCGGCCGGCTTCAAGGTCTGCACCAACACCACGATTTACAAAGAAACGGACATGCGGGAGATCGAGCAACTGTTCGAGTGTCTGGAGCAGTTCGACATGGACGGGCACATGCTGTCTCCCGCCTACGGCTACTCGGCCGTCAACGACCGCGAAATCTTCATGACGCGGGAGGACGTGCACGAAAAATTCAAAGACATTGATAAGCTGGCGCGGCGTTTCAAGCTGAACACCACGCCGACGTACCTGGATTTCCTGAAGGGCGAACGCGATCTGCCATGCACGGCGTGGGGCAACCCGACCTACAACGTCAAGGGGTGGAAAGGGCCGTGTTACCTGATTACCGACGCCCACTATCAAACCTTTGAAGAATTCATGACGAAAACGGATTGGGAGAGCTACGGCCATGGGAACGATCCCCGCTGCGAGCACTGCATGACGCACTGCGGGTACGAGCCTTCGGCCGCTCTTGGGATCAACGCCCGGCCCGGCGACAACTGGAAGCTGTTGAGGTGGGCGATCCGGTGAGATGAAACCTGTACTGGTGACAGGCGCCACGGGCTTCGTCGGGTGGCATGTGGCGCGCGTGCTGATCGAGCGGGGATGTTGTGTCCGGGCGCTGGTGCGGCAGTCCAGCCGGCTGAGGGAACTCGACGCCGAGACGGTTACGGGCGACCTGCGCGACCCGGACTCGCTGAAGCGTGCGGCTGAGGGCTGCGGCCTGGTGTTCCACGTGGCTGCCGATTACCGTCTCTGGGCCAAAGACCCGCAGGAGATATACCGGTCCAATGTGGACGGCACGCGCAATCTATTGGAAGCGGCGCGCGCAGCGGGCGTGGAAAAGGTGGTTTATACGAGCACGGTCGGATGCATCGGTTTCCCGAAGCATAAGCCAGGGGACGAGGACACGCCGGTCTCCCTCACGGACATGGCGGGCGATTACAAACGGTCGAAGTTTCTGGCCGAGCAGGTTGCCCTCCGGTTCGCCGCGGATGGTTTCCCAGTGGTGATCGTGAACCCGACCGCGCCTATCGGGGATCACGATTTCAAGCCCACGCCGACCGGCAAGATCATCGTGGATTTTCTGAACCGGGCCATGCCGGCCTATATCGAGACCGGCCTGAACCTGGTGGACGTGCGCGACGTGGCCGAGGGGCATCTGCTGGCAGCAGACCGCGGAAAGCCGGGTGAGCGCTACATTCTCGGATGCGCCAACCTGACGCTCGCGGAAATTTTTGGGATGCTGGAGAAAATCAGCGGGTGTGCGGCGCCCCGGCGGCGGATTCCCTACGCGGTGGCATATGCCGCGGGCCTGCTGAGCACCGGCTGGGCCGCGGTGACGGGAAGGGAGCCCCGGGCGCCGCTGAACGGCGTCCGGATGGCGAAAAAGAAGATGTTTGTCTCGCACGAAAAGGCCGCGCGCGAGTTGGGATTTTCGCCGGGCCCCGTCGAGGACGCGCTCTGCCGCGCCGTCGAATGGTTCCGCGGCAACGGGTACTGCGTGCAGTGAAGACGGTGCTGGTGGTGGCGGCCGAGCCGCGCGAGTTGAGGGGCGTGCTTCGGAAATGCCGGAACGTGAGGCGCCTGGACTGGCCCATACAGTTCGCGCGAAGCGGTGAGTTGAACGGCCAGCGGATGCTGATGGCGGCGCACGGGCCGGGGCATCTGGCAGCAAAGGCCGCCGCAGTGGCCCTCGGCCGCGAGAAGGTTCAGGCTGTGGTGAGCACCGGCTTTTGCGGAGGGCTGGAGGACGATTTGAACACCGGCGATGTGTTCGTGGCCTCGCACGTTCTGGCCGAAGGCCGTTCGTATGAGGCGGAGCAGCCGCCGGCGGGCCGGAAGTTCCGCTCGGGTGCGCTGGTTTCCGCCAGGCGCGTGGTGGGAACGGTGGAGGAAAAACGCCGTCTCGCCGCGTGCGGCGCCTCCGCGGTGGAAATGGAAGCCGCCGCAGTGGCTCAACGGGCCGAAGAATGCGGCGTGCCGTTTTATTGCGTCCGGGCCGTAATGGACCGGGCATGTGAAGGCTTTACTCTGGATTTTGATGGTTTGCGGGATCGGGACGGGCGTTTCAGCCGTCTTCGAATCCTGAGAGCGGCGATGGCCCGGCCATGGGCATCGCTGCCGGAGTTGATTCGCCTGGAGCGGCAGGGACGTATCGCCGCGCGGGCGCTTGGAGAGTTTTTTGCCGACTGCCGATTCTGAATTCATCGTGCCGGATACGATGCGGGCGGCCGTTTACCGCGGCAACAGCACCATTGCCGTGGAGACGGTTCCGACGCCGAAAATCGGATCCGGCGAGCTGCTGGTACGTGTGGAGAGCTGCGGCATCTGCCACACGGATTTGAAGAAAGTGGAGCACAACCTCCTGCCGCCGCCGCGCATATTCGGGCACGAGACCGCGGGCGTCGTCGTGCGTGTGGGACCGGGTGTTTCGGGTTACTCGGTGGGAGATAGGGTGATTGTATTTCACCATATCCCTTGCGGGGAGTGCTTTTATTGCCGCCGCAAGCTGTACGCCCAATGCCCGGTTTACAAGAAAGTGGGTGTGACGGCAGGGTTCGAGCCGGCCGGTGGAGGTTTCTCGCAGTACGTCCGCGTGATGGACTGGATTGTGTGCCGCGGCGTGGAGAAATTTTCCGACGATGTGCCTTTTGACCGGGCCTGCTTCGTGGAGCCGGTCAACACGTGCCTGAAGGCAGTGGTGCAGTTGGAGCCAAGGCCGGACGAGACCTGCCTTATCCTGGGACAGGGGCCCATCGGGCTGCTGTTCACGATGCTGGTGCGCCGCACCGGCGCCCGGGTGCTGGCCACGGACACGATCGCGCGGCGGCGCGAACTGGCGGTACGGTTCGGCGCCGAAAAAGCCTGGGACCCGAGGACGACGGAGATCGAATCCCTGGTGGCTAAGCTTACGGAGGGGCGCGGCGCGGACCTGGTGATCCTGGCCGCTTCGGTCCCCGGCCTGGTGCAGCAGGGGGTCCGCTGCTCGCGGCCCGGCGGAAGAATTCTTTTGTTTGCCCAAACTTCGCATCAGGAACATGTAGAATTATCAGGAGCGGACATTTGTGTCGGAGAAAGGACTCTGCTAGGCTGTTACAGCGCCTCGGTGGATCTCCAGAAGGAGTCCGCCCGGCTTGTTTTCAGCGGCGAATTGCCGGTGGAAGATCTCATCTCGCACCGGTTGCCACTCGACTCAATAGGTTCCGCGATAAAGCTGGCGTTACATCCGGATGAGAATTCGTTGAAGATTGTTGTTCGACCACAGAGGTGGGCACAGTGAATACCCAAATGCTGGCTGCCGTCCTATACGGAAAAGAACACCTGCAGGTTGAGCCGGTAGCCGTCCCGAAACCTGGCGCGGGAGATCTTCTGGTTCGCGTGAAAGCCGCTCTAACGTGCGGCACCGACGTCAAGGTCTTCCGCCGCGGCTATCACGCGCGCATGATTATCCCTCCCGCGGTGTTCGGCCACGAGCTGGCCGGGGACATCGTTGCGGTCGGAGATGGCGTTACGAAATTCCGCGTGGGCCAGAAGATCGTGGCGGCGAATTCCGCGCCGTGCCAGAAATGTTTTTATTGCCGGCGAGGCTGCGAGAACCTGTGCGAGGATCTGCTGTTCAACAACGGAGCGTATGCCGAGTACATACGGATTCCAGCGCGCATTGTGGAAAAGAACACGTATGAGATTCCGGAGGGCGTGAGTTATCAGGATGCGGCGCTGGTGGAGCCGCTGGCGTGCGTGCTGAAAGGAATCGAGGACACGGAAATCCGCGAAGGCTACAACGTATCCGTCATCGGCCTGGGCCCGATCGGATTGATGTTCGTGCGGCTGGCGAAATCGCTGGGCGCGCGAGTGATTGCGCTCGGCCGGCGCAAAACGCAGTTGGAGAGGGCCGAGGCCCTGGGCGCCGACGAGCTGATTTCGACAACCCAGTATCCCGATCCCGTGGGCGTGGTGCGGAGCCTGACGGAGGGCCGCGGCGCGGATGTGGCCATCGAGGCCGTTGGGAAGCCGCAGACGTGGGAGATGTGCGTCCACATGGTGCGCCGGGGAGGCACGGTGAACTTTTTCGGAGGCTGCCCGAGCGACAGCCGTGTTTCGCTCGACACCTCGCTGCTGCATTACTCTGAGATCACCTGCAAGGCGAGCTTCCATCACACGCCGGCGCACATCCGGAGAGCGCTCGACCTGATCCGCCGCGGGGTGATCGCGGCGCGGGATTTCGTCAATCGCGAGGAGCCGCTGGCGAATCTGCTCGAAGTGATGCGGCACCTGATGAGCCATAACGGCCACTTAAAGACTGCGATCATTCCCTGAGCCAGTGTTCCTACAGCCCCAGGATTTCGTGAAATCCCCGGAAGCCCTGGCGCGGCGGTACAGCGAGCAGGAAGCTCTCGAATACACGCGCTGGCTGGCGACCCACCACTACGAAAATTTTCACGTGGTGAGCGTGCTGCTGCCGCGGCGGCTGCACCAGGATTTCTACAACGTCTACGCGTTCTGCCGCTGGGCGGACGACTTGGGCGACGAGATCGGCGACACGGCCGAGAGCCTGCGGCTGCTGGAATGGTGGCGCGGCGAGCTCGACGCCATGTACGAAGGCCGGGCGGCGCATCCGGTGTTTGTCGCGCTGAAGGGAACGGTCGAGCGGCACGGCTTGCCCAAAGAACCCTTCGCCGACCTGATCCGCGCGTTCGTGCAGGACCAGACAGTGGTGCGCTACCGCAGCTACGAAGAACTGTTCGCCTACTGCCGCTGGTCGGCCAATCCCGTGGGACGGCTGGTGCTCTATCTTTGCGGATACCGCGACGCGGAGCGGCAGGAGCTTTCCGATGCGACTTGCACCGCGCTCCAGCTTGCGAATTTCTGGCAGGACGTGGGACGCGATCTTGAGAAAGGGCGCGTGTACATTCCGCTGGAGGCGATGGAGCGCCACGGCTACTCGGTGGAGGAGCTCGAAGCGCGGCGGGAGAACGATGCCTTCCGCGCCGTAATGCGCGAGGCGGTGGGCGTCGCGCGGCAACTCTTTTTGAAGGGACTGCCGCTGGCCCGCCGGGTGGACCGCCGGCTGGCGGTCGATATCGAGCTGTTCAGCCGCGGCGGACTGCGCGTCCTGGAGAAAATAGAGCGGCAGGGCTACAATGTGCTTGCGCGCCGGCCGCATATCTCCAGGACCGAGAAGATCGGGCTGTTGCTCGGCGCTCTCGGGCGTGCGGCCTTTGCGAGAGCGGCATGAGCGAGACACTCGAACGATCGTACGAGTACTGCCGGCAGATAGCGCGAAGCCGGGCGCGCAATTTCTACTACTCCTTCGTGTTGCTCCCCAAGCCGCAGCGCCGGGCGATCTGCGCGATTTACGCCTTCATGCGGCGGTGCGACGATTTGAGCGACGATGCGCCGAAGGAAGGCTGCCCCCGGAAAGCGGCCCTCGAACGCTGGCGCGAGGAGCTGAACTGCGCGCTCGAAGGGCGGTTCAGCGGGCATATCGGATGGCCGGCGTTTCACGACACCGTGCAGCGGTTCGGCATCCCGCGCGAGTATTTCCACGACATGATCGAGGGCGTGATGTCGGATTTGCAGCCGCGGCGCATCCGGACGTTCGACGAGCTGTACCGCTACTGCTACCAGGTGGCGTCGGTGGTGGGGCTGACCGTGATTCACATCTTCGGCTTCCGGTCGCCGGATGCCCTGCCGCTCGCCGAAAAGTGCGGCGTTGCCTTCCAGCTCACAAACATTTTGCGCGATATACGCGAGGACGCCGCGCGCGGCCGTGTCTATCTGCCCGCCGAAGACCTGGAGCGGTTCCACGTCGACGAGGCGGACCTGCGCGAAGGCAAGCGGACCGACGAGTTCGTCGATCTGATGGAGTTCGAGACGGCGCGCGCCCGGGCGTACTACGACGAATCGAGGCCGCTGATCGAAATGGTGGACGAGCACTGCCGGTCGTCGTTGTGGGCGCTGATCGAGATCTACTCGCGGCTGCTGGCCAGAATCGAACAGACCAACTACGACGTGCTGTCCCACCGGGTGGAGTTGCCGGCGCGGGAAAAGCTTTGGATTATCGCCAAGGCGGCACTGGGCACTCGGGGGTAGCGCCTTAGCCGGACCCGGCGAACGCCCCGCCTCTAAAATGGTTTTATGCTCCAGAGCGTTGCCGGGACAATCGAGCGGCACGCCATGTTTTCGCCCGGAATGCGGGTCGGGGTGGCTGTTTCGGGCGGCGCCGATTCCGTTGCCCTGCTCCATGTGCTGCTCGAGTTGCGGGCGCGCTGGGATCTGCGGCTTTCCGTCCTGCACGTAAACCATCATCTTCGCGGCGAGGAGTCCGAGGGCGACGCGCGTTTCGTGCGCGAGCTGGCCCAAAGCCTGGGACTCGAATTCCGGTGTCACGATGCGGACGTCCCGGGCATCATTCATGCGGAGGGTGGAAACCTGGAGCAGACGGCGCGCAGGATCCGGCAGGAGTTTTTCGTGGGCCTGATCCGCGGAGGGGAGCTGGACCGCATCGCGGTGGGGCATACCCGCTCGGATCAGGCGGAAACCGTGCTGTTCCGCATTCTTCGGGGCGCGGGAACGGCGGGGCTGGCGGGCATCCGGCCGGTGACCGCCGAGGGGCTCGTGCGGCCGCTGATCGACGTGAGCCGCGCCGAGGTGCTGAAATATCTGCGGGCGAGACAACTTCCCTGGCGGGAAGACTCGAGCAACCAAAACCGCCGGTTCGCCCGCAACCGGATCCGCCACGACCTGCTGCCCGCGCTCGAGCGCGAGTGGAACCCGGCCCTCACGCAGGTTCTGGCCGGCATGGCCGAGGTTGCGCGGGGCGAAGAGGATTACTGGCAACAGGCCGTTTCCGCCGCCGCTCGCGGGCATTTGATCGCCCGGCCGCCCGAGGTGATTTTTCAGGCCGAGTGGCTGGCGGGTTTGCACCCGGCCCTGGCAAGGCGTGTGGTGCGAGCGGCGATCGAGCAGGCGCGGGGCGACCTGCGCCGCATCGATATGCTCCACGTCGAGCGCGTTCTCGCGCTCGCCCGCGGCGCCGGGATTGCCAGGCGTTTCGAGATTCCAGGACTGGAGGCGTGGCGGAGCTGCGGTTGGATTCGCCTCGCGCCGCCGGAGTACGGCTGCCTGGATTACGATATTGAGGTCCGAGTACCCGGGCGGGTACATCCGCCGGGAAGCGGTATCGAATTGGAACTGGAATTGCTTCAACCCGGTTGCGATTACGGCTATAATGAAAAAGAAAGCGAGCAACTAGACTGGGGTCGGGTTGGCGGTGCATTACGTCTACGGAACTGGAGACCGGGTGATCAATACCGACCACTTGGACGCGCCAATCGAGCTAAAGTCAACACTTTACTGCAGCACGCCCGAATTCCGCTCTGGAAGCGGCGGTCATGGCCTGTTCTCACGAGGGAAGGAGCAATCATTTGGGTGGCGCAATTCGGACCGGCCGCGGAGTTCGCCGCCACGCCCGATAGCACCACGATTCTGAAATTGCGCAAAATCCATGATAATTCCGGAATCCTGTAATCTTATCTCCGGGCTGCGGCGTCCAATGAAGAGGAGAGGGCACACCCGTTCCGCAGGCGGTGGAGTTTTATGAATTCGAACGTGAAAACGGCAATCTTTTGGGTGGTTCTGATCATGGTGGTGGTCCTGCTCTGGACCGTCGTGAAGACGGGACAGAAGCGGGCCGACCGCCAGCTCACCTTCACCCAATTCGTCAACGACGTGAAAGCAGGGAAGGTGCAGTCGGTGACGATCAGCGGGATGGAGGTGAACGGCACCTACAAAGATGACAACGGCGGCCTGCACGTTCTCATTCCCGCCAATTACCCCGACATCATCACGCTGCTGCAGGAAAGCGGAGTCAACATCAACATCAAAGAGACCAGCACCAGCAGTTGGGTAGGTGTGCTGATCAACGCCGTTCCCTTTGTTTTGCTGCTTGCATTCTGGATATTCATGATGCGCCAGATGCAGAGCGGCGGAAATAAGGCCTTAAGCTTCGGAAAAAGCAGAGCCCGCCTGCACTCCTCGCAGCAGAAAAAGGTGACGTTCAAGGATGTGGCGGGCGTCGAGGAAGCGAAAGAGGAACTCCAGGAGATCATCGAGTTCCTGCGTGAACCGCAGAAATTTCAGAAGCTGGGCGGGCGCATTCCCAAGGGCGTGCTGCTGATCGGCCCGCCGGGCACTGGAAAGACGCTGCTGGCGCGCGCCATCGCGGGCGAAGCCAACGTACCGTTTTTCTCGATTTCGGGCTCCGATTTTGTGGAAATGTTCGTCGGCGTGGGCGCGAGCCGCGTCCGCGACCTGTTCGAGCAGGGCAAAAAGAACGCCCCCTGCATCATCTTCATCGATGAAATCGACGCTGTCGGCCGGCACCGTGGCGCAGGTCTGGGCGGCGGCCACGACGAGCGCGAGCAGACGCTCAACCAGTTGCTGGTTGAGATGGACGGCTTCGAATCCAACGAAGGCGTGATCCTGGTGGCGGCGACCAACCGCCCGGACGTGCTCGACCCGGCGCTGCTCCGGCCCGGGCGCTTCGACCGCCGGGTGGTGGTCGGGCGGCCCGACGTGAAGGGCCGCGAAGCCATTCTCCGGGTACACACGAAGAGGGTCCCCATTGCCGATGACGTAGACCTCATGGTGCTGGCGCGCGGAACTCCGGGCTTCGCCGGCGCCGACCTGGCGAACCTGGTGAACGAAGCGGCGCTGGTTGCCGCGCGGCAAAACCGGAAGGTCGTGGCGATGGCCGACTTCGAGGTGGCCAAGGACAAAGTATTGATGGGCGTCGAGCGGAAGTCCTTGATCATCAGTGAAGAGGAGAAGCGGAACACCGCTTATCACGAGGCCGGCCACGCGGTCGTGCTGGCGCTGTTGCCGAAGGCCGACCCGGTCCACAAGGTCACCATCATTCCTCGGGGGATGGCGCTGGGTGTCACGATGCAGCTCCCCGAGGACGACAAGCACTCCTACACGAAGGAGTACCTGGAGACGCAGCTTGCCGGACTGCTCGGCGGCCGCATCGCCGAGGAGATCTACATGGACCACATGACAACGGGGGCCGGCAACGACATCGAGCGCGCCACCGACCTCGCCCGGAAAATGGTCTGCGAGTGGGGCATGAGCGACCTTGGCCCGCTGAGCTTCGGTAAGAAGGAAGAGCAGATCTTCCTGGGCCGCGAAATCGCGCAGCACCGCGACTACAGCGAGGCGACGGCGATCCGCATCGACGAAGAGGTCCGCAAGATCATCGGCAGGGCCTACGACCGCGCCCGCAAGCTGATCGAGGAGCATAGCGACGGGCTCGTCCGGGTTGCCGAAGCGCTTCTTGAACGGGAAGTCCTCGACGGCGACGAAATTCGCGCGCTGATCGCAGGCGAAGAAATCGAGCCGATACGTCCATCCTCCGAGCACGGGCAAGCCCAGCAGGTGGTACGGCCGGAAGGCGGCCGGCGGCTGCCCGGTCTCGTGGAAGGAGAGCGGCCTCAGCCAGCCTGATGCCGCCACCCTTCCCCGTTTACCTGTTCGACGTCGACGGAACTCTGCTTGATTCCGCGGAAGATATCTGCGGCGCCATTCTCGAGGTGCTGGCGGAGACGCCGTGCCGCTCCCTTACCAGCGCGGACCTGAAGCGATACGTGGGCGTCCACCTGCTCGATATGTTCCGCGACCTGCTGCCGGATTACACGGACGCGCAGTGCGACGAGCTGATCCGGCGGTATCGCGCCATCTATCCCGCCCGGAAGCACAGGGCTACGCGGGTCTTCCCGGGGGTAAGAGAGGCTCTCGAAGCGATGCCCGGGCGCAAGGCCACCGCAACCACCAAAGCTTCCGAAACCACGCGCGCGATTCTCTCCCAGTTCGGATTGATCGACTATTTCGACCACGTCCAGGGCACCGACGGCTTTCCGTACAAGCCGGCGCCCGATGTCGTGCACACCTCTCTCAAAGCGCTTGGGGCGCGTCCGGAGGATTGCCTGTTCGTCGGCGACTCGCCCGCGGACATGGAAGCCGGCCGCCGCGCCGGGGTCAAAATCTGCGCCGTCCGGTACGGCTACGGCGACCCCGACGAGCTTGCGCGGTGGAACCCCGATTACTGGGTTTCCGACCTGCGGGAACTGCTGTAGCCGGCCCGGCCCGCACCTGCGGCGTTGCACATGTGACAATGGAAGTACCGGTCCGGAACTGCTATCGGGCCGGTGGAGGTCGATCGACTGCGAGCTCCGAAGAAGGAAGCAAACAGCGACAAGCCCGCACTCGTGCTTGGGTCAGGGCCGCTGTCCGGCACTCGCTATCTGCTGGAAGACGACATCACTCTGGTCGGCCGCAACCCTGAAAACGACGTTGTCGTTACAGGTCCGGATTGCGCCATCGTGTCCGGCCATCACCTGGAGATTCGCCGCGAGGGTAATTCCTTCATTCTCCGGGACCTCAACAGCACCAACGGCACGTTTGTAGACGGCAAGCGCGTCACCGAAACCGCGCTTGAAGCTCCATGCGTGATTCAACTCGGCGCGGGCGGCCCGCAACTGCTTTTTGTCACGAGCGTACCCCCGCAAATGGACGTTGACCGCACCCTGATCGCCGCGCCCGGCGCGCGTGAAGGCGGCGCGGGCGACCCGACCGAACAGATTCTCCGGCACGCGGTTACGCGTGCGCGGCTGGCCCGGAACGCAGGCATCCCCGACCAGACCGGCGTCATCATGCGCGAGGTGCTGCAGCACGTGGTCCGGCGGACGCGGAGGCGGCTGACATTGGCCATATGGCTGCTCGTTATCGCGCTGGCGGCCGCCACCAGCTATAGCGTGTGGCGCATTCGCGAGCTGAAGAGAGCCAAGGCCGAGATCGACGTCCGCATATACGACCTCGAAGCCAGGCTTGCCCAGCCCGGACAGAACCCCGAGGCCGCCGATAAACTCATTGCGCTCCTGAATCAGTACCAGAATGAGGCGCTGGCGCTACAGGCCAACTTTCTCTACCGCCTCGGCGTCCGCTCGCAAGAGGATTTCGTCCGACAGGAACTCCGTATTCTGATGGCCGAGTTCGGCGCCGAAATCTACAGCCTGCCGCCCGAATTCGTCGAACGCGTAAACAGCTACACCAAACAGTACCAGGGGCCGGACCGCCCCAACATGGAACGCGCGCTTAACCGCGCGCGGCCCGAGCTGGATAGAATGCGCAGCATCTTCGAGAAGAACAGTCTGCCGCCGGACCTCGCGTACATGGCGGTGGTCGAAAGCGCCTTCAATCACTCGCAGGAAAGCGAAGCGGGCGCGGCGGGTCTATGGCAATTCACTCCGGCGACCGCCCGGTCGCTCGGCCTGGTAGTGGACGAGGGCGAGGACGAACGGCTTGATACGGTGAAGGCGACGAACGCGGCCTGCAAGTACATCCGCCGGCTCATTCTCGAGTTCGGCTCCGGCAGTTCGGTGATGCTCGCGCTGGCGGCGTACAACCTCGGACCTGCCCGGGTGAAAGGGGCCATCGAGCGGAACGTGCGCGATCCCATCAAGCAGCGGAATTTCTGGTATCTGTACCGCACGCGCGCCCTGCCGGCGGAAACCCGCGAGTACGTGCCGAAGGTGATGGCGGCCATGCTGATCGGCCGCAACCCGTCCCGGTTCGGATTTTGAGTTCCCGGATGTCCGGAAATGCAACCGCGTTTCCCAATAGCGGACGGCTGCGACGTTCGCAATTACTGCTATCCTCCTGAAATGAAACCGCGTCATTCGCGGACCGCCAACTGCATGTCTGAAGGCGAAGCGGCTGCTCGTCCCGAACGGAGCCGCGTTCATTTGCGTATAGCCAATGACAATGCCCCGCGATCTTAGTTACGCCATTCGGACGATTTTGAGAGACCCCGGGTTCACCGCCGTGGTGGTCATCTCGGTAGCGCTTGGCATCGCCGCCAACACCACCGTTTTCAGCATGGTGAACGCCACCCTGCTCGGCGCGCTGCCGGTGCGCGACCCGGGCGGGCTGTACTCACTTTCAGGGGGCCGCACCTTTCCCTATCCCAACTACCGTGAGTTCCGGGACGAGTGCGCCGGGGTTTTCAGCGGTTTGGCGGCCCATTTCCCGCTGGCGCCCGCAAACCTCGCCGGTTCCGGCCCCGCCGAGCGCGTTTGGGGACAGCTTGTCTCCGGCAATTACTTCTCAGTGGTTGCGCCGCCGCTCGCGCTGGGGCGAGGCATCAGTCCCGACGAAGATGCGGCGCCGGGGCAGAGTCCGGTGGTCGTTCTCGGCAACGCACTATGGCGGCGCCGGTTCGGCGGCGACCCGAACGTGATCGGCAAGACGGTAGTGCTCAACGGGCTCTCCTTCACCATCATCGGCGTGATGGCCCCCGGCTTCCATGGCACGGACCGCGGCATTCTTTCCGAATTCTGGGCGCCGCTGGCCATGTACAAGAGTTTTGTGCCCGACATCACCGATACGGAAAGCCGGACTACGAACTGGATTTCGATCACGGGCAGGCTGAAGCCGGGGGTTAGCCGCGAACAGGCGGTGAGCGCGCTCAACGTGGTGAACGCAAGGTCGGAGACTTACAAGGAAGGACGGCGCCGGGATCCGGTGACGCTTACGCCGGCAGGCAAGATACCCGGCGAAGCGAAAGGCGTCGGCGGTCTGATGGCGGTTCTGATGGTGGTGGTGGGCCTGGTGCTGCTGATCGCGTGCGCGAACGTGGCCAACTTGCTGCTTGCCCGCGCGGTGGCCCGCCAGCAGGAGATCAGCCTGCGTATGGCGATGGGCGCAAGCCGCTGGCGGCTGATCCGGCAGTTGCTCACCGAAAGCGTGACGCTGGCTTCGCTCGGCGCGGTTGGCGGTTTCGCGCTCGCCTACTTTGCCGCGGACGCGCTGTCCGGCCTGCAGTTGCCCATCGCCGTTCCGATCGGGTTTGATTTCACCCCCGACCTCCGCGTTCTGCTGTTCACCGCCGTGCTTGCGGTAGTCACCGGCATTCTTTTCGGTCTGGCTCCGGCCATCGCCGCCAGCCGCACGGACCTGGTGTCCGCGTTGAAGGGGGCCGGGGGGAGTTTCGCCAGGTTCCGCCGGTTCGGCATGCGAAACATTCTTGTGGGAGTGCAGGTGACGCTCTCGGTGGTCCTGCTTGTGGCTGCTGGTTTGTTCCTCCGCAGCTTGCAGAGCGCCGCATCCATCAACCTCGGTATCCGGCCGGATAACGTTCTGATGCTGGCCGTGGATCCGACCACGAACAATTATTCCGAAGAGCGCCGCCGCGAGTTCCTTCGCCAACTGGAGCAGCGCCTCACCGCGCTGCCCGATGTGCGCTCCGTGGCGGCCGTCAACATCATGCCGCTCAGCCTGGCTCAGAATGGCGAGCAGTTCCGGGACGCCTCCAAGGAATCCAGCGAGCTTGCGAATGCCGACGTGTTCACCGTCACCTCGCGCTATTTCGAGACGGTGGGGATCCCGCTGCTGAGGGGGCGCGACTTCGACCCCGGGCGGGACACCCGGAACCCAACCGCGATCATCAGCGAGCTTATGGCGCGGAGGCTGTTCGGGGATAAAGACCCGATCGGGCAGCGTATCGCGATGCGCGACGGGAAGGAGGTTTTCGAGGTCATCGGCGTCTCGGGCGACTCCAAGTCCGTAAGCCTTGGCGAGGAGACCAAGGCATGCGTATACACATACCTACCCAACCGCCCACGCGAAATTATCAGCCTTTTGGGACTGACGATCCTGGTGAAGACGGCCGGCGACCCGGTGCGGATGCTCCGCCCGGTCCGCGAGCAGGTGGAGGCGCTGGATCGCAACCTGGCCATTTTCAACGTGGACACGCTCGACCATCACGTATCGAAAGCGTTCCTGATTCCGCGGGTGTGCGCGGCGCTGTTCGGCATTTTCGGGCTGCTGGGTTTGGTGCTCGCCAGTGTCGGCTTGTACGGGGTGGTGAGTTACTCGGTGCGCAGCCGCACGCGGGAGATCGGGATTCGGATGGCGCTGGGCGCGGGTGTCGCCGGCATTATCAGGCTGGTGATTCGCCAGGCGATGGCGATCGTTGCCGCCGGACTGGCGCTGGGCCTTGCCTTGGCGCTGATGGTGAGCCGCTTCACCGCGAGCCTGCTTTATGGCATCAGCCCTACCGATGCGGCGACCTTCCTGGGCGTGCCCCTGGTGCTGCTTGCCGCCGCCGTGATCGCGGTGGTGCTGCCCGCGCGGCGCGCTTCGCGGATCGAACCGATGTCCGCGCTCCGGTTTGAATAGGCGCGTTTGTTCCGGCGCTCTGGGCTGAGTTCCGCGGCGTTACGAGCCGGCGATCCGGGTGTTCCAGCGCCCGCGGACGCCGGGATTTGCGGCGCGCAGGAGGATGCGGAAGAGGCGGTCGCCCCACGCGCTTCGCAGCCGGGCATCCTTGATAGCGATCTCCTCGACGTCCGGTTTGAAGACTCCGCCGTCATAGAAGATGCTCACGGTTTTGCCCGGCGCAACCGTAAGAGTGAGCTTGCCCGCACCGGACTCCACGCGGCAGGGCGTCATGAAAGTGAGAGTGATCTCCTTGGCTGGCTGCCTCAAGACGTATTCGTCCGCCAGTTCGATCTGGTTTTTGCCGCGGTCGAGCCGCAGGGTGCGGCCCCAGCTTTCCAGCCGCGCTTCCGGCGGGTAGGCGGCCGCGATGTCGAGCCGAAATTCCGCCGCGCTGTCATCGCTCCGGCACACTACGTCGCGGGCAGCGAACCGGCGTCCCGCCGACTGCATCACGCCGTCGATGGTGGGGCAGTTGTGATAGGCCGATTGCATGGTCCAGATCTCATAGCGCCTGGAACTGAAGGTCTGAGCGGTGTAGGTTTCCACCCCAACATCGATAATCGCCGGCAGGCCGTCTGAGAAGACGATGAAGTTACCCACATCGTTGTGATTGTGGCTCTCGGCGTTGTGCCCGCCCTGTGCGGCGAGGTACAACCCCTTGGACGATCCTTCCTGGAGGCGCGCGGTCATCACCTGGATGCCGGGCAACCACACGTCCCGGAGCTGAGCCTGGGCCCTGGGCGCCTTTCGCAATTCCTCGAGATTGAAGAGCGCGGGAAGCTGGCGGCTGATGCTGTCGCCGGGGATGGCTTTCTCATCGCGGAGGAAGGCGGCGAAGGCGCCGTGGGCCATCATCGCCTCATCGCCGATCCGTTTCCCGAAGCGATAGACCAGGTCCCCGTTAACGGCAACGCGCGCGGGCGCGTCCGCGAAATTGGTGTACCAGTCATCGCAGATGTGCGCTCTCAAAATATAGCGCCCGATTTCCCTCACCAGCGGGGCTTTAAACAGATCGAATGCGCCGCCAGTGGCCTCGCGCAGTAGCTCCAGGCAATCGAAAAGGGATGCTCCCGCGCGCCCCCAGTAGCTGGGGCCTTCGTCGCAGCCTCCATCGTCGGCGTAGACGTTCAGGAAGCTGTCAAGGCAGCGCAGGATTTTGTACGCCGCCGCCTGAAGGCGTGAGTTGTCCCGTTCCACCAGAAACGCGGCTACCAGCCAGTTGGAACAGATCCAGGGGTCCCAGTTGTTGACGGTCTCGCCGGCGAGCCCCATCCACCCGAAGTTGCGGGCCAGGCAGGGCGCCAGCATGCGGCGGTCGATCTCAAGTTGGATGCGCTCAGGGATGAGTTTGGAAACGCCTGCAAGCTGCGGACCCACCAGATAGTCTGTCCAAGCCAGCAGGCTCGCGGTTTCCGCGGCGAACAGATCGACGATCGGCTCAGCGACGTCGGGCAGCCCGACTCCTGCCTTCTGCACTCCGAGATGCGCCGGCACGCCCCAGAAGGATTCCTCACACGTGAGCCAGACGCCGTTGGCGATCTCATCGAGGAAGCGTCCCATGCCCTCGATACACTCGGCGATCACCAACGCCTGGAGCTTGTTCCTGCGCCGGTTGCGCAAACCCTCGTAACGGGAGCGATTGCCATTGCGCCGGAATTCGAGAAATACCGTCGCGGGCAGGACCTCCCACGGCGTACTAAGCTGGCGCCCTCCGGCCTCCAGCAGCGCGGCGCGGGCGTCCTGCGGGAGCGCCTCCCAACGGGCGCGCTCGCTCGCGGTGGGGAACGGGCGATAGCTGCCGGGCGCGGGCAGAACCGCAGAGAGCTTTTCCGATGACCAAGTGGAGGTGATGAGGTTGCGCTTGCCCGCTGGCTGGGGCGCTGCGGCGACGGCGGCCGGCAAACCGGCGGAGCCGGCAACGAAACTGCGGCGGCTGAGCTGAGGCATGACCAATTTTTTTATCACAACCGTGTCCAGAAAGGAGCCCGAACCGGGCGCGGGCGGCCCCTGATCCGCCCGTAAGTGATTTCAGAGTACAACTGGGAGCCAAGCGGGTCGCGGCGCAGAGGGGAGGGTTTGATTTCACCCTCTGGGTGCAAAATTGCTTAGCGGTGAACGATGGCC
>JBLNCW010000011.1:0-40489 GCA_050261015.1 Rhodospirillales bacterium | reverse complement strand
AACCCGCTGTTCCGGCGACAAGTAGCTGTACATGTCTGCTTGCTGATGATCGCGACCGCGCATGCAGATTAGACGATCAGAACATTCCAGCCGTAACGTGTTTCAGGGTTTCAGCCTGTGTTTTTCCGCAACCTGCTAGGGACGGATCACGGTCAATTCTCCCGGGGACTGTCGGGGTTAGCCGGCATTCCTGTAAGCTGATATAGAGAGGAGCTGAACATAAATGGGAAAGCTACTGTTGTCTTATTGCCTGTTTTCCGCAATCGCCTTCAGCCAGTATAAATTGGAGCCCGCGGGAGCGCCGCCTTCGGAACTCGCTCCCGATATCCGCAACGCACTGCAGAAAGACGGCGCGAAGATCAGCGGTCCGAACGGCGTCGTGTGCGAGGTCTGGCTCCGCACCAGCGTACCGTCAGACGGCAACCCGGAGCAGAACGTCAGCTTTTCGCAAATCAAGCACGGAACCCTGCTCGGCGCGATCCGCTTCCCCACTAAGGGAGTCGACCGCCGCGGCAACCCCCTCAAGCCCGGCGTCTACACCATGCGGCTGAGCTTTTATCCCGTGGACGGCGCGCACCAGGGCATCGCGCCCACCCGCGATTTCGTGCTGCTGTCGCTCGCCGAATCCGACACCGACCTCAACGCGACCCCGTCCTACAAGGAACTCGTGGCCATGAGCCAAAAGGCCAGCGGCATCACGCACCCGGCCATTCTCAACGTTTGGAAGCCCGAAAGCGCCGAACCCGCGGCCCTGAAACAGGAGGGAGAGGACTGGGTTTTATACAGCTCCCTGGGCGATACGCCCATCGCCATCATTCTCATCGGCACCTTCGCCGGCTAAGGTAAGTTGCGGGCCGCGAACCTGCCGGGCGCTTTCGCCGGACGCCCGATTCGTCAATTCGCCACAACCCTGCGTGGTATGCTAGCGGGTATCCCACTCGCATGCGTCAAATTCGTTACATTACTCCGAACGGCATCGCCGTTACTCGCATTCTTACCAGGGTGCCGTACCGGAAGGGCCTGAAGCACCTGCTGCAGGAACTCGACACCACGCGGGGCTTTTATCTCTCCTCCGGATATGAGTACCCTGGCCGGTATTCGCGGTGGGATATCGCATCGGTGCGGCCTCCACTCGAGGTCGCGGCTTCCGGACGGCAGATGGAGTTCCGCCCCCTCAACGCCCGCGGTGAACTGCTGAACCGCATGCTTTATCCCGTGCTGGCCGCACATCCTCACTGGGAATCCTTCAAAGAAGAAAACGGCGCTCTCAAAGGACGCCTGCGCCCGCTGCCGGGACTCTTCCCCGAGGAGGAACGCAGCCGGCAGCCCTCGGCTTTTTCCATCCTGCGCGCGCTCACCACGGAGTTCCGCAATCCCAAAGACAACCGGCTCGCGCTGGTGGGCGCTTTCGGATACGACCTGCTGTTCCAGTTCGATCCCATCCGGCTGCGGCTGCCGCGCACCGGCGCCTGCGACCTCCGCCTGTTCCTCTGCGACGACATCTACTTCGTCGACCGCATGAAGGAGCAGATCTCGCGCTACCAGTACGATTTCGAGCGCGAAGGCCTCTCGACCACCGGACTTCCGCGCACCGGCGAGCCCATCCCGCAGCCCGCGCCGCAGGAAACCGTAACTGAGCCCGTAAGCGACCACACCGACGAAGAGTACATGGCCAACGTCGAGGCGGTGCGCCAGGGCATGCGCAGCGGAGATTATTACGAAGTGGTGCTGCGCCGCACCTTCCGCGCCCCGTTTACCGGCAGCCCTTCCGAGCTGTTCCGCAACATGCAACTGCACAGCCCGAGCCCCTACGAATTCCTCCTCCAGTTCGGCGACGAGCAGCTCGTGGGCGCATCTCCCGAAATGTTCGTCCGGATCGAAGGCAACCGCGTCGAGACCTGCCCGATCTCCGGAACCGCCCGCCGCACCGGCGATCCGCTGCGCGACGCCGAGAGCATCCGCGAGCTGCTGAATTCCCGCAAGGAAGAATCCGAGCTCACGATGTGCACCGACGTCGACCGCAATGACAAATCGCGCATCGCGGTCCCGGGCTCCGTTAAGGTGCTCGGACGGCGGCTGATCGAAGCCTACGCCGGACTGTTTCACACCGTGGATCACGTCGCAGCGACCATCAAGCCGGGATTCGACGCGCTCGACGCTTTTCTCAGCCAGATGTGGGCTGTCACCATGATCGGCGCCCCGAAGCGCGCGGCCGCCCAGGCGATCGAAGACCTTGAAAAGGACCCGCGCGGCTGGTACGGCGGCGCCATCGGCATGCTCTCGCTCAACGGCGACATGAACACCGGCATCACGATCCGGACGATTCACCTTCGCGATGGCGTGGCCTCCTACAGCGCCGGCGCCACCATCCTTTACGATTCGGTGCCCGAACTGGAGGCCGAGGAAACCCGCCTGAAGGCCACCGCCTTTTTCCGCGCCCTGAAAGGCCGGCCGCAAGCCGCCGACGCCCGTGTGGAGACGGAGCCGCGGATCGGCGAGGGCGTGCGTCTGCTGCTGGTGGATAACGACGACTGCTTTATTCACACGCTGGCCAACTACGCGCGGCAGACCGGCGCCGAGGTCGTCACCTACCGCTCCGGTTTCCCCATGGACCTGATCGGGCGCATAGCCCCCACCATCATCCTGATCTCGCCCGGCCCCGGACGGCCGGAGGATTTCGGCGTTCCGCAACTGGTCCGCTACGCCGCAGAGGCCGGCATCCCGGTCTTCGGCGTATGTCTCGGCCTTCAGGGCATGGTCGAGGCCTTCGGCGGCGAACTGGGAGTTCTCGACTACCCCATGCACGGCAAGCCGAGCATCGTCATCCACAATGGCGCCGGCGTTTTCGAGGGCCTGCCGGAGCGGTTCAAGGTGGGACGCTACCATTCGCTGTACGCCAAGAAGGACAAAATGCCGGCCTGCCTGGAGGTCACGGCGGAATCCGAGGACGGCGTCATCATGGGCGTGCGCCACCGCGAGCTTCCCCTGGAGGCGGTTCAGTTCCATCCCGAGTCGATCCTCACCCTGGAGGGCGACTGCGGGCTGAAGCTGATGCGGAACGTGGTGAGGATTTACGGGCGCGTGGGACAGGCCTCCTCGCCTGTCACCGTGCCGCGGCAAGAGCGGTGAAGGACACCGAACCCAGCGTTCTCATAGCGGGCGGCGGGCTGGCCGGGCTGGCGGCGGCGGCTGCGCTCGGCGGCGCCGGGTTCCGCGTCGATTTGTACGAGTCCCGCGGCTTCCTTGGCGGCCGCGCCACTTCCTTTCCCCTGGCGCCGGGCGATCCCGAACTCATCGACAACTGCCAGCACGTGCTGCTGGCATGCTTCACCAACCTGCTCGATCTCTACGGCCGGCTCGGCGTCGCGGATTACATCCGGTTCCACCGCGAGTATTACTTCGTCGAACCGGGAGGCCGCGTCTCGGTCCTCCGCCGGGGCGCCCTTCCCGCCCCGCTGCACCTCTCTCGCTCGTTTCTTGGCCTCAAGTTTCTGAGCGCGGCGGACAAGCTGGCCATTGTCCGCGGGATGGCCGCGATCCTCCGCGAAGACTACCGCCGCAAGGACCTTGACCGGATCACCATGCTCGACTGGCTCAAGGAAAAGCGGCAGCCCAAGCGCGCCATCGAGCGCTTCTGGCGGCAGGTGCTGGTCAGCGCCATCAATGAAGAACTGGACCGCATGGCCGCGCGCCATGGATTCCAGGTGTTCCGGCTTGGCTTCCTCTCAGGATCGGGATCCTGCGACATGGGTCTTTCCACCGTTCCGCTCTCCCGGCTCTATGCGGCTGAAAATCTCCGCGGCGTTTCCGTTCACCTCCGCTCACCCGTCGAGCGCATCGGCCCGGAAGGCGCGGTGATCGGCGGCGAAACGCGCCAGGCCGACTATTACATCTGCGCGGTGCCCTTCGAGAAGCTCGCTTCGCTGGTCCCCGCGCTCGCGCTGAATTTCGAGGCTTTTGAGCACTCCCCGATCACCGGCATCCATCTCTGGTTTGACCGCCCTGTGCTCGATGTGCCCTACGCCGCGCTGCTCGACCGCACGATTCAGTGGGTGTTCAACAAGTCCGGCGGCAGGTACGTTCAGGTGGTGGTGAGCGCCTCCAGAAGCCTGCTGACCGCGCCCCGGGTGGAGGTGATCGAGCTCGCGGTCCGCGAGCTCGCCGAGTTCTTCCCCCTCGTCGGTCAGGCGCGCCTCGAAAAAGCGCACGTGATTAAGGAAGCGCGCGCGACGTTCTCCGCCGTTCCGGGCCTCGAAGAGCAAAGGCCCCCAGCGCGCACCGCAATCCCCAACATCTTCCTCGCAGGCGACTGGACCCGCACCGGCTGGCCCGCCACTATGGAAGGCGCGGTCCGCAGCGGGTATCTTGCGGCCGAAGCCGTCGCCGAGGCCGCGGGGCGTCCAGAGACGTTCGTGAGATAATGTACGTTGCCATGCGAAGTCTTGTGTTGCTAGCCGCCGTGTTTTGCGTCCTGGCATTACCCGCGTGCGCCGATACGCCCATGACCCGCCTGCGCGTTGAGGTCAAGAACCACAACGACAAGCCGATCGAACGCGCCAGCGTGGTGGTGCGGTTCGTCCAGGGCCGGTCGATTGCGAAGTTCGGCAAGAACATCGTCACCAATTGGGAGACGCGGACCAACCAGGAAGGTGTGGCTAAGATTCCCAGCCTGCCCCAGGGCCAGATTCGGATTCAGGTGATTGCGAAAGGTTACCAGACCTTCGGAAAGACCTTCGATGTGGATGAGGAGGAGAAAACCATCGAAATCAAGCTGAACCCCCCGCAGCCGCCGTACTCCGCGCACCAGTAGGGGAGCTTAGCCCACGATTTCCCAGGTGTGCCGGCCTGGCGCCGCCTCGCGATAGCCAGCGGGCAGGACGGCAAGACCGGCAAGCCGCGCCGCAGCGGCGGTCCGGGCCGCAAGCGTGGTCCTTCGCGCCCACTCGATGAGTTCAGCGGCCTCTATGAGCGCCGCTTCGCGCTCCTCACTGCCCGCGGGCAGCGAATCCAGGTGGCTCCGAAGCTCCGCGAGCAACCCCGCCGCCTTCTGATAGAGCCCGGCCGACACCGCGCGCCGCAGCTCGCCCGTTATGCGCGCCACGCTCACCGGTACGTCTCCGAAGCGATCCGCATCGCCTCGAACATTGTGTTGATGTAGTTGGCCTGCTGCTCGAGCATTGCGATCAGCGCGTCGGCCGCCGCCATCTGCTCGGTGAGCGTCCTGCGGAGGTTTTCGATCCGCTCCTCGGTTTCCGAAATGCGCTTGCCCTCGGCGGTGATGGTGGCATTGATGGAGTTTGCGGCGGTCGTGAGAATGCCGTTCGTGTCGTTCTCCAAACTGTCCAGGATCCCGGTGGCGGCATCGAGGAAACCTCCTTCGCCGGCCTTTCCCAGAAACGCCACCAGTTCGTCGTAATTCTCGGCGGCGCTCTGGAACGCGGTTACGTCGAATGACAATCTGCCCTCCTGGTCGAACGCCAGCCCCAGATCCGCCATCGAACTGATTTTGCCCGTCCCGCCTGTGTACTGGACCACCGACCGGAGCGACTCCCAAACCGTGAGAATCAGCCCCTGGCCCGCCAGCGCGCCGGCGTTCGGCCCGCGGTGCTTTTCGAGTTCGTCCACCGCGGCGTTGTAGGAATTGACTAGCGAAGAGATCGCGTTCTGGATGGCCGTCGTCGAACGGCTCACGGTCACCGTAGCGGTGCCCTCGGCGAGCAGAGTCGCCGTAAGGCCCGGCGCCAGCGTGATGGTGCGTGAATCGCTCGGCAGCGCATCCACGCCGTTCACCTTGTAAGTTGCGTAAAACCCGTTCGGGGGATCGTCCGGGAACAGGTCCGTGGTCCCGTCGTTCAACTGCATGGCCACGGGGCCCAGCTTCTTGCTCTGCAGCGCCAGCCGGTAGTCCGGCTGTGTCCCGGACCCGATGTTGACCACGGTGGCCTGTATGTCGAGCCCCGCGCTGTTGATGGCCGCCGCCAGGCTGTTCAGCGTATTCGAAGCCGGCCTGATTTCAACGCCGTTCAGAGTGTAAACGGGATTCGGGTTCGCGCTGATCGTCTGCGTGGAGGGATCGGTGACCCGCTTCAGCCCGTCCTTGCTCATGACGGTGCTGTACGCGCCCAGGCTCGTCACCTCGATCGTATAGGTTCCGCTGAAAGCCCCCGTTCCCACGGAAGCGTTCAGCACCGCACCGTTGGAAATCGATGTCGAGAAAGAATTGAGGCCAGCGGCATTGTTCAAGCTCGAAATCGCGTTCTGCACGGCCATGACCTTCGCGTTCAAGGAGCCAATGGCGCTCGATTCCGCTTCGAGCTTCTGCTTCCCCAACTGGATTTGGATCAGCGGAAGGGACGCAATGGCGACCGCTCGTTCGATAATCGCCGTGAAGTCCGAAGAGTACCGGCTGGTCCCCGAAAAAAGTGTGCTTCCGCTCATGTTCTTGACTGCGTTTTCGCTTTCCCTGTCAAACGCTTACGGCCGGCAGGCGCCCGGAGACGCCTGCCGGCCGGTTGCCCGCAGCGCTTACGCTACGGAGAATCGGATTAGCCCCTGAGAAGAGTCAACACCCCCTGCGGAGCGGAGTTGGCCTGGGCCATGGCTGCCAGCGAGGCCTGCTGCAACACCTGTGCCTTGGTGAGGTTCGCCGCTTCGGCCGCAATGTCGGCATCGCGGATGCGCGATTCGGCGGCCGAGAAGTTGCTGATCTGCGACTGGGCCAGACTGATCGCGTACTGCAACTTGTTCTGGCCGGTTCCGACCCTGCCCTGCACCAGGCCGAGAGCGCTGACCGCGTTGGTCAGGGCCGTGATGGCTGCCACGGCGTTTCCGGTTGCGCTCGCTCCGGCATCCGGATCCGAGATGGCCACCGAGCTCAAGCCGCTGGCACCGACCAGACCGGTACCGGCAACGCCGCTGAGGGAGGTCATAGAGAACTCGCTCGAGCTCTGGATCGTGATGCTGTTCGCCCCCGTGTGCGAGGCCAGGGCATAGATGCCGAGCGAGGCGGTTGCCGCGTTGATTGCCGCGATTGCGGCGTCAACGTTAGCGCCCGTGACGTCGTCCAGGACGACCACGGCCGAACCGCTCGCGCTCTGGAAGGTCAGGGTCTCGGCCGCGGAAGCGGCAGTCACCGCGCTGAACGCCGCGGTCGCCATGCGGTACACGCCCTGATTATCCGCCGCGGCGGCGTCGGTTCCGCTGATGCCGGTGCCCGCCGTGGGCGCGGCCACACTCACCGAGAACGCCCGCGTCCCGCCAAAGGCCAAGTTGCCGTTGGTGTCCGCAACCGCGGTGATGCCATAGCTGGACAGGCCCGTGTTGAGCTGCGCAAGCACGTCCGCCCCGGAGATTCCCGTAGCGCCGCCGGTGACCGTGACCGCCACCGACGAGGTTGCCTCCGCGATCGGATCGTACAGCTCAAACGTGAAGACCTGGCTTCCGTTCGCCAGAAACACGTTGGCGTTGTTGTGCAGGTCCACGTTGCCCACCGTCGTGCCACCGCCCGCGATGGTCGTTCCGGCGATCCCCAGACCTGCCGAATCCACGCGGTTGGCGGCCCCGCTCAGGTCAACCTTCACCTTCGCGTTTGCCGTCGAGCTGCCCCCGCCGATGTATACCTCGATCAGCGAGTTGTTCGCCCCGCCGGCGACCAGACCGATGTTAGCCGCCTGCCGGTCGATTTCTTTCAGCAGCGCCTGGTACTCATCGTTCAGAGTGGCGCGGCTGCCGCTGAAAGTCGAAGAGGCGGACTGCGTGGCCAGCGTCTTCAGCCGGTCGATGATTTTCGAAATGTTGTTCAACCCGCCATCGACGATTTGCAGCGTACTGATGCCGTCGTTGGCGTTCCGCACACCCTGCGTCAACTCGGCGATGTCGCTGCGGTACTTGTTGGCCACCGCCAAACCGGCCGCGTCGTCGCCCGACGCGTTGATGCGGTAGCCAGACGTTACCCGGTTAATGGTCCTGTGTTGAAATTCGTTGTTCACTCGAAGGTTTTCTTGCGCAACCATCGAGGCCACGTTGGTGACGATTGAATACGACATGGGTTCACATCCTGTTTATTGAGTTGTCCCGGCATCCTGCCGGCCTATCCTCCGTATCGGCGGCTTCCCCTGAGGCTTGAACTCTTTTTTGCCCGCCCCGGCCGGCTTCGCCAACGCTCTTCGTCTTCACGCCCCGTGCGAAACCGCGGCAGAAAGCCAGGTGCCCCGGGTTGTCCGTCAGCTTCCAGGCTTCCACGGCATCGAAGCCCGCCGCGCGCACCATGTGCGCCAGGCAATGCAGCGTGGGCACCCACCAGTTCGTCGGATTGCCGCCGTACTGGCTGTCGGGATAGAACTCCGCCACCATCTGCCCCCCGGGATAGCCCCGGCCCAGGCCGCCACGGAAGGGACTGTAATCGTCCAAAATGGCCGATTCCACGTAGATCTCGCCGTCGCAGACCGCGCTCAACCGGTCAAGCGCCAGCAGCGGATGCCGCAGGTGGTACAGCGTGCCAAAACAGAACACTACGTCGAAACGGCCCGCGTTCTCCTCGGTGATGTCGTAGACGGACATTTCCCGCCGCTGGCAGCGCTCCTCGCTGTAGCCCAGGGCCGCGCGGCAAAAATCGAATGTCTCCCAGGCGCGGCGGTCGCTCTGCTGCAGCGTGCCGAGGTAATCCGAAAAATCGTCCACCGCCAGCACGCGCGCCGCTCCGCGCCGGAGCGCCTCGAAGCTCCAGAAGCCGTCCCAGGCGCCCACATCGAGCACGGTTTTCCCGCTGAGGTCCGCCGGGATGCGGTAAGCGTCGCGGTTAATCGGCGCCCAACCCGGCGTCACGACACCGCCCGGCAACTCGATCCGGTGATACCAGTAAGGAAACCGCGCGACGCCTTCCTTCAGGGCCGCAATATCAGGTTCGCGAACAGACAACTCCGCCACTTGGCCTTTCCTCCGATTGTTTGCTTTCCAGCCACTCGCGCCACATGCGGCGGTAGGCGTCTTCCACACGCCGGGCGAACAGCGGCCCGTCGGTCAACGGCGAGCGCGAGAGCCGGCCGCGAAGCCCGGCGCGCAGACTTGCCAGCAGGTCCGGCCTGCGCGCCTTCGCCGCAGCCAGTTCCACGTAATCTTCCAGCGAAGCCGCGACCCAGTCCCCAAGCCCCGCGTTTTTAAGAAGGCTCACGCCCACGCGGGAGGCGTGCGTCGCGCCGGCCGCCGTCACCACCGGCACGCCCATCCACAAAGCCTCGAAAGTCGTAGTGGTGCCGTGATACGGGAACGTGTCGAGCGCGATATCGATGCGGTGATACGTCCTCAGATGCTGCTCCGGACTAACCGGACCGAGCAGCTCGATGCGCGCCGGATCCGCGCCGCACGCGCGGAAGCGCTCCCATACCAGGCGGCGCGTCGATTCATCCACCAGCGGGGCGGACTTGAGCACGAGACGGGCGCCGGGCACCGCGGCCAGCAGCGCCGACCACGCCCCGATCATCCTGGGCGTCACCTTGGCGAGAATGTTGAAACAGCCGAATGTGATGTAGCCGTTGGCGCGCGCCGGCAGGTCCGAAACCGGCGGAGCGCCGGCCGGCGGTCCGTAACAGAGGAACGCCCCGGGTAATCGCACGAGCCGTTCCGTATAGAGATGGTCGGTCTGCCCTGGAGGGTCGGCGAGCGCGTCCGTGATGCGGTAATCGATCGCCGCCAAACCCGTGGTCGCCGGATACCCGCACCAGGTGACCTGTACCGGAGCGGGCTTGCGCGCGAAAACGAGCAGCCGGCTTCCCGCGGTGTGCCCCGCCAGGTCCACCAGGATATCGATCTCGTCCTGGCAAATCAGTTCGGCCGCCCTCGCGTCGGGCATGCCGCGGATGTCGCGCCAGTGGTCGGCCAGAGCCCGGAAGCGCTCCGTTACGGCATCCGGACGCGCGACGTTGGAATAGCAGAAAACTTCCACCGCGCTGCGGTTGTGCGCCGCCAGAAGGGGCTCGGCGAAATACGCCACCGAATGGGTGCGGAAATCGGGCGATACGTAGCCGAGACGCAGCCGCCGCTCCGGATCCCGGCTGTTCCGATGCTCGGGCGCGCCCTCCGCAAGCTGCCGGTACCGCTCCCCCCAGCGGCGGTGTTCCTCGAAAACCACCTCCGGCGGGCACAGATCGTCGTAGTGCAGATAAAAGAAAAAATTCGAAAATGGGGTAGAGCTTTTCGGGTCCAGTTCGAGCGCCTTGCGGCTCTCTGCCAGCGCCTCTTTGAGCCGCCCCTGGTCTCTGAGGGTTCCGGCCAGATTGACGTAAGGTTCGGGCAAATCCGGCCGCAGGCGGATCGCCTCGCGGAAACAGGCTTGCGCCTCCTCGATACGCCCCTCGCGGCGCAGCAGGTCTCCCAGGTTGTTGTGCGCCTCCGCCGATGCCGGCCTCAGCCGCACCGCGCGCCGGCCAGCCTCCACCGCCTTTTGGGGCAGACCGAGCTCTTTCAGCAGGGCGCTGAGGTTCAGCCAGGCTTCAAAGTAATTGGGGTCGGCCGCCAGCGCCCGCTCGTAGCACTCCCGCGCCCTCGGCACGCTCCCTAGCGCGTTCCCCAGATTGTTCAGCGCCTCGGGCGAATCCGGCCGGAGCCGCACGGCGCGCTCGCAGCAGGCGAGTGCTTCTTCGGCCCGCTCTTTCTTCAGTAGAATCGCCCCGAGGTTGCAGTACGCCTCCCCGAAATCGGGCTTGAGCCGCAGCGCTTCCCGGCACGCCGCTTCCGCTTCATCGAGCCGGCCCAGACTGAGCAGCGCCGCCCCCAGGTTCGCGTGCGCCGCGGCGGATTCCGGTGAAATCGCGATCGCGCGCCGCCAGCACCGGACAGCATCTTCAAAACGGCCCAGCCGCTTCAGCGCCCCGCCCAGGTTGACGTTGGCTTCCAGGTGATCCGGATTGCGGCGCAAGACCTCTTCAAACGCCCGCACCGCCTCGGAAAGTTCTCCGGAAGCCAGCAGCGCGCAGCCCAGCCGGTAATGCGCCTCGATGAATCCGGGCTTGAGCCGCAGCGCTTCGCGAAGCGCCTTGATAGCCTCCGGGTAGCGCCGCTCCCGTTCGAGCGCGCGGCCCAGATTGGCGTACGCCTCGGCATAGCCGGGCGACAGCCGCACCGCCTCGCGGAAACGCGCTGTTGCCTCCTCGCGCCTCCCCGCCGACTCCAGTACCAGCCCCAAATTGTTATGAAACGGAGCGATCCCAGGCGCGAGCGCCACGGCTTCGCGAATCCTTTCCGCCGCGCCCCCGGTATCTCCCCGCTGCCACAGCACCATCCCGAGCAGGTGGTGCGCGTCGGCGCACCGCGGGTCGCGGGAGAGAATTTTTCGGTACCCCGCCTCGGCCGCGTCCAGCCGCCCGGCCCGATGATGTTCAAACGCCGCCGCCAGGGCCGCCGCTTCAGACACTGCGCTCCTCCCACATCCGCCGGTAGGCCGCTTCCAGCTCGCGCGTGAACCCCGCCGCATCCGTCAGCGGCGAAGCGGCCATCCGCCCGCGCAAGCCCGCTCGGATCTCCTTCAGCTTCGGAACATCTCCCGCCAGAGCTGCCGCGCACTCGATGTAGGCCGCCTCATCGTTCACCGCGAGTTCCCCCAATCCGACCCTCTCCAGCAGGCTCACGCCCACCCGCGACACGTGGGTCGCCCCGGTGAGCACCACTACCGGAACCCCCATCCACAGCGCCTCGCAGGTTGTCGTGGTGCCGTGATAGGGGAAGGTGTCCAGGGCGATATCGACGCGGTTGTAGAACGCCAGGTGTTGGGCGTGCGAAGGCGTCGTGCCCGCAATTTCGATCCGCGCCTCCTCGATGCCGTGATCGGCAAACATCGCCAGAATGCGGCGGCGCGCTTCCCCGTCAGCCAGCGCGCGCGACTTCAGCAATAACCGCGATCCGGGAACCCTGCGCAGAATGGTGGCCCACGCCGCAACCACCGCCGGCCGCACTTTCGGCAGCGCATTGAATGATCCGAAGGTGATGTGCCCTGCCGCCAGGACAGGCGGCGCCACCGGTTCCGGGGTGTTCGCCGGCGGCTGGTAACACGAAAACCCTCGTGGCAGACGCACCAGTGTCTCTGTGTGGAGGTGTTCTGTAGCGCCCGGAGGATCGCACCAGGCGTCCGTCAGGCGGTAATCGATGGCTTCGAGCCCGGTCGTGTTCGGATAGCCGATCCAGGTGACGGCCACCGGCGCGGGCCGCCGGGCGAACACCGCCAGCCGGTTGTTCGCCGTGTGCCCCGCGAGGTCCACCAGGATGTCGATTTTTTCGCGGCGCACCAGCTCGGCCGCCTCGTCGTCCGTGAGCCCCCGTATGTCGTGCCAGCGGCAAGCCAGCGCCTGGAAGCGCGGCGTCGCCGCATCCGGCCGGCCGGCGGAAAACAGGTGGATCTCAAAAACCCCGCGATCGTGCGCCCGCAGCACCGGCTCGATAAACCAGGCACAGGAATGCTCGCGGAAGTCCGGCGAAACATAACCGATGCGCCGGAGCGCGCGCCCGCCCGCGCTCGGCCGCGGCGCCGGCCGCTTGTGGAAAGCCCCCCACGCCCGGTGCTCCTCGAAAACTTCCTCAGGCCTCCAGCGGGCGTCGTAATTCAGGCAATAGAGCAAGTTCGAGTGCGCCGGAGCGAAATCCGGCCGCAGCGCCAGCGCCTGGCGGAACGACTCAACCCCCTCTTCTACCCGCCCCTGCTGGTACAGCGCCGTCCCCAGATTGCTGAATGCCGGGAAAAACTTCGGATCGGCCTCAGCGGCCTCCTTTGCCGCCTTTACAGCTTGTTCCAGGCGGTTTGTCTCGATCAGCGCGCTTGCCAGATTGCTCAGCGCTTCGGCCCAGCCCGGTTTGAGCGCCAGCGCAAGGCGGTAGCTCGCGATGGCGTCCTCCGTCCAGCCCGAACGGGCCAGGGCATGGCCCAGCGTGTTATGCGCTTCCGCGTAGCGGGGATGAATCCGCAGCGCCTCCTTCGCGCACGCGATGGCTTCCTCCAGGCGGTTCCGTGCCAGATAGCACGTGGCCAGGTTGTGATGCGCCTCGGCGTATTCCGGGCGCCCCTCGAGCGCCCCCCGGTAGGACGCGATCGCATCGGCGTAACGCCCTTGCATTTGAAGCGCAATGCCAAGAAAGTTCGCCGCCTCGGCATCGCCGGGCTGGCGGCCGAGGCTCTCGCGGCACAGCGCCTCTGCCTCAGCGAACCGTTCCTGGCGGATGAGCGTGACAATCAGCGCGCGGCGTATATCCGCCAGCTCCGGCCTTAACCGAAGCGCCTCGCGGAAGGCGCGCTCCGCTTCCGCCACTTCGCCCTGAGCGAACAGCAGCGCGCCGAGGTTCACGTGCGCATCCGCATAATCCGGGTTGAGCCGCAGGGCTTCGCGGAAGCATTCGGCCGCCCGCTCCTTCCGGCCCAGCGCGCGCAGCGCCACCCCCAGGTTGTTGCGCGCTTCCGCCAGTTCCGGCCGCGCCACGACGGCGCGCTCGTAATGCTGCGCCGCTTCCTCAAGCCGCCCCTTGCGCAGCAGCGCGTTCCCCATGTTGAGTTCGGCCTCGGCATAGCCGGGCTGGATCCGCAGAGCGCTCTCGTAGGACCGGATCGCCTCATCCAGCCGTTCGAGCGACTCCAGCACGGCGCCCAGGTTGTTGTGCAGCAGGGCCGCATGCGGCTGCCGCTCGACGGCTTTCTTGATCAGTTCGCACGCGCGCCCGTTATCGCCCGCCTCCTTGGCCAGCAACCCCAGCAGGTGCAGGGCGTCGGCGTTGCCGGGATCCTGCTGAAGCGCGGCACGGTACAGCCGTTCGGCCTTCTCGCGCTCTCCGGCCCGGTGATGCCTTAGGCCGCGCTCGATGAGTTCAGCGACCTCTGGCATTGCGCAGCTCCTCCGCCACCCTTTCGACGACCTCGTCCCAGTCCCCCCGGCGCGTCTGCCGGAAGAGGCGCGCAGTGGGATACCACTCGCTGTGATCCGTGCCAAGCTGCCAGCGCCAGTCCGGAGAGGCCTCCAGCAGGATCCACACCGGCCTGCCGAGCGCTCCCGCAAGGTGGCCGATCAGGCTATCCACCGTGATCACCAGATCCAGGTTGAGGATCGCGGCAGCCGTGTCCAGAATGTCGCCAAACTCCCGTTCGAGGGCGGTCACCTCAAAGCCCGGCGGCAGGTCCTCGAGTTGTTCCGCCCCCGGGCCGCGTTGCAGGCTGTAAAACGCCGTGTATGGAACCTCCGCGAGCCGCGCCAGGGCGGACAGCCGGATCGAGCGTGCCCGGTCATGCCGGTGCTTCGGGTTCCCCGCCCAGGCCAGCCCTACCCGGAACCGGTCCCCGGCATCTATGCGCGCCCGCTCGATGCGCTCCAGGGGCACCCGCAGGTACGGCACGCGCGCCGGACGCAAGCCCAGGATCCCCTGAAGGCTGAGCAGCGGCGCGTGGACATCGTAGTCCGGCAGCGGCGAGCCTGCCGGCACGATTTCATCCACTCCCTCGATCGTTTCGAGCAGCGGGACGAGCCGCGGCTGGCATTCCAGCACCACCCTGGCTTGCGAAGCCGCCTTCACCAGGGGGACATAGCGGACAAACTGCACCGTATCGCCCAAGCCCTGCTCCGCGTGCAGCAGAATCGTGCGGCCCTGAATGGCGGAGCCGTCCCACCGCGGCCGCGGCAGCACGCGCCTGGAAAAATCCCGGCTCTTCCAGCGCCACTCGTACTCCGCCCAGCCGCGTTCGAAATCCCCGGCTTGCAGCCATGCCATCGCGCGGTTGATACGGGCGTCCACGAGTCCCGGCGCGAGGCGCACCGCCTCCTCAAAGCGCTCCAGAGCCTCTTGGAATCGCCCCAGCCGCTGAAGAGCGAAACCCACCTTGTTGTGCTGTTCCGCGCCGTGCGGTTTCAGCTCAAGCGCCCGGCGATAGCAGGCCAGCGCCTCCTCGGCCCTCTCGCCGGCAATGAATACGTCGCCGAGCGTCGTGTGCGCCTCCGGCATCCCCGGTTTCAATTCGATTGCCCGGCGCGCGCACGCGGCGGCGTCTTCCAGCCGCCGCTGTTCGAGCCGCACCGCCGCCAGGTTGGCGTGTGCTTCGGCCAGCAGCGGGCTCAATTCCAGCGCCCGGAGGGCCTCCGCCTCGGCCTCCCCGAACCGCTCCATCTTCAGCAGAACGGCTGCGAGATTCGAGTGCGCCTCGGCCAGGTCCGGACGGCACTCGATCGCACGGCGGCTGCAGGATGCCGCCTCCTCCAGCCGTCCTTGCTCCTTGAGCACCGCGCTCAGGTTCACCCAGGCTTCGGCGTAGCCCGGTTTCAGCCGCACCGCCTCGTGATAGCAGGCGATGGCCTCCGGCGCCCGCCCCAGCGCCGCCAGCGCATTGCCCAGGTTGTTGTGCGCTTCGGCGAAGCCGGGCTTCAACCGGAGCGCCTCCCGGTAATGCGCCACCGCCTGATCCCAGAGCTTCAGGGACTGACAGCAGTTGGCCAGGTTGATATGCGCTTCGGCGTACCCCGGATCGAGCTCCAGCGCGCGCCGGAACGAGCGCGCCGCCTCCTCGATTCGCCCTTCGGCCTGCAACACCGTCCCGAGATTGTTGTGAAACGCCGGAATGGCGGGGTTTCCCGCTATCGCCCGCCCGATCAGGTCGATTGCCGGACCACGCCGCCCGGTTTGCGCCAGAGCCATTCCCAGCAGGTGCAGTGCGTCCACGTTGGAGGGGTCGGATGCCAGAACCCCGCGGTAAATGGCCTCCGCCTCCTCGAACCGCCCCGCCTGATGGTGTTTGAGCGCGCCGGTGAGCGCCTCCAGCACGGCGTTCATGACATCAGAACCTCACGCACCCTGGAGACGACTTCGGACCAATCGCCCGGCCGCATCTGGCGGAACAGCCGCATGGTCGGGTACCAGGGACTGTTGTCGCGCCCCAGCATCCAGGGCCAGTCCGGCGCGTAAGGCGTCAGGTTCCAGACCGGCATCGCGAGCGCCCCGGCCAGATGCGTCAGCGTGTCGTCCCCCGAAATGACCAAATCCAGTTCTGACATGGCTTCGGCCGTCCCGGCGAGGTTTTCGGTCTTTTCCAGATTCACGAAGCTGATTCCAGGCACGTCGAGCAGCGGCTCCAGCACGGCTCGATCGCCGGTCCAGGCGAGTCCCACCGTCCTGGTTTGCCTCGTGCGCTTTGCCTTTCGAGGGCCCACTCCGAGATACGGCACGGCCGCGGGGACTCTATCCGGCCTGGTGTTGAAGATCAAAGGCAGGCTCCCCAGCGGGGCTTGCACGTCGAAAGCGGGCAACGGGCTGCCCGCCTCCACAACTTCCGCAACTCCGGGCGTGCCGCGCATCAGCGGCGCCAGTTGCGGCCGGCATTCGAAGACCACCTTTCCCCCGCGCTCCGCCGCCAGCGGCAGATAGCGCGCGAATTGCAGCGTCTGGTTCAGGTCCGGCTCGGCGTAAATCAGTACCGTGCGGCCGTCGAGCGGCGAGCCGTCCCACAACGGCGCCGCGAAAGCGCGAACCGGATACCGGCCCGTCTTCCACCGCCACTCGTATTCCCGCCAGCCCGCCGCGAGGTCGCCTACCAGCAGCAGCGCGAATGCCCGGCCAATGTGCGCCTCGGCGTCCTCTGGGGCGATGGCGAGCGCCTGTTCGAAACAGACCAGCGCCTCGGCGATCATGCCTTGCGCGCGAAGCGTGTTGCCAAGCTCGGCGTACGAGCCCGAGCGCTCCGGACGCAGCCGCACCACCTCCAGGCGGTGCGCCAACTCATTTTCAAGGAGCCCCAACCGGCGGCAGGTGTTTGCCAGGTTGCCGTGGGCTTCGGCATAGTCGGGGTCCAGCCGCAGCGCTTCCTCATAGCACAGCTTTGCATCGGCGAAGCGCCCGGCCTGGAACAGCACGTTGCCCAGGTTGTTGTGATAGAACGGCGGCGTGGGGTTGAGCCGGACAGCGCGCCCCAGCAGGCTCAGGGCCTGCTGCTGGTCGCCGCGCTGCGAAACCAGCACGCCGAGCATGTGCAGGGCGTCGGCGTTCTTCGGATCGCCGGCCAGCACGTCCCGGTAGATTGCCTCGGCGGCATCCAGGTTGCCGGCTTTGTGGTTTTCCATGGCCTCACGCAGGCGCTGGGCGGTCATCGGCATCGATTCATTCCTCCTGTTGGGCCCGGAACCGGGCCGCAAGCCCGGTCAGATCGGCCGGTGCCTCCCGCGCCGCAGCCACGTTTTCCTCGCGCGTCAATTTCACTTCTTTGCGCAAAACAACCACGTCTTTAGGCGCCAAAATGCACAATTTGACGCGTGTAGGGCCGATTTCGGTGACGCGGACCTCCACCTCGTCCCCGATCAGCACCGATTCCCCGGCCCGGCGGCGGATCACGAGCATCCGGCCTCCGGGCGCGCCTCCAGCAGAGGATGCTGGTGGGAATAAGCGGACTCTTCCTGGATAGCCTGCAGCCCGACGCGCGTTTTCAGGTTCACCACTACCGGCGCGAGCAGGTTCGCCGTGGGCAGCCTGCCTTCCGCCACGGAGATGATCGCCAGGCACAGCACCTCGGTGCCGATCTCCGGCTGGCGGTCCGAGGATAGAGCCAGCGATTTCAGGTCAGCAGGCGAAACGGCAAGGCGATAGTCCGGCTTGACAACCAGCACCGGGAGCGTGATGAAGCACAAATCCGCCCGGGTCAGGCTCTGTAGGAACACGATTGGCCTGCTGGCCGCGTGCTCGATGGCGACGAACTGCCGCTCCTGTTCAAAACCGGGAAGCCCGAAAGGGAACTGGAAGACCGAATCCTCCTGGTACTCGAGCGTCCCGAAACGGCTGGTTGAAAACGTCGGCATAGTCACTGGCCCTGTGTATATATCGTGAAGTGGGGCGAAGATCTGTAGGGTGTTGGCGGAGCATGCAATCGGTTGTAGTGTAGAAGTATGAAAATCTTCCTGGACACCGCGAATCTCGAGGAGATTCGGAAGGGCGTGGGCTGGGGAGTGGTCGACGGGGTCACTACGAACCCGAGTCTGATCGCCAAAGAGGGCAGGCCTTTCGAGGAGCAGATCCGGCGGATCTGCGAAATGGTGCATGGGGATATCAGCGCCGAAGTGGTGAGTACCGAGGCCGCGCAGATGGTCGAGGAGGGGCGGAAACTATCCCGGATTCATCCTAACGTGGTGGTGAAGTGCCCGCTGACCCGCGACGGGCTGAACGCGACGGCGGCACTCACGCGCGAAGGCGTCCGTGTAAACGTAACCCTGTGTTTTTCCCCCGCGCAGGCCCTGCTGGCGGCCAAGGCGGGAGCCTATATTATCAGCCCGTTCGTCGGCAGGCTCGACGATATTGGTCACACCGGCATGGATCTGGTGGCCGACATCGTCGAGATTTACCGGACCTATGGGTTTAAGACCCAGGTTCTGGCGGCTTCCATCCGTTCGCCGCTTCACGTCGTTGAAGCCGCGCGCGCCGGCGCGCACATTGCGACCATGCCATTCGCCGTACTGGACAAACTGTTCGATCACCCCTTGACGGACAAGGGGCTCGCGCAATTCCTGAAGGATTACAAGAAAGCCTTTCAGGAGACTCCGGTGTCGGGCTGATGTCGAAGCGCAAGAAGATTGTGGCGCTGCTGGCCGGCGCTCTCACCGGCGTGGCGGCGCTGGCGGCGGGGCTGAGAAGGAAGCGCGTGACTCCGGAAGATCACGAACGGAGGCGGCGCATCTTGGTCGCTACCTCCGGGAAAATGGCGAGCGGCACGACGACCGATTTCGCGGACGGAGTCATCTCCTACACTTACACGGTCGGAGGCGTGGAGTATTTTGCCACGCAGAATCTCTTCTCCCTCACAGGTCTGCTTCCGCCCAATCCGGAGACGCTGATCGCCCGCCCTGTTACGGTCAAGTACCTCCCGGCGAACCCGGCCAATTCGGTCGTCCTGGCTGAAGAGTGGTCCGGCCTCCTGTTCAGCCCGCAAGCGGAGCAGACTGCCGGCCGGACGAACTGACGGCCGCGGCGGGGCCCTCCCTTTGCCTTTTGCCTTCGGAGTTTGCTAAGTTTAACGATTCGAATCAGCCTCGCCGCTTATGCCGGAGAACACGAGCAGCGACCACAAGATCATCGAGCGCGTCCTGGATTCGGTCCTGGAGAGCGCCGATGAAGCCGAGCAACTGGCGCTCGAAGCGGCCGGGAGGGTCGGCTTCCCCGAGGAAGACCTTCACAAGATCGGGATGGCCGTCCGGGAATCGGTCGTGAATGCGGTGGTGCATGGCAACCGGTACAACGCCAGGAAGAAGGTGCAACTCGCCGTCTGCGAGAGCGAGGGCTGCCTGACGGTGACCGTGAGCGACGAGGGTGAAGGGTTCGACATCGCCTCGCTGCCCGATCCGCTGGCCGAGCACAATCTTCTCCAACAGTCCGGGCGCGGCATATTCCTCATGCGCACCTTCATGGACAAATTCGAAGTCCGGCGGCTGGCTCCCGGGGGCACCGAGGTGAAGTTGATCAAGTGTTTGGAAGGCAAGCGGTAAAGGAGAAGGTTCAGGGAGGTATATCGTGAGTGCGAAAATCAGCCCACGCCAGGTGGGCGACGTTACAGTTCTGGATGTAGCCGGGCGGATCACGCTTGGCGAGGGATCGAGCCACCTTCGCGAGGGCATCCGCGATCTGGTCGGCAATGGGAAGAAAAAAATTCTGCTGAATCTTGCCGAGGTTTCCTACATCGACAGCTCGGGAATCGGCGAACTGGTTTCCGGATTTACCTCGGTGGCCAACCATGGCGGCCAGTTGAAGCTCCTCAACCTGACCAAACGCGTACGCGACCTGTTGCAGATCACCAAGCTTTACACGGTTTTCGAGGTTTTCGATGACGAAGCTGCGGCAGTGCGCAGCTTTTCCTGAGAAGGCAAGCGCGTATCGCGCCGGCCGGGGATCCGGGCCGATGCCGCCGGATCCCGGTCGCTGCCGGAAGGGGCCCGGCCAGATATGCTAAAATCAAGCTGCCCCAGAGGTTTCCGTGGATAGAATTACCCGAAAAGAATTAAAGCAAGACAAGTTTGCGCTCGAAGTCGAGCGCACCGTGGAGTACGTATCCGAACACCGGAAGTCCTTGATTCGGTACGGCGTGAGCGGAGCGGCTGTTCTCGTGCTCGTGATCGGGTTCCTCGCGTACAGCCGGCACCAGCAAGGGGCGCGGCATGAGGCCCTGAGTGCGGCGCTCGAGATCCAGCAGGCCGCTATCGGCGCGCCTCCGAACGAATTCATCCGCTCTTATCCTACGGAGCAGGCCAGAAACGAGGCGGCGAAAAAGGCGTTCGGCGAACTCGCCGCGGACTACTCCGGCAGCGATGAGGCCATCATCTCAGAGTATTACCTGGGGACGATCACAGCGTCGGAGGGCAAGACTGCGGAAGCGGAGAAGTGGCTCAAGAGCGTGGTGAATTCAGGGAACGCCAATTACGCCTCTCTGGCCAAGCTGGCGCTCGCACAGATCTACAAAGCCGAAGGAAAACTTGGCGAAGGGGAGGCGCTTCTCCGGTCTCTGATCGACAAACCGACGGACTTTGTCTCCAAGGAGCAGGCCACAATCGAGCTTGCGGACCTGATTGCATCCAGCAAACCGGCCGAAGCGCGGAAGCTTCTCGAACCGCTGCGGACTGAAAGATCCGCCGTCAGCCGCGTGGCGATCGCCAAGCTGGGCGAGATGTCCGCCGCCCAGTAAGACCGGGATCGTGTCACTAGCCGCCGAGGGCCTGTGCCGCCAATTGCGGTTTTCCGCGGCCGCCACTGTGGGCCGCAGGTATCCCGAGCCCCCACACCCATACCGCAATGAATTTCAGCGGGACCGCGACCGCATCGTTCACGCCCGCGCCTTCCGCCGCCTGGAAGACAAAACGCAGGTGTTCACGGCGGGGCTCTCGGACCATTTTCGGAACCGCCTGACTCACACCATCGAGGTGGCGCAGATCGCCCGCACGGCCGCGGGCGTGCTCGGGTTGAACGAGGACCTCACCGAGGCGCTGGCTCTCGCGCACGACATCGGCCATCCTCCCTTCGCGCACTCGGGCGAGGAGGAACTCAACCGCCAGATGAGCCGCTTCGGCGAGCGGTTCGACCACAACCTGCACGCGCTGCGCATCGTCGAGAGTTTCGAGCAGCGGTATGCGAGATTTCCCGGGCTCAACCTGACGTTCGAGGTCCGGGAGGGTATCGCGAAACATTCCCGCGATTTCGCGCCGGGCGAGTATCCCGAACTGCAGGAATACCTGCCCGGCCTGCGGCCGCCGCTCGAAGCCCAACTGATCGATCCGGCGGATGAGATCGCCTACAATACGGCCGATCTGGACGACGCCTTCTCGGCGCGGTTCTTCGAAATGGACGACGTCGCGGAAAGCGTCCCTGAGTACGCCGAGATTCGGTCCGCGGTGGAGACGCAGTTTCCCGGCGCGCCGGCGCGCATACGGTTCAACGAGGGGCTGCGCCGGTTGATCGATCTGCTGGTGTCGGGGCTGATCGAAGGCACCTGGCAGGCGGTTCAGGAATCCGGCGTGAAGAGCGTGGAGGATGTGCGCCTGCATCCCGTGCGGCTGGCGCGGTTCACGCCCGCGGCGGTCGCCACCAACGCCGCGCTGAAGCAGTTCCTGCGGCGGCGAGTGTACTTCTCGGAGGCGCTGGTTGACGAGCGGCGCCGTTCGGCCGCCATGATCGCCGACGTTTTTCAGTTCTTCCTGGAAAATCCGGACCGCCTGCCCGAAACCTACCGGGAGGAGTCCAGCGGCCAGCCTCTGCACCGCGTGGTTTGCGATTACATCGCCGGGATGACCGACGGTTTCCTGCGCCGCACGCACGAGGCGGTTTGCTCGCGCTGAGCCGGCCGGCCTGCGGTCGATCCTCTTACAGCACGTCGGCAAACCCCCTCTTCAGGTGCCTGAAAAACAGGCCTCCTATCACAAAGGCCGCCAGGCCGCACGCCGTTAACATCGCTAACTCCCGCATCCGCGGCGGCTGCGCCGTCAGAAGCCGTTCCCGGTACGCGTTCACGAGATAAGCCAGCGGATTCGCCCACAACACGAACCGGAGCCTCTCGGGAATCATGCTCTCGGTGATGAAAATGGGCGTGAACCAAAACCAGAACGTCAGCACCACCGAGACCACCTGCGCCGTATCCCTCAGGTACACGTGCAGGCTCGAGACGATCCACCCGATCCCGATTGCCAGAAGCCCCAGCAAAAACATGTACACCGGCAGCCACAGCGCCGTCGCGCTAAACTTCCTTTCCCAGAAACCCACGGCCGCCACCGCCAGCGCCAGGGCGATCAGATGATTCACCAGTGAGGACAGGAAAATCGACACCGGTACAATCTCCGCCGGAAAAATCGTCTTCGTTATCAAATTCTGATGATCGAGCAGACAGGATGCCGACCGCTGCACCGTTTCCTGGAACAACATCCAGGGCAGAAATCCAGTGAACAAAAAAAGTGCATAATTTTGAGTAGGGGCACTTTCCGGCAACGCGATTTTGAAGCAGATTTTAAATACAAAAACCCAGCTCACCAGAAGTACGAGCGGGTGGATTACTCCCCAGAGCCATCCTGCCGCGGAGCCTACAAAGCGCTGGCTGAAGTCCCGTCGCACCAATTGAAACAGCAGGTTCCTACGCTCCACCAGGTTACGCAGAAAGTGGACGCCCGGAATGTGGTTCATCAAAGGCATTGTAGCGAAGCGCAAACAGTGCTGCCCCCGGCGCGGGCTGCCTTTGCCGGCAGGTTTGTTGCGGGCGAGAGCGAGGTAGAATGGAGGGGTTCAATTAAGCCGGCTTCATGCGCTGCCCGGCCGTTCCTTTTGGCCTGCATGAGGCTCCGGAGGAAGGCCGTGGGTAACGACGAGTCATCGGAAATCCGAAAGCTTCATGAAGATAGCGATGGAGTGGAGCCGTGTTTCCCACGCATTCTCCTGCCGCTGCACACAGATGAGCGGCGGATCTCATTTTTGGAGATCCCCGGGACTTTCCGTTCATCAATACAGACGAGGGTAAACATTCGCCGGTCATACGAAACCTTGTCCCGAACCGCCGTGAAGTGCACCGGAACGAGCAAGCGGTATCCCTGTCCGATTTGCCCGGAACAGAACACCGCGTTCAAGGTTTCCAGCACGGCAACAAGCTCTTTTCACCAGGGCTTGACAGCCGCCCTGTGCGAGGCCGCCTCGTTCCAGGCGGAGCCTTAGGGAAACGCGTTTCATGTCTGAAGGAAAGCAACTCATTCTAAACATTGATAGTGACGAAGGCGGCAGGGAAGAGCTCACGCGCATCCTGCGCCAGGCCGGCTTTGATGTGATCGAAGCCGGCAGCGGGGAGGAAGGTCTACAGCGGGCAAAGGAGAGGCCCTCCCTGATTTTGCTCGATGTGAATCTGCCCGACATGCACGGCCTGGAAGTCTGCCGGCGCATCAAAACCGATCCCGAGACCCGATGGATTCCCGTGCTCCAGATATCGGCGCTTTCCATTTCCAGCAAGGATCAGGCCGCCGCTTTAGAAGGCGGCGCCGACGCGTACCTGACGGCCCCGGTCACTCCCGATCTGCTCGTCGCCACCATACGCGCCCTGCTGCGCACCAGCCGCGCGGAAGCCGAGGCGCGCGAAGCTGCCCGGCTCTGGGAGATCACCTTCAACTCGATCAGCCACGGTGTTTTCCTGGTGAACGCGGAAGGCCGGGTGACGCGAATCAACCGGGCCATGGCCGAAATGCTTGGCCGGCCTGCCCAGGAACTCATTGGGCTGACAACCGAGGAGATGTTCGCCGGCGTGCCGCCGCCCGTCGAAGGCTGGCCCCTGGAACGTGCCCGTCAGACCCAGCACCGCGAGAGCGCCGAGTTCACCATGAACGGCTGCTGGTTCATTCTCACCGCCGATCCGATCATCGATTCCGACGGCCGGTTCACCGGCGCGGTCCGTACCCTGATCGACATCACGGAACAGAAGCTCATTACGGAAGAGCGCAAGCGCCTGATGCGGCAGTTGGAAGGCGAGCGCGGCCGTTTGCAGGAAATACTGCGGCAAATGCCCGCGGGAGTTCTTATCGCCGCGGCGCCCTCGGGCGAGATCGTGCTGAGCAACGAACAGGCCGATCGCATACTCCGGGGCGCGGTGCAGGAAACTCCGACGCGCCATTACCACCACCCGGGCGGCGGTCCGTATTCGGTGGACGAACTGCCACTGATGCGTTCCCTGACCACGGGAGAGATCGTGAGCGGGGAAGAGGTAGAAGTGGTCCACAGCGACGGCAGCCGGGCAACCTGCCTGGTCAGTTCCGCTCCCGTTCGCGACAGCCAGGGTTTTATCGTAGCCGCGGTCGCGACGCTGCACGACGTCACCGAGCGCATGCAGCTCGAACAGCAACTCCGCCAGGCGCAAAAAATGGAGGCGATCGGCCGACTGGCCGGAGGCGTAGCGCACGATTTCAACAACCTGCTCACGATTATCAGCGGATACGCGCAGATGTTGTACGACAGCCTGGGCCCTCAGGATGCCATGCGCCGCGACGTGGAGCCGATCATCGAAGCCGCAAACCGCGCCGCCGTCCTCACCCGCCAGTTGCTCACCTTCAGCCGCCGCCAGATCGTCCAGCCCAGGCTGCTCGATGTCAACCGCCAGGTCTCCCGAATGAATCGCATGCTGCGCCGTGTGATCGGCGAGGACGTCGAGCTGATCACCTCGCTCAAGTCCGGGCAGAGCTCCATCAAGGCTGACCCCGGCCAACTGGAGCAGGTGATCCTCAACCTGGCCATCAACGCCCGGGATGCGATGCCGCACGGCGGGAAGCTCACTATCGAGACCGCCGAGATAGAGATTGGCAACAATTCCTCGGGCGCCCCGCAGGAACTGGCCCCCGGCCGCTACGTCGTTCTCGCGTTGAGCGACACCGGAGTGGGCATGGATGCCGAGGTCAAGAGCCACCTCTTCGAGCCCTTTTTTACCACCAAGGGAAAGGGAAAGGGCACCGGGCTGGGGCTGTCCACGGTGTACGGTATTGTGAAGCAGTGCCACGGCGAAATTGTTATCGACAGCGAAGTGGGGCGCGGCACCACCGTCCGGATCTACTTCCCGGTCGCCGAGGTGCCCGGCAGGCGCCATCACGAGGTGGAATCGCAGTCAACGGCTGCCGGCAAGGGCACGGAAACCATTCTTCTGGTAGAGGACGAGGAGGAAGTCCGCCGGCTGGCCCGCGAAATGCTTGCCCGCCAGGGATACAGGGTGATCGAGGCCGGCTCCGGAGCCGAGGCTATGCGCATCTGGCACAAGCGCCGCGGCTCCATCGACATGCTGCTCACCGACGTCGTGATGCCCAGGATGAGCGGGCGCGAACTTGCCGACAAAATGCGGGAATCCCGGCCCGATTTGAAGGTGATGTATATGTCCGGATATACCGACGACGTCATTGCGCGCCACGGGGTCCTCGATTCAGGCACCGCTTTCCTCTCAAAGCCGTTTACATCAGAAGCGCTTTCGCGTAAAGTACGATCTGTGCTGGACGAAAAGTCAAAAAAGGCGAACTGAATGCCAGAGGCCGCCTCCGAGAAGGCCCAGCCCGATCCGTACACATGTAAACGCTGCCGCGCCCTGGTGGACCACAGCGTCGCTGCCGTATTTCGTGTTGGGATGGACAGCCGAATTCGGGAGTGCAACCTCGCGCTGGCCCGGATTCTGGGTTATTCGTTACCGCAGGAGGTTGTTGATCAGCCCCCCTGGGAATGCGATGCCGGCAGCGGAGCGGAGAGCCTCGCCGCCTGCCTCCTGCGCCACCGCTGCGCCGGGCCCTTCGAACTGTGCCTGAGATCCGCTAGCGGTTCCAGCGTGTGGCTGCTGGCCACGGCCGCCGCCGTCGACGACGCCTCCATACTGGCGACCGCCGTCGACGTCACCGAACTCCGGCGGGCACGTTCAACGCTGGCGCGGCTCAGCCGCGTCCGCGCGATGACGGCTGAACTGCATCGTGTGCCCGTGACTTTCCGAGACAGGCCCCGCCTTCTGCAGCAGGCTTGCCGGGCGGCCGTTCGGACCGCCGGTTTCCAGAAGGCGTGCATCGATCTTTTCGGCGACACGACCGGCACCCTCGAGCCGGCCGCCTATGTGGAAGCCGAGGAAGGATTTTGCGCCTCGACGCCCGGAACCGAGTGCCCTGAGGCGCTCTCGCTGCGCGAAGGCCGGCCCTATATTTGCCAGGACCTTGCCCGTGGGCCCGCCAGTGAACCGCTCCGCAGCGAAGCCCTGCGAGCCGGCCTCCGCTCCGCCGCCGCATTTCCCCTCCACGTTGGCGGCCAGGTGGCGGGCGGATTCTGGGTGTTTTCCTCCGAGGCGAAAATCTTCGATTCCAATCTCGCGGACGCTTTGAAGGAGTTTGCCAACCACGTAGGCTGCTGTCTGGAAGTCTATGAGAGTATGGGGCTTGCTCTCAACCGCGCAGAGGCCAGATTCTGGGAATTGATCGAGGCGGTGCCGGACGCCATCCTCGAAACGGATGCGCAGGGAAACATTGTGCTCGCCAACGCCGCTGCGGAAGCCATGTTCGGCTACAGCCGTGACGAACTGCGCGGCCGGAACACGGCAATGCTGGTTCCGGAGCACCGGCGTGCCGCACAGGCAAAGTTTCGCGGCGAATATGCCGCCGACCCGGTGAAGCGGACTTTTGGGCTGGAGGAAGGAGTCATCGGGCGGCGGAAGGACGGGACCGAGTTTCCCTGCGAGGTCAGCCTCGCTCCGGTCAAATCCCGGCAAGGCAATCTGATCACCTGCATCATCCGCGACATCACCCATCGCCAGGAGGCCGAGCGCGCCCTCCGGGAGTCCAGCAGTCAGGTGGCCAGCATTCTGGAAAGCATTACGGACGGATTCTTCGCCCTCGACCGGGACTGGCGGTTCACTTACGTAAATGGCAAAGCGGAACAGATCCTGGGGAGGACGCGGTCAGACCTCATAGGCCGTGTCATCTGGGAGGAATTCCCTGAGCAGTCCAATTCTGTCTTTTTCGAGCAGTACAGCAGGGCCATGGCGGAGAAAACGCCGGTCGAGTTCTCGGCGATTTTTCCGCCGGCGGGTATTTGGGCCGAATGCCACGTCTACCCCTCGGAGAACGGCCTTTCGGTTTATTTTCAGGACATTACCGAGCGCAAACAGTTGGAAAGCCGGGTCCAGCAATCCGCGAAACTGGAAGCGCTTGGAAGATTGGCCGGCGGCGTCGCTCACGACTTCAACAACCTGCTGACGATTATCGGCGGCTATGCCAACATCATCCTGGAATCCCCCGATTGCCGCGGTCCAATCCGCGAGGATGCGGCCACTATTGTTGATGCCGCCAATCGCGCCTCTGCGCTCACCAGGCAGTTGCTGGCATTCAGCCGGCGCCAGATGGTGCAGCCCATGCTGCTCAATCTGAACCGCACCGTGCAGAGGATGAGCAAGATGCTCCGCCGCCTGATCCAGGAAGATATCGAGCTGGTCCTGGCGCTGCAACCGGGTTTGGAGCCGGTCAAGATCGATCCCGGCCAGCTCGAGCAGGTGATCATGAACCTGGTTGTGAACGCGCGGGACGCGATGCCGCATGGCGGACGGCTCACGATCGGCACCTCTCAGGTTCAACTGACGGACCGCGGCCATGGCGCCGGTCCTGAACTCCCCCCGGGATGCTATGTCGTCCTGTGGGTGGCGGACATGGGAGTCGGAATGGACCCGGCGGTTCTCAGCCATATTTTCGAGCCGTTCTTTACAACCAAAAGCAAGGGCAAGGGCACGGGCCTGGGACTGGCCACGGTGTACGGCATCGTCAAGCAGAGCGGCGGCGATATCCTGGTCGATACGGAGCCGGGCAAAGGGAGCACTTTCCGGATTTTCCTTCCCTGTGAGAAGCGCCCCCCGAGCGCCGGCCGTGCGGAGAGGAAAACCCGCCGGGCCGGTCCAAACAACGAGACCATACTGCTGGTGGAGGACGAGCCGGATGTCCGAAGGCTGGCCTCCGAGATGCTTCGAAGCCAGGGATACAAAATTCTCGAGGCGGGCAGCGTCGACGAGGCCATCCGTATCTGGCAGGATTCGGGCGCCTCGGTGGACCTGCTGCTGACCGACGTGATTATGCCCCAGATGAACGGCCCGCAGTTGGCCAGAAAGCTGACCGCCGAGCGGCCGGAACTGCCGGTGCTGTACATGTCCGGGTACACCGACGACGTGCTTGCCAGGCACGGCATTGCCGGCAGCGACGAAACCCTGCTCCAAAAGCCTTTTACCCTTAAAGCTCTTACCGCCAAGGTCCGCAGGCTTCTCGACGCCCGCCCCGAACCGGGCGGCACTTCCGGCCGTTAAGGCGTCGCGCCCGCTGCGAGATTTGACTTGCGCGCCCGTGCACCTCGCCCCATAATTGAATTAACACTTGGGAAATCGGGGGTCTTCTGGAGGTACTCGTGAGGGAGCTATGGAAGCGACTGGCCGTCCTCTGGTGTAACTTCGCGCACCCTGCTCCGAGCTGGCCCGCAAACGGGCACTATCATTGCCCGCGTTGCCGGCGGGTATATCCGGTTCCGTGGGCGGTGCCGCGCACCAGGCGCTGACGCGCACTCTGAAACTGCCCTGTCGAACGCCATCCCGAAGGTGTCTGTCCCGGGAAAAGGGTTTACCCGCCCGAAAAGAGTACTTTACTATCCCTCGAATTAGGCTATAATAACTCACAAACTCATAGCATCCCCGGCGGCGAGATCCTACTCGCCGCCAACCCCTGTGAGTCAAGCCCCGAGCCCCAGACTCGGGGCTTTCACTTATTGCGCCATTCCGGCCCGCTAACCTGATAGAATTGTCTGCGACCTCGGAGGTATTCAATGCGAAGACTCATTGCTCGTATCACGGTTGGCCTTGCCGCCGCGTTCCTCCTTGCCGGCAGCGGTTTGGCAGGCGAAAAGAAACTGATGCACTGCTTCTACTTCACGCCAGTTAAGAGCGCCACCGAAGCCGACTGGCAGGCGTTTTTCAAAGCCACCGATGAGCTTCCACAACAGATTCCCGGGCTGAGCCGCGTCTGGTACGGCAAGCTCATCCGCAATCTCGTTGTGTTCAACACCGACGCCGCAACCAGAAAGAAAGCGGCCGCCGGTGAGACCGCCACCGGTCCGGTAACGTCGGTAGTCCGTGAGTTCGGCGTCTGCATGGAAATGGCGGACGAGGCGGCGCTGAAGACGTATGCATCGCATCCTGCCCACACTAAGTGGAATGAAATTTACTCGAAAGTCCGCGAGCCTGGCACTACCACCATGGACATCCTGGGGCAGTAAGCCGGTAAGCCAGGGAGGCGCCGCTTGCGGTTGCGGCGCCTTCATACGATGAATCCGAGGCTGCGGCCTCCGGGTATTCCGGCTTAACCCGATATAATTGTAGTTTGCTGCAGACTATAGACCCGCCCGGCACGAGACGAGCCGCGCGGTTCAGCCTTTTCTCTTTCATCCTGCTTTCGGCCGGTCACTTCAGCGTGGACCTGTACTCGGGCGCGCTGGGAGCGCTCCAACCGCTGCTCGTGAAGCGCTTCGGCATGAGCCTGACGGAGGCGGGCTTGTTGGGCGGCTTGCTGGTCTGCTCTTCCTCCCTCATGCAGCCGCTTTATGGGTATCTCTCGGACCGCTTCCGCACGAGGTTGTTCGCCGCGCTCGGGCCGGGCATCGCGGGTCTGTTCATCTCCTCCCTCGGGCTGGCCCCGAACTACGGCTGGCTGCTGCTGATCGTTGCGCTCGGGGGCGCGGGAATCGCCGCCTTCCACCCGCAGGCATCCGCGAAGGCGACGCTCGGCATGGAGGGAAAGCGCGGCCGCGCCATGGCCATCTTCATCAGCTCCGGCACTCTCGGGTTCGCCTGCGGCCCCTTGTGCTTTTCCGCCGTAACCGGGCTATTCGGCCTGCGGGGGACCATTTGGGCCGCCATTCCGGGGCTGCTGATCTGCGCGCTGTTGATCGCTACTCTCCCGGAAGCCCGCGCGCTGAAGCCGGCAGCGGAGCAGGGTTCCGACTGGCGTGCCCTCCGCTCGGTCTGGAAGCCGCTCGCGATTCTCTATAGTCTGGTGTTTATTCGATCGATCGTACAGGTAACGTACGCCCAGATGATCCCGCTCTACCTGACGCTGGAGCGCGGCTACTCGGTCGCCGCGGCAAGCGTCACTCTGTCGCTGTTCCTCGCCTTCGGGGCCTTCGGCGGGTTTCTGGGCGGGCATTTGTCGGACCGCTTCGGCGGCAAGCCGGTGATTGTGATTTCGATGATCGCTTCCGTGCCCTTGTTGATGCTGTTCTTTCTGACCGATGGGTTCGTCTCAGCCGCGGGACTGCTGCTGGGCGGGTTGATCCTTCTGTTCACCATCCCCGTGAACGTGGTGATGGCTCAAGATCTGGTTCCGTCGCAAGCCGGCACGATCTCGGCCCTGATGATGGGTTTCGCCTGGGGCTCGGCGGGGCTCGTCTTCATCCCGCTGACAGGCTGGCTGGCCGATGTGGTTTCCATGCACACTGCGCTGCTGGCGTTGTTGGTGTTTCCGCTGATTGGCTTTGTATTGAGCCTGAGGCTGCCGAAATGAGTTCGAAAGCCGTTTGCCTTCTGAGCGGAGGCCTGGATTCGGCCACGGCGTTCGCCTGTGCGCGCCGCGATGGCTTTGAGTGCTATGCGCTGTCGTTCGACTACGGCCAGCGGCACCGCGTGGAACTGGAGGCGGCCGCGCGCGTCGCGAGTGCCCTGGGCGCGGCGCGGCATTTAGTAATTCCGGTGGACCTGCGGGCGTTCGGCGGCTCGGCCCTTACCGCCGATATCGCCGTGCCAAAGGGCCGCAGCGCCGCGGAGATGGGAAGCGGCATCCCGGTCACCTACGTCCCGGCGCGGAACACCGTGTTTCTGTCCTTTGCACTGGCGTGGGCGGAGACGCTCGAGTCTTCGGACATTTTCATCGGCGTCAACGCAATCGACTATTCGGGATACCCGGACTGCCGCCCGGAATACATCGAGGCCTTCGAGCGGATGGCCAACCTGGCCACCCGCGCGGGCGTCGAGGGGCGGACGCGAATCAGGATCCACACGCCGTTGATCCGCCTCACAAAAGCTGAAATCGTCAAACTGGGGCGCGATTTGGGTGTCGATTTTAGCCTGACCTGGAGCTGCTACGACCCCGGCGCGGGAAACCGGCCGTGCGGCGCCTGCGATTCGTGCCTGCTCAGGCGAAAAGGATTCGAAGAGGCCGGGGTGACGGATCCACTGGCGAGTTTGCCGTGAGAATCGCCGAAATCTTCTACAGCGTGCAGGGCGAAGGCGGGCTTGTGGGCGTGCCGTCCGTGTTTGTCCGCACGAGTGGCTGCAACCTGCGGTGCGTCTGGTGCGACACGCCGTATGCGTCCTGGCAGCCGGATGGCCGCGACTATACGCCGTGCGAAATCCTGGAGGAGGCGGCGAAGTACTCCGCCCGCCACGTGGTCGTGACCGGCGGCGAACCGATGATTGCCCGGGGGATTGTCGAACTCACCGAGGGGTTCCGCCGCATGGGGCTGCACATCACCGTCGAGACCGCGGGCACGGTGTTTGCCCCGGTTGCGTGCGATCTCATGAGCATCAGTCCCAAGCTGTCGAACTCGACGCCAGTTGGAGATCCCCACTGGGAAGCTCGCCACGACCGCCTGCGCATCCAACCCGAGACCCTCAAACGGCTCATGGAGGTCTCCGACTACCAGCTCAAGTTCGTCGTCACCCGGCCGGAGGACCTGGAGGAAATCCGGCCGCTTGTCGCCCGGCTCGAGGCGGACTCCGGCAAGGTTTTCCTGATGCCCGAAGGGCGCGAACCGGGGGTGCTTCGCGAGCGCGGCGCGTGGATTGCCGAGATCTGCAAGCAGGAGGGCTACCGGTTCAGCCCGCGGCTGCATATCGAGCTGTACGGGGACCGGCGCGGGGTGTGAGGTGCGTTCGCAGGAGGTGAAGCGGCTGGCGCGGGAGTGCGGCTTCGATCTCGCCGGCGTGGCGCGCGCCGAGCCGGCACGGGAAGCCGCCTGGTTCCAGGACTGGGTCCGGGCGGGGATGGCCGGCGAGATGCGCTACCTCACGGACCACCGCGCGGACCTTCGGAACGACCCGCGCACGCTGCTGCCCTCCGCCCGCTCCATCATCTGCACCGGCAAACTTTACAACGGCCCGCAGCCCTACTCGACCCGGTTCAACGACGGCGAGCGGGCGTGGATCTCGCGCTACGCCTGGGGGGAGGACTATCACGGCATCCTGCGCGAAGGCCTGCGCCGTCTTGCCGCCCGCATCGAGGCGGAAGCCGGGCCGTTTGAATGGAAAATCTGCGTGGACACGGCTCCGCTGCTGGAGCGGGTCTACGCGCGCCAGGCGGGGCTGGGATGGATCGGCAGGAACACGTGCCTGATCCATGAGGGCCAGGGATCGTGGTTTTTCCTGGGCGAACTGCTGGTATCGCTGGAGCTCGAACCGGACTTGCCGCCGCCGGACCGCTGCGGCACCTGCATGCGCTGCATCGAGGCTTGCCCCACACAGGCGATTGTCCTTACCGGCAAGCCCGATCCGGCCTGGGCGCTGGATGCGCGCCGCTGCATCTCTTACTTCACGATTGAACTGCGCGGCGCGGTGCCGGAAGAGCGCCGGGCGGGCGCCGGCAATCACGTTTTCGGCTGCGACATCTGCCAGGACGTCTGCCCGTGGAACCGCAAGTCCCCGGTCACGGCCGATCCGGCGTTCGCCCCGCGCGAGATGGCGCCCCCGCTTGAGAAGCTGGCAAGGCTGGAGGAACCGGAGTTCCGGGAGATGTTCCGCGCCACGCCCGTGACCCGGGCGCGGTACGCTGGATTCCTGCGCAACGTGGCGATCGCGATGGGCAACAGCGGCGCGGAGAAGTTTCGAGAACCGCTGGAGGCGCTGGTGCGGCATCCCGAACCGCTGGTGCGCGAACACGCCGCGTGGGCCCTGAGCAGGCTGGAGCCGGCCGGCGCGCCCCGGAGCTAGCCCTTCGCGGGCCGGGCGTGCCCGGCCCCTACACCTGCGCCTTAAAGGAGAAAAAGCCGCGCACGTTCTCCTGGAGCAACTGGGGAAAACTCTTGTCCAGGTAGGAACGTATGGAGACGTAGCACTGGTCGCAGGTGTTGCGGGCTGTAAACTCGCTGATCATGCGCGACCGCTGTTCAAGCGGGTATTGCTTGAACTGCATGGAGCAAGGCTGAAGCGAGCCGTCCGCCCTCACCACGAGGAACCGCAAACCGGCCGTGCACCCCGGCGCCCCCCCCTGCTCGAAGTAGCGGCGGGTAGCATCGAGCGTGCTTCGCGAGTTGACGATCCAGTTGGTGCTGTCGCGCCTGGACTCAACCCGGTCCAGTTCGCGGTTGAGGGCCGCGATCTGCTCGGGCGAAGCAAGCATGTAATCGCGGCGCCCGGTTCTTCGGGCCGAGTAGGCGCTGTAGCAGATATTCACGCCCCACTCGCGGGCTTTGTCGGCGACGGCGTTGATTTCGTTCAGGTTCAGGCTGGTGATGCAGGTGTTGAGAACGATGTCGTCGTGGCCCAGCGCGGCCAGCCGCGGAATGATGCGGCTCAAGTGCTCGTAAAGGCCGGGCAGGCAGCGGAACTCGTCGTGCCGCTCGTCGGGGAAGTCCAGGCTCACGGAGAACTGGTCCACCCCCACCTCGCGCAGCTCAAGGTAGCGTTCCTCGGTCATCTCAGACCAGTTGGAGACCAGGATCGTGTAGGGAAGTTTGGAGCCTCCCTTGATGTTGCGGACGATGTCGGCCAGATCCGGGCGCAGCAGCGGCTCCCCCCCCGACACCTGCACCACACACGGGTTCAGCGCCTTGATGTAGCGCCGGTAGTCGGCCGGCTTCATATTGCGGGAATCGTCTTTAGGGCCGCCGTGGTCGCAGTGTTTGCACCAGCAAGTGCAGGAGTCGGTCACCTCGAACGAGACGACGATCGGGCGCTCGGCCACCCAGTTCAGGGAGCCCCTTCCAATGATTCTCAGCGACTCGACGAGGGGAACCTTGCGCATATTCGCCTAAACGGTTTATTAGAGCACAGGATAGAGGAATTTACGATCCGCAATGCCTGTTTGGCGCATTTTTTGAGTCCAATGGGGAAAAAGGGGCGGCCAATAGCCGCCGTCCCGGCCGCTTACGGCTTCTTGGGTTCTTCGGGCTTCGGGCTTTCCACCGGGTCGCCGTACTTGATCTCGGTCTCGGCCTTGAATTGCTTATAGTTCTGGTACGTAACCAGCATGCGTATGCGCTGCGGCCCCGACTCGAAGTTGAGCACGTCGTCTGCGCGCGTGTAGGTAGGGAACCAGTACTTGCCGTCGATCTGCTCGCGGTAGGTCTCGAATTTCGGGAACTGGTTATCGCCGCGGACGATGCCCACGCCGCGCCCGTAGCTCTTGACGATTTGCAGGTCGCGGTCGTCCACCCAGATCTGGCCCTGGAAATAGCGCTCGCCCCTCTCCATCTTCTTCGGCTTGACGGCGAACACGTAGCAGGGGATTTCGTCCGCCATCTGCTTGCCGAGATAGCGGATATGGTACTTCGGGATCTCGTCTGTGGTCAGCACGAACGGCTGGACGTTCCTGAGGTCCGCTTCATCTTCCGGCGTGAGCTGGATGTTGCGCAGCGTCGGGACGGGCGCCCTCACCACGAGTTCCGTGCGCTTACCCTCGGGAGAAAAGATGATGTCGGTCACCACCTCGTGGCGCCCCATGGGGGTCCCGCCGGGGTCGAGTTCCTGGATCCGGACCGTCTGCCGGTAGGTGTAATTCTCCCGCGCCCGCGCGAATTCGGTTTCCTTCGCAGCGAACCGGGTGATGATGTCCTGGATCTGCGTCTCGCTCAGGTTCTGCCCGGCAGCCTGATCGGCCTGCTGGTCGACCTTGCGCCAGCCGCCGCTCTCCTGGGCCGCGATGCCGCCTGCCGCCAGGATCGCAAATAGAGGCCACGCCCGCATCACGGATTTCATCTTGCTCCCTCGCTACAACCATTCTAGACGCCCCCGAACTGGAACGCGTTGCCGGGCAAAGCGCGCTAATCTGGGTACACCGGACACCGGAGGCCCATGGCACCTTTTCGGCGTATCGGATCCACCCCCTCAAATCACGACTACTGCGAGTTTCGCGTCTGGGCTCCGCTGGCCGATTCGGTCGATCTGCACATTCTGCCGCCCTCCGAGCGCATCGCGCCCATGGCGCCGGAAGGCGGCGGCTACTTTTTTGCCAGGCTCGACGGAGTGACTCCCGGCGCGCGCTATCGTTACCGGCTGAACGGAGGCCTGGAGCGGGCCGATCCCGCGTCGCGTTTCCAGCCTGAAGGCGTGAGTGGGCCTTCCGGGGTTGTCTTCAGCGACTTCCCCTGGACCGACCGCGGCTGGGCGGGCATCCCGCTCGAGAAGTACATCCTGTACGAATTGCACACCGGAACTTTCAGCCGCGAAGGCACTTTCGCGGGGATCATCCCGTATCTCGATGAACTGAAAAGGCTCGGCGTGACGGCCATCGAGCTGATGCCGGTGGCGCAGTTCCCCGGGGGCCGGAACTGGGGTTACGACGGCGTCTTCCCCTTCGCGGCGCAGAACACCTACGGCGGCCCGCGCAAGCTGATGGCGCTTGTCGATGCCTGCCACGCGAGAGGGCTGGCCGTCGTGCTGGACGTGGTGTACAACCACCTCGGGCCGGAAGGCAACTATCTCGGCGACTTCGGCCCCTACTTCACCGACCGCTACCGGACGCCGTGGGGCGACGCGGTCAACTTCGACGGGCCCGGAAGCGACGATGTGCGGGCCTATTTCATCTCCAACGCGCTCGAATGGGTAACGGATTTCCATTTCGACGCGCTGCGCCTGGATGCGGTCCACGCCATCTACGACAGCTCGGCCTATCCGTTCCTTCAGGAACTGGCCGATGCCGTCCACCGGCGCGCGGCGGAACTGAACCGCAGAATCTACGTCATCGCCGAGAGCGATCTGAACGACGCGCGGCTGATCCGGCCCGCCGAATTGGGCGGATATGGCCTGGACGCCGAGTGGGCCGACGATTTCCACCACGCCCTCCACGCGCTGCTCACCGGCGAACGCCAGGGCTACTACGAGGATTTCGGCCGCGTTCACGACCTCGAGACCGCGTTTACAACCGCCCACGTATACGACGGCCGGTACTCGCCGTACCGGAGGCGCCGCCACGGCAACTCGGCGGCCGGCCTGCCGCCTTCAAAATTCGTGGTGTGCGCGCAGAATCACGATCAGATTGGCAATCGCAGGCTCGGGGAACGCATGTCGCGCCTGGTGGGTTTCGAATCGCTGAAACTCGCCGCCGCCACCGTGCTGCTTTCGCCCTACATCCCGCTGCTGTTCATGGGTGAAGAGTACGGGGAGACGGCGCCGTTCCAGTATTTCGTCAGCCACACGGATGAGGAGCTTGTCGAGGCGGTGCGGGAGGGGCGCCGCCGTGAATTCGAGGCCTTCGCCTGGCGCGGCGAAGTCCCCGACCCGCAAAGCGAGCGAACCTTTCTGGATTCCAGGCTCAACCATGCGTTGAAGGATCAGGGGCAACACCGGCTACTGTACGAGTTTTACAATGAATTAATCGGCATTAGAAAGCGCCTGTTTTCGACGCCAGGCAAACGCGGGATCAGAACATATGCCAGCGAGCCGGAGGGTATTTTGCTGGTGGAGCGCGCCACATCCGCCGAAACCGTCCTTCTCCTGCACTTCGGCGAACGTCCCGTTTCGTTCGCGTTCCCGCTGGCAGGCGAATGGCGCGTAGTAATCGACTCGTCCAGCGAGCGCTGGGGCGGGCCGAGGGGCGCGCAGCCACCCCGGGTGCTTGCCGCCCACAGCGCCGTTCTGCTGGAAAAAGCCGGGCCGCGGGAGAACACAGCCTCCTTCCTGCCGGGCTCGACATCGAAATGACGGTATGAATCAATCCGTGGGCAGAGTCGTCGTGGTGTCGAACCGGCTGCCTGTTACGCTGCGCCGCACCGCGGAGGGATGGAGATCCGAGCGCAGCCCGGGCGGGCTGGCCACGGCGATGGATCCGATTCTGAAGAAAACCAATGGCATATGGATCGGCTGGGCCGGGGACTCTTCGCCCCCGGACGAGGCGCGCACCAAGATCATCCAACAGTGGGCCGAGCGCCATCGCTATATCGCCCTCGAGCTGCCGGCCGATATGGCGCGGCTGTATTACGAGGGCCACGCCAACCAGGCGCTCTGGCCGCTGTTTCACCAGTTCCCGTCTTTCGTAGAATTCTCCCCGGCCGCCTGGCGGGCTTACATAGACGCAAACCGCTGCTTCCGCGACGCCGTCGTGAAGGAGTACCGGGAGGACGATCTCATCTGGATCCACGACTATCATCTGATGCTCCTGCCACAGATGCTGCGCCAGGCGCTTCCGTCCGCCAATATCGGCTTCTTTCTTCACATCCCGTTCCCCTCCTCCGAAGTGTTCCGCATTCTGCCGAGGCGCGAGGAGGTGCTTGAGGGCCTGCTTGGCGCGGACCTGATCGGTTTCCAGACGCATTCGCACCTGCAGCATTTCCGCACCGCCCTTTTGCGGGTTCTCGGGATGGAGAGCGCGCTCGACCGGGTCGAAATCGGCACGCGCGCCGTCCGGCTCGAAGCGTTGCCGATCGGAATCGCGCCCGAGGAGTTTCTCAACGCGCTGGCCACGGCGGAGGCGGCCGGCATTCGCGCCGAGATCGAGCGCCGTTACGCCGGGCAGCGCATTCTGCTGGCTGTAGACCGCCTGGACTACACCAAGGGCATCCCCCAACGCCTCCGGGCGTACCGCCTGCTGCTCGAAAAGGAGCCCGAGTTGCGGCGCCGCATCGTGCTCATCCAAATCGCCGTGCCCTCGCGCGAAGGCATCGCCACTTACGCCGGACTGAAGCGCGAGGTCAACGAACTGGTGGGCGAAATCAACGGGCAGTTCAGCACTCCGGGCTGGACGCCGCTCATCTACATGCGCCATGGCGTTTCGCGCCAGCAACTGGCCGCTCTTTACGCGGCCGCATCCGTGGGCTGGGTGACGCCGCTGCGCGACGGCATGAACCTGGTTGCAAAGGAATATGTAGCCTGCCAGACGGACGGCCGCGGCGCCCTGGTGCTGAGCGAGTTCGCCGGAGCGGCCGAGGAGCTGTCGCAGGCCTTCACGGTGAATCCCTACGACGAGGAGCGTACGGCGGAGGCCGTGGCCGCCGCGCTGGCCCTTTCGGATGAGGACCGGCGGGAGCGCATGTCCGCCCTGCATGCGGACGTTCTGCGCAGGAACGTGTTCCACTGGGGAGACCGCTTTCTGGCTTCCCTGCGCGAAGCGTCGGAAGCGCGCGCCAGCCGGGACGTGGAGAAAGCGGCGCCCCTGCCCTTGAACCAAATCCTTGCCGCCTACCGCGACGCGGCGCGCCGTGTGCTGTTTCTCGATTACGACGGAACGCTGGTGGGCTATGCATCGCGGCCCGAACTCGCGGTGCCGCCCTCCGAGGTTCTGCACCTGCTGGAGCGCCTTGCGGCGGACGAGGCCAACTGCGTGGTGGTGATTTCGGGCAGACGCAGCAGCGATCTGGAAAAGTGGTTCGGACGCATTCCCAGACTCTGGCTCGCCGCCGAGCACGGCGCTACGATGAAACGCCCCGGCCACGACTGGCAGCCGCTGCGGGACAGGACAACACCCGAGTGGAAGGAGCGCGTGCGGCCCGTACTCGAACACTTCGCCGACCGTACTCCCGGCAGCCTGATCGAGGAGAAAGACTTCGCCCTGGTCTGGCATTACCGCATGGCGGAGCCCGAGTTCGGCGACTGGCTGTCCAACGAACTCGTCGCCGTGCTGGAAGGAATGCTGGCGGCAAGTGAACTTCGCGCCGTCCGCGACAACAAGCGCGTGGAGGTCAAACCCGCCTGGATCAATAAGGGGGAAGTGGTCGAGTTGGTGTTGCAGCATTATCGGGACGCCGGCTTCGTCTTTGCCGCCGGAGACGACCGCACCGATGAGGATATGTTCGTCAAGTTAGGCCCCGAGGCGTGGACCGTGCACATCGGGCCCGGCTCCACGCGCGCCCGTTTCACGCTGCCGGACTTCAGCCGGAGCCGCGCCCTGCTGGTCCGGTTCGCGGTCCCGGAACGCCTGGAATAATTAAAAAATTTTCAGTTTCACTCGCCTTCAGCGCCCGGCGTTGTTACAATTAGTTCGCAATCAATCGCATGGGCACCACCGCTCTGTGCGAGCGGCTGAAGGAACTGGCCGAAGCGAGCTGGCAGTTCTATATCGATCTGGCCGAGGGAGCCTTCTATCTCGGTCATACCGATCAGTCCGCCTGGGCAATGCAGAAAGCCGTTGCGGAGGCTGAAACGCTGGGGCCGGGAGATCCGCGTTTGCCCGCTTCGCTAAACCGCCTCGGTGTTCTCTACTACTATCTCGGCAAGTACCGCGGCGCCGAACCCCTCTTTGAGCGCGCGGTGGCGCTTATGGAGGAAGCCGGCGCATCGTGCACGGCCGAGTTCGGCGACGTGCTCTATAACCTGGGCGGGTTGTATAAGGCCCAGGGCAAGTATTCCGAAGCGGAAACGGTCTTTGCGCGGTGCCTCGAAATTTGGGAGAAGACCCGCGGCGCGGAGCATCCGGACCTGGCGCTGGCCTATCAGCAGCTCGGAGAGATGTGCATGCACCAGGGAAGGGGCCCGGAGGCCTTGTTTGCGCTCCGCCGCGCCCTCGCGCTGCTGGATGCCCGGAAGGTCCAGGACTGGGTCACCCTGGTGGTCCTCACCAAGCTGGCCGCCTACTACACGGCGCAGGACCGTTACCCCGAAGCCGAGCCGCATCTGTGGCGCGCCTTTGAGCTGCGGCGGTACTTGCAGGGCGGAGACCATCCCAAGGTGGCCAAGGCTTTGGAACAGCTCGGGCAGATCTACACCAGGCAGCGGAAGTTCGCCCGCGCCGAACCGCTCTACCGGCTTTCGCTCTCGATTCTGGAAAAGACCATCGGCCGGCGGCATCCCGATTTCCTGCAAACCCTGAACGCGCTGGCGGAGCTCTACATCGCCGAGGGCAAGTACAGCGATGCCGAGCCCCTGTTCAAGCTCTCGGTGGCCGCTTTCGAGCAGGCGCTCGGAGCGGAGCATCCCCATGTGGCGGACCGCCTCGAGGACTACGCGCTGCTGCTGCGAACCATCCGCCGGAACGAGGAAGCCGAGGTGTTCGAGACGCGGGCCCGCGCCATCCGGGCCAGGCGCGCGATTGCGATCTGATGCCTTCCGCCGCCCGCTCATGCTAAGATGTCCTTCTAGCAGGCCCATCAAAGAGTTGGGAGGTCGTCTAACGGTAAGACGGCAGACTCTGGATCTGCTTATCGGGGTTCGAATCCCTGCCTCCCAGCCACTTGGGCTCTACGCCAAAAACGGGCTCTACGCCAACAGCGGGGGGCTGAGGCGGATCCCATCTCAGTTAACCACATAAGACCTTGACTCGGAGTCTATAGTTGTTGAAGTTGCGGAAGCCGTAAGCCTGTCTGCTGATCAGCT
>JBLNCW010000010.1:0-28308 GCA_050261015.1 Rhodospirillales bacterium | reverse complement strand
GAGCCGCAGATACAGGCACTTAGCCTGTCTAATCGCACGTCAGACCGCCTCGCCAATTGATTCGACATAAATGCAGTTGCGGATTCTGCCTAAAATCGGCGTTTTTCCGCAGCCTGCTAGTGGACCCAAAACGGCGGTTTTTCGCGTCGTGGACCCTGCTTGGACTCTGCTTTCCACGTCTGGTAATCAGCGTGCTTCGCGCACGCGCGCGGTCGCTTCGGCCACCGGAAAACCCGTCCAAAATATGTTGCTCAGACAGGATTCGAAAATCTCCATACAGGAGGACGTGGCGATCACGGCTACAGACCATGTGGACGACTGGCTGGCGGCGATGATGTGGAGATCTTGGCAGCGTGGAAGGACTTCCACTCCTCGCGCGTGCGCGCGGTTGCGGCTCAGTCCGATGGTCCCAGCGGTGTGCGCGCGGTGAGGGCACGTTCGCGATCCTTGGCCATTCGAGACCGCCACATGACGTACTCGGGTACGGGATATTTCTGAACCCAATCGACCCTGTTGCACCGTCGGCACTGGCGGCGGTATTGCCGCGCTTCTGGATCTAGCCACCACGACGTCATCACGAGGTTTCGCTTGCACGTTTCGCAGTAGCCGGTGATGCGCTCCGATCCAGGAACCACCACCGTGCCGCCGGCGCGCGTAACGAGCTCAGAAACCGGAACAACGCCGACATCTACGGGGTCATCACCAGAGTTGGGCATTCTCCTGACGCGCAGGAGTGTGCCGTCATGTAGATCGAGGTAGAGATGCTTCTCAGCGCGGCTCCAGCAGCGGCGAGCGTACTTCCACTCAAGCCGCGGCTGCTCCCGGCAAAAAGCGAGGGTTAGGTTCCTCATGAAGGGAGACGCGTCGACAATCCAGACCATCTGGCCATAGAAAGCCTCCCGCTCCGTGATCTCGTCTGCGGAAATCGAGGAATGCTGGAACTCGAGGACCCACCCGGCAGGGGTCCGTATGTCGGCGCGGTGAGGCCCCATGACGACCTCTCGGCAGTCCTGGGGGAAACATGATTTCCAGCCCTGGTGCCACTCCGTCTCGGGTTCGCTCCACGGGTCGCAATCCGAGCCGGCCCGGTGCGCCCAATGCCACACGCGTTGAGGACCGCACTTCGCGACGACCTCCTCACCGCATCCCGGGCACCAGGCGCGTGTGCCGGGCGTCGGCGTAATGCGGCTTCCATTACCTCCATCCGCAAGTTCCATCAGCGACAGCCCATTCTACCGCCGTCATCACTGTTTTCCTGGGTACGCGGCTGTCGAGAAGTTGGACGCCGACGCGCGCGGAGCGCCCGCTGAAACTCGACGCCGCCTCAATGGCCTTTTGGGGTATGGGAACGATTCCTGAAGCGCCAACTCGCAAACGGCGCAGGAATGTGGTACGCCCGGGCCGATTCGAACGGCCGACCTTCTGCTCCGGAGGCAGACGCTCTATCCAGCTGAGCTACGGGCGCACAGAAGACAACTACTATTCTAGTGCCTGCGGCATCGGGAAGGAAAGCCCACTCAGCGCTTTTTAGCGCCTCAACTGCGTTGGTGGTACCATTGGTGGCGCACCGACACACATGAGGCTCTTCTAAATTGGACATCCCACGCATCTTCAACGTCACCGAAAGCGCTCACCGCATCCATAACCCCTTCACACCCGAAAAGCTCGCCACTCTCGGAGCGGCGTTGCGCCTGGAACCGGGAACCCGCGTGCTCGACCTCGGCAGCGGCTCGGGCGAAATGCTCTGCACCTGGGCGCGCGATTGCGGAATTTGCGGCACCGGTATCGACCTGAGCCGGTTGTTCATCGAGCAAGCGCGACTCCGCGCCGAAGAACTCGGCGTTGCCGATCGGGTCGAGTTCATCCACGGCGACGCTGCCGGCTACGTCCACGGCGAAAAGGTCGATGTGGCAGCCTGCCTCGGCGCCACGTGGATCGGCGGGGGAGTCGCCGGCACCATCCGGCTTCTGTCGGAAAGCCTCCGCCCCGGAGGGATCATCCTCATCGGCGAGCCGTACTGGCTGCGGTTGCCGCCAACCGAAGACGTCGCCAGGAAATGCGAGGCCCGTTCGATCTCCGACTTTCTCCTGTTTCCGGAACTTCTCGCGTCTTTCGGTGGCCTCGGCTACGACGTCGTGGAGATGGTTCTGGCGGACCAGGACAGTTGGGACAGGTACGAGGCGGCCAAGTGGCTCACCATGCGCCGGTGGCTCGAAGCGAATCCCGGCGACGATTTCGCGCAAGAGGTTCGAGCCTTACTGACCTCGGAACCCCAGCGCTACGCCGCGTACACGCGTGAATATTTGGGCTGGGGCGTGTTCGCGCTGATGGCGCGGTGATGCGAGGCGGCTGGCCTACTTCGCCGCTTGCGAGCGCTTCTTCGGCGTGCTGTTGGCACTCTCTTTCAGCAGCGCCTCGATCTGCTTGCGCATGTTCGGTTCTTCGTTCTTGAAGAATTCGCTTCCGCCCGGGTGCTGCGCTCGGATCACCCCACTGCGGTCGATGAAGACCAGTTGCGGAACGTACATGATCTCCATCACGGGGTGCTGGAGAAAGCCCAACACTTCATCACGGGTGGCCACCCCAACCGGGAACTTCAGGCCAAGCTGCTTTATATAGTCGGGCACCAGCATGGTGGCCATGTCGTTGAAGGCGATGCCGACCGGCTGAAACCCGCGCGGCCCGTATTCCTGGTACATCTTGTTGAGCAGCGCCGAGCATGTCTGGCAATGGGGGCAGGTCGTTTGCAGAAACTCGACCGCGACTACCTTGCCGCGAAACTGGCTCAGCAGGAGCTGTCTGCCGTTTACCTGTCTGATGACAAACTCCGGAGCAGGACGCGGAACCTGGGCGGCGAACAGCGCCGGGCTTGACACTCCCAGGCCGATTGCGAAAGCGAATTGGCGACGGGTCAACCTCGCTATCCTCCTAGAATTTTCAGTTTAACGCGTTGCCTGAAGTCTTTGCGCTCGCGGGCGCGTCCAGGCCCTCCAGGCTCGAGACCCGCGTTCCATCGCGGCTCACCAGAAAGTATCCGTCATCGCCGCGGCCCGCTACGGCGTGCTGTGTGTCGGACGTCACCTCGAAGGTCTTCCACTTGCCCCGCAGCACCTTTTGGTAGAGCTCGAAAAATCTCTTCGCGGCATCTTCCCCGGCCCACTCCGAGGCGTACGCTAATGCCACACGCTTGTCCGCTTTGTTCTCCAACAGGCGGTAATACCCGCCTTTCCAGCTCGCGGCCAAACCCTCCGACTCCTCCGGGGCATACTGCTTGAGCAGAATCGCGTGCTCCAGTTCTCCCAGGTCGCCTTCGGTAAACTTCCGCCACGCGCGGCTGTTCTCCACCTCCGGCAGCGGCGGCCGCACCGGCTTTGCGTTCTCGAAATACTTTTCCGGGTGCAGGATCTGCTGCGTGCTCACCGGCGGGCGGCGGAACACCTCCGCGAAGCCGGCCTTATCGAGTTTCTCTATCACGGCGTGCTGGAACAGGAGCCCCTGCGCGTAGGGGAACAGCAGCGTCTCGCGGAGGTACAGCGGGGCGCGGTCGAAAACCGGATACTGCCCGCTGACGACATCGGTGGCGCTGGCCATCAGCTTGAGCAGCAGCGGGGAATCCTTCAGCGATTGCCCGGTGCGCTGCGTGAGGTACTCCGACATCAGCCAGGTCGCCTGGCCTTCCATTACCGCCAGCCGGGCGAACGAAGCATCGTCCTGATCCGCTACGCGGTCCACGTAAGTTTTCAGATTGAAATGCTGGTCCGCGAGCGCGTGGGCCAGTTCGTGCACCAGCGCCGAGTGCTGCACGAGATCGGCCGCCGAGTCCACCAGAAACAGTTTCTTCTTGCGGTAGTCGTAGAACGCCGCCGCCTGCTCGGAGAGCAGCTCGATCATGGCGCTCTTCAGTTCGAAATCCGCGGGCACGAAACCGAACTTCTTCAGCATGAGTTCCTCGGCGCGGATCTCTTCTGGCTTCACCGCCTCCTTCACCCGGTCTTCCAGGAACTGCTTGATGTCGGCCTTGCCGATGCGCGCGCATTCCACTTTCTTGAGCTGCCGCAGACCGGTGATCTTGCTCAGCTCGGCCATGATCCCGTCGATTTCCGAGAAGGGCGCATCGGGCGCCTGGGCGTGCGCGCGGTACCAGCCGGCGCCAACCGCCAGATGAATCCCGAGGGCAATCGCGGCTAATTTTTTTATCCGAATCACTTTAACTCCGGAAGGTTCCGCACGCGAAGCCGGAAAAGGATCGCGGCGAGGATGCACAGCAGGCCCCCGAACACCACCGTTGCGCGGACGCCGAAATGCCCCGCCAGCGCGCCGGTGGCCAGGCTGCCGAAGGGGCCGATGCCCACCACGGTCATCGAGTAGAGCGCCATGATGCGCCCGCGATACTCATCCGGGATGAGCGTCTGTATCAGCGTGTTCGCCGAGGCGTTGTGCCGCATGATGCTGAAACCGATCACCGGCATGATCGCCAGCGCCAGATAGAAAGACGGCGACCATGCCAGAACCAGGAAACTCACTCCGAAACTGAGCGCGCCCAGAAAGATGACCCCGATGAGACCGGAGGTCTTTGTCCGGCGGGCGAGCACCAGGGTCCCGATCACCGCGCCAATTCCCATGGCGCCTGTCAGGAAGCCCAGGCCCTGCGAGCCGCGGTGAAAGATTTCGTCGGCGAAAAAGGGCATCAGGACCATCACTGGAATGCCCGAAAGGTTCGTCGCAGCCACCATGGTCAACAGCGATTTGATGGCCGGCTGCCCGTACGCGTACCGGAATCCGTTCACAAGGTGCGCCCAGGGCGACTCCCGGGCTTGCGCGACGAACTTCGGCAGCCGCATCGCCAGCAGGGAGGCGATTACAGCCACGTAGCTGATCGCATTTGCCAGAAAGCACAAGCCTTCGCCCACCGCCGCCACAACCACGCCGGCCACGGCCGGGCCCACCACGCGCGCCATGTTAAAAATCGCCGAATTCAGCGCAATGGCGCTCAGCAGGTCCTTCTTGCCGGTCATCTGGATGATTAGGGACTGCCGCCCGGGCATATCGAAGGCGTTGATCACGCCCAGCGTGGCCGCCAGCACCATGACGTGCCAGACCTGGACGGTTCCGGTCAGGGTCAGAACAGCCAGCAGCAGCGCCTGAATCATCGAAAGAATCTGGGTGAGGACGACGATGCGGTGGCGCGAATGCCGGTCCGCCGCGAGGCCGCCCAGCGGGCCCAAAATGAACACCGGAATCTGCGTGCAGAACCAGGTGGCGCCCAAGAGCCATTCCGAACGCGTCAGGCGGTAGACCAGCCAGCTCTGGGCCACCGTCTGCATGAAGGTCCCCATCAATGAGATGGTTTGCCCGGCGGCGAACAGCCGGAAGTTTCTGTGGCGCAGCGCGCGGAACACCTGCCCCCAGCCCGATCTGCCTGTCTCGGGCTCGGTGCTGACAGCGCTGATGCCTTCCGCCTCCGGCGACAGCTCGGCCGATACGAAGGAGGGAGGTAATCCGTGATCGGGCTCTCGGGCTTCGCTGGGACTCAACCTACAGGATAATGCACTTGCGGTAAAATCGAGTACAGCCATCGGCAAATTACAACTGCAAGGAGAATTTCTTGGCGGACGAAAAACTGTACTCGGCCACCTACGTAGGCAGCGGTACCTTCATCATTAGTAAACCGAAACGGCGGCGCACGAAACTCCGCCAGTCCCGCGTGAAGAACCCGCAGCGGGGCGCCCGTAAGTAACGCGAATCGATCCGGCGGTATGAATTGGGCACTGTGATGAGGGAATTGGGTAGGCCGTTGAGGGCTGCTTAGCGGTTACTACTGACTGGACCGGATCGATTCACGCAGACCCACCATAAGCCGGCAGGCCGGCGCGCCGGGGCCGCACTCTCCGGAAACCGTAGAAACAGCTAAGGTAAAAATCTTAGATTGGCGGTGAATGGTTCAGGCGGGCGGCCTCGTACGGGCTCTTAGAAGATGAAGCTCAGACCACCGCGCAGGCTGCGAGGCGTGTGCATCAGGTATGACCGCCGCCCGGTGACCGTGAGCGGCACGTAACCTTGCTCCAGCAGATTTCTCAGCTCGGCCGTCGCTTCCAGGCGGCCCGGGAGCCCGCCGAAATGCGGGATGGGCTGCTTCAGGTGTATATTCAGCCCCACGCTCTCGCGCACCGCCTGGGTGAGGTAGACGTGCTGCGGAGTGAGCGAAGCCAAATCAGCCCACTGGTAGCTGGTGGAAAACTGCGTGCCCGTCTTCGGCAACGCCCCTGCCATCCGCATGGTCAGAGAATGGCGCCTGCTCGTGCGGATCTTGGCGCGCAGGTCGTCCGGGCTGCCGGCTTCCGGTACGCCGCCTGCGGTCAGTGTGTTCGCGCTGCCGAACGTCACGGTGCCGTCCAGGTGCTCGCCGAGTTTCTGGCTGAAGGACACCGCGTAGCCCGTCGCGCCGTAATCCCCGACGTTGACGATCCAGCCATCGGAGAACACGTCGGGGAGAAGATCCGGTCCCTGGAATCCATAGGGTCCAACCATGATCACCGCGGCGTTGGACACCATTTCGTTATAGACAGCCGCGCTTAGAGTCCGCGACCCGATCGTCCGGCTGTAGCCGACTTCCCAGCTCTGGTTGCGCTGCACTCGCGCCCTGCCGCCGCGCAGGCTCACGCGAGGGAACGCCGCCAGGCCCGTCAGGTCCTGCTGGAACTCCCGGCGGCCCTCGACGCCCTGCGCGAGCAGGTCTGTGGGCGGCGCGCCCGAGGCATAGCTCACCTGGATCACTTCACCGCTGCCGCGGTCGTAGGTGATGCGCCCGTAGGGGCTCACGTAGTTCAGATGCTGGAGGAAACTCACCGAATCCAGCGTGGCCCCGTATTCGAACCGGATCGCCTCGGTCAGCCTGGTCTGGTCGGCAAAGCTGGCGGAAAGCGTACGCAGCACCGGCGCCGCATCGGGCATCCCGCTCAACACGGCCACTCCCGCACGCGCCGGCATGGATAGCTGGCGCATCGTGAGCTTGACTTCCGGAGCCTCGCCGCCCGCCAGTTCCGGCCGGAAACTGGTGCGAAAGGCCGCCGTCGGGAGCCCGGAGACCGCCGAGTAGCCGAAATTTCCGCTAAAGCGGAGCTGGTTCTCTCCCAGGAACGAGGTTGCCAGAGCGAAGGCCGTGCCGAGATCGGGCTCGTTGGTAAGGATGGACCCGGAATCTCCTCCGGAAACCTTCACCACCCCTGTGGTCGAAGCAAACAGGGACGAAGAATGCTCCCGCGAACGGCGCTCATGTTCCGGAAAGAGGCGCAGCACAGGGCGGGTGGAAGTCGAACTCCGCAAAACCCATTTCCACTCGTCGCTCATGAGCGAACTGTCGCCGGGCGAAACCGCCACGAGCTGGATGGAACTGAATACCGTGGCCAGGCTCACGTTCAGCAGGCTCTGCATGCCCGGCTGAACCACGATGTTGCGCTTCAGCGCGGGAAGGTAGCTGGCAAGCGAGACCTGGATGGTATAGATGCCCGGCGAAAGGGAGTCGAATCCAAAAGTGCCCTTTTCGGTGGTCAGAGAGCGTTGAAGCAGGCGGTCGAAGCGGTTGAAAAGCGAGACCGTGGCGCCCATCTGGGGCATGCCGGAAGGATCGCTCACCATTCCCGCTATGCTTCCGGAAACTTTAGCAGAGGCGGCCGCACCGTGGCAGACAGAAGCCCACCACAGTGTGCCCGCTAGCACGCCAACCGTCTTAATGGACATCCTGGCGCTCATGGGCGTAAAGCCCCAGCACTCCTGAACCTCAGTTTACAGTAAAAGTGGCGGACGGGGTTAGCACCTGATTCCGCAACCGATCCGTCACTTTCAGATTGAGAGTGTACTGTCCCGGTTCAAACGTATTGAGAGACAGCAGTTTTTCTATAGTCACCTGCTGGGCGGAAGCGCCCGATAAAGACTGTAAATCCTCCGTGTATTGAAAAATCTTCTCGTTGGTGCCATTCCGGACCACCTCGTATTCGATGGTCCCGACTGGCTTGTGGGTCTTCTCATCCGGCTGGAAATTATAGAGCTGGAAGTAGATCCCCATTTTCTCGTTGCGGTTGAAGGTGTTGCCGACGCGCGGGCGCACCTTGGAGTCCGCGATCACGAACTGCCCGGTGCCGATGTTCCTTGTGGGCACTTTTTCGATCAGATCGGCGAGAATGATGCTGCTGGAGGCCAGCGCGTCTTCTTCGAACCGCGGCACGTGCAGCGCGGTCTCATAGTTGTTCATCGTGCCGCCGACGACATCCTTAACGACCACGTTCAGGCGGTAGGTGCCCGGAGCCAGGAACACCGAGTGATTGTAGATCGACTTGCGGTTGGTCGCCTGCTGGAGCATCTCAGTCGGCGTCTCGATCACTACCGGCTCTTCCCAGACGTTCACCGGGCGGCGCGACATCGACGTGATGCGCGCATACATGTTCACCATGGCCTTGCTCACACCGTCCTTGGCCTGGAATTGAAGGTCCTTATTATCCAGTTGCACGGTTACGCTTGCCAGGACGGTGGATTCGGTCATCCGGATGTAGTCCACCCGCACCTGCACCGGCAGCAGGTTGTACGTGATGCGGGTGTTCACCACGGCTTCCAGGTCCTTGAACTTGATGGCTGGAGGCTTCTGCAATTTGGCGTACTGCTCGAGGCGCGTGAACTGGTTCATGCGCGAGGAAACCGGCGTGTCGCCGATGCCAAGGCGCGTGCCGTCCGTACGGTTGAAGCGGTCCGCCTTGTCGGTCAACCCCATCTGCTCGTAGAGCGTGAGACCGGCGTTGGGCACGTAGAGCAGAGCGTCCTTCTCGGACGGGTCCATGGTCATGCGGTATTCGCCGGTCATGGTGGGATCGACGAACTCGATGATCACGTCGGTTCCGATACCCTCAATCCAGCGGTAGCGCCATTTCTCAAAGGGGTAAGTGGAAGTGGTTCCGCCGCCTTCCTCGATCGGCCTTTCGTAGGTGCCGCCCGAAGGATGGGACTCGACCTCGTCCGCCGGCCCGAAGGTGATGTAGATCCTTCCGCGGTCGGTCTTCCAGCCGGGAATGCCGGACGCAAAGCGCTCATTGGCATAGGCGATGCGCCGGTAGTGCTCTTCCCGGTACTCGTTTTCCAGCGTGTCGGGCGTGGGATCGCGCCGCAGCCAAAACTGCTCGATGAACTGCTCGCGCTCTTCGTCGGTGCCGAGGCGCTTGAACGCCGCTCGCTCCTCATCTGTAATGATGTAGGCGACGTCCTCGTCCAGCCACTTCTTGAACGGGCTCTCGAGCTCTTTTTTAAGCCTCTGTTCGCGCCGGCGCCGTTCCCGCTCGCTCATAGGCTTGGCGACCGATTCGCGCTGCGCCACCAGGACAGGTTCCGATTTGCCGCCCCGGTTCTCGCCGCTGGCCTGGGCGCTCGGCAACGCCGCCGCCAGGCCGACTACCCACAGGCAGACGCACACGTTCCTCGCCTTCATACAGATCTCCGCATTTGAGCCACGCTCGTACCCCCTAATTCTATTCTCACCAGTCCCGAGCGTCAACCCAGAGCCGCCCTGACACTCCGGGCGTTCCGGGCTGTTTGTTGTACGGAGAACTGGCCGGAGCGGTTTCAATAAAGCTGCGGGTGCAAACACTTAAAAGCTAAAGCTTTCCGCGGCCGCTCCGATATTAAGCAACAAGGGCACAATCATGGCGGTTGCCGAATCGGCTGAGAGACCTTGGGCTTTCAAGAACTTACCGCCGCTGCCCCCACTCGCCGCCCAGCTCATGCGCATGGTGTCAACCGACGAGGCGTCGTTTGCGCGGCTTTCGGTGCTGGTGCGGGCAGATTCGGCGTTTTCCGCAGAGGTGTTGCGGATCGCAAACTCTCCCTTGCTCGGCTGCCGGCGGCAGATTCACAGCATCCACCACGCCCTGACGCTTATTGGCTTGGGGAAGCTGAAGTCGCTGGTGCTGGCGGTTGCGCTGCGCGACTTTCTGTCTCCCAGGTTGGAGGAGCCGGCACTGCGCCGGTGCTGGCGCCACAGCCTGGCCTGCGCCTGCATCGCAGAGGAACTTGCGGGCGCCGCGCCGCTGAACAAAGATTCGGCATACAGCGCCGGGCTGCTGCACGACGTGGGGCGCCTGGCTTTACTGGCAGCCTTCCCCGCTGAGTACGCGCGGGTGCTCGAAATCTCGGAAGGGTACGCCTGGGACGTGCTCGCTTGCGAGGAGGACCTGTTCGATATTGACCACTGCCGGGCGGGAGAGTGGCTGGTCCGGGACTGGCAGCTTCCGGAGGAGTTTGCCGAAGTTGCGGGCGCGCATCACGTGACGCCGGCAAACGGGGAAACCCACCTTGTTGCCGTTGTGCAGCACTCGTGCAGGCTGGCCGGCGCTTGCGGTTTTCCCGTGCTCAAATCGCCCGAGGAAGAGTTGCAGCACGTGCTGGAGACGCTGCCCAGCCAGTTCGCCTCCCACGTCGGCACGGCGGACGAGTTCGCGGCACGGATAACAAAAACCGTGAGCGCGGTCGAGAATTCCCTTAGAGGCGGGCGGACCTCCTGAAACGGAGGCCCGCCCTGCGCTCAGAATCGTTCGGATTGCGTGGGACTGGTCGCCAGCAGCAGGCGCTCGATCTGCTTGAGCGTCGCCAACTGCCTCTCCATGCTCCGGATCTGCTCCTGGAGATCGGCGAGGGAACCCCCGTCCGCCGGCGCAGGCTGGCGCAATGCGATATGGGTCACGCCGGGGCCGCTGACTTCCTTCTTCTTCCGCTGCGGATTCCCGTTTCCGTCCAGCTTTTCACCCTGACCCTGATCCCACCAGATGGTGGAATCGGCGGCGTACTTCGCAACCAGGTCCATGAGGACGTGAACGTTGGCAGCCTCTTGTTTGCTAAAGCCGCGCGTCTCGCCGTTGAAGGACATGGTGGCGTCGTCCAGCTTGATCAGATAAGTATCTTTGGAAAGCGGGCGGAACTCCGTGCCGGTTTTCTCTCCTTTGGCAATCACCCAGGTCAACTCGTGGGTCACGGCGTTCCAACTGACGGTTTCCAGCCGGCGCGTGTCCGGAGTCGAGTTCTTCTGATCGGGCTTCTGATCGGGATCCTGGTCCTGGGCCACGTTCTGCCCGGCCGCGAGGCGGCCATTCCGGGTCGTCGTATTATCCTGGGCGCAACTGAGTGCCGGCATTGCCAGCAAACAGGCCGCGCCGATAGCAACGAAAGCTTTCATTTTGGCTCTCCCCCTGCGAGTGGCGGCTGCCGGTGTGCCTCGAGCCACAATCGGCAGATCCTGACCTTGAGCGAGCAATCTTCAGGCCACTGTTGTGCCTGAAGAATAAGTCCCGATACTTCATTGGATTCAGGGGATGCCCGGAAGTTTCGCTCCTGTTGCGAAAAAAATACCGGACTGTTAAGCGCGGCACGCGGCTGGCGTCTCAGGCTTTTCCGGACTGCGCAGCCGTGACGGGCCGCGCGCCGGGCGCTTCCCCGGGGGTTGTTTTCGAGCGTATCGACTCTCATCTCGGGAGCCCCACGATTGTTGGACAATAAATAACAATGATACGTTCCCTTTATATCTCGCTGGCTTTGGCCGGCCTGCTTCCGGGGCTTGCGGCGGATCCCGCACCGCGCCTGGTCGAAGTGGAGCGAATCCCGGCCATGGCGCCTCACAATGCCTTCACCGACCTGGTGAGGTTCAAGGGGCGCTGGTATTGCAGCCTGCGAGAGGGGAAGGCCCATGTTTCGCCCGACGGCGCAATACGTGTGCTGAGCTCCGCCGACGGGGTGCGCTGGGATCCGGCGGCGCTAATTTCCTCTCCGGCCGGAGATTTGCGCGACCCGAAGCTGAGCGTCACGCCGGACAACATGCTGATGCTGAACGCAGCGATCACTTATCCGCCCGGTTCGGCGATCCGCCGGCAGTCGCTGACCTGGTTTTCCTCAGACGGCCGCACCTGGGGGGACGCCCTGGAGATCGGGGATCCCGATGTCTGGCTGTGGGGAGTGGTCTGGCACCAGCGCCGGGCTTACGGGATCGGCTACGGCGTTGGGGTGGCGCGGCTCTATACGCGCCGCGACGGCATGCGTTACGAGAAGCTGGCCGACAGGCTGTATGATGAGGGCTCGCCGAGCGAGGGCGTGCTCGTCTTCACCGGGGAGACCACGGCGTTGTGCGTGCTGCGCCGTGACGGCAAGGACGCCAACGCTCTGCTCGGCCGCTCCCAGGCGCCCTATCGGGCGTGGACGTGGCAGGACCTCGGTGTGCGCATCGGCGGGCCGCGGCTGCTGCGGCTCGACGATGGCCGCATCATTGTCGCGGGACGGCTGTACGACGGCAGGCAGCGGACCGCGCTCTGCTGGCTCGATCCCGAAAGCGGCAAGCTGACGGAGTTCCTCGAACTTCCTTCCGGAGGCGACACCGGATATCCGGGCCTGGTATTCCACGACGGCCTGCTGTGGGTCAGCTACTACTCATCGCACGAAGGCAAGACCAGCCTGTATATCGCAAAAGTGGCGCTCCGCTGAATCAGGCAGCCCCTTTTCGGGGATAATAGTTACAACAGCTCTGGGGTGTGTTCGGAGGGGACCGGGGGATGCCGCAACTTTTCCATCGGGGCGCGAATACCATCGCCCGTGCCAGCATTTACGGCGGACTCGCCTTCATTCTCCTGTTCTTCTGGGTCATTTACGCCGTAAACAATTCTCCTTATTTTGATTTTGTCGGCGTGGTCCGGCCCCAGCCGGTGCAGTTCAGCCACAAACATCACGTGCAGGATGACGGGATCGACTGCCGCTACTGCCACACCACGGTCGAAACCGAGGTGTTCGCCGGGATTCCTCCCACGCACACCTGCATGAGCTGCCATTCCGTGCTGTTTAACGAAAGCCCGGCGCTGGCGCCCGTGCGGCAGAGCTATGCCGATAACACGCCGCTAGCCTGGACTCGAGTCTATGACCTGCCCGACTACGTTTACTTCAACCACTCCATCCACGTGAACAAAGGCGTGGCCTGCATCACCTGCCACGGGCGCGTCGATGAGATGCCGCTGATGTGGCGGGTGAAGACGCTGCGCATGGACTGGTGCCTGAGCTGCCATCGAAGCCCGGAGCTTTTTGTCACCCCCCGGGAGCACGTCTTCGACATGACATGGGTGCGCGACGAGGACCAACGCGTCATGGGCGCGAGGCTGGTGAAGCAGTACAACATCCAAAAACTCACGGATTGCTACACATGCCACCGATGAAAGACAACCGGCAGGAGTTCTGGCGCGCGCTCGAACCAGTGGAGGAAACGGCGGAGTTCGAGGACATGGACCGCCGGGAGTTCGTGCGCCTGATGGGGGTTTCACTGGCGGCGTCGGGCCTTGCGGGCTGCGTACGCCAGCCGCCCGAGCACATTCTGCCCTACGTCGATCAGCCGGAAGGGCTCGTTCAGGACAAGCCCCTTTACTTCGCCACCGCGATGCCGCTGCCCGGCTACGCCGCCGGCCTGCTGGTGAAGAGCGTCATGGGCCGACCGATCAAGATTGAGGGGAACCCGCGGCACCCGGCCACTCTCGGCCGTTCCGACGCGTTCTCGCAGGCTTCCCTTCTGGGCCTATACGATCCCGCCCGCAAGGGCACGGTTTTGTTCAGGAACCGGATCGACTCGTGGCCGTCGTTCCTCGCAGCCTTCACCGGCGCCCTCGCGGCACAAGCGGCGAAAAAAGGCGCGGGCCTGCGCATCCTGACTGAAACGGTGATTTCTCCGGCGCTGGGCGACCAGCTCCAGCAGGTGCTCCAAAGGTTTCCCGAAGCAAGGTGGCACCAGTGGGAGCCGGTGAACCGCGACAATGTCCGCGCGGGATCGGTGCTCGCATTCGGCAGCTATGTTCATACGATCTACGATTTCAGCAAGGCGGCGCGAATTCTCTCGCTGGGCTCCGATTTCCTGCTCTGCGGCGCGTATCCCTCCCGATACGCGCGCGACTTCGCGAGCCGGCGAGGCGGCCGCGTCCCGGCAGACCAGGTGAACCGCCTGTACGCCGTCGAGACGGAATATTCCTCGACGGGCGCCTGCGCGGACCACCGCTTGCCGCTTCGCGACCGCGAAATGGAAAGCTTTGCGCGGGCGGTTGCGCAAAGGGTGGGAGTGCCCGGCGTCGCGGCGCCGGAGCTGCGCGATCCGAAGCAGAGGAAATGGGCGGAGGTCGTGGCCAAAGATCTGCTCCAGCACCGCGGGGGCTCCATCGTCATTCCCGGGAGGGAGCAAGCGCCCGCGGCACACGCGCTCGCGCACGCCATGAACCACCAGCTTGGCGGCGCGGGCACGACGGTGATCCACACCGATCCGGTGGAGATCGCCCCGGTGGACCAGATGTCATCGCTCCGGGACCTGACAGACAGCCTGCGCGCGGGCGCCGTGGACCTGCTCGTGATTCTGGGCGGGAACCCGGTGTACACCGCGCCGGCCGATCTCGGCTTCGCCGATGCGCTGGCGAGAGCGCGGATCAGCGTTCACGTGGGCACGTACACGGACGAGACCGCAACTGCCTGCACATGGCACGTGCCGCAGACCCATTACCTGGAAGAGTGGAGCGACGCGCTCGCCTTCGACGGAACGGCAGCGATCGTGCAGCCGCTCATCGAGCCGCTCTATGAAGGCAAAACCGCGCACGAAGTGGCGGCAGCGATGCTCGGGGCGCTCGACCGTCCTTCGCGCGAGATCGTGCGCGATTACTGGCGACGGCGGACGGCTGCGGCCGACTTCGAGCGCTTCTGGCGCGAGGCGCTGTACCTCGGCGTAGTATCCGGCACGGCGCTCCCGGCCCGCAGCGTCGCGCCGGTGAATCTCGGCGACCGCCTGCCGCCTCCCCGGGAGCCGGCTGGAGAGGGTTACGAAGTGATCTTCCGCCCGGACCCCACCGTCTGGGACGGCAGGTTCGCGACCAACGGCTACTTGCAGGAGCTGCCGAAACCAATCAGCAAGCTGACCTGGGATAACGCGGTTTTTGTCAGTCCGGCGACCGCGTCCCGCCTGGGCGTCTACAGCTACGGCACGGTGGATGTGGAACTCGGCGGCCGAACGGTCCGCGGAACGATCTGGGTGCAGCCGGGCCATGCGGACGATTCGGTCACCTTGACGCTCGGCTACAAGCAGGCGGCCGGTGGAGCGGGTGCGGGCAGCTACAACGCGTATCATCTGCGCACTTCGGGAAATTTGTGGTCGGCGTCGGGGCTCCGGCTCACGAAAACGGGCGGCGACTTCATGCTCGCCTGCACGCAGACGCACGGGGCGCTGACGGAACGCTACCCGGTGCGGGTGGGCACGGTCGAGGGCTACCGGGCGAACCCGGACTTCGCTCACCAGGAACCGTTCGAGCACGCACCGCCGCCCGGCCACTCCCTGTATCCGCCATGGAAGTACGAGGGTTACAAGTGGGGCATGGCGGTGGATCTGAACGCCTGCGTGGGCTGCAACGCGTGCGTGATGGCGTGCAACACCGAGAACAACATCGCCATCGTCGGCAGGGAGCAGGTCTACAAGTATCGCGAGATGCACTGGCTGCGCGTCGATCGCTATTACCACGGCGACGCGGGCAACCCGCGCGTGTTCTTCCAGCCGCTGATGTGCGTGCATTGCGAGCTGGCGCCCTGCGAACCGGTGTGCCCGGTAATGGCAACGCTGCACACCAAAGAGGGCCTGAACGCGATGGTTTACAACCGCTGCGTAGGCACGCGCTACTGCTCGAACAACTGCCCGTACAAGGTGCGCCGTTTCAACTTCCTGCTCTACACGGACTGGCACACGGAAAGCCTGGCGCTGATGCGCAATCCCGAGGTCACGCCGCGATCGCGGGGCGTGATGGAGAAGTGCACGTTCTGCATTCAGCGCATCGAGCGCGCCAAGATCGAGGCGCAGCTCGAAGACCGCCGCGTGCGCGACGGCGAAGTGGTGACCGCCTGCCAGCAGGCCTGCCCGACGGATGCCATCATTTTCGGCGATTTGAACGACCCATCGGCCCGGGTGAACCGGCTGAAGAGCAGCCGGCTCGACTACTCCCTGCTGGGTGAGCTGAACACGCGCCCCCGGCTGACGCACCTGGCGAAGCTGGTCAACTTCAATACCGAACTGGGTGAAGAGCCGATCCGGCCGAAGCCCGAGGAGCAAAACGCCTGATGCCCACCGAGCGGACAACCACAGGGCAACTGGCGCGGAGGCCGCCCGTGATCGCTCCGGATTTCACGCCCGGCAGCGTAACGGATGCGATCTCCGAGATCGTGCTGAAGAAGCCGAACACCGTGCCGTGGCTGGCTGCGTTCGGCCTGGCCTCGCTGCTGGTGCTCGGCTTGCTGGCCGGCATTGGCGTTCTGTTGTTTGTCGGCGTGGGCATCTGGGGCGTGAACATTCCGGTTGGGTGGGGTTTCGCCATCACGAATTTCGTCTGGTGGATCGGGATCGGCCACGCGGGCACGCTGATTTCGGCGATCCTGCTTCTGCTGCACCAGGAGTGGCGGAACTCCATCAACCGGTTCGCGGAAGCGATGACGGTGTTCGCGGTGACCTGCGCGGCGCTGTTTCCGCTCCTGCACCTCGGGCGGGCGTGGCTGTTCTACTGGCTGATTCCCTATCCGAACTTGATGTCGCTGTGGCCGCAGTTCCGCAGCCCGCTCGTGCTGGACGTGTTCGCCATCAGCACGTACTTCACGATTTCGGTGTTGTTCTGGTACTTGGGGTTGATACCGGACTTTGCCACCCTCCGCGACCACGCCACATCCCGCTTCCAGCGCATTTTTTACGGGGTTTTCGCAATGGGATGGCGGGGCGCCGCCCGGCACTGGCACCACTACGAGATGGGCTACCTGCTGCTGGCCGGGCTGGCAACCCCGCTGGTGGTTTCGGTCCACAGCGTGGTCAGCATCGACTTCGCGTACGCTCTTCTTCCCGGGTGGCACTCAAGCATCTTTCCTCCCTACTTTGTCGCCGGCGCCATCTATTCGGGCTTCGCCATGGTGATCACGCTGACTGTTCCGCTGCGCAAGTTCTACGGACTCGATGGCCTGGTGACCGACCGCCACATCGACAACATGGCAAAATTGCTGCTCGCCACCGGACTCATCGTCGACTACGGCTACCTGATGGAAATGTTTACGGCCTGGTACAGCGCCGAACGGTACGAACTGTTCACGTTGTACAACCGCATGACCGGTCCGTACGCCGCCGTGTTCTGGCTCGTGCTGGCCATCAATATCGGCGTGCTGCAACTGCTCTGGATACGCAGGGTGCGGAGGCATCTGCTTTCGCTGTTCGTGCTCTCGCTTGTCATTCAAGCGGCCATGTGGCTGGAGCGGTACATGATCATCATCACGGCGCTGCATCGCGATTTTCTGCCAAGGTCGTGGGGGATGTACACCGGGACGTTCTGGGACTGGCTGCTGCTCATCGGTTCGATCGGGCTGTTTTTCTGGCTGTTTCTGCTGTTCATACGCTACGTGCCGATGATTTCGATTTTTGAGGGCCGCGAAATGGTGCACAAAGCGGCTCGGGAAGCCGGCACACGGTAACGCCGGCATGCGTCGATGAGCCTGCACGGACTGATGGCGGAATTCGAGGGCTCGGAGGAGCTGCTGCACGCGGCGCGCAGCGCGCGTGCGGAGGGATATCGCCGGTTCGAGGCTTACTGTCCGGAACCGGTGGAGGGGCTGGCCGAGGCGATGGGACTGAAGGACTCCGGGGTGGCTTTCGCGGTGCTGTTCGCGGCGCTGATCGGGGCCGCGACGGGATACATGCTGCAGTATTACGCGCTGGGGCTCGATTACCCGATCAACTCGGGCGGCCGCCCCCTGAATAGCTGGCCGATTTTCATCGTGATCACTTTCGAGCTGGCCATATTGTTCGGCGGAATCGCGGCATTCCTCGCCGTGCTGATCCTGAGCGGGCTGCCGCGCCCGTACCATCCGGCGTTCAACGTTCCGGGCTTCATGAGGGTGTCGCGCGACCGCTATTTTCTTGTAATCGAATCGGCCGACCAACGGTTCGACGCGGACCGGACGCGGCGCTTCCTGCTCTCATTGGGGCCGAGGGAGGTTTCCGAAGTTGCGGACTAGATGCGTTCTTCCCGTGTGCGCCGTTCTGCTGCTGGCATCCTGCCGCCGGGACATGCAGGATACGCCGCGCGCGACGACGTTCCAGGAATCGAAGTTCTTCGATAACAGGATGTCCGCTCGGCCCCTGCCCGCCGGAACGGTGAGCCAGAACTACGGGACTTACGACGAACTGCTGGAAACCGGAAAGATAGGGCAGCGCGTTTCGGAGGTGTTTCCATTTGAGATCACAGCGGAGGTGTTTGCGCGGGGGAGGGAGCGCTTCAACATCTTCTGCGCTCCATGCCATGGCCGGACGGGCAACGGCGACGGCATGGTGGTGCGGCGCGGATTCCGGCGGCCTCCCTCGTACCACATCGAGCGCCTGCGCAACGCGCCCGTCGGCCATTTCTTCGACGTGATCACCAACGGCTACGCCTCAATGTACAGTTACGCCGACCGCGTGCCGGTGCGCGACCGCTGGGCCATCGCCGCGTACATCCGCGCGCTGCAACTCAGCCAGAGCGCCACCATCAATGACGTTCCCCAGGACAAGCGCGCCGAGTTGACGGGCGGAGGGCCGCAATGAACAGGGTGCAGCGCATCAGCCTCGCCGTTGGAGTTGCCGGGCTCGCGCTGTGCGTGCTCGGCGTAATCGTTAACCCGGTGCAGTTTTTCCGGTCGTACCTGTGGAGCTGGATTTTCTGGCTGGGACTTTCGATCGGCTGCGGCCAGGTGCTGATGCTTCAATTCCTGATGACGAGCCGGTGGGGATTTGTCAGTCGAAACATCCTGGTGAGCGGCCTCCGGGTGCTGCCGCTGATGTTCCTGTTTGCGGTCCCGGTGATCGCCGGCATCCCGGCGCTGTTCCCCTTTGCGATGCCGGAGGTTGTTCGGGAGAGCGGCGCTCTGCAATGGAAGGCGCCGTACCTGAACATCACTTTTTGGCTGGCGCGCATGGCGGCGTACTTCCTCATCTGGTGGCTGATCGCGCGGCTGCTGGGTAAATGGGCCGACGCGCTGGACCGCACGGGAGACGTGGAATACGTGATGAAGGCGCGGGCTCTGAGCGGGCCCGGCATCATCGCGTACTCGCTGGCAATGTCGTTCGCGGCGGTGGATTGGGCGATGGCGCTCGAGCCGGAGTGGTACTCGTCGATTTACCCGTCCTTCTACCTCGTGGGCCAGGCGCTTTCCGCCTTTGCGCTGGTGATCGTGGTGCTGCGTTATCTCGCGGAGGATCCGCCTCTCTCGGCTCACGTCACGCCGAAACACTTCCACGACCTCGGCAATCTTCTCTTTACCTTCGTAATCCTCTGGGCTTATCTCCAGACGGCGCAACTGATCATCATATGGGCCGCCAATCTGCCGCGCGAGATCATTTGGTATTTGAACCGGACTGTGGGCGGGTGGGCCTGGCTCACGGCCGTGGTGGCGGTTTTTCACTTTTTTGTGCCGTTTTTCATTCTGCTGTCGCGGCGAGCCAAGCAGAATGCCCGCAAGCTGGCGATAGTTGCGGCGTTCGTGTTCCTCATGCGCCTCGTCGAGCACTTCTGGCTGATCGCGCCGGCGTTTCATCACGATTACGAGCAGGGCATGGTTGTAAGCTGGCTCGATTTCGCCGCGCCGGTTGGATTGGGGGGCATTTGGGTGGCGTTTTTCATCCAGCAGCTCAAGAGCGTGAGGCTGGCGCCCGGACATGAATTTGAACTGGAACAGAGCCTGCAACGCGCGTAGCGGCGGGAGGTTGCGTGCCTGAACCGCGGCCGGAGGGGCGTTATGAACGCAGAGACGTGGACGGCGTGCACGTCATCCGCTTCTTTGTGGTGTTCTTTGTGGCGCTGGCGCTTTGCGTTGTCGGGCTGATGTGGTTTTTCGGTCTGTTCAAACTCATCTACAACCCGGCGGGGCAGTTCGCCGAGTCGAGCCAGATTCCGCCGCCGCCGCGCATACAGGCTCGGCCGCAACAGGAGATGGAAATGCTGAGGCTGCGCGAAGAAACAATTCTGAGCACCTACGGCTGGACGGACAAAACCGCGGGAACCGTGCGGATTCCGATTGACCGCGCGGTCGAACTGCTTTTGAAGCGCGGGCTGCCGGTACGGCGCGGGGGTGAAGTGCCGACAGCGCCGCCGTACGCCGGCGCGCCCACGACGCATTCCGGACCGTCCCCGGAAAGGCGGCAACCATGACTTCGTTCGCGCTGTTTTTGATGCTACTTTCAACGCCCCCCACGACGGGCGCGCCGCCCATCCTGCGCCGGGTCGGCTACGACCAGCGGCTCGGCGCGCGCGTGCCGCTCGATCTGGCGTTTCGCGACGAAGGGGGAAGGCCGGTGATGCTGAAACAGTACTTCGGAAAGCGGCCGGTGGTTCTGGCGCTGGCCTACTACGAGTGCCCCGGCCTCTGCACTCTGGTGCTGAACGGAATGCTGCGCGCGTTCCGAACGCTGTCGTTCAACATCGGCGGCGAATACGAAGTGATCGTCGTGAGCATCGATCCCCACGAGACGCCCGCGCTCGCGGCGCAGAAAAAGCAGGCGTACCTGGAGAAATACGGCCGGGAGGGCGCGGGCAGCGGGTGGCATTTCCTTACCGGAGAGGAGCCCTTGATCGCGGAACTGGCAGGCGCGGTGGGATTCCGCTATGCCTACGACGCCGCCAGCGGCCAGTACGCGCATCCCGCGGGCATTGTGGTGCTGACCCCGGCGGGACAAGTGGCGCGCTACCAGTTCGGAGTGGAATTTTCACCGCGAGACCTGCGGCTGAGCCTGATCGAAGCCGCGGATGAAAAAATCGGCACGCCGGTAGACAGCCTGCTGCTCTACTGCTTCGCTTACGACCCGGCGACCGCGAAATACAGCGCGGTTGTCATGAACCTGGTCCGCGCCGGCGGAGTGATTACGGTTCTACTGCTGGGCGGGCTGATCGCCGTGCTGCTGAGGCGCGACCGCCCGGCCCGGGCGCAGCTTCGCGTGAGGTGACATGCCCGCCGCCGCGCTTCTCTTTCCGTTCTGGCCGGACGAGGCCGCGCAGTCGGCCGCCGCGGTCGACCACCTGTTTATCTTCCTGCTGGTGCTCTGCGGCACGGTGGCGGCAGGAATTTTTATCACCATTCTGTATTTTGCCGCCAGGTACCGGCGGCGCGCGGACGATGAAGTCGGGGCTCTCCGGCCCAGCCCCTTGTGGATGGAAATCACGTGGACCGCAATTCCGGCTATGATTTTCCTGTTCATCTTCGGCTGGGGCGCCAGAGTGTATTTCTCCATCTACAGTCCCCGGGAGGGCGCGCTTCAGGTCTATGTCATCGGCAAGCAATGGATGTGGGAAGTCCAGCATCCGAACGGCCAGCGTGAAATCAACCAACTGCACCTTCCTTTGGACCGCGAGGTGGAGCTTGTGCTGACTTCGCAAGACGTCATCCACAGCTTTTTCGTCCCCGCGTTTCGCGTCAAGCGGGACGCCGTTCCGGGCATGTACACCACCGTGCAGTTTCATCCGACCAGAGCCGGCGAGTATCACTTGTTCTGCGCCGAGTACTGCGGCACCGAGCACTCACGCATGATCGGCACGGTCACGGTGCTGAATCCGCGGGACTACGAGCGCTGGCTGGCGGGCGCCCCCAGCGGCGAACCGCTGGCCTCCACCGGAGAGCGGCTTTTCCGCCGGTACGGATGCGTGAATTGCCACGGCAACATCGCTCCGGCGCTGGACGGGCTGTACATGAAGGGCGTCGGGCTGGCCGACGGCCGCGTGGTAATCGCGGACGATCAGTATCTGCGCGAATCGATTCTGGACCCCGGCGCCAAAATCGTCGGCGGATTCCCGAACATCATGCCCTCGTTCCGCGGCGTGGTGAACGAGGTCGAGCTGCAGGCGCTGATCGAGTACCTCAAATCGCTCGGCGCGCCTGCCGCGGGCTATGCCGGCGAGGAACGCCGCCCGAGGAGACCGGTGACGAGGCCCTGATGAGCACACATCCCCAACTCCATCGCGGAGACCCCGAAGATTACTTGCATGCTGGATACGGATTCCGCTCCTGGCTGTTCACGACGGACCACAAGCGCGTGGCGATCCTGTACCTGGTCTCGATTACGCTCATGTTCTTTGTGGGCGGGGCATTCGCCACGCTCGTCCGTCTGGAGCTGGTTACTCCTCAAAGCGACCTGCTTCAGCTTGAGACTTACAACAAGATGTTTACGATGCACGGCATCGTCATGGTCTGGTTCTTTCTGATCCCTTCCATTCCGACGGTGCTCGGGAATTTTCTGATCCCGATGATGATCGGCGCGCGCGACCTGGCCTTTCCGCGAATCAACCTTCTGAGCTGGTGGCTCTTTACGGCAAGCGCAATATTCGTGCTGGTGACGATCATCATCGGCGGGGTGGACACCGGCTGGACGTTTTACACTCCTTTCAGCACGTTCTACAGCAACAGCTATGCGGTCGCCGCCGCGCTTGCGATCTTCGTCAACGGCTTTTCGACCATTCTCACCGGACTGAATTTCATCGTGACGGTGCACACCCTGCGTGCCCCAGGCATGACATGGTTCCGGCTTCCGCTGTTCGTGTGGTCGAACTACGCCACCGCGGTGATCATGGTGCTGGCAACGCCTATTCTCGCGATCACGCTGGTCCTGGTGGGTATCGAGCGCGTGTTCCGGGTCGGTATTTTCGATCCGGCGCTCGGCGGCGACCCTATCCTGTTCCAGCACCTCTTCTGGTTCTATTCGCACCCGGCGGTTTACATCATGATCCTGCCCGGCATGGGAGTGGTGAGCGAGCTGGTGACGGCATTCTCGCGCAAGCGGATCTTCGGCTACCACTTTGTGGCGTTCGCAAGCATGGCGATCGCGCTGTTCGGGTTTCTGGTCTGGGGCCATCACCTGTTTGTTTCCGGGCAGTCGCTGTATGCGGGGATGGTCTTCTCGCTGCTGAGTTATCTCGTGGCGGTTCCCTCGGCCATCAAGGTATTTAACTGGACGGCAACTCTGTATAAAGGCTCTGTTTCCCTGGCAACGCCGATGCTGTATGCGCTCGCTTTCATCGGCCTGTTCACGATGGGCGGACTTACGGGACTGTTTGTGGCGGCGCTGGGAGTCGATGTGCATGTTCACGACACTTACTTTGTTGTGGCTCACTTCCACTACATCATGGTCGGCGGAATGGTTACGGCGTACATGGGAGGGCTTCATTTCTGGTGGCCGAAGATCAGCGGGCGCCTGTATCCGGAGGGCTGGGCGAAGATCGCGGCGGGGCTGATTTTCTTCGGGTTCAACCTGACCTTTTTCCCGCAGTTCGTACTGGGCTATCTCGGGATGCCGCGGCGCTACGCCACTTACCCGCCCGAGTTCCAGGTGTGGAATGTGCTCTCCACGGCCGGCGCTTCGATTCTGGCCCTTGGTTACGTTGTGCCTCTGTTCTACCTCTTCTGGTCGATGCGCTACGGCAAGATCGCGCCGCGGAATCCCTGGCGGGCGAGCGGGCTCGAATGGGAGGAAGCGGATTCGCCGCCAATCAAGCACAACTTTGAAGAGGTTCCTATTGTGACGAAAGAGGCGTATCACTATCACGAGGGGGTGCGGCTTGGTTGAAGCCGAGCCCGTTGGGCCGCATCAGACCCCTCTGCGCGAGCAGTTCGAGGCGCTCGCCCAGCAGCGTGAGGCGGACACCCTCGGCATGTGGGTGTTCCTCGGGACTGAAATCCTCTTTTTCGGCGGGCTGATCACGTCGTACATGATCTACCGTTCCCTTTTTGCGCCGGCGTTCCACATTGGCAGCGGGCATCTTGACATCGCGTCAGGCACGGCGATGACCGTAATTCTGCTGGCCAGCAGCTTCACCATGGCGCTGTCGGTTCATGCGGCCGAGCACGGGCTGCGCCGGCGGCTGATACTGTGTCTCTCCCTGACCCTGGTTCTCGGGCTCGTCTTTCTCGGCCTCAAGGGCCGCGAATACTATCATGTCTACCTGGAAAAGCTGGTCCCCGGGGGGCGGTTCCAGTTCGCGGAGCCCCATGCCCGTGAGGTGCAGCTATTCATGGTTCATTACTTCATCATGACCGGCATGCACGCTCTGCACATGATAATCGGCGCGGTGATGGTTTCAGTTCTGATTAGTTATGCCGTTCGCAATACTTACAGAAACTATACGATGGAGATCTGCGGTCTCTACTGGCATTTTGTCGACATAGTCTGGTTGTTTCTGTTTCCGCTGCTCTACTTATTCGAGCTGCGGACCCGGTGAGGCGGCGCCATGCCAAGTTCAGCCACTCCGCAAACATTTTTGAAAATCTTCATCGCGCTGTTGGCGCTGACCGCGCTCACCACCGGCGCGGCCTTCATCCCGCTCGGGCCTTTCAACGACGCCCTCGCCATTCTGATCGCGGTTTCGAAGGCCACGCTGGTGGTGCTTTTCTTTATGAACGTGAAGTACTCGAGCAGGCTCACCTGGGCCTTTGCCATCGCCGGATTCTGCTGGCTGGCTGTCCTGCTCGGCCTCAGCGCGACAGACTTTTTTACGCGGCACTGGATTCCCCAGCCGTCCATTTTCCCGTAGCGTTAGCAATCAGGGCAGTTTTGAAGTGAACCGGTAGCTGCCCGACGTCAGCTCGAAGATGGCTACGCCCTTTTCCTGTCCGGCGGCTTTCACGCCTTCGGCGCGCGCAACCGGGCGTCCGCTTTCGGTAACGGCGTCCGGCGCGGCGCTCGGCAGGTGAAGCTCTGCTGTCGTGCCGGGCGGAACGATAACATCCATGTTCAGCGTGCCGTTCCGAATCTCCCAGTTGCTCACGATCGGGCCGTGGATGGAGTTGTACCGCGTGCGCGCGAACGTGAGGTCGCCCACCAGGGCGGGCTTCAGGATGAAGCGGCGGAATCCGGGCACCTTCTCATCGATTCTGATGCCGCCAATGCCCTGGATGCACCAGGAGCCGATCGAGATCAGCGTGTCGTGGATGTGCGATCCGCCCGACCAGTTTTCCCAGGCTGTGGTGGCGCCCTGCTCCAGCATGTCGCCCCAGCTCGGGTAGGTCTTCTGCGAGGTCATCAGGTACACCAGGTCGTTGCGGTTGTCCTCCAGCAGTTGCTTGATGAGGAAATAAGTGCCGTGCATGCCGCTGTCGAAGTGGCCCTTGTCCTTCACCGTTATGGTGTGCTCAAGGTTCTTCATCACCGCCTCGCGCACGTCCGGCGGAGCGATTCCGAGCATGAGCGCCAGCGAGAGATAAGGTTGCTCGCCGGTGGCGTAGCTGTTGTTGGCGGCGTCGTAGAAGCGCTGGTGCAGCGTGCGCTGGAGCGTGTCCGCCCGCTGGGTGTACATCGCGGCATCCGCCGGCCGGTTCAGAATCTCCGCGATTCTGGCGGCCAGGCGCAGAGTGTAGAGATAGTGCGCGTTGTTGATGAAGCGGGCGCTGACTTCGTGCCGCGAGATATCCCTGCGGCCCTCCTTGCGCGGCGTCACCCAGTCGCCCAGGTAATTCCACTGCGGCATCCGGATCCCGATGCTGATGTACGGCTCAAGTATGCCGTCCTTCACCTTGGAATTGGCGAAGTTCAGCCACTTCTGGATCATCTCGTAGTTGGTTTCGAGAACCCGCTTGTCGCCGTAATGCAGATAAACTTGCCAGGGCATGGTCACGACGAACCCGCTCCACATGGGCCCGCCGCCGCCCTGATCCGGATAGTTGGGAGCCGTATACGGGAGGTCGCCGGACTCCGGGTCCTGCGCATCGCGCCAGTTCGCGGCCCACCGGCTGTACAGACCTCCGGTATCGAAATTGAACAGGCCGGTCTCGATCGACGTGCCCGCGTCGCCGCCGTAACCGAGCCGCTCGCGCGTGGGGCAATCCACCACGTAGCCGCCCAGGGTCAGGCATTCGTACGTCCACGTGACCAACCGATAGATGCGGTTCAGCAGGTCGTTGGAGGATTCGAACTGGCTCGCTCGCCCGTAGGCGGTGCGGATGAAATGACCGGTAATGTCCGCGGCGCTCGGCTCCTGATCCAATCCGGTGACGTGAGCCCAGCGGAACGCGTGATAGTTGAAGCGCGAACGGATGAGCTGCCCCGCTCCCGCGCGCGTGATGTACTCATCCCGCTGGTTGAAGGTATCGTAGCGATTGCGGATCGGCGGAGGAGCATCGGCGTACTCGATCTTGATGGTGCGCCCTGCCTCGATGTTGGACGGAAGGCGCAGGTCCAGCCAGCCGGTGTAATTCTTGCCCATGTCGATCAGCCAGCCGCCCGCGGGGGACTTTTCAATTTTCACCGGCTTGAGCGTTTCCAGAATGCGGTTGGGTTCGACCATGTCGGCGGAGGTCCTCACTTTCGGAGGATCGAACACCGCCGCGGAGTCCCAGCCGGAATCGTCCAGCTTGACGCTGTTCCAGCCTTCGAGCTCCAGGCGCGCGTCGTAGCGCTCGCCGCCGTAGTCGCCGAACGCCGTGCCCCGGCCCAGCGGAGTAATGGGGCTGGCCTTGACTTTCCATGTGGCGTCCGTGCCCACCTTGACTTCCTTGCCGCCGGCCAGCGTGATGTCGAACTGCGCGCGCACCAGCGGGCCGTCGTGGATGACACCGGGGTGCTTGCGGACATACCATCCGCGCCCGAGCCACAAGGCCACCGTGTTATCGCCCTGGACCAGGTAGTTGGTGATGTCGTGCGTCACGTACCAGGTGCGCTTGGAATAGTCCACTACCGTCGGCATGAGGACGTAGTCGTCGACCTTTTTGCCATTGACGTAGAGTTCGTAGTAGCCCAGTGCGTTCACGTAAGCCGTGGCCCGCTGCGGCTTGCCATCCAGCCGCACGTTCTTGCGCAGCCAGGGGAACGGCAGCGGCGGACCCTCCTTCACGCCGTTGGGATGAGCCATGCCGATAAAGCGCGCCGACCAGTCGGACTCTTTGAGCAGACCCATCGACCAGTACGCGGGGCTGCTCCAGGCCGAGGCGCGGCCCTTCTCGTCCCAAACGCGCACCTTCCACCAGGCCCGCATACCCGAGGTCAGCGGCTGGCCCGCGTACTCGACAAACGTTGTGTTACCAGAGGCAGTCCTGCCGGAATCCCACAGGTCGCCCCGGTTCTTCTGGAGATCTTCAAGGCTGCTGGCCACCAGCACGTGGAACGCGCTTTGCTGCCGCCCGCGCGGGCCGGGCGTCAACTGCCAGGAGAGCCGCGGCTTCTCCACGTCGATGCCCAGGGGATTGACCAGATACTCGCACCGCATGTTTTGAACGGCCAGAGTCTGGCCGGAAGCCAGCGGCGCCAAAGCCAGAACCGCAATTATGAATCCTTTCATACGAGCACACCTCTCCGTCCGGTTGATTCTCCCCTCGGACAAGGCATGTAGTCAAGCGAGCGAATCGCCGGGGATCCGGATTTGGTCCAAAGGAATGGACCTCAAGCCGGCTCACACGCGAAGAACTCGCGGCCGGAGAGGGATATCATAGCGGGTATTACGGTTCAAGCGAGGCGATCGGAGAGGCGGTCGCTCGAGCTTAATGAGGGGCTTTGCCAAAAAGCTTGCTATGTGGCGTCTGGGATTCCTGCTCATCCTTTCCGCGGCTGCGTTCGCTCAGCCGTCCATCCGCTTAATCAAGGTGGCCGGCGGCTTCAGCCAGCCGTCTCACATCACAGGCGCGGGCGACGGCAGCGGCCGGCTGTTCATCACCGAGCAGCGCGGGCGCATTCGCATCGTGAAGAGCGGCGCCGTTCAGCCCCAGCCGTTTCTCGATATTTCAGAAAAGGTCCGTTGCTGCGGCGAACGCGGGCTGCTCAGCGCCGCGTTTCCGCCGGATTACGCCGAGAGCGGACAATTTTACGTCTATTACACCAACCTGGCGGGCGACATCGTCGTCGCGCGCCACCGGCGCGGCGCCTCCGAGAACGCGGCCGACCCGGCGAGCGAGACCATCCTTCTGACAATTCCCCACCGCCAGTTCGCAAACCACAACGGCGGCCAGCTTGCCTTCGCCCCGGACGGCGCGCTCATGATCGGCACGGGGGACGGAGGGGGCGGCGGCGACCCGCTCGGCAACGCGCAGAATCCCGCCTCGCTGCTCGGCAAGCTGCTGCGGATGGACGTGCAGCGCGGCTCGTTGAATCCTGAAGTCGCGGCGATCGGCCTGCGGAATCCGTGGCGCTTCTCCTAGCAGGCTGCGGAAAAACGCCGATTTCAGGCAGAATCCGCAACTGCATTTATGTCGAATCAATTGGCGAGGCGGTCTGACGTGCGATTAGACAGGCTAAGTGCCTGTATCTGCGGCTCT
>JBLNCW010000009.1:0-12659 GCA_050261015.1 Rhodospirillales bacterium | reverse complement strand
CAAGTAGCTGTACATGTCTGCTTGCTGATGATCGCGGCCGCGCATGCAGATTAGACGATCAGAACATTCCAGCCGTAACGTGTTTCAGGGTTTCAGCCTGTGTTTTTCCGCAACCTGCTAGTACTGCTGATCACAATCCTCGGCTGTTATCGGGGGCTGATCCGCGCGATCAGGTTCCATAGCGAGAAGGAGCTTGCTGCGGATCACAAGCGGCTGGAGGAACTGATCCTCTTAATGTCCGCCGTGACTCCGGCTGTACCTTTTCCGCTGATGCGTGGTTTCGCCATTACTCCGGACTTCGGCAACATCCTCGCGCGCGAGATCATGTACAAGAAGCCCCGACTGGTGGTGGAACTGGGATCCGGTGTATCAACCCTGATTGCGGCGTACTGCCTTCGGAGACTTGGCGCCGGGAAAGTCGTTTCGCTGGAACACGACGCGAATTATGCTCGGTCCTCGCGCGAAAGCGTGGAGGCGCACGGCCTTCAGGATCTGGTCACAGTCAGACACGCGCCGCTCGTTCCTGTCTCCTTGAACGGGCGGAGTTGGACATACTACGATCCTGCGTGCTTTCAAGATCTTTCGAACATTGACCTGTTGATCGTTGATGGCCCGCCGGCCCGTGTTCAGGAGATGGCAAGATGTCCCGCCCTGCCGCTTTTTCTCGAAAAACTCAGCCCGGGAGCCGTGATCCTGGTGGATGATGCCGGCCGGGCGGATGAGTCGGAAATGCTAAGGCTCTGGCGCGAACGGTATCCACAACTCAGCATTCAACGCATCGCCACCGAAAAGGGCACGGCCGTTCTATCGTTCGACGCCGACCCGTGCGTCGCAACCTGAGCGCCTCACCCCAATTGCTAAAATGGGCTTGTCCGCATTGCATGCGCAAAGTTCTGCGAATGGCGCTCGGGTTCTTGCTGCTCGGAGTGGGCGCGGTTCTGTCTCTGCCCGGCGTGCCCGGTCCCGGCATTGCCGTCATCGTGCTTGGCCTGATTATCCTTAGCGATCACTTTCTCTGGGCGCGGCGGATGCTCGATTGGGCCAAGGCGAAAGCGGAAAAGATCCGCGAGCGCGCGGGCATCCGCACCCGTCCGTCTTCGGAGTCTCGCTAGCGCGGCCGCGCGCGCTGCTCCTCACTCCTGAGGTAAACATCGACAGGTGTTCCGGAACCAGGCATGTGCAGTGTTTCGATGCGAGTATAGGCTTCCCTGGTCAACGCCCGAACGGCAGCCAGCAGATCGCGCTGGCCGCTCGGCCTTCCGCCCCGGTAATACACTTCCTCCGCACGCAACTGTTCATCCGTCACAGCCTGAAGCAGGATGAGGCGCGGCCTCCGGCTCCGGATTCTGGCCGCGTCTTCACGAGCGAGGTTGTCCGGAGTCACATCGATGAAATGCACCGGGGCAAAGGTCGGCGGACGCCGGCCGGAGAGGCTATACAAAATCGGGAAGAAAGGATACGCAAAGATCTCGCCTCCCGATACCGTGTGCTTTCGAATGATCTCCGCGGCGTCCTCGAGAAAGCGCCCCGTGTCCCGCGAGAGCGAAAAACCGGCAAGTTGCGCCGGCCCGGCATGGTAACGCGGTGCGCTGACCGGCGGCTCCGTCCAGCCCTTCCAGGAGAATGGCGCCATGAGGCGCAAATAGAACCCTAAACTTGCAGCCGCCACACAGGCAAGCACCGTTCCCCCGCGCATGACCGCCTTCAGTCCCGGGCCATTAAACGTGGAGAGCGCCACCGCGGCGGTTACCGCCAGGGACGGGACGGCCATCGGGGCATACAGGGGAAACGAGAGAGCCAGTGCGTACGCATTCGCGGCAGACACGGCAGCCATGAGCCACAGGTCGGATTCGCGAGGGCTCAACGGCCCCCGCAGCCGGCGAAAGCTGCAACTGATGAAAAGGACCGCAGTCGCAATGACGCCGGCGTACATCAGGACTCTCATCAACGAAAACATTCGCGGGTGCGTCGCGGATGGGTCCAGAAACCAAGGGAGAGCGCACGCAAGCGCCACTCCTGCGAGCATCGCGGCGAACGGGAATCCAGTGCGCCGGGCCAACACAGAACCATCATGTCTCCGGCATACGGCAAAAAAGCCAACCAGCAGCGCTGCACCGCAGAACTCCTGCAGGGACCACGCGGAATCGAAGATGCCGAGGAACGGCCGCACGAAAACAGCCGCCGCCGGCCCCTTGCTCGAGACGCCCGACCGGAAGACCTGGTCGATACAGGCGCCGAGGGCGCCATTCCAGGCTAACCAGACCGCGACGGCGGCCACCGGAAGCGTCCAACTCCCAAAGAAAGCAGCCAACCGCACGGCCACCTTCCGCGCCGGACTCCGGCCGGTACCTACCAGCGCCGTAACACCAGCTACCACCAGAGTAATCGCGATGCCGTTCGTGTGCTTTGTAAGGAAACTTAGCCCGCAAAGGAAGCCGGAAAGCGAGAAAAGCGCGAGGCGCCGGCTTTCGGGCCGCTCATCGCTTGCGGTGGCGGCGGCGAACGCTCCGGCCACTCCGAACAGCACCGCATCGAAGTGGTGCAATGGCATGGCGTCGGCCGAGTCTCCAAAGAAAGCCGCCATCGCGAGGATTACCGCGAGCGCGGCATCCCGCGCAGAGAATGAACGCAACATCCAGGCGTAGAGCAGAAGCCCCAGAACGAGGCGCTCGAACGCGGCAAGCAGCCGCGCGAACAGCCAGCCGCCCCCAAGCAACTGGTCTACGGCCGCCATCTTCAAGGGCAGCAAAGGAGGCAGGTAAAGGTAGAAATCCCGATACGGTATCTGCCCGCGGCCGATCTCCTGGCCGTAGTACAGGAACCAATTGGCGCTGGCGCCCATAAAGCGAGGGCTCAAGATAGCAAGAAAGAGGCAAAGCGCGACTGCGATCGCCACCGCTCCCAGCACCTTGGTTCGCGTTTCATCCGAGGGCGGGACCGGCGCGGTGAAGCGCGCCTCTCTGGAGGTGGAAGCTAAGGATTCCGGCACTAGCGCTCTCCTCGTTCGTCCAGGCAAACCGGCAAGTCAACCACTGGGCTCACTCATCGCGGCGGCTCCCATATGAGGTCTTCTGCAAAAGGTCGTGTCCTCTGGGAGTAATAAAAACCAGCATGGTGAAGTTCCTGACGCCGTCGTAGTCCTTCGACTCGATTTCTGCTCCATCTTCGGCCAGTCTGCACAACACCCACTCGTTGCATCCGTTTTGCCTGGAATCGGGACCGTACACCAAGAACGCCGGGTGGCGAGCCACGAAGGAGCTGTAGGACTGGATGTTCAGCGGCACTGCAAACCAGCGCTGAACGATGGGAAAGCCCATGTCATAAATATTAGTGCCCGAGTACTTGAGAGATGACTTCTCGTCCGACAGGTACACTATGCGCGAAGTAAGTTCCGGAGGGGCATGATGCATAAGTTCCACAAACAGGCGGCCGTGCGTGACGACAATCGGCAAGTCACGCAGCTCGGGTAAAGCCTTTACCTGGCGCGCGAATTCAATCGCCGGGTTTGCGCGCGACCAGGCCTGGCGATCCGTACGGACCCTGAAGCTGGTCAGGTCGGCGAACCAAAGGCCCGCAAGGACAATCGCCAACGCTCCGAAGACGCCGCGAAGGCGTCCCCAGCTCGCGGCGGGAATTGCAAAGAGGATTGCGCATCCGCCGATCGCGGGAAGTGAATACCGGTGTGTGTAGAGCCCCGTGAACAGCTTGCTGAAGCCCACTTCTATCACCGGAAGGACCAGGAGGGTCGCAACCAGGACGATTTCGGGGACGGTCAAGCCCGGAGAGTTCCTGACGCCGCGCGATCGATTCACTGCCAGGGCAGCCGCGGTCAGGGCCAACACGGCAAAAACAGGCAGAACAGCAGGCTCGAGCATCTCCACGAAGAAGGTAATGGCCTTAGTCCAGGTGGGAAGAGACCAACTGTACTGGCGCAGTTCGGCGGAGCCACCCATCAATGGGAGGTAAGTGAGAACTGCCGGGAACGCCGCGGCCATGGCCAGGATTACGCCGCGATCGACTCGCCTGTTGCGTATCGCTCGCGCGAGCTCCCCTGCGACAAGGGGAAGAACGGCGAACACAAAATAGCAGTGGCTCAGGAGAATCCCGGCGACTCCGGCAAACAGCGCCAAGAGAACCAGGGGGCGCCGGCGAGTGCTCTCGGCCCCCTGCCAGGAAACAAGCGCCAGACCGAAACAACCGAGCCCAAACCCGTAAGGACGCGCTTCAAACGAATACGAATAGGCGGCTGTAATTAAAGGAAAAAGGCCCGCAAGAATACCCGGTAAATAACCATAACGTCTCGAAACAAAAAGGCAGAGCGACAGGGCAAACACGAGAAAACCGGCGATGGCGGGCAGGCGGGTGGCGGCCTCGCCCTCGCCAAATGCAAGCCTTGAGGCTTTCGTCAGAAGGTAAATCGCCGGTGGGTTCGAATCCGCTCCGGCGGAAAGAGCTGCCCAAAGTTGTCCCACCGTAGGCAGTGAGGTCAGATGGATGGTGAAGAACTCGTCGTACCAATACGGAAGGTTCTTCGCAAACGTGTAGGTAACCGGCAGATAGAGAGCAGTGATGGCTATAAGTGCTGCGAGCGTTCTAATAGCACCGGGGCGAAGCGGTATTAGCCGATTCGGATCTGAATCGGATTGTAAACCGGCCGGCGCGGGAGCTGTGAAGTTTGCCTTCATACTGGATTGCCATTTCGAGTCGCGGCTCGCGCAGTGGCCAGATGGCCGCAGGGCGGTTTCCGGGCAGTCTCGACACTGGTGTGGGTTGTTACCGGCTGCCTCCAGAGGTGCTCCGATGACGCGGGACGTTCCGCTCCACCCATGATCGGCAACAACATCGGCTTAACCGGAGATGCACGTTCAGGGCCAGAGTACGCCAATCAAATCCGGCTTATCCTAACTAGTGAAAAGTTTGCCCGTAGCAAGCCTATTGCCAGAGGTGATCGCGCCGCCCGCATTTTTGCAATTTCGACAAACTTTTCGCATGACTGTGTGGAACCACAGGCAAGTGGGGCTGGGGGCCGCGGGCAGTCCCCCCTATCGAGCAAAAGTCAGCCGGATGCCGGAGGTGAACAGCACGTCGTTCTTCTTGCGGTCCGGCAGCGGGTTGCTGAGGAAGCGGTCGCTCACGCTGAACTGCCATCCGAGCCACTTGGTCAGCGCCGTCACCGCGGACATATCGAAGCTCATGCGGTAAGCGCCGCGATTCGTCAGGTTCGGGTTCATGATGAACTTCTGCGTGATCGTCGCGAGCTTCGAAAACTTATGCGTGAACTCCTGGCCGAGGAGCGCCTCGCCCGAGGTCCGGCTCACCCCGGAGATGAAAAATTCGCGGTTGAGCGAGGCGCCGCCGAGCAGGTTGAGCGTCGTGCGCTCGTTGTCGATCAGGCGCCAGCCCACGCCGCCCGCCGGCGAGAACCGCAGGTCCAGCCCCTGGAACTCGTCGAATTCCAGGTCGGTCGACCCGAACCCCAGCACCGTGGGAGTGATGTTCAGGTTGTAGCGGACGCCCCCGCGGATCGCGTTCGCCGTCACCTGCGACACCCCGCTCACGTTGCTGCTCGCGTAAAGCGACGTGAAGTTCACTTCGATCTTGTCCCGGCTGGTCGTGCGGTTCGCCGCCGCGCCGACGTTGACATTTGAGGTCCGCGCATTGCCCCGGGCCGCCGAAAGTCCGAGATCCACAAATCCGGTCCACAGGTCGGTGAGCCGGGGATTCCGGTATCGCTCGATTTCCGCCTCGTAGGCTTGCTGCTCCTCTTTCGAACGGATGAAGACGATGGCCGACTTGGGGGCCCTCAGGCTGCCGGCGTCCGCGGTGCTGATCACAAGCGATTCGTCCTCCGTCTCGACGGCGCCGATTACAACCTGCCCACTGCGCAGGCCTACAGCCAGGGGGTCTGTCGAGGAGATCGCCGTTACCGCCTCCCACGGGATTGTGACCGTTCCGGCCAGGTCTGACTTGAACACCAATTCCTTGCTGTCGGACTTCACGACCGTGCCCGACAGCCGGTCGCCGTTCTTCAGGGTGATGTGGCCGGCAAACGCCGGCAGCAAAAACGGCCCGGAACAAAGGGCCAAGGCCAGCAGACAGAAACGCATGTTGTTCGTTTTCTCGGGAAATCCCATCTTCAGATCCTCGCAGATTATACCCTGCGCTGTCTGCGGTACCGGTACCTCGCGGCTATACATAAGGACATCCAAGCGGAAGGAGTACCAGAACCGATACCCTCCTCAATCCCCGGGTTCCCTATTGACCTGTGATCCGCATGCCACTAGATTATGTACTTACGTGGTGGAACAACGAAAAGCAAAGAGATTTGACGTCAAGCTGCCGCTCCGGATCGTGCGCAACGGCACGAGGCAGGTTGCGGGGTTTGGAGAAACAAGAAACATGAGTTCCGCAGGCGTGCTGTTTGCCTCGGACACCAGGCTGGACGTAGGGGAGCCCCTGGAATATGTGGTCACCCTATCCAGCCAGGCGCCCAACAAGATCAGCCTGCACTGCCTCGGGAAGGTTACCCGGCTCGGGACGCCTGCCGAACAAGCGCAAGAGTCGTTTGAAGTTGCCGCCACCCTGGAACGCTACGAATTTATCCGCTCTTGATACGAGGGGCGCCCACCGCCTATACTAGCAAAGAAAAGGCGAAACAATGGGCGAAAATCTCTCCCTCAACTTTCCCGAATCCGCCGAACTCGGCTTGAGCCGCCCGGCCGGCCTGGATGCGGCGCTGACCCGCTTTGAGACGCTCAAGGGCGAGCCCGGATCGGTGATCCGGGCGATTCACCGGCAGCCCGCCAGTCCGGGTACTTACTCCGAAATCCCCCCGGCTGTCCACCCAAGCCTCAGGGCGGCGCTCGAAAAACAGGGCATGGCGAAGCTGTACAGCCATCAAGCCGAGGCTCTTGAACTGGCCGCCGCGGGAAAGAACGTGGTCGTGGTGACGCCCACCGCCAGCGGCAAGACGCTGTGCTACAACCTGCCCGTGCTGAACCGGATCATCAACGAGCCGGACGCACGCGCCGTCTATCTGTTCCCCACGAAGGCCCTGGCCGAAGACCAGCTTCACGAGTTGCAGCAGGCGCTGGACAGCATGGGCTCCGGCATACGCGCGTTCACCTACGACGGCGATACGCCCCAGGACGCGCGCAAGGCCATACGCGAGCGCGCCAACATCGTGCTGACGAACCCGGACATGCTGCACTCCGGCATCCTGCCGCACCATACGAAGTGGGCGAAGCTGTTCGAGCGGCTGCGGTACTTCGTGATCGACGAGCTGCACTATTGCCGTGGCGTCTACGGCAGCCATCTGGCGAACATCATCCGGCGGCTGAAACGGATCTGCGAGTTCTACGGCTCCTCGCCGCAGTTCATCTGCTGCTCGGCGACGATTGCCAACCCGCGCGAGCTGGCCCAGGCGCTGGCCGGCGAGCCGTTCGCATTGATCGAAAAAAGCGGCGCGCCGGTGGGGGAGAAGTACTTCATCTTTTACAACCCGCCGTTCGTGAACCGGGAGCTCGGGATCCGGCGCAGCTATCTCCAGGAATCCAAGCGGGTGGCGCTCGAATTTCTGGAACGGCGGCTTCAGACGCTGGTATTCGCGAACAACCGGCTGGCCACGGAGGTGCTCATCACCTATCTGAAGGCCGCCTGCGAGCGGCTGCCGATGGGGCCGGACGCGGTTCGCGGTTACCGCGGCGGGTACCTGCCGCGCGAGCGCCGCGAGATCGAGCGCAAGCTGCGCGAGGCCGAGGTGCGGTGCGTGGTGGCGACGAACGCGCTCGAACTGGGAATCGACATCGGTTCGCTCGACGCGGTGGTGATGGCGGGCTACCCCGGCACGATCGCCTCCACCTGGCAGCGCGCGGGCCGCTCCGGACGGCGGCAATCCGCCTCGGCCGCCGTGCTGGTGGCATCCAGCGCGCCGCTGGATCAGTACGTGATCGAGCACCCCGATTACTTCTTCAGCCAGTCGCCCGAGCACGCGCACATCAATCCCGACAACCTGGAAATTCTGCTCAACCACCTGAAGTGCGCGGCGTTCGAGCTTCCCATCCGCGACGGCGAAAAGTTCGGGCCGCACCCCACCGGCGAACTGTGCGGCTTTCTCCAGGAAATGGGGCTGCTGCACCACTCCGCGGGCGCCTGGCACTGGACGTCGGACACCTATCCGGCGGATGCGATCAGCCTGCGGTCGATTACAAGCGACAACTTCGTCGTGATCGACACCACTCTCGAGCCGAAGGTGATTGCGGAAGTGGATTTCCCTTCGGCGCTGACCACGCTGCACGAAAAGGCGATTTACCTGCACGAAGCCCGGCAATACCAGGTGGAAAAGTTCGATTACGAAGGCCGCAAGGCGTACGTGCGCCGGGTGGAGTGCGATTATTTCACCGACGCCATCGACTACACGCAGGTCAAGGCGCTGGAGGAGTTCGAATCCAAACCGGTCGGCGGCGCGAGGGGCGTGCACGGCGAGGTGCGGGTGAACCGCCAGATCGTCGGTTTCAAAAAGGTCAAGTTCTACACGATGGAGAACGTGGGGGCGGGGAACCTCTCCATGCCGGAACAGGAGATGCATACCACGGCGTTCTGGCTGCATTTCCCGGAAAGTTTCCTGTCGCAGTTCCCGGACCTGTCTCCCACGGAAAAGCAGAACGCGCTCACCGGCCTGGGCAACGCGCTGCGGACGGTGGCGGCCTTCCTGCTGATGTGCGATCCGCGCGACCTCGGCGTCGCCTTCGGCGAGGACATTTCCGGGGGCCTCAAGACCTACGAGCCGGACCTGTTCCTCTACGACAACTACCCGGGCGGCATCGGGCAGAGCGCGCCGCTGTTTCAGATGTCGGGAAAACTGCTGGAGCACGCCGCCGCGCTGCTGGCCGGCTGCCCGTGCGATTCGGGATGCCCGAGCTGCGTGGGCCCGGTGGGGGAAATCGGCGAGCGCGGTAAAGAGGCGGCTTCGCGCATTTTGGCGGCGCTGCGCCAGGCGTAGGGCAGAGCCCACATTTTCAACAAAAACAGACGTAGACGTCCAACAAACCGGGCCCCGCCATCGTCTATAGCCCGAGAATGGCCGTGGAGATCGGATCGTTTTCAGACCGGGCGCTCAACTCCGCCGTGGAACCCTCGGATGGGGACCTGCTGGCGGCCTGCCGCAGCGGTTCGCTGCACGCCTATGAACAACTGTACCGGATCCACGGCGGCAGGATGAAAAACCTGGCGTTTCACATGCTGGGCGATCACGCCGACGCCGAGGACGCCGTCCAGGAGACGTTCCTGAAGCTCTATCGCGGTCTGGACGGCTTCGCCGGGCAATCCAACTTTCTTAGCTGGGTCTATCGAATCCTGATCAACACGTGCCGCGACCAGCAGCGCCGGACCAGGCGGTGGCGCCCGGCCGCCTTGCCCGAGTTGACTGCGCCGGCCGGCGTCGATCCCCCGCTGCGGATCGCGCTGCGGCAAGCCCTGGCCACCCTGGACGAGCGCCGCAGGATGGTGTTCGTGATGTTCGACGTGGAGGGCATGCGGCACGCGGAAATTGCGGCCATTCTCGATATTTCCGACAACGCTTCGAGGTCCCTGCTGTTCGAAGCCAGGCAGGAACTGAGGCGGATGCTGAAGGGGAAGCGTCTATGATTTCCGATCCTGTCGACGATCTCGACCGCGCCATCTCGGAGGCTGCGGCCGGCCTGCGAGAGGAGTGGGCGTCTCCCGACCTGTGGCCGCGCATCGCGCGGGCGCTGGCCGCAGAGGAGCGGAGGAGGGCCCGCTCGCGGTTTTGGTGGCCGGTGGCCGCGGCGGCGGCGGTGCTGGCGGCGTCGATTCTCGTCATGCGGCCGGCCGCGTCTGTGCCGGAGCAGGAAAACACGTTCATTTCCGAACAGGCGCTGGCCGATGCGGAAAGGGCGGAGCAGGAATGCGAGCAATCTATCGAGAACCTGTCGCGCATGGCCGGGCCGCGGCTGGTGAAGGCCTCCACCCCCAAAGCCGCCAGCTACGCGGAAAAGCTGATCATCCTCGATGCCGAAATCGAGGCTCTGCGCGCCGATGTGGACCACAATCGCTATCACGCGCACCTGCGCAGCGCTTTGGCCGGTTTGTACCAGCAGAAGCGCGAGACATTACAGGAGTTCCTGGATTATGTTCAAGAGAATTGAAATACTCGTTTTCATTCTGCTGGCAACGCATGTGTTCGCGCGCGAGGAGCACGTGCGCACGTTTCAGAAAACCCTCCCGCTGGGTTCGGGCCAGAGAGTGGAAATCGAGAACCGATTCGGCGACGTGCTCGTGCGCGGGCAGCCCAAGGGCGAAGTCTCGTTCACCGCGACAATCAAAGTGTCGGCCGATGACGCCGCAGAGGCCCGGAAACTGGCCGAGCAGATTAACATCGATGTGCGGCAGGACGCAACGGGCCTGGTGGTAAGAACGGTGTACCCCGACTTCGAGCGCGGGCCGTTCCGGCGGCGCGACTTTTCCTATTCGGTCAGCTATGACGCCGTGATACCGACGGCGGCGCCGCTCACCCTGCGCAACGGCTTCGGCCAGGTGATCGTGTCGGACCTCAAGGCAAACGCCTCGATCACCAACTCCCACGGCCGGCTGGTGTTCAAGGACAGCCAGGGAACGCACCGTCTGGAGAACTCTTTCGGACCTGTCGAGGTGGAACGCAACTCCGGCGACGTTGCGGTGATCAACACGAACAGCTCGGTGAGGGTGGCGGATATTACCGGCGCGGCCGAGGTGCGACACCGCTTCGGCGAGGTAATCGTGCACAGGGTCTCCGGCACGGCGACGATCGGAAACTCCAACGGCGCCGTCGAACTGGTTAATGCCGGCGCCGCCAGTGTGAGCAACTCGTTCGGCCGGGTGACGGTAAAAGGCGCGCGGGGCAGCCTGATCGTAAAGAACTCAAACGGCGGCATTGACGTCTCAAGCGTCGCCGGCGAGGCGGAACTGGACACAACGTTCGGTTCGGTGAAGTTCTTCGATATCGGCAAGCGCCTGGTGGTGCGGGCAAGCAACACGGGCGTCTCCGGCAGTGAGGTTGGGGGCGACGCCGTGATCGAAACGTCGTTCGGGTCCGTGGACGTGAGAGACATCGCCGGCGCCGCCACGGTTCGGAATTCGAATGGGGCGGTAATGGTGCGCGGCGCCTCCGCGGCCGACATCAGGAATTCATTCAGTAGGGTGGAGGTCGCCGGGGTGAAGAAGGGAGTGCGCATTGTGAGCGGCAACGGCGCCGTCAGCGTGCTCGATGCCGGCGGCGACGTTTATATCAAGACGACCTTCGGCCATGCGCGTGCCGAGCGCATCGGCGGCCCGCTGGTTATCGAAAACTCGAACGGCGGGATCGACGTGGTCGGGACGAAGGGGCGGGTGAGGGCAGTCACTTCGTTCGGCCCGATACGGATTGAGGGCGCCGGGGGCGCCGTGGAGGTGGAAAACTCGAACGGATCGGTCGTCGTCGCGGGCGCGCCGGCCAAGGCGTGCCATCCGATCATTCTGAAAACTTCGTTTGGGCCGATCAAACTCTACTTGCCGCCCGATGCGAACTACGATCTGGCGGCAAAGACCAGTTTTGGGCGGATCAGCTCCGAGCTGGGCGTGACGGCTTCCGGCGCGATGGGCGGAGACTCCCTTACGGGGCGAATCGGCAGCGGCGGATGCGAGCTGCGGCTGGCGAACAGCAACGGTTCCATCCAAATCCTGAAGGCTGCCGGACAGTAGTTTACTGCTTCAGTTCCTCGGGAAAGACGGCGTAGCCCGATGGCGGCGGGAAGACGTCGTACAACAGCTCCAGCCGCTTGCGAAGGTAGCGGCTCGGGATCTGACGCGGGCCGGTTTCGACGTCGATATCGCAGCAGATGCCGTGCAGGTATAGCGTGAGCGTGTCCACCAGCGACTGCCGGGCGTAGTTGCGGAACAGCTTGGTGTCGCGCCGGACGTCAGTCTGGCGCTGCAGCAACGCCTGCTTCAGTTGCCACGCTTCGTCGTCGATTTCGCCGTGGACGCGGGTGCGCAGTTCTTCCCGCAACAGTTCGGGATAGCGCCCGAGCGCCTCGACGTTCATCCGGTCCGCGATCAGTACCGCGAAGGCGCGGTAGAAGGCATAGTGGTAATCGGCGGCCGCCCTGTCCTTAATGGCGAACACAAAAATCGCGTCGGCGCCCGACATGAAATGGGCCGAAGCGACCTGGTTCCTCTCGTCCGGCTTCTCGAACGTGACCAGCTCGCCGCCCTTGCCGATGCCCTTCTCGAGATAAGGCACCAGGAACAGATACACGTGGGCGAAAGCGTTCTGTATGCTCGGGGGCAGGGCGGCGATGGGGTCCTGAAGGAACTCCTTCACCTCCTCTTCTCCCAGCGGCACGGCCGAGAAATAGGAGAACCGGTTGTTCAGCGGTATCATCTCCTGGCTGAAACGCTGGGCGAAATCCTGCACACTGATTTTCGAAAGCTCCGCCTGGGTGGACATCGATCCTGAAGCCATTCTAGCAGTATGTCGGAGTCCGCTTTGAGCGCTGCCTGCCTGCCCCTGATCCGCCCGTAAGTGATTTCAGAGTACAACTGGGAGCCAAGCGGGTCGCGGCGCAGAGGGGAGGGTTTGATTTCACCCTCTGGGTGCAAAATTGCTTAGCGGTGAACGATGG
>JBLNCW010000008.1:5000-13634 GCA_050261015.1 Rhodospirillales bacterium | reverse complement strand
GACTACATCGGCGGCAAGCCCTATCACCTGAAGTTCGAGGAGACGAAAATCAGCGATTTCAGCAGCAAGGACAACTCCGGCGGCTCCATACACAACCGGCAATTGACGGTCGGCCTGGGTTTCACATTCTGACAGCGCATATTTGGGCGTGCCCGGCCCCTACAGGAACCGTGAAAATTTTAGGGGCCAGGCACACGCATTGGCCGTCATCGCCACCGCCAGAAACGCGGCGGCCCTTGCTGCGCGCCCGTCCGGTTTCAGTACCCGCCGCCGAAGCGCGGGAAGTGATGGTGCATCATCAGACCGAACAGCGCTTCTGCTTTTTGCCTTTGCTGCGGAGTCAATGTCGAGTAGAACTTCGCGACTCCCCGGGCCTTGATGGATGCCAGTTGACCGAATAGCTGGCCCTGGGCCTGGGCGAGCTGCTGCACCTGCTGTTCGAACTGCGGTCCGGTGGCGCCCGACTCCATTAATTCCCGCATCTGAAGCCTGTTCTGCCGCAACTGCTGGAAAATCGGTTTTGACTCCTGCATTGCCTGCTGGATGATGGTTTGCAACTGAGTGCGCTGGTCAGGCGTGAGATCGAGAACGATTGCAACCTGGTCGAGCCTTTTCGCCATGCGTTGGCCCGGCTGTCCCTCCGCAGGCGGCTGCGTTTGCCCAAGCATCAAACCAGCGGCCAGAACTGCCGCGGCGGCGTAGCGTACAAACATCCCTCTCATTACGACCCCTCCTGCTGTGTGAGACGGTTCGCGGCAGGTTCGCGATTCGCACCCAGCCCTCAAAACCCATTCACTTCCGGCCGAAACCCGCAAGGCTATAATCGGAGAGTGAGATTTCGCTATTTGAGTATTGTGGTTGCCGCCATGTTTATTGCGGCCTGCAGCCGGAACCTCCAAAGTGAGGCGGCTGTGCGGCAGGGCGTGATCGATTACCTCTCCTCGAGGACCGATCTGAATATCTCCCAAATGCAAGTGGACATCAGCTCTGTCTCGTTCCGCCAAAATGAGGCGGACGTGGTTGTCTCGTTCCGTCCTAAAGGCGGCAGCGCCGACGCGGGGATGCAGATGCGGTATACACTCAATCTTCAGGGGAACCGCTGGGTCGTAAAGGGTAAAGGGTCCGGCCCGCACTCTCAAACATCCGGCCCGGAACAAAGGACGGAAGGCCAACTTCCGCCCGGCCATCCACCGATGGGCTCAGCGCCCGCGCCTGAAACCAAGAAATGAAACGCGTGGCGGTATTGGGCGGGGGCCCCGCCGGTGCTTTCGCCGCCGAGCGTCTTGCCTCAGCCGGTCTGGATACCATCGTTCTGGACGAGAAGCTCGCCTGGGAAAAGCCGTGCGGCGGCGGGTTGACCTTCAAGGCTTACGACCGCTACCCTTTCCTGCTCCATAACGACACCCCGAAGCGGTTCGTCACCGATACTCTGCTCGCCGCTCCGGGCGCCGGCGCCGCGCGCCTCTCGCTGCGGCAGCCGCTGGTCATTTACTCCCGCCGCGACCTCAACCATATGCTTCTCGAGCGCGCCTCCCGCGCGGGCGCCAGGATCGAGAAAACCCGCGTTCTCGAGGTGGCGCGAAACGGCAACTGGACTATCCGGACAACCGGCGGCACGATTCAGGCCGATTTCTGCATCGTCGCCACCGGTGCGCGGAACTCGCTCAGGAACATGGGGACCCGCCTGACGCCGGCCGATACCATGAGCGCGCTCGGCTATTATGTCCCCGGCGACCAGAAGCACATCGACATCCAGTTCCTGCCGCAACTGGAGGGCTATATCTGGGTTTTCCCGCGCTGCGGCCATCTCTCGGTAGGCATCTGCGGCAAGGGAGTTCCGGCGCAGGAGTTGCGGCTCCGCCTCGAACGGTTCATGGAAGAGCGCCGGATCTCCTCAAAGGATGCCCGGTTTTACAGCCATCTGCTCCCTTCCCTGGGTTCTTCGGGCTGGCGCAACAATCGCGTTTCGGGCCAGGGCTGGCTTGCCGTGGGCGACGCAGCCGGTCTGGTGGACCCGATCACCGGAGAAGGCATCTACTACGCCATGCGGTCGGGCGATCTGGCCAGCCAGGTGGTGCTCTCCGATGCCCATCCGCCGGCCGAGAAGCACCGCGCGTACAGATCGCTGCTGGTGCGGGATTTCGCGGCCGATCTCGCCTGTGGGGCCGCCATCGCGCGCCGCTTTTTTGTGGGTAAGTTCCTGTTCCGCTCCGTGCCGGAGCGCATGATCGCCTTCCTGCGCTGCAGCCCGCGCTTTTACGACCTCATGCAGGATCTGTTTGCCGGCACGCAATCCTACTCAGGCCTGAAGAACAGGCTCTTGCGGAACCTGCACGGAACATTTCTTGATATCTTTATGAACCTTCTTTTGCACCGTCCCGAAGTGGCGGAGGAGAACCAGGTATGACGCGGTCAAAGGCGCTGTTCGAACGCGCGCAGAAGTCCATCCCGGGGGGCGTGAACTCACCCGTGCGGGCCTTCCGGGGCGTGGGAGGCACGCCGCCGTTCGTCGTGCGCGGCCAGGGCTCGCACATCGTTGACGCGGACGGAAAGGACTACGTGGACTACGTCTGCTCCTGGGGGCCGCTGCTGCTTGGCCACCGCCACCCCGAAATCGTCGAGGCGCTCGAACGCGCGCTGCAAACAGGCACCTCCTTCGGCATTCCCACTGAAGGCGAAGTGGAGCTGGCCGAGGCCATCTGCGAGGCCGTTCCCTCCATCGAGATGGTGCGTTTGGTCAACTCCGGCACCGAGGCGACCATGAGCGCGCTGCGCCTGGCGCGCGCCGCCACCGGCCGCGACCTGATCGTGAAATTCGAGGGCTGCTATCACGGTCACGTGGACTCGCTGCTGGCGAAGGCCGGCTCCGGAGTCGCAACGCTCGGCATTCCGGATACCGCCGGAGTTCCTCAATCCTTCGCCAGCACAACGATCACGCTGCCATTCAATAACTTACGAGCGCTCACGGAGTGCTTCGACCTTTACAAAGACAAGATCGCCGCGGTGATCGTCGAGCCGGTCGTGGGCAACATGGGTTGCGTCCCGCCCGCCCCCGGATTCCTTCAGGCGCTTCGGGAGACCACGGCCCGGAACGGCGCGCTGCTGATCTTCGACGAGGTGATGACCGGTTTTCGCGTAGCGTTTGGCGGGGCGCAGCAACTCTACGGAATCCATCCGGATCTGACCACGCTGGGCAAAGTGCTCGGGGGCGGGCTGCCGATTGGCGCTTACGGCGGGCGGCGCGATCTGATGTCGATGGTCGCCCCTTCCGGGCCGGTGTACCAGGCCGGAACGCTTTCGGGCAATCCGCTGGCCGTCTCCGCGGGCCTGGCGATGCTGCGCTACCTGAAATCGCATCCCGAGGTTTACACCCAACTGGAGGTCCGGACGGCGCGTCTGGCCGCCGCGGCGCCTTCCAGCATCAACGTGAACCGCGTCGGCTCGATGTTTACCTTCTTCTTCACCTCCGCCCCGGTGACCGATTTTGACAGCGCGATGAAATCCGACCGCACCCGTTTTGCGGAATTTCATCGCTGGATGCTGGATCGCGGCTTCTACCTGCCGCCTTCGCAATTCGAAGCGGCCTTTGTCTCGGCGGCGCATACGGAAGAGGACATCGAGCGCACCGTTGAGGCCGCCCGCGCCTGGTTCAATCAGCGTGCGTAACCGCTACCAGATATAAGACGCAACGACTTCCGGGCGTTCGGGGGCCCGGATCAGGACGTTAACCCGGATGACCATCTGGCAATTCTTGTCGGGCGACCATCCTTCCACGCTGCGCAGCACCCTTTCCAGCTCCACCTTGTTGGTGACCAGTTCCCCGGCGGCCAAGGTCCCGTAATGAGACAACCCAACCACTCCCAGCAGGGGTTCCCCGGTACGGGAGCGGATCAGACGGGAGATGATCGCGTAGTCGACATAGGAATCCGGCAAGCCTTTGGGTAGGTACCCCATGGATGCCAGCTCCTTGTTTTCCTTCTGGTCGAAAACCGCGGGTCCCGGATTCACGACGAAGCGCAGCTCACGCATTAACGACGCAGCCCATTGGGACCCTCCTATGAGGACCGAAGGGGTGCTGCGCAATTCGGCAAAAGTCATTTCATTGCCCCTGCGAATCACACAGGACTTCGCCCGCGCCTGAAAGAGCCCGTAAACGTAAGCAACGGCGTGTGCATCGCCTGTTCCGACGAAATTGTACGGCTCCGGGATGATTACGGCCGAGTAATGCCTTTCGAGTTTGGGTGCGGCGCCCGGTGGCGGCACCGTTCCGGGCTTGTAGGTGAGAACGAGCTCATCCACCTGTTCGCCGAAAATGTTGAAAACTTTGGGGTGAGCCACACAGAGGGTGATGGTCTTCGGGCTTTCCAGGAACGGCTGCCAGAAGGCCTCAAAGCCGGAGAGCGGCCGCCTAAGCAACGGGTAAAGCGCCAAAGCAGCCAGCGCGGCCAGAGCAATGCAGCCAACAGCGATGAGAGCGGTGCGGATTCGCCTGGGTGCGGGAGGGAGCGTCGGACGCGGGTTGATCCAGTGGAATTCAGGAGAGTAGGAGCCGACAGGGATTTCGATTCGGACGTTTGCGGCCGCCCCCGCCTCATCGAAGTACTGAGCCAACCGCCGGCGCACCTCATTCAGCTTGGCGCGGACAATGGAATCCTGGCCCGTGTCGTAGTCCAGGGGCCGGCCAAAGATCTCCTGGCCGATGACGCGCTCTTTGAGCCCCCCGATGTCCCCCTCGAGAGCGTGGTGGACCAGGTGTACCAGGATTTCCTGCGATCGCTTGCTGGAGCGGAAGGCGGGACTGCGCAAAATCTCGTCCAACTGCGCAAGGATCGCGCCGCGGTCCGGCTGGCCGGTCGCGTTTCCCAGGCGGTTGTTTTCTAAGAGCATAACGGCCTAAAGTCCGCTCCGCGGGACGTTACGAGACGTTTGAAGCGCCCGTTACAAGCCGCTACAAGCTTGAAAGAAAACGCCACACCAATATATATCACTTCTACCCCAGAGCGCTCGTATTTTGTGTGCCCTCAACTCTTCAAGGGGGGGAGGGGGGTGCCGCGAGGGCTCGGATCTGAAAAAGGGAGGAAAGAGGTGAAGATGAAACTGAAAACGACTCTCGCTTTGCTCGTATCGTTCTTCCTTCTGGCCACCTGTGCATGGCCGCAAGCCAGCACGGGCACGGTCTCGGGGACCGTTCGCGACCAGAGCGGCGCAGTCATACCGAACGTTCCGGTAACAATCACAAACGCCGGGACGAATGTCAGCATTCCGGGGCGTACCAACGAAGCGGGCCGGTACTACTTCCCCGGAGTCGCGCCCGGCTCGTATCGAATCGTGGTGGAGTCGCCCGGAATGAGGAAATACGAAGCGACGTTTACCGTCCAGGTGCAGCAGAGCGTCGTTATCGACCCCGTACTCACGCCCGGCGAGACGACCACGACGATTGAGGTGACCGACGTAACGCCAATGGTGGTCACCGACAACCCTACGGTGGGCCACGTGCTCGAGCGCCAGCGCGTCGAGCAGTTGCCGATCGCCAGCCGCGACCTCAAGGTCCTGCTGGGGGCCATGCCGGAGATTGAAAACGTGCGGGCATTCGGAGCACCCGAGGGTTCGATGGAATTCGTTCTGGACGGCGCCCCAATGATCAACCGGCGGTGGAGCAACCACGCCACCATGCAGGGCATGCTCGATTCGATTGAGGAGTTTAAGGTCGAGACCAGCACCCCCTCGGCCAAGTTCAGCAGGCCGGCGTCGGTGATCATGTCCACCAAGAGCGGATCTAACGAGTTTCACGGTACTGCTTTCGAGACCCACCGCAACAACGCCATCGGTCTTGCCCGCAGAAGAGAACAATTGACCAGCACTGCACCGAAGTACATCCGCAACGAGTTCGGAATATCGGGCGGCGGTCCGGTTCTTCTGCCAAAAATCTACGACGGCAGGAACAAGACCTTCTGGTTCGCCGCATGGGAGACCTCACGGACGATCCAGGGACAGAGCCAAAGCTTCGCCGTGCCCACAATGGCCATGCGGGAAGGCGATTTCAGCGGCCTGAAGAACGCTGACGGCACCGTCCCCATTCTTTACGACCCCTGGAGCACTGGAACGAAAGAGGACAACTACATCCGGGTTCCCTTCGCCGCCGACGGGGTGACCAACAGAATCCCGATTTCACGGCTGAGCCCCGTGGCGAAGTACCTGTTCAGCATCACTCCGGAACCGAACACAGCCGACAATCCCGTGGTGGCGCGCAACTGGTACGGCAACTACGGCCGGCGGTCAATTGGCTACAATTTCTCCACGAAGGTGGATCACCACTCCTCGGAGAAGGACCAGATCTACGTCCGGTACTCGCAGAAGAACAGCTCCGACAACTCGCCATTCTCCAGTCAAAGGATGCTCAACGACGCCGTCGGCTGGACGGTTCTGGAAGTGCCGACGAAAACCCTGTCGTTCAACTACGTGCGAACGATTTCGCCCACCTTCTTCAATGAGCTGAACGTCAGCGGATACTACAGCAAGTACTACAACGAACCGCCGGTAATCACTCCTCCGGACGGCTTTTCAACCTGGCAGGACTATCTTGGCGTGCCGAATCCGTTCAATTCCGAGTACTTCCCGAAGTTTACGAATACGAGCCTCGGCAATTACGAGTTCAACAATAACGCCCCTCAGAACTACCACAACGGGTACATAGTTATCGACGACAATGCCACAAAACTGATCGGCAAGCACGAACTGCAGTTCGGGTTCCATTTCCGCTACGACCAGAACAACCAGTTCCCGCAGCAGTGGCATCAGGAGGGCATTCACAAGGCCAGCACCGGTGCAACCTCGCTCTACGATCCAAATGCGAGCACCCCGACCAATCCGGTTGCTCTGAACAGGACCGGGCACAACATAGCCAACTTCTTCATCGGCAATCTCATTTATGAGAACTGGATGAACCGCGGTTGGTACAACATGCGCGAGCGTGACTATGCGCTGTATATCAACGACACTTACCGGGTTACGCCTCGCCTGACCCTGAACCTGGGTCTGCGCTGGGAATACTGGCCGGTTCCTCGGGACAAGCACAACGGCCTGGTCACGTTCGACCCCGCCACCAAGACCGTGGTGACGGGCGCCTCTCTGGACGAGTTCTATCGACGGATGCTTACGGTTCCGTCGGTGGTGGCTCGCTACCAGGAACTGGGGGCGAAGTTCGCAGATTATAAGGCAGCAGGCTTCCCGGAAACGCTGATGACCGGCTCGAAAGGCGACTTTGGGCCTCGGGCGGGCTTCGCTTACCGTGTTCTGGACGGCAAAAAGGCTTTTGTCCTCCGGGGCGGCTACAGCCTGTCCTATTACCCGGTGCCTTCGTACAAGTGGATGGACAACGACCGGGGCAATGTCCCGTTTAACGCGGGCTTCGTTAACGACCCGACCTCCGCGGCCCAAACTCCGGACGGGTATCCCAACTGGCCCCTGCGCTCGATTCCTACGGTCATTGCGGGGGTGAATTCCCGGGATGCCGTCTCCATCGACAGGGTGACTTCGATTTCCCGCGGCACGGGCGGCATGCAGTATTTCGGCCCCGAGATGCCCACCTCCCGGGTGCATTCCTGGAACTTCACCATCGAGAAGGAGTTGTTGGAGTACACGGTCACCCGCGTGCGCTACGTGGGTAACAAGGGTTCCAACCTGGAGCAGTACTACAACTACAACAACGCCCCCAGCGATTACATTTGGTATGCGACCAGGGGCGTGCCTAAGCCGACCGGTGAATTCGCGCCGGTGGCGATGAGGCCCTTCGACCAGACCACGTTTGGAACATTGCGCGAATTCCGCAAGACCGGCTATACGAACTTCAACGGCATGGAGTTTGAAATCGAGCGCCGTTACCACAAGGGAATTGCGTTCCATTTGGGCTATGTCGTGGGCAACACGATGACCAACATGTCGGACGTGCCCGACACCAGCGGGTACCTGCCAGGCGCGGTCCCGTCGGACTACGACGACCTTAGCCGGTTCCTCAACTACCGGCGCGACACGGGAATCCCCAAGCACCGGGTGAAGTGGAACTTCCTCGTCGATCTGCCCTTCGGAAGAGGCAAGCCGCTCCTGGGCAATGCCCATCCCGTGCTCGAGAAGATCGTGGGCGGCTGGCAGTTGTCCGGCATCGGCACGGTCCGCAGCAACTACTTCAGCCTGCCGACGGGAATCTATCCCACCACGGGCAATCCGATTGAAATTTACGGCTACAAGTACCCCATTCAGGATTGCCGCAGCGGCACGTGCCAACCCGGCTACCTGTGGTGGAACGGCTACATTCCTCCGCACCAGATCAACACTCCCAACGGCATCATGGGGGTGCCGGCCGAGTACAAGCCGGCTGCACAACCTCTGATCCCGCACGGCGACCCAAACTATCCTTCGAACCTGCAAGGCACGAACACCGTGTGGGTTCCGATGCAGGATGGAAGAACACAGCAAGTCGCTTACAACGACAACCTGCACCCTTGGCGGAACCAGTACTTCCCTGCGAACCGCACGTGGAATATGGATGCCGGTTTGGTGAAGAACATCCAGATCTGGGAAAGCATTAGCGCCCGGTTCAGTGCTGATTTCTTCAATGTGTTCAATAATCCCGGCAAC
>JBLNCW010000007.1:0-3726 GCA_050261015.1 Rhodospirillales bacterium | reverse complement strand
CTGTCCCGGTCATCGCCCAGCCCTTACAGGCGCCAGCTTTGGCTGCTCCCACTCTCCGACTTCCGCCCCATGCTGTCCCCGGCTCCACACCGGAACGACGTGCAGCGCTGCTGCGATACACACCGGAGCAGCGGGAGAAAATGTTGGCCCCGGTCAAGGCGTACCTTATGCAGCGCTGGCAAAAGACCGGGGGAGGCCTCAGCCCGGGAGTCTTCCGGTCCTGGCAGGACATAATAGCGAACCGCGGCACATCCGTCGCTCCCGAGCTCACAGCGTCGTCGGTGGCCCACTTCACGTTCCAATTCCGCGACAATTCGGGCGTGCTGGCCACACCGAACGCAGCAGTGCGCGAATATCACGGTGTCTATCCCAGGTCGGTCGGTACAAACGCAGTGTTTGGAATACAATCTGATGACCTCGATTTCGATGGGCTGCCCGAGGATTTTGAGAACCAGCTCGCGGACAACTTTACGCCCATTTACGGAGTCTCGGGAGGCGAGTTCAATTACTTCGCGCGTTTCGGGGACTATGTCCCCCAGACCGTGATCCAAAGACTGGGCCCGGTCCCGCCGACGAGCCATTTCCGCGTACAACCGCTGGGGCTCGCGACGGACGCCAACGGCACCCTCGTCTTTGCGATGCGAATCGACTACCTGACCTCTTGGGACGCTGACGGCGGACTTGCGGGCGGTGGCGCCTTTTGCTTGTACTCGTATTTCGGTCTGGACTCACTTATCCAGGTTCTAACGGACCACGAGTTGGACAACGAGCGCTCGGCAATGCTGGTGGCTGCACCTGCGGTGAACGGAAGCTATAACTCCGACCCGAACGCCTACAGCCTTTACAGCGTCTACTTGGCAGCCCACGAAGGGACGTTCTTCGATCACAGTATCTATGCAGATTTCTGGCCTGTCGTGCCAGCCGGGAATCATCTTAACGTCTCGCTCTCGAAGTCGAAGCATGCGACCTACAATTTCAATCCAGATTACTATCCGCTGTTTCCATATTGGTTCATCGCGGACACGTATGCTGGGTTATATGACTCGTACTATGCCGGCTTGATCAGTTACGACACACTGTTGCTCTCGCTTGCGATCGCTGACGACATCTTCTATGGTTGTGTCGTCGAGCGCTTCGGTAGTCAGGGGGGTGCCTTCGCACAGACCCGCATCAACGTGGGCGAGCCAGACGCTCCGATTGACGGGTGTGGGTTTATTCGCGACAACACCTCGCGTTCCAGTTATCTATACCAGAAACTGGCTGCGCCTCTTTGGTAGTATCGTTGGAAGGATAAACAGCAGGAACATGACTCGAAAGACAATTGCCCTCATTCTCTGCACGATGCTAAGCGTCACGACGTGGTGTAGCGCCGCCAACACGTCTATGATCCAGCATGGAAAGGACACGGCGGGTTGGGCTGCGGCGGTGCATCAAGCCGATGCTAACGGCTACAATTTTGTGGAATTCCGCCTCACGGATCGCCGCAAGGTGAAGGGCTATCTGAGAGCCGTATACCCGGAATCCTGCACCGTTCAGGCTGCACCGGGAACGGTCGAGGTCTCCTATAGTGATATCCAGTCTGCGAAATGGAAGCACAAAGACCCGGCCGTTCCCACCAAGTACGCGAACCAAGCTTTGAGCCGTCCAGCCAAGTACGCTTTGATTCTCGGCATCGGGTTGGTTCTTGGTGTGCTCGCTGCGATTTGGGCTGGCAGGTCATAAACCTACCGTGAATTCGATCATGGTGACGCATACCTGTAGGGTAGCTTCGGCTGCTCGGCTCTCGGCTTGTCGGTGAGACGCCGGTAGGCTCACTTTACTAGCTAGGCCAACACGTACCCCAGAGCGCGAATAGTCGCTTCGTTGCGCGGTCGCGCTGCGGGCAGCTCTGTGTTTCTCGCGCCGTTTTCTCCGCTACTGATGGGCTCTCAGCCTCTCCACATCTTCGATCCCCGCCAGAACATGCACGTGCAGGGCTTCTCCGGCCGCCGCGACGATTACGATTCACGACGTCACCGAGACCGATCTGTCCATCTCGGGCATCTTCCAGGTGGCGCGGAAGGACCATACTGCACGACGCGTCGGCACCAGGTGTTGAGGGCTCAATAGTTTATTGCTGGTTTATAACGGCGGCGCCGTGGTTCTGCCACCAGTCTTTCCAAAAGGCGACATGGTCGGTGAGACGGGCCGCTTCCTCAGGCGTGCCGCCCATCCAGCAGAAGCGATCCGTCTCGGCAGTCCGAAGCGGCGCAGGCTCGCGGGAGGACATCCAAGACATGGTGCGGACCGCATCCGGGGTCACGGTCACCGCGTTCCTGACGAAAAGGCAAATTCCAGCCAGTGCGTTGGCGCGAACAGGCGCCTCATCGGAGTCCAGCAAGGCGATCAGTGTCGGCACGGCCTCTTTTGTGTGCATGGCGCGCAGTGCGTAACTGGCGTTCTCCTTGAGTAGTGGGATCGCCGAATCGGCCTCGGCAAGCCGCGCAATGGCTCGTACCGCGTCGGGATCGTTCGCGTTGTGGTAACCGGACAGGCTCTGTGCGATTGGGTTCACGTGCGCAGATGCGGACAGGGCCTTGAGCTCTGCCGCCGCGCGCTTCGGGCCTTCCGGATCGTTGATTGAGATCAGGCCAGCAATCGCGATGCTGCGGAGGTGTGGCGACTCCTCGTCTGCGAGTTGTAGGTATGCGGAACGAAGAATCTCAGCTGGCAGCGTGCGGAGACTGTCTGCCAAACCCGCGGCCTGACCTCCGTACTTGCTGAAAATGATATGTGGAACGCGGCGGTTCCCCACGGTCTCGACCTGGGTTGTGGGCCTGAGTTCGTCACCGTGGGCGCGAGTAAGCCAGCGGAGTGCGGAAAGCAATTCGTTCCTCACCGACTCAGCGGGCGTCCTTCCTTGTTCGCCGGCTGGCGCCTCGGCTGGTAGCTGTACGACCGCGCGATAAAGTTCACCATAGTCTGGCGCGGGCGGCAACAGGGTATACTTGCCATCTTCCGACTTCAGGAACCAGATCCCATACAGGTCTGGGGCAGGTCGTACGGATGTTTGGGGAAAAACGAAATCGCCGCGTCCCTCAATTTTGGCATTGATGTCTGTGCCGGAGACGAGGACGCCTTTCAGCACACGGTCCACCCGCAGCACGATGTCGCTGGAGACCCGATCGCCGGCGACCGACGTCGTCCCGTTAAGGATTCGTGCGACAACAATCGTATCGGATTCCTGAATTTGGCGCCTGAGGTCGGGACCCGGGAGCGGGCCGGCCCATGCGCTTGAGACCAAGAGAGACAGCCCTACAAGTACAAGACCGGAGCGCATAGCCATTTTCGACGTGTTTGCAGCGGAGGGGGTTTCTCAAGGCACTACCCAGCACCATATGTCCGAGGTGTCCAGGTAAGCACCTGGGCGACAGCCGGAAATCCAGGCGGCACTGCATCCCACGGATTGAAATGCGGCGCGGGGACGTGAACCTTGATTCCGCAGTGGACCAATGCGTCACAAAGACCATATTGCCATCAACTTACCAAGGGAGCGCACTTGTTGAATGGCTTCCGAAACCCCCTACATCTTCGACCCGCGCCGGAACATGCATGTCCAGGGCTTCTCCGGCCGCGCCGCCACGACCACCATCCACGACGCCACCGAAACCGGCCTGTCCATCTCCGGCATTTTCCAGGCGGCCGAGGACTTCGCCGTCCTCTGCCTCTACAACGCCTACGATTACT
>JBLNCW010000006.1:0-2570 GCA_050261015.1 Rhodospirillales bacterium | reverse complement strand
CCGGAGCGCCGGCCCAGGGCCGGAATGGCGGGGCGGCGCAAGTCGCCCTGCACCGTAACCATTCTGGCCGAAAGCGTTAAATCCCGGGAGCGCGAGGGCAGCGCCCTCGCATCTAAAGTGCCTTCTTCCTTGTGTGCCACGCTATCAGGCTGTCGCCGCGGTTTTAGTGCGCCAGCTGCGCGGACCACATTTGAGAACATGGCCGTGGTGCAGGAGGCGGTCCAGCATGGAGCCGACCGCCGCGGTATCCCCCAACAACTTCCCCCAGTCGTCCACGGGCCTGTTTGAAGTGAGCAGGGTGCTGCAACGCTCGTAACGCCGCGCCACGATCTCCAGCAGGTCTTCGGCGGCCGACGAGGGGAGCTTCCGCATGCCAAAGTCATCGATGATCAGCAGTGGCGCCGTCGAGATCGTCTCCATGAACTGCTTGCGGCTGCCATCGAGGCAGGCGTCAGCCAGTTCCTCCAGCAGAATATGAGTCTCGCGATAGAGGACTTTGTAGCCCTGGTGAATGGCCGCTTGGCCGATGGCCTGGGCCAAGTGGCTCTTTCCTGTGCCGCCCGGACCGAGAAAGAGCGCGTCTTCCCGTCGCTGGATGAAGGCTCCGGTGGCGAGGTCAAAGACCAGGCTGCGGTTCATCTTGGGATTGAAGTTGAAGTCGAAGGTGTCTAGAGTCCGGTCGGGGTCGCGGAAACCGGCCTGCTTGCGGCGCCGTTCCAGAAGTCGGTCAGCGCGGCGCGTGAGTTCGTCCGAAACCAAAGAAGAGAGCAGATCGATGGGAGCCATCGGTTCGGCCTGCGCTTGCCGCAACCGGGTTTCCAGCACCGCGGCCATTCCTCCCAACCGGAGTTGGCGTAAAGCGCGTTCGAGTTCGATGAGGTTCATGACGGGTTCTCCTGAGTCCTTTCGGCAATGAGATCGCGGTAAAGGGTGAGTTGGCGGATGATGGGGTCCACCTGGCGGAGTGTTAGCTGCGGCTTTCGCTCGAGCCAGCGACGAAGGAAGCGGTAGCCCTTGATGATCACGCCGCTCTCCAGAGCGGCAGCACAGCCGTCATCGGCGAGCGAGGCACCGTGCTTTCGCGCCAGCGCCAGGATCCCTTGAATGCGGCGGATGGCCACCACTCCCGCTTCTTCATACATCCGTTGGCAGAGGGCGCCGATATGCGGCCCGGCAGTTTCACAGCGGGCCAGCAAGCGCAGCGTTGACGGCCGCGCGTGAGCGGGCAGATCCTGAGCCGGAATGCGATGAAGGCCGCGTTGCTGATGCAGATGTTCGCGCAGCAACTGGCCCGTGCGAGGATCGAGTACCCGGACGATGTGCTGGTCCCATTGCGCCTTCACGCGCCGGCCGATCCAGCCCGGAGGTGCACTGTAGTAGGCGGCATCGACCTCGACGCAGCCGTCCAGATTCACGGTGCGTTCACCGTACTGATAGAAGCGGAACGGCTCCAGTGGGAGCGGCAGCAGAGCCGGCTTCTCTTCGGCGAACATGGTCGCAACCTGCCGCTTGGTGGTGCCGTGGATGCGTGTGTCGGCCCAACGCTCTTCCCATCGGTCCAGATACGCCTGAGCTTCCTCCAGGCTCTCGAAGCGGAGACCTTTCAGCGGCGTCTGTTTGGCATGGCCAACGGCCCGCTCCACCTTGCCCTTTCGATCCGGGTCCCGAACGCGACATGGCAGGGCGGCGGCGCCGTAGTGCGTCAGCAGGTCGGCGTAGAGCGGATTCGTGGCGGGGTCGTAGATGTCGGGTCGGAGAACGCCTTCGCCGAGGTTATCCAGGATTAGCACGCGTGGGGCCCCACCCAGACGGCGGAATGCCCGCTCATGCAGCTCGGCCCAAACTCGCGTGTTTGAGTTCCAAACAAGGATGCGAACGGCTTTGCGGCTGTAGCCGAGCGTCAGCACGAACATGCGTGTGCGGCGGTAACGGCCATTGTGCGGGTCGCGGACCATGGGGCCGCTACCGTAATCGACCTGAGCTTCCTCACCTGGTGGAGTCACGATCACGGCGCGGGCTTCCACGTTGGAGCCGCCACGCAGCGTCCGGACGAACCGTTTGACGCTGGAGTAGCCGCCGGTGAACCCGTAGTCGTCCACCAGGTTTTGCCAGATGCCTTTGGCGTTCCGGCCCTTGGAGAGCGACAGCTCGATGAACTCCTGAAAGGGCTCGCAACGGCTGGCGCGGGGACTGCTCACAGGCGCCCACGGCACCCCCGGGTCGGGGGCCACCTCATTGGCCGGTTTTGCCGAACCGGCCGAGTCGGAGGACACTCCATTGGCCGGTTTTGCCGGCGAGCGCCGGCCCCAGCTCCCCGGAGGTCTCACGGGCACGCCGGCGGCCTTCAGGTATGCTCCAGCCGTTTCCCGGCGGACCCCGGTTTCTTTCTCAATACGCCGTAACGGCCAGCCCAGCCGCCCCAACGCGATGACCTGCTGTTGCTTCTCCTGGCTCAAGACATTGCTCACGTCGACGGAGGGTAACCCCCGCTCGGGATCAATGTCCTGCCTTAGCTCCGTTGGCCGGTTTTCAGCCGTCCCTCATTGGCCGGTTTTGAGTGTCCCCCGAGG
>JBLNCW010000005.1:0-13605 GCA_050261015.1 Rhodospirillales bacterium | reverse complement strand
AGTAGCTGTACATGTCTGCTTGCTGATGATCGCGGCCGCGCATGCAGATTAGACGATCAGAACATTCCAGCCGTAACGTGTTTCAGGGTTTCAGCCTGTGTTTTTCCGCAACCTGCTAGGGCGCACACCTTGAAGTCCCCGCGCCCGGCGGATTTCAGGGTCATTTTGATCGTATAGGCGGCTCCGTATAGAGCGCCGGTCTGCGCCTGAAACAACGGGTTTCCCGGTTTCCCGTACCCTTCAATTGCCAGATACCGGGCGGGCTGTATTTCGACAAAGACGGGTTGCTTCGGGGCAACATACTCCCGCTTATGTGTCTTGTAAAAGTCGATTTTTTCAGTAACAGCCATTGGCTCATCCTCCGGGCGGCTGCGGCGGGCCAATAACTGCCGCCCTGTGCGCCCCTTCTGAATTGTATGTCCGGCAGCCGGCGGAAAAGGGGCAAGCCGTGCGTTATATAATCGGCATTTAACAGGAGAACAGCCTTGAGAGGAAGATTCGCACTCGGCCTGATCGTGTCGAGCCTGTTTACATTTGCACTGGCTCAGCAGCAACCCAAGATCCAGACCCTCATCATCACCGGACAGGACGTCCACGACTGGCGCGGCGTGACGCCTCCTCTGCGCAAGGCGCTCGAGGACACCGGCCGTTTTGAAGTCCGGGTAATGGAGGAGTTTCGCGGCGCGGGTCCGGAAACGCTGGCCCCCTATGATCTCGTAATCCTGAATTATTATGACGGACGCAAACCGGAACTCAGGTGGGGTGAACGCGCTGAAAAGGCGCTGCTCAACCACGTCCGGTCGGGCAAGGGAATCGTCATCTTTCATTTCTCGGTAGCGGCCTTCGACGGCTGGGAGGAATACGAGCAGATGTGCGCGGGCAACTGGCGGCCCGGTTTCGGCCACCACTCGCCGGCGCACGATTTCACGGTTACGATCAGGGATTCCGATCATCCGGTCACCAGGGGGCTGAAAAAAACCTTTCTTCAACCGAAGGACGAGTTGTACGCCAACTTAAAGTGGAGGCCTTCGGGCACGTATCATGTGCTGGCAACGGCCTATGACGACCACTCGCTGTATGGCGGCAAGGCGCGGCAGCCGACTCCGGGACCGGGACTGAACCAGCCGATGCTGTGGACCACCGGCTTCGGCCAGGGCCGGGTTTTCGTGACCGTGCTCGGTCATGACGCCCAGGCGGTGAGCACGCCCGCCTTCGTCGTGACCTTCACACGCGGCGCCGAATGGGCGGCTACCGGGGAAGTGACGCTGCCGATTCCGCCCGAGATGAAAGAATAACCCCCTAAATTCCGTTCGGCAGGCGGCCCGCTGGGAGGGGCCAATCTTGGGGGAAACACTTGGAGTGGGGCATGAGACTGGGCTACTGTCTTGGGGCAGCCGGGGTGCTGCTGGGATTAGCATACGGCGCCGGCCGCGACTGGCCGGTGTATCTGGGAAGCGTGGACGGGCTCCATTACTCCCCGCTTACCCAGATCAACCGGGAGAATGTGAAAAACCTCCAGGTTGCGTGGACTTACGATACGGGCGACGAGTTCCCGGATTCCGAGATGCAATGCAATCCCCTGATCGTGGATGGCGTGTTGTATGCCACGTCTCCGCGGCTCAGGGTGTTCGCGCTTGATGCGGCGACCGGAAAACTGCGCTGGAGTTTCGAGCCGCTGCCGCGCGCGAGCCGGCCGGGGAAAATCCGCAGCCGGGGGCTCATGTTCTGGAGCGACGGCAAAGGGGATCGCCGCATCTACGTGGCCGCCAGGCAATGGCTGTACGCGCTCGATGCGAACACGGGGAAGCCTGTGCCCTCGTTCGGCAACGAGGGACGGATCGACCTGCGGGAAGGGCTCGGGCGCGATCCCAATACGCTTTCGGTTTCGGCGAGCACACCGGGAGTCATCTACAAGGACTTGTTAATTCTGGGCAGCATTGTAAGCGAAGATTTGCCGGCGGCGCCGGGCGACATACGCGCGTTTGATGTCCGCACCGGCAAACTGCGATGGACGTTTCACACCATCCCACGCCCCGGCGAGTACGGATACGAGACCTGGCCCAAGGACGCCTGGAAATACGCCGGCGGAGCCAACAACTGGGCCGGAATGGCCCTGGATGAGAAGCGCGGGCTCGTGTTCGTGCCGACCGGGTCGGCCGCGTTCGACTTCTATGGCGCGGACCGCAAAGGAGACAACCTGTTCGCGAACTGCCTGCTGGCGCTGAAGGCCGAAACCGGCGAACGCGTATGGCATTTCCAGGCCGTGCGCCACGACGTCTGGGACCGGGATTTTCCCTCTCCCCCCGTGTTGGTGACGCTCCGCCGGAACGGCCGGCCCGTGGACGCGGTGGCGCAAATTTCCAAGGCGGGCTGGGTCTACGTGTTCGAGCGGGAAACCGGAAAGCCGCTGTTCCCGATCGAATACCGCAAAGTCCCTCCCTCGGATGTGGACGGCGAGGAGCTGGCGCCGATGCAGCCGTTTCCGTTGAAGCCCCCGCCCTTTGCGCGGCAGCGATTCACCGAAGATATCGTGACGCGGCGGACGCCCGAGGCGCGCGAAGCGGTGCTCCGGAAGCTGCGCCAGGTAAGGAACGGCGGGCAGTTCACCCCGCCCAGCCTCCAGGGGACGATTATTTTCCCCGGTTTGGACGGGGGCGGCGAGTGGGGCGGCCCGGCGTTTGATCCTACAACGGGCATCCTGTATGTGAACTCGAACGAAATGGTCTGGGTGCTGCGCCTGGTGGAGCGTTCGAGCGGGGATTTGTATGGCCGGCTTTGCGCCAGTTGCCACGGCTCCGATTTGAAAGGCAATCCGCCGGAGTTTCCGAGCCTGCTGAATCTGACGTCAACGGAGGCCGAGATTGCCAAGGTGATCCAACAGGGAGCGGGGCGTATGCCCGCGTTCTCATCCATGATAGGGGAATCGGCAAGCATAGCTCTGGCGCGGTACATCAAGTCAAACGGCAAGATGCCGGCCCCGAAGTCCGCGGCTCAGGGGCCGATGCTCAAGTACCGGCTCGAAGGGTACGGAAAATTCCTCGACCCGGACGGATATCCGGCCGTGGAGCCTCCTTGGGGAACTTTGAACGCCATCAATTTGCAAACCGGGGAGTTTGCCTGGCGCATACCGTTTGGCGAGTTCCCCGAGTTGGTTGCCAAGGGGATACGCAACACCGGCAGCGAGAACTACGGCGGGCCTGTGGTGACCGCGGGCGGGCTCCTCTTCATTGGCGCTACGAATCATGACCGCAAGTTCCGCGCATACGATAAGGACACCGGCAAGTTGCTCTGGGAGACAACGCTGCCCGCGGCGGGGAATGCCACGCCGGCGACTTATGAAGTAAACGGGCGGCAGTACGTCGTAATTGCAGCGGGCGGCGGTAAGTGGGGAAATCCATCGGGAGGCAGTTACGTCGCGTTTGCGTTGAAGGAGTGAACCGGCTCGAAGGCGACTTAGTAGCTTCTACCGCATGACCGGCGGGCAATATAAGGTCAGAGACTCATTCGTGATCGAGCGCGAGGGCCCGGTTTCGACGAAGTAACGGAGCGTGGCGCCGCCCGGTGCAATGCGTTCCACGTGCCTCCGCAACTGGCCGCTTTCTCTCCAGGCGTGCGTGATCTCAACCGGCGATCGCGGAGCAGGCGCCTGGGAGCGGACGGCGAGGCGGATGCTGTCGAGGGCGACGTTGGCGAAGCGGTAGCGGACATATATTTTTTTCACGCCCGGCGGCAGTTCGTTAACCGTGAAGTCGACTTCCGGCCAGCGCAGCACGCGGTTGATGCGGTCGCCGTCTCTCCACTGGATCTCTTCATCCCACGTCCAGAGCGGCTTGAAATCGCGGTTCGGGGCAAGCGACCATTCGAGCGAAGCCTCCGGCGTGCCCGTGAAGGCGATTTTTGTCCTTCTGGCGCCGGCGGTGCGCTTGTCCGGGGCAAATCCGCCGCGGAGGTCCAGGAAGCGTCCCCCGGCATCGAAGCCGGCGAGGACCGCGCCGCCGGGAGCGGTTAGTTCGAAAACCACGCTCGCAGACCTGCCCTCCTCGGGCACAAGAAATGCATCGCCCGCTTCGTTAACGCGGTGGGCGTGTGAAAGCCGTCCGGCGTCCGCGGGAATGGGGCGGCGCACCTCAGCCGTGCCCGATTGGTATGCCATTTCGTTCCGGCCCGGGGCCAGGTGAGGCAGGGTGCGCGGATTGTGCTGGAAAGTGGTCGTGATGGTGAGCTGATCGATGGCCGTGTCGTGTGGTTCCCCCGCGCCGGACATAACGAGGCGGACAAGGTAGCCGTAGGTTCCGCGGGGGATCTGAGATTTCACTTCCCACTGCCCCCGGTAAGGCCCCCTCAGAAGCCCGGCCCGCGACCACGTCCTGCCGCCGTCGGTTGAGAACTCGGCCATGAGCGTCTGCCAGACGGCTTCGAGGCGGGCGCGAAGGCTGAGGCGCGCGTCGATGATGACGTAAGGGCAGGGCATCTCGAACACCGCCCTGCCAGGGTGCGCGCCGTCGAGCCGGGTAAGTTCGGTCGCGTTTCCGGTTGGAAGGCGCAGATTCGAATTGAAATTGCGGCCGAACTCGGGGTAGTAGGAGACGACGTCTGAGAGCACGGGGGTGTACTCGATCCGGCCGGTCGCCCAGCGGCGGTCGTCGGTGGGCGAGCGCGGGCCGTCCTCCACGCGGGCCGGCCGCAGCGGCGGGAGATAGTAAAGACCCGGCTGCTCTGGAGCGAAGTGCCGGACTAGGCGTTCGCCCGGACGGAGAACGTAAGTCATGCTATGCCCTTGGGGGTAGCGGGTAAAAGGGAAAATCCGGTTGTCTCCCGCAGTGGAAAACAGGCGGGCAAAGGACTCCATTTGCTCTGGCCGGAAACCAGGAAACCAGGGATGATCCACCGCATCCGGCTCGGCGCGCGAGCCGAACTTGACCAGAAGGATGCCCGGGTCCTGCTCGAGATTCCGGACGGAGACCACGGGCGCCTTGCGGAAGGGGCTCTTTCCGGCGGTGGTGTACCCCATGCGATCGGAATCGTAATAGTGATAAGCGCCTTCGTAAAAGACTTCAGCGACCGTGTGCCCGCCGAGAGACCATACGCGCGCGTCGGGGAAGCCGGCCGCCTCCCAAACGGCTTCAAGCAGCGGCGCAAGCTGGGAGGGTGCTCCGAATCCGTAGCTGTTGAGGAGTTTCAGTGGATCGGTAACCAGCCCGCCCGGCTCTTCGTATGCCCAGCCGTCGAGCCGGTACCAGAAACCTGGGCTAACGAAGCGCCCGTCTGCGAGGAAGAAACGCCAGATGGCTTCGGCCCGCTCGCGCTGGCCTGTCGCGCGGGCGCGATCCAGAATCCCGGTGGCAAAGGAGCGAATGCTGGAGGCGTCCGGGTCCCCCTGGCGGACAACCCTGGGGGAGTACACCTGGGCAACCGCGGTTCCCGCCAGCACCGCCGCGAGAATCCAGCGCCGATCCAGCATGTGTTGCTATTTTAGCCAGTGGCTGCGCCATCGGGCCACACGCGGGGTTGCTCCGGAGGCGCTTGAGCCCTGAAGTCGCTCCATTAGGAGCTTTGTGGTAGACTAACCGCTTTCAAAGGGTCTCTATCTCATGTCAGTGCAACTTCTTCTGTACGGCCGGTTGTTGGGTATAGAAGAGTTCCTGCTTTCGGGGGGCGACGAGCCGGAGCTGTTGTCCGGGCGTTCCCAATGGATCACCCTGCTGAGCGAAGTGCTGCCGCGCGCCATGCTGGCGGAGTTCGGACTCGCACGCATTCTGCTGGGATCGAGCGGCGGCGGGCAGTTCCTGGTGGTTCTGCCGAGCGAAGCGCGCGCGCAGGCCGACGAGTTTTTCTGCGACGCCCGGCGGCACATTCATGAAATCAGCGGAGAACGATTGACTCTCGTGTGGGCCGCGACGGAGAACCTGGGCGACTGGAGCGTCGTCCGCAAACGGCTGAGCGACGGGCTGCACCGCAAGCTCGGCGCGGCCGCGGCGGGTTGGCCCCGCGACGCGTTCGAGGCATTTCAGGAACCGGCGCCCACCGATCACAACGATTATTTCCGGGACCTGGCCGTGCGAATGTGGCAGGCCGAGAGCGCGGGCTGGAATCCGGAATCGCCCGCGCGCATCGTGCTCGGACAGGGAAAGCACACCTGGAGCCTGCGGGATGATATCCCGCTGGCCCGGCACGCCGCGCCATCCGACGACGGAACGACTCCCGCCTCCCTGCCCACGCTGGCCTCGCGTTCGGAAGGCCGCAAGGTCTGGGGGGTGCTGCGCGGCGATGTGGACAGCTTCCGCATACGCCTGCGGCGCGCCCAGACGATCGAAGAGCACGTGCGGCTCTCGGTGCTTTACAGGCAGTTTTTCGCCGGGGAGCTGGAAGTGCTATGCTCGCAGCCGGAGTTCTGGCGCAAGGTCACGATTCTGTACTCCGGCGGGGACGATTTCGCCGTGTACGGCGCCTGGGACGCGCTGCTGCCGCTGGCGCGGGAAATGCAGCGGTTATTTCACCGTTTCACAGAGGAGAATCTGAAGGATTTTCCCGGGCCCGAGGGCAAGACCATTTCGATGGCGATGACGCTGGCGCCCGATCCGGACGCTTCACTGGGATGGGTCTACGAGGACGCGGGCAAGCGGCTTGAAATCGCCAAGGACGTGGACAAGGATTGTATCTCGGTGCTCGGCCGCATCCTGGAGTGGAGGCACCTGGCGGATGCCGCGGAATTGAAGGACACTCTGGCGCGCATGGTGGCCGAATCCGGGTCGTCCGGGCAGTTGTTGAGCGAATTGAGCGCGTTTTATCGCAAGGGCGGGCAGACGTGGTCGCATGGGAACGTGCAGCGCTTCGACCGCCCGTGGCGGTTCCACCGGCGGCTCAACCGTGTGCTGGCGGGAGTGAAGGACCGCGAGTTGCAGAAACTGCGTGCGCACCTGGCCAGTGAGATGATGAGCAGAGGCGCGGCGCAGGTCAAACTGCGTCCCGCAGGTTTGGTGGCGCTGGAATGGGCCAGATTGCTTACCGAGCCGCTGAGCGGCGAGCGGGCGCCGGGCCGCCCGGCGAAATCGCGAAAATCGGGAAACGGCCGCGCGCCGTTGCCTGAGGAGGGTTAAAAAATGGCGGAAGTGCAGCAGGAAACAAAAAATCGCGAGGGACGGCCCCACAAAGAGGGCCGGCCGCCGAGGGAAGGCGGCTCGCGTGATGACCGCCGCGATGAACGGCGGAGCCGTCCCGAGGGCCCGCCGGAGATCGACCTGGATAAGCTGATCAGCGATCCGCTTTATCTGGACAACCAGGCGCACGGCGTGGTCAGCCGCATGCGCGACATGGATTCGGGAACCAAAAGCCAGTTGCGGCGGCTGTATAACGCGGTGCGGCGCGCGTGCCGCGCTCCGGAAAACGAGCGGCAGCAGCAGTTCGTGATGCTGAGAGCGCGGCTGGCCTACACGATCGCCCGCCACTCCCTGCGCAGCCTCGACACGCTGGAGAAACTGCTGTTGCAGGTGACGCGGAAGAACGACCCGCGCGGGTACGAACGGTTCAGGGATCTTTTCGAGGCCATCGTCGCCTACAACGAATAGCGAGGAAGCATGAGCGCTCATACAGCCGACACCGAATTGAGACTGATTGGCAAATTGATTTTGGACGGGGAGCTTCATTGCAAGACCGGTCTGCACATCGGCGCAGGCAAGGGCTCGCTGGAAATCGGAGGCGCCGATAACCCCGTGGTGAAGGACGCCTTCGGGCGGCCCTATGTCCCGGGCAGCTCGCTGCGTGGAAAGCTGCGCTCCCTGCTCGAGCAATCCTCCGGGCTGGCCGTGCCGAGCGAACTGGTGTACCTGTCGAAGCGCAAGGGGCAGGAGGTCCGCATCCATCAAAGCGACCGGCCGGACGACGAGATCTGCCTGCTGTTCGGGCGCAATCCGGGCCGCATGGAACGGGTCGGCGGCGGCGAACCACTGGAAACCGCGTGCACGAGTCCGGCCCGCCTGACGGTCTACGACGCGCCGCTGGATCCCGACAGCATTACTTCGCAAATGCGCGAAAACCTCGACGACGAGCTGACCGAGGTGAAAAGCGAGAACGCGATCGACCGCATTACGTCGCAGGCGAATCCGCGCACGCTCGAGCGCGTGCCCGCCGGCGCGCGGTTCCGCGTGCGGTTCGTGCTGGATGTGCTGTGCGAGGAGGACAAGGCGCTCACCGGGCGGCTCGTCGAAGCGCTGCGGCTGCTGGAAGACGACGCCCTCGGCGGCGGCGGCTCGCGCGGCAGCGGACGTGTGCAATTCGCCAACCTGACACTCAAGTGGCGGAGCCGCGGTTTTTACGCTAACGGGACCGCCGAAAAGGAACTCCTGGCCGGAGCGGGCCTGGACGCGCTCCAGACGCTGGTGAACGGAGACGATTTCCGCGCCGCACTTTCCGAATAGCAGCAGAACAATGAACCCAGCTTTTGTCGTTCGTTTTCGGCCGGCCGGACCATGGCGCATCGGACCGGACTCCGGCGCCCGCAATCGCGTGGACCTCATCTACCACAGCGATTCGCTCTGCTCCGCGGTCACGCACGCGATGGGGCGGCTCGGGCGGCTGGAGGAATGGCTGGAGGCGACGGTTGGCAATCCGCTGGGGCCCGCGGTGCGATTCACTTCCTGCTTCCCGTTTCTGGACGGCATTCAATTCATCGTTCCCCCGCGGAACCACTGGCCGCCGCTGCCGTCTCCGAAAGTGCGTTGGGGCAGCGCGCGGTTCGTACCGCTTTCCGTAGTTGCAACGCTGGTTTCCGAGCAGCCGCTCAAAGACAGCGGATGGTACGTGGACGGCCCCAGCGAGTGCCTGATTCCCGGGCACGAGCCGCCGCACAGCGGTCCGTTCCGGGTGGGACTGCGATCGTTCGCGGCGGTCGACCGGCCGAGCGGGGCCGCCGTGGCTGTTCACGAGGCGGCCTGCCTGGAGTTTTCCACGGGCGCCGGGCTGTGGGCCGCGGTAGAGTTTTCCGGCGAGGATAGTTGGGCGCGCTGGAATGAGCCTGTTCGCGCGGCTTTGCGGCTGCTGGCGGACTGCGGGCTGGGCGGGGAACGCTCCATCGGGTGGGGGCGGTCCGAAGCCCCCGAATTCACGGACGGAACCCTCCCTGAGATGATTCTTCCTGCTCCGCCGCCGGCCGAACCGGCTGCGGAGACCACCCCGGAGGGTGCGGAGGCCGCCGCGCCGAAACCGGCTCCGGAAACCGGATACTGGCTGCTTTCGATGTACAGCCCCGCCGCTGAAGACACGGTGGACTGGCAGCGCGGCAGCTACTCGATCGTGACGCGCGGTGGCCGTGTGGAGAGCCCGGCTCGCTCAGGCGAAGCGAAGAAGCTTCTCCGCATGGTGCAGGAAGGCTCCGTACTGGTGGCCGAGGCGCCGCCGCGGGGGGCCGCTCCGGACGTCGCCCCGGACGGATTCCCCCACCCGGTTTTCCGCTTCGGGTTCCCCGTCGCCATTCCAGTTCCGCTGCGGGCGATGGAGCGCCCCTTGGGTACGTGATGAGATACCGCATTACCTGCCTGACCCCGTTGCTGGTCGGTGATGGCCAGCGGTTGTCGCCGATCGATTACATGGTCTGGAAAAACCAGGTCAACGTGCTCGATCAGCGGCGCATTTTCCGCTTGCTGGCGAAAGGTCCGCGCCTGGAAAGCTATCTCACGCAGTTGAAGAAGGCCGAGAAGCTGGACTTCGGATCGTGGGGAGGCTTTGCGCAGAACTTCGCGGACCGGCGGGTGCCGTTCGAGCATCCCTCCGCCGCCGCGTATTGGGAAAAGGCGCGCGGCGACAGCCTGTTCATTCCGACCTTTCTGTCGCGGCCCGAGGGCCCGTACCTGCCCGGCAGTGCAATCAAGGGAGCGCTTCGCACCGGAATGCTGTTTTCACGGTGGACGGATGGCGCCGCGCCGCAATTCGAAAGGCTGATGCAAAGCGACCGCTACCGGCAGCGGCCCGGCGAACCCGCGGAGGAGCAGGCGCTCGGCTCCGGGCCGTTCAGCTTTATGAGAGCCATTTCGGTGGCCGATTCCGATCCGGCCCCCACGGGCGTTTTGAAGCTGTACCTGCTGCGGGTGGCGACGTTGCAGCCGCGTGGAAACGGGAAGTACGAGCTGGGCTGGAAACAGATACCGCGCGGGACGGTTCCCGGCAGCAAGCCGGCGGAGAGTACGCCGCTTTTCGCAGAAATGGCGGCTCCGGGCACCGTTTACGAGGGTCCATGGCGCGAAAACGCGTTTTTGGCGCAGGCAGAGGTCGCGCGCGCGCTTCGCTGGCGTGAGCCGGTGGACACGGCGCGGATTCTGGCAGCCGCCAACGCCTACGCGGAGCGGTTGCTGGCAATTCACAAGCAGTACGCCGCCTGGGCGGGGCTGCCCCTGCTGCAACAAAGCATTCAGGAGCTGGAGCACCGCCTGGCGGAACTCCGCGCCACCGGACGCGCCTGCCTGCTTTCGATGGGCTGGGGCAGCGGTTTGCTTTCGAAGACAGGCTGGCTTGAAACCGACAACGAGGCCTATCGCCGCGCGCTCCAGCAGGTCCCGTTGTACGGCAAGGCGCTGGCGACGGGGCTTCCGTTCCCGAAAACGCGGCGCGTCGTTTTCCTCGGCGATCAACCGGCGGCACTGCCGGGCTGGGCGCAGTTGGAGATCCTGTAGACCTGCCGCGGCCATCCGGCAACAGTCCGTAAACTATTGACAGCCTGGATTGTTGACGGCCGGTCCGTGGCCGCCGGTCAGGAAATGGTAAGATGCAGGAGTACGCGGGCACCGAGCGCGTGAGCAAACCCAAATGTACAACGCGTTCTTTGGTTTCAGAGAAAGCCCCTTCAACCTGACTCCCGATCCGGCCTTTTTGTATCGGAGCCAGCAGCACGAAGAGGCTCTGGCAAACCTCATCTACGGAGTACAGAGCCGCAAAGGTTTCGTGGTGCTTACCGGAGAGGTGGGGACCGGGAAAACCACGATGCTCGAGTGTCTGCAGGACTTCCTGAGCGCCCACCGCATCGACTTCGCCTACCTGTTCAATTCGCGTTTGAGCGTGGATCAATTCTTCGAGATGATGGCGTACGACCTCGATCTGCAATGCAACCGCAGTTCGAAGACGGACGTGCTGATTGCCCTGAACCAGTTGCTGATTACCAACGCGAATGAAGGGCGGACTACGGCGCTCATCCTGGACGAAGCCCACAACCTGGAGTGGGATGTGCTGGAGGAAGTGCGGCTGCTCGGGAACCTGGAGAACCGGCGCGGCAAACTGCTGCAGATCGTGCTGGCCGGACAGCCGGAATTCGACCGCAAGCTGGATGCCCCGGGCTTGAGGCAGTTGAAGCAGCGCATCGCACTGCGGTGCATGCTGAGACCGTTCCGGGAAGCGGAAACGCTCGAATACATCCAGACGCGGATGGCGAAGGCCGGCATGCCGGATCAGACGGTATTCCCGCCGGCGCTGATCGCCGAAATACACCTGCGCGCGCAGGGCATTCCGAGACTGATCAACGCCATCTGCGACAACCTGCTGCTGACGGCTTTCGCCATGGAGAGCAAGACCGCGACCCTCGAAATGCTGGACGAAGTTTCCGACGACATGCGCCTGGAGTGGCCGGGCAGGGCCATTCAGGTGTCCCGCCCGCGCTTTTCCCGCGATATCCGCGAGCCGGCCGTCTAAGACCCTCCGCCGCCGCTTTCCAAAACAGACTACAATTGAAGTCTGCAATGCAACAATTCGGATACTAGACGGCAAGGAGAGAATAACGGCACTATGTCCTCTCACAAGGACTTCAATCGCAGAGACTTCATTAGGGGCGCGGCCGGCGTCGGAGCGGCGCTGGGGGCGAGGCGCGCTTTTGCCAGGCAGTCCGGAAGGGTGCTCGGCGCTAACGACCGGATCAACGTCGGAGTGATTGGAGCGGGCGGGCGCGGCTCGTACGTCGGCGCCACGTTCGCGAAGATCGGCAAGGAGGACAACTCCTGCCAGATCGTGGCGGTCTGTGACGTTTACCAGCGGCGCGTCACGAAGAACAAGGAATATTTCGCCAAGAACTTCTCCCCTGTCGACGGCTATCTGGATTACCGCGAAATCATCAACCGCAAGGACATCGACGCCGTAATCGTGGCGACTCCGGATCACTGGCACGCAAAGATCGCCCTGGCCGCAATGGACGCGGGCAAGGACGTCTATTGCGAAAAGCCGATGGTGCACACCATCGAGGAAGTCCGCCAGATGATCGACACGGTGAGGGAAACCAAGCGCATCGTGCAGGTCGGCTCGCAGACGACCTCGGCCCAGCAGTGGTGGAAGGCCAAGAAGGCGATTGCGGACGGCGCGATCGGCCACATGCTGATGAGCCAGGGCTCCTATCATCGCAATTCGAGGGAAGGCGAGTGGAACTGGCCCATCGACGAGACGGCGGGCCCGGACAAGAAGGGCGAGGATTACATTGACTGGAAGATGTTCCTCGGGCCGGCGCCAAAGATGCCCTACAACGCCGACCGGTTTTTCCGTTTCCGCAAGTACTGGGATTATTCGGGAGGCATCGCAACCGACCTGTTCTTCCACGTGGCGGCGCCGTTGAACATCTGCTGGCCGCAACCGCAGTATCCCTACAAAGTAATGGCCGGCGGCGGCATCTACGTGTTCAAGGACGAGCGCGAAGTGCCGGACACGTTCCACCTCGTGGCCGAGTATGCCCAGGGCCACTCGGTGGTGCTTACGTCGTCGATGGCGAATTCGCAGCATATTCCGGGTTTGATCCGCGGCCACCTCGGCACGATCATTATGGTGGACCACGGGATGTTCGAGGCCGTCACCGACCACATCACGCTAAGACCCGAGCGGCGCACGATCGACGCGGCATATGCCGAGAAGTTCGGAAAGCAAGACACGGTCATTCCGGTCGAGAAGCAGGACTCGATGGCCGCGCACGTAAGGAATTTCCTTTCCTGCATCCGGTCGCGTGAGAAGCCGACGCTCGACGTGGAAACCGCGGCGCGCGCGCAGGTGCTGATTACGATGGCTGTGATGTCGTACCGCCAGGGCCGCGTGCTCTACTTCGACGAGAAGAATTTCAAGGTCGTCACCAAACCTCCGAGAGTGTAACTTGGACCCATGGGGGCCGGGCATACCCCGGCCCCCTACAGGAACCCTGCCCGCTCCAGGTCCTTCGGGCCGCGCCGAAAGATAGCATCGCTGTCCCCGATATCTTCCCGAAGTTCGAGATGTTCCAATCGAAGAATATTCCTTAAGTTAACAATTGACAAACACCGAGGTTCGATTTATATCTCCATCATAAATTTGGGTGAGCAGATTCGCGCAGCGGTAGCGGCGTCGTCACCCGTGGATCGCTGCGGGAGTGCTGCACAGGACAGGAGGAAAGATGATGGATTCGACTCTCAACGGTTTGGGCCAGCGGCCGGGAACCTATTCGAATGCATCTCCAGTGTACGTTGGTCCATCTTTGGTAGTCATGCTGCTCGCGTGGGTCTCTTCAGACTCGCCCAGGCCTCGATGAGCGTGCCATCGACAGTGAAGTGCTCGTCGCTGGTCAGACCCTTCGCTTGCGCCTGTCCCACAACCTCGCCGAGGAACTCGCGCGCCACGTCT
>JBLNCW010000004.1:0-5993 GCA_050261015.1 Rhodospirillales bacterium | reverse complement strand
GAGCCGCAGATACAGGCACTTAGCCTGTCTAATCGCACGTCAGACCGCCTCGCCAATTGATTCGACATAAATGCAGTTGCGGATTCTGCCTGAAATCGGCGTTTTTCCGCAGCCTGCTAAGACGCCGGCCGCGCGGCCGCTTGCTTCTTCGAGGCGGCCCGCCCGTGGCGCGGTGAACCGGGCGGCGCAATGAATGTTATTCTGGATTTTCAATGACCCACGAAAGAAAACCCCGCGTGTGCGCCGTCTCGTACCTGAATGCTGCGCCGCTGATCTGGGGCATGCTGCATGGTTCGCAGCGCGAGTGCTTCGAGCTCGACTTCAGCCTTCCTTCCGAATGCGCGGACCGGCTGGCATCCGGCGCGGCCGATATCGGGGTAGTGCCTTCGATCGAACTGGCGCGCCAGGGTTTGGAGTACCTGCCGGGCGCCGGAATCGCCTGCCACGGCGAGGTGCGCAGCATTCTCCTTGTTTCGAAGGTTCCGCCCGGGGAGATCCGCACGCTGGCCGCGGACACGAGTTCGCGCACGTCGGTGGCGCTGTCCGGCATTATCCTGTCGCGGCGCTACGGGGCCGAACCGGAAATGACGCCGATGCCGCCCGACTTGCCGTCGATGCTGAAGGCGGCGGACGCGGCGCTGCTCATCGGCGATCCGGCGCTGCGGGTGTGGGAGTCGCGCCCTCCGCTGGCTGTTTACGATCTCGGCGCGGAGTGGGTGGCGATGACCGGGCTGCCGATGGTCTTCGCCGTCTGGGGCGGCCGCAAGGAAGCCATCACGCCGGGCATGGAGGCCGCCTTTCTGGAATCCTGCCGTTTCGGGCGGGCGCGCATCGCGGAGATCGCCCGGTGCGAAGCGCCGCGGCGCGGATTCAGCGAAGCGCTGGCCCGCGAGTACCTCGAGAAGAACATCGTCAACGAGCTCGGCGAGCGCGAGTACGAAGGCATGCGGCTGTTCCATCAATACGCGCGCGAGTGCGGTGTGCTGGCCCCGGTTGGAGGGTCACGGGCATGATGTCCCGCGAGGAAGCCCTGGATTTGCTTCGCAGTCCCGACCTCATCGGAATCGGCATGGCGGCCGACGCCCTGCGGCGCAAACTGCACCCGGAGCGGGTTGTTACTTACATCATCGACAGAAACATCAATTACACTAACTTCTGCACGGAGTATTGTACGTTTTGCGCCTTTTACCGGCCCTTGGGTCATCCCGAAGGTTACATTCTGCCCAAGGAAGTTATCTTCGAGAAGATACAGGAAACCATCGATCTGGGCGGAACCGGAATTCTGATGCAGGGCGGGCTGCACCCGGAGCTGAAGATCGAGTGGTATGAAGATCTGCTCCGCTCGATCAAACGGCGCTTCAACATACACCTGCACTGCTTTTCCTCGCCCGAGATCGTCAACATCGCCGAGGTAAGCGGCCTCACGCTGCGCGAGACAATCGTGCGGCTGCGCGACGCCGGGCTCGATTCGATTCCGGGCGGCGGCGCGGAGATCCTCGACGACGACGTGCGGCGCCGCATCAGCAGGCTGAAGTGCTCCACCAAAGAATGGGCGGACGTGCACCTGGAGGCGCACCGGCTCGGTATGCGCACCACCGCCACCATGATGTTCGGATGCGGGGAAACGTACGAGCAGCGCCTCAACCACCTGGAAGTCGTGCGGCGCATCCAGCAGGAGACCGGCGGGTTCACCGCCTTCATCCCCTGGACGTTCCAGCGCGAGGGCACCGCGCTGGGGCGCTCCGTTAAGGAAGAGGCGACCGCGGTCGACTACCTGAAGACGCTGGCAATCTCCCGGCTTTACCTGGAGAACATTGACAACATACAGGCCTCCTGGGTGACGCAGGGCCTGAAAACCTGCCAGCTCGGGCTCCGTTTCGGCGGCAACGACGTGGGAAGCATCATGATCGAAGAAAACGTAGTGGCCGCGGCTGGAGCGCACCATCGCGCCTCGGAAGAAGAGCTGCGCCGCATCATTCGGGACGCCGGCTTTACCCCGAAACAGCGGGACACCCTTTACCGCACGTTCTATCTGATGTAGCGGCCCGGGCCCCCCGCTACCTCACCGCCTCCACCCCCACCAGCCACAAACCTCTGTTATGCTTTCCGCTTATGAGAAAAACTCTGGCTCTGTTTCTCCTTGCGGTCATTGCGCTGGCTGCGGCGCCGGTTCCTCGCGCGGAATACCCGCGCCCGCAGTTCCAGCGCGAGCAGTGGCTCAACCTCAACGGGCAGTGGGAGTTCGAGTTTGACGACGCCAATGTCGGCCTGGATGAAAACTGGGCCTCCGGCGCAAAGAAGTTCAGCCGCAGCATCGTGGTCCCGTTCAGTTTCGAGAGTGCGCTCAGCGGCATCGGCGACACGTCGTTTCACCCCTGGGTGTGGTACCGGCGCAGCTTCACCGTGCCTGCGGCATGGAAGGGCAAGCGCGTCATGCTCCACTTCGGCGCGGTGAATTACCGGGCCATGGTGTGGATCAACGGCCGGCTCGCCGGGCACCACGAGGGCGGCAGTGTGCCGTTTTCCTTCGACATTACGCCGCTTCTTCAGGCCGGGACCAACACCCTAACCGTGCGGTCGGAGTTCCCGCCGACGGATCGCACCATCCCCCGCGGCAAACAATACTGGGAGCCGAAATCGCACAGCATTTTCTACACGCGCACGAGTGGCATCTGGCAAACGGTCTGGCTGGAGCCGGTCACGCCCACGCACCTGGAGCGGGTGCGGATCACCGCCGGCGCGGACGGCGTGGCGCGGTTCGAAGCCGCAATCGAGCAGCCCGGGCCGGATCTGGAGTTGCACGCCACCCTACGTTATGAAAAGCAGGTGGTCGCTGCCGCCTCGGCGCCCGCCCGCGGCGGCCGGGCGCTGGTGGTGGCGGGCGTGGCGGAGCCGAGCCTGTGGTCGCCCAACTCGCCCAACCTCTACGACGTCACCTTTGAACTGCGCCGCGGCGCGCAGGTGATCGACCGCGTGGAATCGTATCTCGGCTTCCGCACGGTGAGCGTCGAGGGCGGCCGCATCCTGCTCAACCGCCGCCCCATCTACCTCAAGATGGTTCTCGACCAGGGCTACTGGCCCCAGAGCAACCTCACGCCGCCATCCGACGAAGCCATCCAGTACGACATCAAGATGACCAAGGAAATGGGTTTCAACGGCGCGCGCAAGCACCAGAAGCTGGAAGACCCGCGCTTCCTTTACTGGGCCGACCGCCTCGGCCTGCTGGTCTCCAGCGAGATGGCCAACGCCTACGAGTACAGCGAAGCCTACATCGAGCGCTTCACCAAGGAATGGATGGCCGCCCTCCAGCGCGACTACAACCACCCGTCCATCATCATGTGGGTGCCGATCAACGAAAGCTGGGGCACGCCCGACCTCTACGATTCGCGGCAACAATTCCACCTCAAGGCCCTGTACACGCTCACCAAGTCGTTCGACAGCACCCGGCCCGTCATCGACAACGACGGCTGGGAGCACACCGACATGACCGACATCTTCGCGGTACACGATTACGCCCGCACCGGCGAAATGCTTTTCAAGAAGTACAAGGACGCGGGCAAACCCGGCGCGCCGATTCCGGACGGCGGCCGTCCCGCGCTCGCGCCCGGTTTTGCATACAATGGCACGCCGCTGGTGCTCTCCGAGTTCGGCGGGATTGCCTTCATCCCCGCCGGGCACAAAGTTCCAGAGGAAGCCTGGGGGTACTCCGGCGTGGAGAAAACGCAGGAGGCCGCGCTTCAGCGGCTCCGTGGACTGTATGAGGCGATCGCCAAACTGCCGTTTGCCGGGCTTTGCTATACGCAGTTGACCGACGTCGAACAGGAAATCAACGGGCTGATGACCTACGACCGCAAACTGAAATTCGACCCGAAGGTGCTGCGGGAGATCAACAGACTGGTGCGGTAGCCCGGTTTTTTAGGAGGCTTGTAATGGATTCGTTTTGGATCGGATTGCTGGCCGTTATAGGAGGCGCAGCCATGCAGGGCAGCTTCGCGCTGCCGCAGAAGTTCGTTCGCGGCTGGCCTTGGGAAAAGAGCTGGCTGTTTTACTCCATCGCCGGGATGATCCTGTTCCCCTGGCTGCTGGTGGCGCTGGTGATTCCGAGCGCGGGCGAGGTTTACTCGAACGTCAGCGGAGGCGTGCTGCTATCGACCGCGCTGTTCGGCATGGGTTGGGGCGTCGGCTCGGTGCTGTTCGGGCTGGGGCTGGCCGCGGTCGGCCTGGCGCTCGGCTTCGCCATCATCATCTCGCTGACGGCGGCGCTGGGCACGCTGGTGCCGATGGCGGTGCTGCATCCCGAGCAGCTCCTGTCTTACCGCGGCGCGCTGGTGATTGCGGGTTTGCTTGTCGTCGTCACCGGCGTGGCGCTGTGCTCCCGCGCCGGCGCGCTCAAGGAAGGCAGCACTGCCTCCGGAGGCGGCAACTTCACGCGGGGCCTGATCATCTGCATCGCCTCGGGCGTGATGTCCCCGATGCTCAGTTTCGGCTTCGCCTTCGGCTCGCCGATCGCTGAGGAGGCGGCGCGCCTGGGCGCCGACCGCGCCAACGCATCCATCGCCATCTTCGCCGTGGCGATCTCGGCCGGCTTTCTCGTCAACGCCGGGTATTGCGTATACCTCCTGGCGCGCAACAAGAGCTGGGGCAAGGGGCTGCCCTCGGACCGCCCACACAACCTGGCCTGCACCCTGGCCATGGGCTTCCTGTGGCTGTTCGGCTTCTTCCTTTACGGGCTGGGCGCTACCGGACTCGGCGAGCTCGGCACGTCGGTCGGCTGGGCGATTTTTATGACCACCATGGTCGTGGTGGCGAACCTCTGGGGACTGTTGACTGGCGAGTGGAAAAACGCCGACAAACGCGCGTTCCGCTACCTGGCGGGCGGTCTGACCGCGATGATTGGCGCGCTGGTGGTGATCGCGTACGCGCTGGCGTAAACGCCGGCTACAATCCGCGCGCGATGCGCCGCCAGCCCGCCGCCGCCATCAAGACCAGCAGGAGAATCACCGCGGCGCCCGCGAGCATTTCCCCCGGCCGCGGGAGCCTCAGGGTCATCGCCATCAGCACCGTGGTGTACACGAGCAGCCCGACCGCACCGCCGGCAATAAGAATCCTGCGCACGATTTTGGCGGCCGGCGGGCGGAGGCGTTCGTCGGTGGGATCCATCGTCACCTCGCTTTAGCGGCTGGCCTTCTCGAATATTTCCAAAAAGACCCGGATTTGCTCGTCCCAGAAATCCCAGGAGTGGACGCGCGGCGAAATCTCGCGGTACTCGTAAGGGATCTTCTTTTCCGCCAGCAATTGAATGAAGTCACGGTTCTGCTTCAGCAGGAAATCCTGCCCGCCGCAGGCTATGTAGAGCAGCGGCATTTCGGCGGGGGGCACCTTCTCGAGAAGGGCGAAGGGGTCGCGCGCGCTGCGCTCCGCCGGGGTCGAGCCGAAGCGCGGCTGGATTTCGCGCTGCATCGGGCTGCTCACAACGGGCGAATCGGGCGGATCGTGCGCGATCCCCACCGCCGCGCTTAGCGCGCCGATGGCGCTGAACAGCCGGTAGTGCTTCAGCCCCAGAAAGGTTGCGCCGTAGCCGCCCATCGACAACCCCGCGACCGCCCGCGCCCGGCGCAGCGGAATCGTGCGGTAATGGCTGTCGATGTAGGGGATGAGGTCCTTGATGATGTAGTCCTCGAAGCGCTCCTTGGGGTTGGCTGCGTTGTTCACGTACCAGCTTCGCGAGGCATCGGGCATGACCACGATCATCTTGTGTTCCGCCGCGTAGCCGGACAGGTTGGTCATGAAGGTCCACGCGGTATGATCGTCGCCCAGCCCGTGCAGCAGGTACAGCACCGGATACCGGCTGGTGGAAGTTTCATAGTCGAGCGGCAGAAGGATGTTGAACGCCCGCTCCTGCCCGAGAGACTCGCTCTGAAACTTGATCGTAGAAATATTTTTGGCCGCGACGCCCGTTCTTACATCGGCGGCGGGCGCGCAGAAAACGACCG
>JBLNCW010000003.1:0-90178 GCA_050261015.1 Rhodospirillales bacterium | reverse complement strand
GACCCAGAACGAGGTCTGCTTCTGTCTCCGCTTGCCGAGCGCCATGCCCAATTATCCATCCAAAACATTCCTGCATCAAGATGTTTCGACTTCAAAATGTTTCGACTTTATCCACGGGCTGGTAGACAAAACTTGCTCGACAACCTGGTCATCCGGCGTGCGTGCAGACACTGCGGCGCTCAACACGCTCGTAAGCACGATTACGACAACCTTAGGCTTCATAGTCACCCTCATAAGCACCTCGACAGTGACGACAAGTAAAAAACTAAGTCCATGTTACTCCAAAAGCGGCCAGGCTATTACTGCCATCATTTCAGCCGGCAGAGGGGCGGAGGCAATGGCACCTCCCCGAATCCCAGGTGATCAACAAGAACAGCTCCGGATTGCCGCCGCCCGATCGCCGGCTTTAAGCTGGTATCTGGATCTTTTGGGGAATATGAAAAAGGCATTTTTGGCATTGATCGCCCTCGCCGTGGGCGCATCATTGCTGCTCGTGGCGCTGTCCTCGGCAACCACGCTGAACCTCGAACGCGATGTGCGCGTGATCGGAGTCGAAACACCCGTGGAGGTGAAGGCGGGAAACCCGCACGGCATCCGCCGCATCACGGCAACAATCGAACAGGATGGCAGAACCTTCAAGGTTTTCGAGGCCGCGCATCCGGCCCGCCGCTTTTTCTTTCTTGGAAAGAGCGAGCCGCCGCAGACGGTTAAGTTCGCTGCGGGCTCCAAGACAGCCCAGGGCCTCCGGGACGGCAAGGCCAGGTTGATGATTGAGGCCGTCGGCAACGATCTCCGGGGGCACACGGCCCGGTTAGACATTCCGGTTGAGGTCAACACGCAGCCGCCGCGAGTGGTCGCCGACGGCTTTCAGCATTACATCAACCAGGGCGGCGCGGAACTGGTGACGTTTAAAGTTTCGGGCTACTGGACCGAGGCGGGCGTCCGCGTCGGCCCTTACACGTTCCGCAGCTTTCCGATGCCCGGCAGGCCTGAAAACGAGCGGTTCTCGCTGTTCGCCTTTCCCTGGGACGTGGACGCGAGCGCCGTTCCGGTAGTCTATGCCCGCAACCCGTCCGGGGCGGAGGCCAGAGCGCGGTTCTGGTTCAAGGTATTCCCGAAGAAGTTTCGCACGCGCGACCTCGAGCTGAGCGATGCCTTCCTGGAGAAAGTCGTGGACCAGATCGACCCCAACGGTAGCGGAGACCTGCTGGCCCGGTTTCTCAGGATCAACCGCGACATGCGCCGGGAGAACAACCGGACCCTGGCCGATCTGAGGTTCAAGACCGAGCAGCGGTTCTTGTGGACCGGCCCGTTCTTACGGTACGGCAAGACTGAATCGCTGTTTGCCGACACGCGCAACTACATCTTCCAGGGAAAGGCGGTCGATCGCCAGACGCACCTCGGCTTCGACCTCGCCGACGTGCAGCAGGCGCCGGTTCGCGCCGCCAACGACGGCAAAGTGGTCTGGGCCGCCGATCTGGGTATCTACGGCAACACGGTGGTAATCGATCACGGCTACGGGCTGCAGTCGATCTATGGGCATTTGAGCGAGATCGCGGTCAAGCCGGGAGCGATGGTGAAGAAGGGCGAGCAGATCGGCAGGAGCGGCGCCACCGGCATGGCCGGCGGCGACCACGTGCATTTCAGCATGCAGGTGGACGGTGTCCAGATCACGCCCGTCGAGTGGTGGGACGAACACTGGATTCAAGACCGCATTCTCGGGAAACTCCCCTCTTGACCAAGGTACTTACCCGGGGGCCCATCCAGGGTAGAATAGGAATAGTAGGGGATAGGGTCTGGGGCCCTGTCCTGCCGGTCGATGCCCGAAAAGGACGGGCGTACCGGCGCAATCAGCCAACCAAATCTCCATAGAGGGGGGAGACAACAACTTGAAACTTGGATACTTTGGGTTGAGTATTGCGTGCGCAGGTGCGCTCGCGCTGACACAGACCGCCGGAGCACAGACATCCGGCCAGACTTCACAGGGGTCGTACGGGCAGCAGCAACACGCCACAATGCAGCTCTCCAGGGCCGACAAGGATTTCCTTAAGGAGAGCGCGGAAGCCAGCCTTTCGGCGATCAAGTCCGGCCAGCTCGCCCAGCAGAAGGCCACCGATCCGAACGTGAAGCGGTTCGCGCAGCAGCAGGTTCAGACGCACCAGAACATCTACAACCAGTTGAACCAGATCGCCCGCCAGCACAACATGACGCTGCCGTCGCAGGTGAGCTCGCGCGACCAGAAAGACTACGACAAGCTTGCCGGCAAGTCCGGAAACGAGTTTGACCGCGAGTACGCCCAGTGGTCGGCCGACCACAGCCAAAAGGCGGTGCAGGAGTTCCAGAAAGAGGCCGAGCACGGACAGAATCCCGACTTGAAAAATCTGGCGTCCAGCTACCTGCCCACCATGCAGAATCAGATGCAGACGGCCCAGGGTCTGGAGCGCAGCTCGGCAGCCGCAGGGCAGACGGACGGCACGATGCACGGGCAAGACCAGTCGGACCAGCCGGATCAGAACTAAACCATCGGTGCCGGCACGGCGTTTTGCTTCCCGGGGTGGACTTCGGTCCGCCCCCTTTTTGCATTCGTTGTAAGTTGAATTGATGTTTTCTTCACGACTGCGGTGGGACCTGCGGCCGAACAAGCTTTCGGCGCTGCTCGAAGCCAAGCGCCTCGCGGGGGCGGCGATTCTGGATCTCACCGAATCGAACCCCACTCGCGCCGGCCTGTCCTATCCCGCCGGCTCGATCTTGGAGGCGCTGGCGGACCGGCGGTCGCTGGTTTACGAACCGCACCCGGCTGGAAGCGCGGAAGCGCGCTCGGCCGTGGCCGGCTATTACCGCGCGCGCGGCCGCGACATAGCGCCGGAGCGCATTCTCATCACCGCCGGCACGAGCGAATCGTACGCGTACCTGTTCAAACTGTTCGCCGATCCGGGAGACGAGGTGCTCGCGCCGCGGCCGTCCTACCCGCTGTTCGAATTCCTCGCAGGGCTGGAGTCCGTGCGCATCGTGCAGTATCCGCTCGTGTATCACGGCTCCTGGTCGGTTGACCTCGGAGCTCTGGAGCGCTCGATCAGTGCCCGGACGCGCGCCGTCGTGGTGGTGAACCCGAACAACCCGACCGGATCGTTTCTGAAGAAGCGCGAACTTGCGCGGCTCTCGGAGATCTGCGCGCAGCGGCAACTGCCAATCATTTCCGACGAGGTCTTCGCCGATTACGCCTTTCGCCCGGATCCCGAGCGCGTGGAAACCCTGGCGGCGTCCGGCGGAGCGCTCACGTTTTCCCTCAGCGGCCTCTCGAAGGTTTGCGGTTTGCCGCAGATGAAGCTCGGTTGGATCGCGGCCGGCGGGCCCGGAGCCGATGCGGCGCTGGAGAAACTCGAACTGATCGCCGACACGTATCTTACGACCGGCACGCCGGTGCAGCACGCGCTGCCGCGCCTGCTCGAAGAGGGCAAGGCTGTTCAGGAGCAGATTGCGCGGCGCGTTTGCGGCAACCTCGATGCGCTGCGGGCGGCCGTGGCGGGCTCGGCCTGCCAGGTGCTCGATGCCGAGGGCGGCTGGTACGCAATCCTGCGCGTGCCGCGGACGCGCAGCGAAGAGGAATGGGTTCTCGAATTGCTGGACAAGGAGAACGTGCTGGCGCAGCCCGGATTCTTCTATGACTTCGATTCCGAGGCCTTTCTGGTGCTCAGCCTGCTCACGCCCCCGGATGTTTTCCGGCAAGGCGTGTCACGGGTGCTGGCGCTTGCGGAGTAGCCCGCGCGCTCAACGGCAGGGCAGGGAACGCCGTTATTCCTCCTGGATCCTGGCGGTGATGATGTAATCCAGCCTCGGAAACTTGGTCTCCAGGTACTCGTTGCCGAGTTTCTCGATGAGCGCCTGGTCCGGGCCGGTGCCGCGCGGCGGGCCGTCGCGGTAGGAGTCGTAAAACTTGTCCACCACTTCCATGCCCTCCACCACCCGGCCGAAGGGAGCGAACCCTGAATCATCCAGCCGTTCGTTGTCGGCCAAATTGATGAAAACCTGCGTGGTGCGCGTGTTCGGTCCGGCCATCGCGAACGCGAGTGTGCCGCGCTTGTTGCTCTGCGTCACGGGATCGTCCGGGATCGTGAGGTTGCGCCAGCGCGCGGAAACTTTCGGATCGCCATTGATGCCGAACTGCGCGACGAAGTTCGGCAGCACACGGAAGAACCGGGCATCGTCGTAGAACTTCTGTTCTATCAGCCGATAGAAGCGCTCGGCGCCCTCCGGGGCCCAGGACTTGATGACCTCGACCACGAAGCGGCCTTTACTGGTGTCGAAAACGGCGCGGTAGACATCGGGCACGGGTTTCACCGCCTTTTGCGCGGCTTCCTTATCGCCGCTGCACCCGACCAGGATAGCAATCGCAAGGCCCGCGGCGGCGGCGTGCAGGTATCTCACGTGTTTACACATTGCAGACATTCTAACCCCGCGCTCTTCGCGCCTCAACGCTTTGACTATGCTAGTGATCCGGATGGTACTCGAGGACAGCCAGGCTCATATCATCGTTTTGAGCGGCGCCCCGGGTGAAATCCTCCACCGCGGCGCAAATTGCGGCGTGCACGCGCCCGCAACTCTGTCCGGTCTCGGAACAGATGATGGATTTCAGCCGTGTCAATCCAAAAAACTCGCCGGCCAGGTTGCGTGCCTCGGTGATTCCGTCGCTGTAGACGAGCAGCTTATCTCCCGCTTCGAGCCTGTGCTCCTTCACCGGGTACTCGGCCTCTTCCAGCATGCCCACCGGCACGCCGGTGGCGCTCAACTCCTCGACGTCTCCGTTCGCGCGTACCAGCAGAGGCGGTGGATGGCCGGCGTTGACCCAACACATCGAGCCGCCCGCATCCACGGAGCAGTAAAAGAGCGTGGCATACTGTTCCCCTCCCGTCCGGTCGTTCAGGAAACGGTTCAAGCGGAACATCATCTCTTCGATGGAAAGTTTCGTGAACGGTACGGCCAGGAAGATGCCTTGGAGCAGGGCCGCCAGCAGCGCGGCGCCGACGCCTTTCCCGGACACATCGGCTATGATCGTGGACCAGCAGTTCTCGTGCAGTTGCCGCACATCGAGATAATCGCCGCCGACCTGAGCCGACGGGAAGCTGGAGGCGGCCGCGCGGAACCACCCGGTTTCCGGCAGCGTGCGCGGCGTCAGACTCTCCTGAATGCGGCGTGCGACCTGGAGTTCCTCCTCCAATTGCTGCCGCGCCCACTGCTCTTCGAGCAAACGGGCGTTCTCCAGCACGGTGGAGGCTTCCAGCGCCAGTGTCGCCAGCAATTCCCGGTTGCCGGACGACAGGTCGGCGTTGCGCAGCCGCGAGTCCATATAGAGCAGCCCCACGGTTTCTCCCGCGGGGTCGAACTTGGCGGTCGCATCCGGCGAGCCGGCGCGAACGCGGACGAGCGGGACGCACACCACGCTGCGCAGCTCCAGATCGGCGATGGTGCCGCCGGTTGCCGCCGCCGGGTCGAAATTCATCGACAAAAAGTCCTTGCGCTGATTCAGCGCGCGCATTAACAGCCGCGTGGGAACGCGAAGATCGGAGCTGGCGAGCGGGGCGTTCCGCGAGCGGGCCATGCGGATATCCAGATCGTCCCCCTTGCGCAGCAGCAGGAAGCCGCGTTCGCAGCCGGTAACCGCGAGCGCCGCTTCCACAACCGCCGCCAGCACGTCATCCGTCGAACGGGAGGTCTGGAGGGCTCGCGCCACCTCCAGCATCGCGCGCAGCTTGCCCAGGTTGGTCCCGCCTTCAAGTTCCCGGGGAACCAGCTTGCTCGGCCTGAGCGGGGCAGGCGGTTCGCCCAGCGCGAAGATGATCTGGTAGGAGTCCGGGAAGCCGAACTCGATCCGGTCGGAAGGCCGCAGCTTCTTCCTCTCCACCCGCTGGCCGTTGACGAAGACTCCGTGGCTGCTCTTGAGGTCCTCCAGAATGTAGTGCCCCTCATCGAACGATATCCGGGCGTGGTGGCGCGAGGCGCGGCTGTCGCGCAGCACGAGATCGTTGTCTCCGTGGCGCCCGATGCGGAAGGGCAGCGGCTCCAGCCGGACTTGAGTCTGCGCACCCGAAGGATTTCTGATTGTGAGGAATGCCGGCGGCGCCGCACTGCCGCGAGCCGGTTCGGAAGACGGCATCTAACTCCTTCGGGCTTGCTTTTCCTTTGGTGTCGAGGCGGCCGAGGCTTCCTTCATCTCTCGCGCGCGCATCACCTGGCAGTGAGCGCAGTACCCGCCTACTTCGGTCCGGGCCACCAGAATCTGGAACCCGAAATGCGATTCGATCTGCCGCCGGAGGCGGCTCAGCGGCTCGCCGTAAAACTCCTCGACCTTTCCGCACCCCAGGCACACGACGTGGGCGTGTTCCTGCTTCATCCTGGTCTCGTAGTAGTGCTGATCGCCCTCGTAGTGCATCAGGTCCAGCTCGTCAACCAGTTGGCCTTCCTTGAGCATTTTGAGGGTGCGGTACACGGTGACCCGGTTGATTTTCGGATCGATTTCTTTGGCCCGCAGGTAGAGCTGTTCGGCGTCCAGGTGTTGCCCGGACTGGTCGATCAGCTTGAGCAGGATCAGCCTCTGACGGGTGAGGCGGATTCCCCTCTTCTTCAGCGAGCCCTGGATGCCTTCGCCTGCCATAGAGCCGTTGCTGACACGATAGCACGGTCGAGGTGTCCGCGTGCAGCCATCCCCCGCCAGACGCGCAGTGCGGTTCCCTTGATACGTTTCACTATCAATATTCTTATCAATCCGGCTCGGGAAGCCTTGACGGAGTGAAGGTGCCCGCCGCAAGGCAAATTTGCCAGAGAAAAACCCAGGGAAATCCCAAACGGCGTAACTTTATTGCCGCCGCCAGCGTATTAATAAACAAATCCCCTTTACGATAGCGGGCGCACTCACCCTTTCACCCAACCCCGCGCCCGCTATTCGGCAACCGCCGCGCTAGCGCGGTTGCTGTATTCAGATTTCCCAATTTGGAACGTATCTGCTCTGGCGCTCGGCCCACCGGCGAACGAGTTCCGCGAAAGTGGTCTGATCGATGATCCGGGAAACGGCGTCGTCCACACTCCGCCAGAGTTCGGTGAACGGAGTTTCCGCTTTGCGCTTCGCGGTCCGCGTCCGGGCAGCGTGGGAACCCTCGATGTAGCGCAGCACCTCCCCCACCGTGATCGTTTCAGCCGGGCGGGCCAGCATGTAGCCGCCCTCGGCGCCTCGCCTCGATTCGACAAATCCCCCCTGCTTCAGGCTGGCCAGAATCAACTCCAGAAATTTCTGCGGGATCTTCTGCCCTTTCGAGATCTCGGCGATCTTCATCGGCTCGCCGGAAGCGTGTGCCGCCAAAGCGAAGACGGCCTGCAATGCATATTCACCTCTCACCGATATGTTCATTTCCACCGTTCCCCATCGAGGTTATTCGAATAGGGGCACGAGAGTCAATTCACCGGATCACCGTGTGCTGCTGCTCCATAATAATGTCACCCCTTAACTGCAACGAAATTCTGTCACCCCCTGGCAAGCTGGAGGGTGGTCGAGTTGAGTGAGAAGCAGTTGCAGAGGATCAAGGTGATCGAGAACGCAGTCGAGGGCCGCATCACGGTAGCGGAGGCGGCGACGCTGCTCGGGCTGAGCACGCGGCAGGTACAGCGGCTGAAAGCTCGCTATGAGGGGTGGAGTGGGTGCAGCACGGCAACCGGGGCAAGCCGAAGCCCTGGCGTCTGGCAGCGGCGGTGCGCCGGAAGATCCTGGCGCTGGCCAAAGGCAAGTACGCCGGCTTTAATGATTCGCACCTGACCGAGAAGCTGAACGAAGTCGAGGGGATCAGGGTCAGCCGGGAGAGTGTGCGGCGGCTGCTGCGAGCCGCGCGCATTGCCTCGCCGCAGAAGCGGCGCCGGGGGAAGTACCGGTCGCGGCGGGAGCGCAAACCGCGGCGGGGCATGATGGTGCTGGCCGATGCCAGCCGGCACGACTGGCTTGAGGGCCGTGGGCCGATGCTGACTTTAGTGGGCTATCAGGACGACGCAACCGGCGAGGTGCTGGCGGCAGGTTTTCAGGCCGAGCACGAGAATACCATCGGCTACCTTCGGGAGCTGCGCAACTTGGTTGAGCGGCATGGCGTGCCGCTGAGTCTGTATCGCGATCGCCACGGGACCTTTCAGCGCAACGACGACCACTGGACGCTGGAGGAGGAGTTGGCGGGCCGGCAGACGCCGACGCAACTGGGCTGGGTGCTGGAAGAAGTTGGGAGTCGAGCAGATCGCGGCGTTGTCGCCCCAGGCCAAGGGACGAATCGAGCGGTTGTGGCGCAGCTTTCAGGACCGGCTGCGCAGCGAACTGCGGCTGGCGCGAGCGGCGACAATCGAGCAGGCAAATCGGGTATTGGAAGCCTTTCTGCCGCAGTACAACCGACGCTTTGCGGTGCCGGCGCGCGAGGCGGCCTCCGACTTCCGGCCGCTGCCGAAGCGGGTGAATCGGGACCGGCTGTTCAGCCTTCGCTATAGCCGGGTGGTGGGCAAGGATCATGTGATTGTGTTCGGCGCACAAAGCATTCAACTGCCGGCGCGGGGCGGAAAGTACGGTTACGCCGGGGCGCGGGTGGAGCTGTCCCATCAGCTCAATGGTGAGCTGCATGTGTGGTTGGGCAGCGAGCACCTCTACGCGATGCCGCTGGCGCTGGACTATGTGCCAGGCCGCGCGCCGCGGCGGCCCGCAGCGAAAAAGAAGAAGCAGCCACGGATCTATGTGTTCGGCGGCCGGCCGGCAGTGGCGGTGCGACCGTGAACTGCCCGGGCGCAGCACGGGGGATACGCAAGGGGGCGCAGCCCTCTTGCGGGGGGAGCCGAATGCAGGATGCGTGCCAGCGTAGTCTGCTGGCGCGCAGCATGCTCTCGGCGTGGGGGGAACCCGCCCGCCCCGGCTTGCCCCCGGAGGGGGAAACGGGAAAGGGGGGATCAAAAAATCCACGCTTAAGACCACCTCCTTCCCCTTGCTGAGACTACGGTCAGGGGTGACAAAATTTCGTTGCAGTTAGGGTGACATTTTATGGTTGCAACAACATTCACCGGATCACCGCTGGCTCCCGGGACGCCCCCATTGCCGGTGCGCGGCCTCTGCGGGGCGCTCCAGGGCGCCGCGTTCCCTGTGCGGGCCGGGCTGCCCGCCGGCTGCAGGGCCTGGAGTTAACCATCAGGTACTAGGATGCGGATAACTCATGGGATGCTTGCCAGGGAGTCCTATTGAGGGTAAAGTTGAAATTCCTCTCATGTCTTTAGCGGAACTTGAACCGGAGTATGGCAGTTGGGCCATCCATGGCCTTCCGGTGCGCATTGAATATGCGTTGCCGGTGCTGGAGGAGATCGCCGCAGCCGCGGTGGACGGTCTGTACCGTTTCCGGCATGGCGGCGTGGAGGTCGGCGGGGTGCTGTTTGGGACGGTGCAGCGCGGCGTGGTGCGCATCACGGCGTTCCGGGAGTTGGAATGCGAGCATGCTTTTGGCCCGCGCTTCGTGCTCTCCGAGCGGGACAAGGCCGCGATGCGGCAGATCCTCGAGCTGCCTCGCAGGGAGCCTTCCCTGGCGGGCCTGCAGCCAGTGGGCTGGTATCATTCGCATACGCGCAGCGGAATCGCGCTTTCCCCGCGCGACCTGGAGATCTACAACCGCTATTTCCCAGAACCGTGGCAGGTGGCCTTGTGCCTCCGGCCGGAGGCCTTCGGCCCCACGCGGGCCGGCTTTTTCATGCGCGAGCGCAACGGCGATATCCGCGCGGAAGCGAGCTACGAGGAATTCACAATCCAGCCGCGGCGGCCGCAGGGAGCGCGGTCCCAACCGCGCGAAGTGCCTTCCGCGCCGCTCGCCGCGGATGCGGAGCCCGAGCCCGAGCCCGAACCGGAACCGGCCGCGGTTCCCCCTCCGGCCTCTGCAACCCCCGAGACGCCCGCCGTGGAAGCTCCCAGGGAGGTTCCGTTGCCAGCGCCCACGTTTGGCGGGCTGGCGCCTCCGCCGGTCCCGAAAGAAGCGCCCGCTCCCGCGGCCGCTCTCGTCGACTTAACGCTGCCATCGTTTGCGAGCAGCCAGCCCCGCGAAGGACGCAGCCGGAGGTGGATCTGGGTGACCCTGGCGATTCTGCTCATGGCCGCTGCCGGCGCGGGCGCGCAGCTTTGGTATCGCTATTGGGCCGGGCCTGAGCCGCTCTCCCTGTGGGTGTCGGATGTGGGTGGGCAACTGCTGATCGAGTGGGACCGCACGGCCGCGCCGATTCGCAGGGCCAGGGGCGCCACGCTCGAAATTCTGGACGGAAAAGAGCGCGTGGATATGCAAATGGACGCCGAGCGCCTCCGCGAAGGCAGCGTGGATTATGTCAGGCGCGGGGATATCATCGACGTGCGCCTCACCGTTCATCAATCCGGGCGCGCCAGCGTGCGGGAATCCATCCGCTTCATAGGACAGCCGGTCAGGCGCGATGAAGCCGAGGCTGTCAAGCAGCGCGACGAGTTAAAGGCTGAGGTGGAAAGACTCCGGCTCGAACTGCAAAAGAAGGATGCGCAGCTCCGCAGGGCCAGGGAAGGCCAGTAGCGGGAGCGGCCACCGGCCCGGCCCGCACCGGTCCAGGACCGCGCGGGCGGGAGCGCCGCTTCAGGACTACTTCTTGGGGGCCGCGGCGGCAGCCGGCTTCGGCGCAGCGGCGGCAGGTTTCGGCGCGGCTGCGGCAGGCTTCGCCTCGGCTGGAGCGGCGCCGGGCAGAGCTGAGTTCTTGTCGTACAGCTCTACGATGTCGCGCGTGATATCGATGGTGTTCGACGCGTAGAGCACCGGCGTCTGGGGAGAGCTGACGTCGAGTATCAGCGAGAACCCGTGGTCGTTGGCGTACTTGTCGATGACCACCATCATCTTCTGGCCAAGGTCCTGCAAGACGCGCTGCTGTTCCTGCTCGAGTTCCGCCTGGGCGTCATCCATGTCCCGCTGGAGAATCTTGGTCTTTTGATCGATCTCCCGCGCGAGCTTCTGCCTGGCCTCCTCGCTCATCGTGTTCGCGCTATTGCGGTACTGGGTTTGCAGCTTGGCAAGTTCGCTCTGCTTCTCGTCGAATTCTTTTCGTTTGGGGGCGAACTTGGCGTCCATTTCCGCCGCGGCTTTTTGGCCATCCTTGGTCTGGATGATAGCGTTCTGGATGTGGATAATTCCCACCTTGTTGGGAGGACCGCTCTGGGCGAACGCCAATATCCCGCAGCCCATCGCCAGTAGCGGGGCTGCAAACGCAATCTTTCTCACGGTTTCCAAACTCCTTTGAATTTCCTGATCATAACATACCGCGCTCGACCGGTCCGCGCAGGCGCCGCGGCTAGAACGTCCGCCCGATAGTAAAGCGGAACGTCTTTCTCGATTCGATATACGGTATCACCGACCCGTAATTGGATACTGCGTTCAAGAAAGTCGTCTCATTCGGGAACATCGAGCGGTCCGCCACAATCGGCGGCTGAACGAGTGTCCGCACGATAGTGGGGTTGTACGCCCAGTAGATCCGGAACGGAGCATTGACAACCGGCAGCAGCACCTGCAATTCCAGGCCGGTGGAGGTACGAATTCTCTGGGTGCCCGGCGCGATTCTCGGCTTGCCGTCGAAGCCAGCCGAGGGGAACGTGTTGTTCAGTTCCACCAGACGGTTGGGATTCAGCGCAAGCTGGTTTGGCCTCAGGATTTTGTTCATCCCGGCATCGAAAAACGCCGCCAGGGTTACCGGCCCCGCGATGGGAATCCGGTATTCGAAATTGCCGATCAACTGCGCGTCTCCGCCGACCGGCACAAACTGGTAAATCGGGATCCGCTGTGTTACGGGAACAAACTTCTCAACCCCGTCCTCGATGATTTTTTGCAGGCGCGCCGAACCGTCGGCGTTCAAGACCGGAACGGTCGTCTCGCTCGGGACGAACGTGATCGGGCTGATGCCCCAAATCTCGAAGCCGCGGACATCCTGCTCGCCGCCGATATAGTAGCGGTTGAAAGGCGGCGCTACCTTCCCGCCGTATCCGGTGACAAACGATCCCAGGAACCGGAACGCGAGGATGTGCTCCCTCTTGAGTGGCGACGGGCGGAAGTAGCGGGTCTCGATCGTGGGCTGGAGCATGTTGACGTTCCCGCCCAAAATGCTGCCCGCAATCCCCATGGAAATCGAAATGCTCTTTCCGGCGGTGGGATTGATGGGATGGTTCACCGTGTTGTAGCTGTAAGAAGGAATAATCTGGCTGGTACGGATGCCCGTCAGCGTGTTCGGGCCCGAGAGGTCCTGAAAGCTGCTGTACCTGAAAACCGCCTTTGCCGCCTCGGTGAGCGGCTCATAGCGGGAACTGCTGTAGCCGTAGCTCAGCCCGATGCGCGCGAAGCTCCGCCGCAGCGGATAGCTGGTGAACACCGTGAACCCCTTCCCGTTGGACACGTAGTTCATAAGGTTTTCCCTGCCGAGCGCTTCGAAGTACGGAACATAGTTGCGGCCGGTGAACAGCGAAACCTCGCGGCCGTAGTCGTAATTGAAGCGCTGGGTGAACACGGTGAAGCCCAACTGGATCGGGCGGTCCAGGAAGTAAGGCTCGGTGAATCCGAAGGTGACGTTCTGAAGGCGGTCGCCGAGCTGCGAATCGATCGAGAGCGTTTCTCCGAGGCCGAGGAAGTTGTTGGTTGAGTAATTGAATCCTACGAAGCTGCCGGCGATTCCGGACACCCCTCCGGTCAACCCGACGGTGTTCTTTCCGCGCTCCTTGACCTTCAGCAGAATATCGACCGTGTTGCTGCGGGGGTCTCGGGTGATTTGCGCCGCGTCCTCTTTCTTTAATTGCTCAAAGTAACCGAGCTGGTTGAGGCGGAGAATGCTCAACTCCCACATGTTGCTGCGGAACATGTCGCCCTCATCCAGCAGCAGCTCGCGGCGGATCACCTTATCGCGCGTCGTCGTGTTGCCCGAGAAATCGATGCGGCGGACGAAGAACTGCTTGCCCTCGTCGACGTTGATGGTGATGTCGATCTGGTCGGTGCCCGGAATGGGTTCCGGATAGGGGTCGGGCACGAAGTCGATATAGCCGAAGTTTCCGTACAGTTCGCGCAACTGGTCGATGCCCTTGCGGAATTTCTCGACCGAAAAGACGTCCCCCGGCCCCATTTTGAACAGTTGCGGCGTCAAAGCTTCCGGCACCTTGAAAAGCTTCATCCCGACATAGTTGAAGTTGCGGATCTTATAGAGGCGTCCTTCCTCCACCGGGATGGTGATGTCCGCCCGGATGCCCGGCTTGTTCATATAGAACAGGGGAATCCGGAACTTGCCGCCGCCGACCTGGCGCATGGTGACCGTGTGCTCCAGCGGCCGCGCCATGAAGTACCCGCGCTCCTGGTAGAAGTTGCGGAGCATTTCCTTGTCCTGTTCGAGCTTGGAGAGGTCGTAGGTCTTGGCGAACAGGTTTTCCAGCAGAATGGAACGGGGGATGCCGATGGGGCGCAGATTTCTCATCGCACGGATGACCGCGCGGTCGCTGAAGATCTGGTTGTGCTGGATGTCTATGCGGCCCACCTTGACTTTGGGGCCTTCATTGACCCGGAAGGTCACTTCGAGCGAGGACGGCGGAATCTGGCGCAGTTCCGGAGTAACGGTCGCGTACTGGCGGCCGCGTTCGGAGAGAAACTCCTTAAGAACCACGCTGGCGCGCTGGATCTTGTTCTGGTCGAATTGCGTTTCCACGGAAAGCCCGACGCGGCGCTCCTTAAAACGGTCCAGAATTTCGGAAACGGTTACCGACTTGATCCCTTCGTACTTGATGGACCGCACCACCGGCCGTTCCACCACGATGAACCGCAGGATGAGGCCGGCGGGGCCTTCCTCCCGTTCCAGCGTGATGTCGTCGAAGCGCCCTGTGTTCCAGAGCGCCATGAAGTCGCGCCGCAGGGTTTCAGGATCGTAATAATCTCCCTTCTTGCTGAAGATCATCGCGCGGAGGGTGTCCTGCGGAACGCGGCGGGCGCCGCGGAATTCGATGGCCTCAATGATCTCCTTCGCCGCGGCCGGCGGTTTGGGCTCCACGGCGGTCTTCGGGGCCTCAAGCTGCGGCTGGGTCTGAGGAGTGGATGGCGTGGCCGGTTCGGTGGCTTGCGGAACCGATTCGAATGGACTTGCCTGCTTCTTCTGAGTGGACGGCTTGGCCGGCTCAGTGGCCTGCGGAACCGATTCGAAAGGACTTGGCTGCTTCTTCTGCTGGGGCGCCGCCGCCTCTTGCGCCTGTGCAACCGAACTCAATGAACAGGCGCAAACGAGTAGTGCGAGCAGGCGCCCGGGCCTGTCAAACTTCATGCAAATCTAGTTCCTCTCCACTCTGCGCTTCCCTTTCGACGTCGAATTCGACAACAGGGTTTCACCATGGTCCCACTCAGCGCAGACCTGAACTTCTCATTCTAACTGATTGGGCCGGGTGCATTTGAAAACGCAAGCCTACGGCTCCAGGGACTTCGGGGCGGAGACCGCCTCGCCTTGAGAACGCCGTTCGAGCGAGGCCAAGGCGCTAGGGAAGCGCGCCAAAACAAATCCGTAGATCAAGTGCGCCAGCAGCAGGGATCGCGGCGGGCCGTAAATTCTCGCCACAACCCCCAGCTTCCTCCAAAACAACGCCTCCGAAAAATAGTACCAGAGCAATCCCGTCAAAATACCCAGCAGCGCCACCCGCAGACGGCTGCGGGATCTGCCGGTCGAGATGCCGAACGCCAGTCCGATCAAACCGGACACAAAAAAGTGGAGCGCCAGGCCATCCATTGTGACCCAGCTAAAGCTGCGCCGCAGCACATCGCTGCCGTAAAACACCGAACCTAACAGGTTCGAAAGGATCCAGATCGATTGCCGGTCAAGAGCGGAGCTTGCAGCTAGCCATCCGAGCATCGCCAGGCCTCCCAAAATCCCCGTCTTGATGCCGGCGAGTGCGCACAGGAGCAGTGGAGATGCCCGCCGCTGATTCCCGGGACCCATTAAAAGAGCCTATACTAGCACAAGCGCATGCCGCCACATACGCGCAGTTACAGATAATCCGGAGGCTTGATGAGCCGCAAGGTAGTTGTAACAGGAATCGGGGCCGTAAGCCCTAACGGCATCGGAAGAGAGGCGTTCTGGGAAGCCACCCGCAACGGCCGCAGCGGGGTTCGACGCATCTCCCGCTTTGACGTTTCCCGTTACGCCGTCCAGGTGGCCGGAGAGGTTGTCGGATTCTGCGAGGAAAAGTACATCGCTCCCAAGGACAGGCCGCACGTCTCCCGCGTGGCGCCGCTGGCAATCGCGGCGGTGGAGGAAGCCCTGGCCGATGCCGGGGTGGAACCCGGCGGCATGTCTCGCGACGAACTCCGCGGCATCGGGCTGATCGTCGGTTCCGGCGGGGGCAGCCAGGAATTCACCGAGGAGCAGTACCGGCTCTACTACGAAGGCAAGGAACGCCGGTGCAGCGTCTATGTCATCCCCACCGGCACCATCGGGACGCTGGCGGGGGAAGTTTCCATGCGGTTTGGCTTCCGCGGGCTCAGCCACGTGATCTCCACCGGCTGCACTTCCTCGACCGACGCCATCGGGTACGCCTACCGGAATATCCGCGCCGGAGTGCTGGACACCATTGTGGCCGGAGGGGTGGACGCTCCCATCGCCCCGCTGATCCTGCGCGGGTTCATGCTCATGAGGATCATGACCACGCGCTGGAACCACCAGCCCGAGCGCGCCTCGCGCCCGTTTTCCCGCGACCGCGACGGGTTCGTCATCGCCGAAGGGTCGTGGTTCTTCGTCCTGGAGGAGATGGAGCGGGCCCGCGCCCGCGGCGCGAAGATCTATGGCGAGATCGCCGGGTATGGCTCCACGTGCGAGGCGTTCCACCGCGTGCGGCTGGAGGAGTGCGGCGAGGAGCCGGCGCGCGCCATGCGCCTGGCCATCGGCGAAGGCGGCATCCCGCCCGACGCCGTGCAGTACATCAACTACCACGGGACCTCCACCGAGCTGAATGACCGGATCGAGACCCGCGCCACGCACCTGGCCTTCGACGGCCACGCGCGGAAGCTGGCCGGCTCGTCGCTCAAGAGCATGATCGGCCACCCCCAGGGCGCTTGCGGAGCGGCGGGAGTCGCGGCCACGCTGCTGGCCATGCGCGATGGTGTGCTGCCGCCGACCATCAATCTCGATGTGCCCGACCCGGAATGCGACCTCGACTACGTCACCGACATCGGACGGCGCGCGGACATAGAGTACGCCCTGTGCAATTGCATCGCGTTCGGGAGCAAGAATTCGGCGCTGCTGTTGCGCAAGGTGGCTTAGCGCCGCGGTTTTCCGCGCGGCAGCAGGGACGCGCTCAGGAACAGGATCCCAAGCTCGCGCGTTTCCACCTCTCCGGCCGCCAGGTATTTATCGAGCTCGAAATCGGCCTTTACCGAGGCTTCGGCAAACGCTGAAGCGGGCACGTCGCGGAGGTAAACATATTCGCCTTCCGCCGTGTAAGTTTCCGGCTCGAGCGCCTGCCCTTCGACAGCAGCCGACAACGTGACCGCCTTCCGGCGCGAGATGACGCTCTCCGGCAGTACGAACCGGAGCTCCAGCCGCGCCCCTGCCTGCGCGGCCCCCTCCGGCGGCTGAAGAACCACGGAAAACCTGCGCTGCGTCCAGCGATAGGTGTTGTTTTCCAGTTCATGGACGCCGGCGAGGAACTGCGTGGCGGCGCGGAGGTTGGCCGCGTGGAGCGAACTCAACGCGGGCTGGTTGCCGTCCTCGATCGGCTCGACCCGCGGCTGCGGCCGCCTGCAAGCCAGCGGAGCGACGGCGAGAGCGGCGGCGGCCAGCGCAAGAATCAGGCGAACCAGAGGCATACCTCCTAGACTGCCACATCTGATACCATGCAGCCTGTGAAACACAGATTGCTAGCCCTGTTCATGCTTCTTGCCGCAATGTGCGCGGCACACGCCCAGCCGGTACCCATCATCTTCGACACGGACATGGGCAACGACGTGGACGATGCGCTGGCGCTCGCCGTCCTGCACGCGTTTGAAAGCCGCGGCGAGGCCAAACTGCTTGCCGTCACCCTCACCAAGGACAACCGCTACGCCGCGACCTACGTCGATCTGGTCAACACGTTTTACGGCCGCCCGGAAATCCCGATCGGCGTCGTGAAGAACGGCAAGACGCCCGAGGATAGCGCAATGATCCGCGTCCCCTGCGAGCGGAAGCGGGCCGATGGTACGCCCGTGTACCCGCGGCGGCTGGAGGATGGCCGCACGGCGCCGGATGCCTCCACCGTGCTGCGCCGGGTCCTGGAATCGCAGCCGGACAACTCGGTCACCATCGTCCAGGTGGGCTTCTTCACCAACATGGCGCGGCTGCTCGATTCCGATCGCGACCTGATCGCGCGCAAGGTGAAGCTGTTGGTGGTGATGGCAGGCGCGTTTCCTACCGGCGTCGCGGAGTACAACGTGAAAACCGATCTGCCCGCATCGCAAAAGGTGTTCGCCGAGTGGCCGACACCGATCGTGGCGAGCGGGTTAGAAATCGGCAATGCGATTCTGTACCCGGCCGTCAGCATCGAGCGCGATTACCGGTACGTCGAGAACCATCCGGTGGTGGACGCCTACCGGGCCTATAAGAAGATGCCTTATGACCGCCAAACCTGGGACCTGACCGCCGCACTCTACGCCGTTCGCCCGGACCGCGGCTACTTCTCCTTGTCGCCGCCCGGACAGATTTCCACCGACGAGAAGGGCCGCACCCTCTTCGCGGAAAGCCCCGGCGGGAAGCACCGGTATCTCATTGTGGATGATACCCAGCGCGTCCGGGTTCTGGAGGCGCTGGTGCAACTGGCCAGCCAGCCGCCGAAATAGCCGCGGCGTCCGTTTCCGCCGTTTGGCATACACTGAAATGGCTGCCGGCGGGCAGTGTTGATTCATGCGCTTCCTTCTATTTCTTTTAATATCAAGCGTTCTGGCGGCGGCGGATTATGCCGCGCCCGCCGGGACGCGTCCCGCGTTGCCCCGTCCCGGCGCCGAAAGCATTCTGCCCGGCGGCAGGCTGATCACGCCGCTGGGGCGCTCTTACGCCACCGGACCGGCCCCGTTCGGACTCGCCATCAGCCCGAGCGGCAACCTGGTGATTTCCGCAAACGGCGGCCCGCAGTGTTCGCTTACCGTTTTGCGCCGCGACAAGATGTACTGGTGGGTCAAAGACGCGCCGGTAGGAGAGGGCGCTGACGGCAACGGCTGGAGCAGCGTGTTCATGGGCCTGGCCTTCGAAGGCGAGCGCTCGCTGTTCGTTTCGGAAGGAAACTCGGGCCGCGTGCGGCTGATCGACCCGTCCAACAACGCGACAAAGCGCGTTTACGACCTCAACGTGGACGGCTTCCAGGACAGCTACACGGGTGATCTCGCCTTCGACCGCGAGCGCGACATCCTTTACGTGCTCGACCAGGCGAATTTCCGCATGGCCGCGATCGATACCCGGAGACGCCGGGTGATCGCGTCGCTGCGGACCGGCCGGCTGCCGTTTGCCATCGCGCTCTCTCCGGACAAACGCAAGGCCTACATCACGAACCTGGGCATGTTTCAGTACCGGCCCATCCCGGGCGCCGACCCGAACCAGGCGCGCGAAACCGGATTGCCCTTTCCCGCTTTCGGATTTCCTTCCGCGGAGGCCTCGGCGGGGGTAAGGCGCGAGACTGCGCGGGGGCCGGTGGATGTCCCGGGCCTCGGCGACCCTAATGCGCCGGAGTCGAATTCCGTGGCTGTCGTGGACCTCAGCGACCCGGAGAAGCCGCGGCTGGAAGCATTCGTCCGTACGGGACGGCCGTTCGGCCACGGCAGCCTGGGCGGCAGCAGTCCGTCCGGTATCGCCGCCGCGCGGGACGCCGTGTTCGTCTCGAACGCCCATAATGATTCGGTCACCGTGATCGATCCCGGCACGAACCGGGTCCGCGCCGAGATACCCATCCGGATCCCGGGCCTGGAAAACCTGCGTGGTGTGCTTCCCATAGGGGTGGCGTACGTGCCCGAAATGAACTGGGTGCTGGTGGCCGAGGCGGGCATCAATGCCGTCGCCGTCATCGACGCGCGGAATCTGCGGGTGCTGGGCCACGCCCCGGTGGGCTGGTTCCCGACCCGGGTTGTCGAGGACCGCGGGATCGTGTACGTGGCCAACGCGAAAGGAAACGGCACCGGGCCCAATCACGCGCGCTCCATACCGCGCGATGCTTCCGCAGGCCTGCTCCCCCGCGGCAGCGTTACCATCTTCCCCCTGCGCGCCGCCGGCGAGTTCGACAAGCTGACCGAGCAGGTGCTGGAGAACAACGGCTTCCGCCCGCAGGAGAAACCTCCCGCCACGCTGCCGGAGGCAATCCGCCACGTGGTCCTCATCGTGAAGCAGAACCGCACGTTTGACGAGGTCTTCGGCGACGTCGAAACGGCTTCGAACGGTCCGGTGAACGCCGAACCCACGCTGGCGCGCTTTGGCCGCCACGCTAACGTCGCTTCGGAGCGCAGGGGGCTGCGGCAGCGGCCCATCATGATGGCGGTCAACATTACCCCGAACCACCACCGTATGGCGGAGCTGTGGGCGTTCAGCGACAACTTCTATGCCGGCTCGGAGGGGAACGCGAGCGGTCACCACTGGCTCGCCGGCGCCTATCCCAACGCCTGGACTGTCAGCTCGGCGATGGCGGCTTTGGGCGGCCAGAAGGACTTCCGGCTTTCAACCACCGCGCCCGGGCGGCTGAGCTTTCCCCAGGGCAGTTCCTCAGTACACCTTGAGGAGCTGCCGGAAGCCGGCGCCATCTGGCACCATTTCGAGCGCCACGAAATCAGCTTCCGCAACTACGGCGAAGGCTTCGAACTGGCCGGCGTGGACCAGGGAGAAGGTTTGAAGCCCACCGGCGCGCGCTTCCTCACCAACGTGCCAATGCCCGGCCCGCTCTACCAAAACACCTCGCGCGATTATCCGCAGTTCAACCTGAACATCCCGGATCAGTTCCGGGCATCGCAATTCATCGCCGAGATCGAAAGCAAATACGTGAAGGGCGGTGAGCCCTTGCCGCGATTCATCTACATAAACCTGCCGCAGGACCACCTAGCGCCCGCCCGTCCGGAGAACGGCTACCCGTATCAGGCTTCCTACATGGCGGATAACGACTACGCGCTGGGCCGCATCGTCGAGTACCTCTCAAACACCAAGTGGTGGCCGGAGATGGCGATATTCGTCACCGAGGCCGGCGCGCGGGGCTGGGTCGACCACGTGGATGCACACCGCACCCTGCTGCTCGTGGCCGGCCCTTACGCGCGCAAGAACTATGTGTCGCACGTTAACGCGAGCTTCCCCGGACTCCTCAAGACCATCTTCCGGCTGCTCGGCGTGCCGCCCTTGAACCTGTTCGACGCCGCCGCCTCGGATCTGAGCGACTGCTTTACCGGCGAGCCGGATTTCACTCCCTATCAGGCCATTTCCATCAATCCGCGCCTGTTCGATCCGGCCAAGGTGCGCGAGCCGCTCGATCCGGAACGCTAAGACAGTACCGGATGCGGCAGGCGGCGGCGGGGAAGGGTGGGAGTAATCCACTCCCCCGGGTGTCAGTTCTAATAGTACCGGGAGTAATACCCACCCCAGACCACGCAAATTGTCATTTCGCGGGAGTGGTATCTCGTTCAGTCACTTGAATATACTGGCAAAGCACCAGATTTTGAGGACACCCATGAAACGCGGAGCGAACGTGCGTCATACGGTCGAGGTCCAGCCCGTCGAGGCTGATCTTCCCCCGCACTCGGCCTATGAGCTCGAATCCCAGGAAGCGTCCTGGCAGTTTTACATGCACCTTGCGGAGGGGTTGTTCTATCTGGGCGACAGAGACGCCTGCCTGAGGTATGTCGCCAAGGCGGTTGAAGAGGCCGGCGAGGCGGGCCGCCGCGATCCCCGGCTGGCGAAAAGTCTCAATGCCATGGGCGTGCTCCATTGCAACCACGGCAACTTCGGCGGCGCCGAGCGCGCGCTGAGAAAAGCGATCGCCATTTACCAGAACGCGCCCGGCCAGAACGATGCCGAACTCGGCCAGGCGCATTTCAACCTGGCCAATGCGTACAAGTTTCAATATCGCTATGACGACGCCGCGGTCGAATACGAACGCGCCCTGAGGATCACCGAGGCCGCGTTGGGGAAGAACCATCCGGACGTCGCGCTGGTTCTGGACGGCCTCGGGGAGGTGTACATGGCGCTGAACCGCCGCTCCGCGGCCCTCTTCGCGTTCCGGCGTTCGTTGAGCATCAAGGAGGCGGCGCTCGGGCCGGACGACTGGAGCACCGCGGTCACGCTCGGCCACCTGGGCGAGTTCTATATGAGCGGCGGCCGCTACAACGAGGCCGAGCCGGTGCTGAAGCGCGCGCTGGCCATCAAGCAGCGCATCGTGGGGCGGGACGACCCCAGCCTGGCCGCGGATCTGAAGCGCCTGGGAGAGGTTTACAGCGCGCAGCATAAGTACGCCGAGGCGGAATCCCTGTTCGCCTACGCACTGGAGATGCTCAGGAAGACGCTCGGCCCGAACCACCCGGATATCGTCTCCAACCTGCACGCGCTTGCCCGAACGTACCGCGAGCAGGCGCGCTTCACGGAAGCGAATAAACTGCTGGAGCTGTCCACCGCCATTCTGGAAAAAGCGGCCGGTCCGGAGCGCACCGAATCGGCGGTCGCGCTGGAATTCTATTCGGAGATCCTGCGAGTTCTCAATCTGGGCGCAGCCGGCCCGCTTCAGCCCTGCTACGCGCTGTAACGTCCCCCCGCGATCGACCTGCAACCGTCTGTTATAGAGTGGAGGCATGCAAACCATTCGCGCTCCGCGCGGGGCGTCCTTGCGCGCGAAGGGTTGGCGTCAGGAAGCGGCGCTGCGGATGTTGATGAATAACCTCGATCCCGCGGTTGCCGAACGGCCGCAGGACTTGGTGGTGTACGGAGGGGAGGGCAAAGCCGCCCGGGACTGGCCGTCGTTCCACGCCATCGTGCGGGAGCTCGAGCGGCTGGAAAACGACGAGACCCTGCTGGTGCAGTCCGGCAAGCCGGTGGGCGTATTCCGCACTCACGAGGGAGCGCCGCGGGTGCTGATCGCCAACTCCAACCTCGTGGGGCGCTGGTCGAACTGGGAGCAGTTCCGCGCGCTCGAAAAGCTCGGCCTGATCATGTACGGCCAGATGACGGCGGGAAGCTGGATTTACATCGGCACTCAGGGTATTCTGCAAGGCACTTACGAAACCTTCGCGGCGGCGGCGCGCAAACATTTCGGAGGAACGCTGGCCGGAAAGCTGGTGGTGACGGGCGGGATGGGCGGCATGGGCGGGGCGCAGCCGCTGGCGGCGACGATGAACGGCGCGGCGCTCCTCTGCATCGAAGTGGATCCCGAGCGCATCAAGCGGCGGTTGAGGACGGGCTACTGCGACATCATGGTCAGCACTCTGGACGAGGCGCTCCGGATCCTGCGCAACGCCGTTCACGAAAAGACCGCCGTCTCGGTGGGACTGGTGGGCAATTGCGCCGAAGTGCTGCCGGAACTGGTGCGCCGCGGCGTCGTTCCCGACCTGCTGACCGACCAGACAAGCGCCCACGACCCGCTCAACGGATATATCCCGGCCGGTTTGACGCTCGCCCAGGCGGCGGAGCTGCGCGCGGCTAACCCGGACGAATACGTCGACCGCGCGCTCGATTCCATCGCCACGCACGTGCGCGCGATGCTGGAGCTCAAGCGCCTTGGAGCGGTCGCGTTCGACTACGGCAACAACATACGGCGGATGGCGGCCGACCGCGGCGTGTCGGACGCCTTCACGATCCCTGGCTTTGTGCCCGAGTACATCCGGCCGATGTTCTGCGAAGGGCGCGGGCCGTTCCGCTGGGTGGCGCTCTCGGGAGAAGCTTCCGATATCGCGGCCACCGACGAGCTGGTGTGCCGCCTGTTCCCCGGCAATGAGGCGCTGGCGCGCTGGATCCGGCTGGCGCGAAAGCACGTCCGCTTTCAGGGGCTGCCGGCGCGCATCTGCTGGCTTGGGTACGGCGAGCGCGCGCGCTTCGCGCTCGAGATCAACCGCATGGTGGCATCGGGCGAATTGAAGGCCCCCATCGTGATCGGTCGCGACCATCTGGACTGCGGTTCGGTGGCCTCACCCTATCGGGAAACGGAAGGGATGCGCGATGGCAGCGACGCCATCGCGGACTGGCCGGTTTTGAACGCGCTTTTAAACACCGCCGCGGGCGCAAGCTGGGTTTCGTTCCATAATGGCGGAGGCGTGGGCATCGGCTACTCGATGCATGCGGGACAGGTGACGGTGGCCGAGGGCAGCGAGTCCGGCGCCCGCTGCCTGGAACGGGTGATGACCTGCGACCCCGGCATCGGAGTGCTGCGCCACGTGGACGCCGGTTACGAAGAGGCCGTGCGGTTCGCTGAGCGCGCGGGCATAAAAGCTCCTATGCCCTGATGCAAATCAGCCGGCCGGTACACTAATCTTTTTCAGATGGCTGAATCCTCAAGCGATGCCCTGGTCCTGGTGCGCGGCGCCAGGCAGTTACTAACAATGCGCGGTCCGCGCGGCCCGCGGCGCGGCGAAGCCATGCAGGATCTCGGGATCGTCCCGGATGGCGCGGTGCTGATCCGGGGCGGCAAGATTGTCTCGCTGGGGCCGAGCAGGCGCGTGGAGAATCTTTCTCTGGCCCGGCATGCCCGTGAGATCGACGCGACCGGACGCGTCGTGGCGCCGGGTTTTGTGGACAGCCATACGCACTTGGTTTGCGGTCCGGCGCGGCTCGTGGATTACGAAATGAGGCTCGCCGGAGCTATTTATCGCGAGATCGCGGCGGCCGGCGGCGGCATTCTCGCCAGCGTCCGCGCGGTGCGCGAAATGCCGATCCGGCGGCTAGTGCTGCAGGCCCGAAAGACGCTGGCCGGCTGCGTCGCGCACGGGACGACAACGCTGGAGGCGAAATCGGGCTACGGACTCGACGAGAAAGGCGAGCGGAAGGCCCTGAGGGCGGTCCAGGCGCTTCAGGACGATCCCATCGAGCTGGTCCCCACTTACCTGGGCGCTCACGCCGTGCCGCCGGAATACACCGGCCGGGCCGACGATTACATTGACTGGATGTGCCGGTCCATCATGCCGAAACTCAAGCGGCGAAAACTGGCCCGGTTCGTCGATATTTACTGCGACGAGGACGGGTTCACCATCGAGCAGGCGCGCCGCTATTTGTCGGCGGCAAAGGACTTCGGATTCCGCCTGAAGGTGCATGCCGAGCAGTTCTCGCGCACAGGCGCGGCGATGCTGGCTGTCGAGATGGGCGCGGCCAGCGCGGACCACCTCGATCACATCAACGACGACGACGCGCGCGCGCTCGCCGCCTCCGATACCATCGCCACGCTGCTGCCGGGCGCCGTCTTTCACCTCGGGCTGGACTGCTACCCGCCGGCCCGCAAACTGATCAGAGCGGGCGCGGCCGTCGCGCTGGCAACCGATTACAATCCCGGCACCAGCCCCACGTACAACATGCAGATGATCCTCTCGCTGGCCTGCTCGCAGATGCGGATGACGCCGGCCGAGGCTTTCTGTGCGGCCACGATCAACGGCGCCCACGCGCTGCGCTGCGGCAACCGCACGGGCTCCATCGAGACGGGCAAGGAGGCCGACCTGGTGATGTTCGACGTTCCGGACTACCGCGAAGTCCCGTATCATTTCGGGGTGAACCTGGTAGTGATGACGATGAAAAGAGGGGTGGTGCTGTACGGAAAGGGGAATGTGGGGTGGGACGAAAACTGATCGAGTGCGTGCCTAACTTCTCCGAGGGCCGTGACCCGGAGAAGGTCGAAGCCCTGGTGAGCGCCGTCCGCTCGGTACCGGGCGTCATCATGCTGGACCGCGAAATGGACGCCGACCACAACCGCTCGGTGCTGACCTTCGCGGGCCCGCCCGAGGCCGTCTGCGAGGCGGCCGTCCGCGCGGCGGGCAAGGCGGTGGAACTCATCGATCTGAACAGGCAGAGCGGCGTGCATCCGCGCATCGGGGCGGTGGACGTGGTGCCGTTCGTGCCCGTTGAGGGTGTCACGATCGAGGACTGCGTGCGCATCGCCGTGCGCGCCGGCGAGGAGATCTGGCGGCGGTTCCAGGTTCCGGTTTATTTCTACGAGGCGGCCGCGCGGCGGCCGGACCGCGTGAACCTGGAGAACATCCGGCGCGGGCAGTTCGAGGGCCTGCGCAGCGAGATCGGCGTCAATCCCGACCGCGCGCCGGACGTCGGCGAGGCGCGCGTGCATCCCACCGCGGGCGCAACCGTCGTGGGCGCGCGGAAATTTCTGATCGCCTACAACATCAACCTGGGCACGCCGGACGTGGAGATCGCAAAGCGGATTGCCAGGGCGATCCGGTTCTCGAGCGGCGGCTTCCGCTACGTGAAGGCGATGGGCGTGCTGCTGAGTTCGCGCAACATCGCGCAGGTCTCGATGAACCTCACCGATTTCGAACAGACTCCCGTACACCGCGTCTTCGAGGCCGTTCGCGTGGAGGCGGAGCGGTACGGCGTCCCGGTGGTGGGCAGCGAGATCATCGGGCTGATTCCCAAGAAGGCCCTCGAGATGGCGGCCGAGTTCTACCTGCGCGCGGAAAACTTCCGCCCGGATATCGTGCTGGAGAACCGCCTGGCTGAAGAGGCGGGCGGCGGGGGGCTCGACGAGTTCCTCGATGCCTTGGCCGCTGCTACACCCGCTCCGGGCGGCGGCAGCGCGGCGGCGGCAGCGGGCGCCATGGCGGCCGCGCTCGGGTCTATGGTTGCGCAGCTCGCGCGGCGCTCCGACTACGATTTCGAGGCCGACCGCCGGTTTCTCGCCGCCGCCGTCGAGCGCGACGCGGAGGCGTTCCGCGGCGTCATGGCGGCGTACAGGAGGCCGAAGGAGGAGCGGGCGCCATTTGTCGAGGAGGCGCTCCACAGCGCCGCCGAAGTTCCCATGGAGGTTGCCGAGCGGTCATTCCGGCTCCGCGCCCGGCTGGAGACTCTGCTGCGGGAGGCGCCAGCGAAGTTCGCATCGGATCTCGAAACGGGGCGCGCGCTTGCCTCCGCGGCGCTCTCCGGCGCCCTCGCTAATGTGCGCGCCAACCTTTCAGCGATTCAGGACGAAGCGTTCCGGAAATCCATGGAGCAGCGCCTGGCCGCACTACAATAGACGTAGTGCTGGTAACGATCACCCGGAATCACGCCCGGCCTCAATGGTTGCGCGCGCCCGCTCCCGTCGGGGAGAACTATCGCGGCATGAAAGCGCTGGTGGAGCGGCTGCGGCTGCACACGGTGTGTGAAAGCGCCGCCTGCCCGAATGTGGGCGAGTGCTGGAACCATCGCACGGCAACCTTCATGATTTTAGGCAACGTGTGCACGCGGCGGTGCGGGTTCTGCGCGGTGCAGAAAGGCGGCCCGCTCCCGGTGGACTACGACGAGCCCCGCCGCGTGGCCGAAGCCGTCGCCACGCTCGGGCTGCGCTACGCCGTCATCACCAGCGTGAATCGCGACGATCGCAAGGACGGCGGCGCGGAACTGTTCGCGCTCACCATCCGAGCCATTCGCGAGCGTGTGCCGGATTGCAGCGTCGAGGTGCTGATCCCCGATTTCCAGGGTTCGCACGCCGCCATGGATATCGTGCTCGAAGCCGCGCCGGACGTTATGAACCACAACATCGAGACCGTGCCGCGGCTGTACAGGCAGGTGCGGCTCGGGGCGCGGTATGAGCGCTCGCTCGACATTCTGGCGTACTCGCAGCGAGTCAGGCCGGAGATTCCCACCAAGTCGGGGATGATGCTGGGCCTGGGAGAGACGCGGGACGAGGTGCTCGCGGTGATGCGCGACCTGCGGGCGCACAACGTGAATATTCTCACGCTGGGGCAATACCTCAGTCCTTCGCCCAAACACCTGCCCGTCATCCGGTACATTACGCCGGAGGAGTTCGCCGCGTACCGCCGCGAGGGCCGCGAGATGGGGTTCACGCACGTGGTAGCAGGACCGCTGGTGCGCAGTTCCTATCACGCGGCTGAAGCGGCCTCCCAAGCCGGCGGCTAGACCCCGCTTTCGGTTGGCGCGCGGGGGGCACGTTGCGGCTCGAAGCCCGCTGCACATACAATGGTCGGTTTCATTTCAAGGAGCTGTAGTGCCGGAAAGAACGAAGTATTTGTTGAACGACGACCAGATCCCGACCGCGTGGGTGAACGTCCTTGCGCTTCTCAAGGAGCCGCTCGACCCGCCGCTCGATCCGGCGACGCGTAAGCCCATCGGTCCGGAGGCGCTGGCGCCGATTTTCCCGGCGTCTCTGCTGGAGCAGGAGTTCTCGCCGCTTCCCGCGATCGACATTCCGGGCGAGGTGCTGGACATCTACCGGCTCTGGCGGCCGACGCCGCTTTACCGCGCACTGCGTCTTGAGAAGGCGCTCGACACGCCGGCGCGCATTTACTACAAGTACGAAGGCGTCAGTCCCGCGGGCAGCCACAAGCCGAACACGGCGGTGGCGCAGGCGTACTACAACAAGCAGGCTGGCATCAAGCGGCTTGCCACTGAAACGGGCGCCGGACAGTGGGGCAGCGCGCTCGCGCTGGCCTGCCGCATGTTCGGGCTCGAATGCACCGTGTACATGGTGAAGGTGAGCCATGAGCAGAAGCCCTACCGCCGCATGATGATGAACACCTGGGGCGCGGAGGTGTTCGCGAGCCCCAGCACGCGCACCGAGGCGGGCAGGGCAGTGCTCGCGGCGCATCCGGATTCGCCCGGCAGCCTCGGCATCGCCATCAGCGAGGCGGTGGAAGACGCGGCCGCGCACGCCGACACGAATTACGCGCTCGGCAGCGTGCTGAACCACGTCATGCTGCACCAGACGGTGATCGGCGAGGAAGCGAAACAGCAGATGGCACTGGCGGGCGACTCGCCGGATATCGTGATCGGCTGCTTCGGCGGCGGCAGCAACTTCGCGGGAATCGCGCTGCCGTACGTGCCCGACAAGCTCAACGGTTCGGCGGTGCGGTTGGTCGCGGTGGAGCCCGCCGCCTGCCCCAGCCTGACGCGCGGAAAATTCACCTACGACTTCGGCGACACCGCCAAGCTTACCCCGCTGCTCAAGATGTACACGCTGGGCCACGATTTCGTGCCGCCCGGCATTCACGCCGGCGGCCTGCGCTACCATGGCGCGTCGCCGCTGCTGAGCAAGCTCCTGCAGGATGGTGTGATCGAAGCGCGGGCCCACACGCAGCTTCCGGTGTTCGAAGCGGCGGTGAAATTTGCGCAAACGGAAGGGATTCTGCCGGCGCCGGAATCCTCGCACGCGATCCGCGCGGTCTTCGAAGAAGCGGAAGCCGCCCGCCAGGAGGGCAAACCGCGGACCATCCTGTTCTGCCTGAGCGGGCACGGGCACTTCGATTTAGCATCGTACGATGCTTACCTCGGCGGCCGCTTGCAGGATTTCGAGCATCCGGGAGCGGCGATCGCCGAAGCGATGGAAGCGCTGCCGTAGGTTGATCGACACGGCGGACGGGGGGATCCGAAGTCGAATAGGGGCACGTCACCGCTCACCCTCTTTCGTTTCGCTAACCGCCGAGCCCGCTGTTTCGGCCGCTGTAACAGCTGCACAGGTGGAGAGGGTTGGCTACAGGTTTGAATGAGCGAATCCGTGAGCGTCCGACTGGCGACACTCGACACAGTCGTAGTGCGGTGCGGAGCCCGTTCAGCGTGTCGCTGAAAATGGGCAGGAAAATGTACAAATCGGGGTTCAGAATCATTCACTAGGTCCCGGCAATCCGAGATCAAGCTTGAGCCGCCAGTTGCTGTTCACGATTCAAAAGGAGGTTCAGGATGCGAGTGCGAATGTCGGGATTCCACTCCTCGTACAGCGTGTTATTCCTGACGTTATAGCGGTCGTGGACATGACCGATGGTCACCGCCGGCCCTCTCCAAATCCAGTTAACCCGGACGCACGCCTGTCCGTGCCCTTCCAATGGACGGACTTCGGAATCCTCTACGATTCCGATTGCTTTCACAATAAGACCGATATGCGGCGGGTGAGACTTGATGTAAATGATGTCACCCACCTGAAAGCTCCTCATGATCTCGTGCAAAGAAGGAGCCTCGTTATAGGGCCAGCCAATGCAAGCAAGCCCATGCTCCAGAAAATCTTCGGTCATGTCCCCGTGGCCGTCATAGTTTGCCCCGATGCCGAACATAGCCATTTTTCGGATCACCTCTAGCCGGAAAATTGTGCGTTTCTAAACAGGGATTTACCCTGATTTACGATGCCATGCTCGACTTGCTGGCGCAACACCCTGACAGCCTTTCCCACGCCGACACTGCTCGGGCGCTTGACTTGAAGACGGAGTACCACGGCGGAAAGGATTACACGTCGCAGACCATCCTTTACCAACTCGTCTGCGCCGGAAACGTGGAAAACACGGAGAAGCGGAATTGGCGGGAGGCCAATGCTTGCCTTGTATAGTCAAGCAGTTAAGAACTGGCGGAGGAAGAGGGATTCGAACCCCCGAGGGCCTTACGACCCTAACGGTTTTCAAGACCGCCGCCTTCAACCACTCGGCCATTCCTCCGCCCACCAATCTAGCGGATTCCAGCAAGCTATCGCAATGCGCGCGCGCCGGCCGCGCCCTACGAATAGAAGTTTTTCTCCCAGGCGTGCTTTCTTACGATCGCCAGGGTTGCCGGATCGAGCGGCCCGAGGTCGGAAGCCTTGCAGTTGGCCTCCACGTTCCGCACTCTCCTCATTCCGGGAATCACGGTCGAAACCGCCGGGTGCGAAATGCAAAACCGCAGCGCGGTCTGCGGCAGGTTGCGATCGCCCAGGTCCCGCTGGAGCGCCGCGACGCGCTCGATGACCTGCTTCTTGCGCTCGCCCCGGAAGTAGAAGGAGCGGAAGTCCTTCGGATCGAACTGGGTGTCCTCGCGGATCGTGCCCGTGAGCGCGCCCTCGTCGAAGGGAACTCGAGCCAGCACGCCGATGTTCCGCTCGCTGCAGAGCGGGAACAGGTTGCGCTCGGGGGACTGGTCGAAGATGTTGTAGATCACCTGCACGGTATCGATCAGCCCCGTCTTGATCAGCTCCAGCGCCGAATCCGGCTCGTGATCGTTAATGGAAACGCCGAAGGCGCGGATCTTGCCGGACCGCTTGAGGTCCTCCGCCGCGCGGCGCCACTCGTCGCGCTCCAGCCATTCCGGGTTCCAGACGTGGAGCTGCTGGAGGTCGATCTGTTCAAGCCCGAGATTCTTCAAGCTTTGTTCGGTCGAGCGAATGATGTAGTCGTACGGGAAAACCTGCTCGATTCCGATGCCTGGCCGGGCGGGCCAGAGCTGGTTTTTGGGCGGCACTTTGGTGGCAATGTAGATCTTCTTTTCCGCTTCCCGCGCCAAGCGGCCCACCAGGGTCTCGCTGTGGCCGTCGCCGTACGCCAGCGCCGTGTCGATGAAATTCACCCCGAGCTCGATCGCCCTGCGCAGGGCGGCAAGCGACTCGTCGTCCGTGCCGCCGAGCCATTGCGTGCCGCCGACGCCCCAGGCGCCGTAGCCGATCTCGCTGATTTCCCAATTCGTCCTGCCGAGTTTCCGGTATCGCATATGAACCTGTCGATTTGAGCTGTTCCGGGCCGACCGGCCCGCTGCCTGCAAACTCATTCTACAGATAACGGAGGCGGATACGGAACGCCCGGCGGCCCTGAACCCGAATCTCCGGGGATCTTTTCACGCCGCTTGCGGCGGCCCGGCCCCGGGTGCGACAGTGGAATCAAGGAGCAGGCTGGCGGCTCTGCCGCGTTTGACACCCTGTTGTCCAGGCCTATATACTAAAATTTCTTGGAGTTTGATCTCGAAGCCAGGATTGTGCTTGCGAGCGCCTCTCTTCCGGGTCGGAACGCAAAATGCCAAAACGTACGTATCAGCCGAATAATCGTCGCCGGGCCAAGACTCATGGATTCCGAGCACGGATGAAGTCCAAGGACGGCCGGGCTGTCCTCGCACGCCGCAGGGCGAAGGGCCGCTGGAAGCTGACCGTCAGCGATGAGCGCTCCGTTCGTTACGCCAACGCCGATTAAACCCGTCCTTTGCAGAGACCCAGCCGCAAGCGGGGGGAGTGCGGTGCCAGTACGGGCAGTTCAAGCGGGAACGCCGGACCAATCGTTTCCGAAGCGTGTTCGCATTCTCCGTCCCGCCGACTTTCGCCGCGTGTACGCGGGGGGCGCCAAGGTGTCGGGTCCGTACTTCGCAGCTTTCTGCCTGCGACGTGGCGGAGCGGACGGGCCCCGGGTCGGGTTTACCGCTCCGAAATCGCTGGGCAAAGCGGTGGTCAGGAACAGGATCAAGCGGCGCATGCGAGAAGCGGTACGCCGCCGGCTTTTCCGATTAGAACCAGAGTGGGATATTGTATTCAACCCTCGCCGGTCCGTGCTCACAGCGCCAATGGAGGATCTGGCCCGCGAAGTCGAGCGGCTGTTTTCCCGATGCAAGCAGTAATCCTGTTTTTGCTGACGCTCTATAAACGGTTGATCTCGCCGCTGCTGCCTTCTGCCTGCCGCTATCACCCGACCTGTTCGGAATACATGTTCCAGGCTGTGGAGAAGTACGGGCCGCTGCGCGGCGTCTGGCTCGGATTCAGACGCCTGCTCCGCTGCCACCCGTTCCACGAAGGCGGCTTCGACCCTGTTCGATGAAACGGAAAGAGGAAAACGATTAAGGACCATGGCGGATACCCCCAACGGTAATAAAAGGGCGGACTCCCAAACCGGGGCGGAACCGTCCATGGAGAAGCGACTGCTCCTGGCATTCGTTCTCATGGGCGCGGTGCTGTTCCTCACGCCCTACCTGTACAGGAACATAACGCCTCCCGCGCCAGCGCCTCAGCCGGCCGCATCCAAGACTCAGACCGCGGCCGAGCCGGCGAAGCCCGAGGCCGCGGAAAAGGCGGCTTCCGCTCCGGCTGCGGTCGCGCCGGTCACGGCGGAGAAAGAGGAACTGTTTACCATCAATACCGATGTCTACAGCCTCACTCTCTCGAACCGCGGCGGGGTGGTGCGGAGCTGGACCCTGAAGCACTACAAAGACAGCGCCGGCAAGCCGCTTGAACTGGTGAACCCAGCCGGAGCGCCGAAGACCGGCTACCCGCTCTCGCTGGCCTTCCGCGACAAGACGCCGGACGTGAACGTCAATGACGTACTCTATGCGGCCAAGCCCACCCCGGACGGCCTGGGCATAGATTACGAGTACTCCAATGGCAACGTCGTGGTCCGGAAATCTTTCCGTTTCCAAAAGGACAGCTACCTCTCGGCATTCACTTCCGAGGTCACCCAGAACGGCGCCCCGGTTCCGTCTTTCGTGGCGTGGCGCGGCGGTTTCGGCGACGCAGCGGTGCAGAATGCGGCCGGTGCCCAGCGTGTCGTTTTCTATGATGCCTCGGCCGGAAAGCTCAGGTTGAAAAAGGCCGGCGACGCCGAGGACGGCGCGCTGACCGATACGGGCCAATTCACTTTCGCCGGCATTCAGGATAACTATTTCGCCGCAGTGTTCCTGCCCAATGACGGTGGCCAGTTGACCGTCCATACCATCGCCGACAAAGTGCCCGGCGCGGTGGACAAGACCGAGAAGCCCCACGTGGGCGTCGCCGTCGGAGGGCATGCTCAGAACCAGTTCGCCGTTTTTGTGGGGCCGAAGGACGTCGACCTGCTTAAGAAGATCAACCCCAAGCTCGAGCAGCTTGTCGATTTCGGTACCTGGTTCGGCTGGCTCGCCAAGCCGCTGTTTCTGCTGGTGAACTGGTTAAACAACCACCTCGTGCACAATTACGGCTGGGCCATCGTCGTTGTCACCGTGATCATTAACTTCGCGATGCTGCCGCTGAAGCTCTCCAGCATGAAGTCGATGAAGCGGATGCAGGCCCTTCAGCCGCAGATCGCCGCCATCAACGCCAAGTACAAGAACGTGGGATTGCGGGATCCGCGCAAAGCCGAGCAGAATGCCGAGGTGATGGCGCTCTACAAGAAGCACGGCATCAACCCCATGGGCGGATGCCTGCCCATGCTGCTTCAGATCCCCTTCTTCATCGCCTTCTACAGCGTGCTCCAGGTGGCCATTGAGATGCGCGGCGCGAGCTGGCTCTGGGTGACGGACCTCTCGCAGCCCGAGCACCTGCCGATTCACATCCTGCCGGTATTGATGGTCATCGCGCAGTTCGTCATGCAGAAGATGACGCCGGCGCCCGGCCAGGACCCGGCACAGCAGCGGATGATGCTGATGATGCCACTGGTGTTCGGCTTCATGTTCTACAACATGTCGAGCGGCCTGGTGTTATACTGGCTCACCAGCAACATCGTGGGAATCGGGCAGCAGTGGTTTATCAACAGGACCATGCCGGCGCCGGCTCCGCAGCCTGCCGAAGCCGTTTCCGGTCCGAAGCCCAGGAAAGGCAAAAGAGGGTGAACGAGCAGCGCATCTGCGAATTCTTGAATCGGGTGATTGGGAACGCCGGCTTCGACCTGTCGTTCCAGCTCTGCCGCGGGGAGACGCGGCATCCCGATTTTGAGAACCCGGAAGTGGTGGTGAAATTTTCCGGGCCGGATGTAGAGCTGCTGCTCGCCAACAAGGCCGAATTGCTGCTGGCGCTCGAGCAGCTCACCGTGGAAGTGCTGCGGATGCTGCCGGAAGAGCACTCCCTGCTCTGCTTCGACGCCAATGACTACCGCATGCTCCGCATCGAGGAACTGCGGCTCAGCGCGCTGACCGCGGCCGAGCGCGTGAAGCGGAGCGGCATGCCATTCCGCTTCAACCCGATGAACAGCCGCGAGCGCCGCATCATTCACCTGGCGTTGAGGAACGAAACGGCCGTGCGCAGCGAGAGCTCGGGCATGGGTCCGCACCGGCAGGTGGTGATCTACCCGGCAAACATGCCCACGCCTCCCTCCGACGGCCGCCAGGCTCTTTCCCCCAGGCCCGCGCCGCGCCGCGGCAGACGCCGATAGCGGGGTGAACCTCTCCGATACCATTGTGGCTGTCTCCACTCCCCCGGGCAGGGGCGGGCTCGGAATCGTACGCCTTTCGGGCCAGAATTCCCGCCGCATCGCCTCGCAAATCCTGCGCTTCCCCAAGCCCCCGGAATGGAAACCCTGGACCGCCATCCTGGCCGAGCTTCCCGGCCCGGAGGGCCACTCCGTCGATCAGGTCGTCGTTACGTACTTCGGGCGGCCCCGTTCCTACACGGCCGAGGACGTGGTGGAGATCTCCTGCCACGGCGCGCCCGTCGTGCTGCGCTACGCCGTGGAGAGGGCCTGCGATGCCGGCGCGCGGCTGGCGCAACCGGGCGAGTTCACGCTGCGTGCCTTCCTGAACGGCCGCATCGATCTCCCTCAGGCCGAAGCCGTGCGCGACCTCATCGAGGCCACCACGCTCTATCAGGCCCGGATCGCCGCGCAGCAAGCCGGGGGAGCCGTTTCCCGCCGCATCGCTCCTCTCAAGGAGCAGTTGCTCGAACTGATCGCCCTGCTCGAAGCGGGCATCGACTTCGCCGAAGACGACATCACCGTCGCGAGCGACGAAGAGATCCTGGGCCGCATCGGCCCGCTCGCGCAAGGGCTCTCCGCTCTCGCCGAGAGTTTCGCCTACGGCAAGCTGGTCCACTCGGGATTCACACTGGCTATCGTCGGGCGGCCCAACGTGGGCAAGAGCAGCCTGTTTAACCGCCTGCTCGAGCAGGAGCGCGCGATCGTCACCGAGATTCCGGGGACCACCCGCGACATGGTCAGCGAGGTGGCCGCCATCGACGGCATACCGGTGAAATTCATCGACACCGCGGGCATACGCGCCGGGCAGGATCGCGTCGAGGCGCTCGGCATCGAGCGCAGCTACCAGGCCATGGCGGATGCGGATCTGACCCTGGTGGTGATCGACCTTTCCTCTCCGGTCGAAGCCGCCGACCTGGAACTGGTGGACCGCGCCCGCCGGCAGGGCCGCTGCCTGCTCGTCGGCAACAAGTCAGACCTGCCGCGGCGGGCTGAAATCGCCGAGGACATCACCGCTGTCTCGGCGCTGACCGGTGAAGGAATTCCCGAGCTGCGGCGCACAATCGCCGAAGCCATCGTGCCCGCGGGCTTGAACTGCGAGGCGGGATTCATCACCAGCCTGCGCCACGAACGGCTGCTCAGGGACGCGCTGGCCGCGCTCGAAAAGGCCCGCGCCGCTGTCGGGCAGCGTATCCCGCACGAAATGCTGCTGCTCGATCTTTACGCCGCGCTTCAGGCTCTCGACGCCATCACCGGCGCAACCACCGCCGACGACATCCTCAACCGCATCTTCTCCACCTTCTGCATCGGCAAGTGAAGCCCGCCGGCTACTTCAGCTTCACCGGGTCGGGCGGCCGCGCCGGCAGCTTCACCGGCGACTCCTTCAGCTTCTTCATGACCTCGGCTACGGCCCTTTCCAGTTGCGGGTCGCGGCCCTCAATCACGGACTTGGGGTCGTTCTCCACCTCGATATCCGGATCCACGCCGTGTCCTTCGATGACCCATTCGCCCTTCGTGCTGGCGAAGCCGAACTCGGGGACGTTGACCGTGCCTCCGTCAATCAACTGGCCGCGGTTGGTGATGCCGATCACGCCGCCCCACGAACGCTTCCCGATCAGCGGCCCGAGCCCCGCCTGGCGGAACATGGCCGGGAAAATGTCGCCGTCCGAGGCGGAGTTTTCGTCCAGCAATGCGGCCATCGGGCCCACGAACACGCCGTCCGGGTAGGTGGAGGGATCCTCCACCGTGCGCGAGAAGCCGACGGCGAGCAGCTTGCGGCGCAGCCGCTCGATCAGCATGCGCGAAACGTTGCCGCCGCCGTTAGCCCGCACGTCCACGATCAGGCCTTCCTTGCGGATCTGCGGGTAGTACCACTTGATGAACTCGCGGATCCCGGCCGCGCCCATGTCGGGGACGTGCAGGTACCCGATGCGGCCCCCGGAGAGTTCGGTTACCATCCGGCGGTTGCGGTTCACCCAATCCAGGTAAATCAAGTTGCTCTCATCGGTGATCGGGCGGTAGCTGACAGTGCGCGCGCCGTTGGTATCCGGTTTCGAGTTGACCGTGAGGCGAACGGGGTGATCGGCGGCATGGCGGAGGAGGCGGTAGGGGTCGTCCTTCCCCGTGAGTTCCTCGCCATTGATGGCCAGCACGTAATCTCCCACCTTCACGTCCACGCCGATTTCCGTCAGCGGAGAACGGTAGATTTCTTCCTCGTTCTGGCCCTCGAAGATCTTTGAAATCCGGTAGCGGTTGGATGCCTTATCGAGTTCGAACCGCGCCCCGGGCAGGGCGACCTTCGGCCGCGGCGGGATCTGGAAATCGCCGCCGTCGATATAGGCGTGCTGCACGGTGAGTTCGGAAATCATCTCGCTGATGACGTAGTTGAGATCCGACCGGTGCGCGACGTGGTCCAGCAGCGGGCGGTACTGCTCCCGGATTTTCTCCCAGTCATAGCCGTGCATGTTCTTCACGTAGAAGAAATCGCGGTAGCGCCGCCACACCTCGTCGAAAATTTGCCGCCATTCCTCGGCGGGGACGCGGTCCACCATCAGGCCCGCGGTCGAGACGGCTTTCTTGCCTGCTGCGCCCGCTGGCGTGGCATCCATCACGAACCAGTTTTGGCCCTGCGCCGCAAGAATTTTCGCGCCGTCTTGGGAGAGCGTGAAGCCGCGAACGTCGTCCAGCAGGTTCGTCTCCTTGCGTTCCTTCAGAGAGTAAATGCGAAGCGCAGGCGGGCGCTCCGAATCGCGGCCGTAGTAAAAATTTCCTTGAACCCTGTAGATCAGGTAATCCTTCTTGGCTTTCAGGCCCGAGTAGTTGTCCGCCTGCACCGGGACGCGCGCCACTCGTGCCGCCAGGCCGTCGAAATCGATGACCAGATCGGCGGGCGGCTTTGATTCCTTCTCCTTAGCCTTTTCGGCGGCGGGCTTCTCTTCTTCCTTGGTGATGGTGACTTCGTCGCTCTCCGGGGCGAAGGGCGGCTTCACGTCCTTGCGCAGCGCCAGCGCGAAGATGCCCCGGCTGCGCGTGGTGGCGAAGTTGAACTCGACGGCGGAGATCGCGGGTGCGAACTCATGCATTCCGAGATAGTAGAGGTAGTTGCCCTCGGGGTCCCAGGCCGGAGTGTCGGCGTCGAAGTATTCTTCCGTGATGCGGCGCAGCTTGCCGTCCCCCGCGCTCCAGATATAAATCGAGGAGAAGTTGTTCGAACCGGCCATGCTGAAGGCCAGATGATTGCCGCGCGGCGACCATACGAAATCCCGCACCGCGCCCGTGCGGGACGGCGCCACCTCCGTGATCTTGCGGTCCGCCAGGGTCAGAACGTACACGCCGCCATCTTTGTCGCTGAAGGCGATCCGCTTGCCGTCCGGCGACCATTCCGGCGAGTACCGCATCGCCTTGCCGCCGCTGGTAATCTGCTCCGGCGGTTTCGAGCCGTCCTGCGCAACCAGCCAGATCTCCTCTTCGCCGCTGCGGTCCGACAGGAAGGCGATGGTGGAGCCGTCGGGCGACCAGGACGGCCATTTGTCGTGCGCCCCGGAAGTGCGGGTCAAATTGCGCGTCGGGCCTTTTTCGATGGGCGCGGTGAAGATGTCGCCCCGGGCCGCGAACAGCACGCGCTCGCCCTTCGGGCTGAGCCCGAAGTTCTCGATCAGGTTGGCGGCCGAGACACGGCTCGGGCGCCGCGCCAGCCCGTCGTCCGGCACCAGAATCGAAATCGGCCTGCTCTTGCGCGACTTCACGTCGAGTATTTGCAACTCGCCGTTCAGCTCATACACGATGCGGCTCGTGCGGTCGGTGCTGGGCCAGCGGACGTCCCAGACTTTGTTGAACGTCACCTGGCTGGTCTTGCCGCTGTTGACATCGTAGGCGTAGAGGTTGAAATGGCCGTCGCGGTCCGAGTTGTAGAAAATGGTCTGGCCGATCCACATGGGATCGCGGCTGGCGCGCGGCCCGTCGGTGATCAGCTTCGCCTCGTAGGTTTCGAGATCGAAGATGTACAGGCTGTTTGCCTGGCCGCCGCTGTAGCGCTTCTCTGAGCGGAAGTCGCGGGAACGCGGCGAGTAGACCATTTTGTTGCCCCCGGGCGAGTAGGCGCCCGCCCCCGATTCGGGCATGGGGAGCGGCTCGGCGGGGCCGCCCTCCAGCGCGACCGTGTAGAGCCTGCTTATGGGAAGCGTGCGAGAGTCGCGATGCGAGCGGAACACGATGCGCTTGCCGTCGTTCGTCCAGCCGTAGACCTGATTATCGTAGCCCCAGCGCGGGGCCAGCGGGCCGCGCGCCGGATAATACGTGAGCTGGCGCGGCTCGCCGCCGGTGGACGGGATCACGTAGACCTGCTCGTCGCCGTCGTACTGGCCGGTGAAAGCGATCCATTTGCCGTCGGGAGAGAACTTCGCAAACAGTTCGATCCCGGGGTGCGCGGTGAGCCGCGTCGCCGTACCGCCGGAGGCGGGAGCAGTCCAGAGATCACCGCCGTAAGTGAACACGACCTTATCCCCGTGGATATCGGGGAAGCGCAGGAGCTTCGTCTGCGCGAAAAGGGGAAGAATAGACAGGGCGCACAGCGCCAGCAATCTGACGACCACAGAAACCTCCAGAGGTGAAAGCGATTATTTTATCAGGAGATCCAGGCCACCTATGCTGGATTTCCGGCCCGCGGGCGCCGGCGAATCGCGTCCCTTGGCGTAAAATCAGAACAGTATGAAAGCGGCGGTTTTGGTTTTCCTTCTCTCAAGCCTGTGTTCAGCGGCTGAATGGAAGCAATTGTTCAATGGCAAGGATCTGAGCGGCTGGAAGATGGTAGGCCCCGGGCGCTTCGTTATCGAGGACGGCCTAATGAAGACCGAAGGCGGCATGGGGCTGCTCTATTACACCGGAGAGAAAATCGGCAACGCGACTCTCCGCGTGGTGTTCAAGACCGCCTCGCGCAGCGCCAACTCCGGAGTCTTCATCCGGCTCCCCGAAGAGCCCAGGGACCCTTGGTATGCCGTCCACAACGGCTACGAGGTGCAGATCGACGCCAGCGGCGACGAGTGGCACTGCACCGGGGCCATCTACTCGCTCAGCAAGACCCTCAAGCGGAACCAGAAACCCATGGGCGAGTGGAATACGATGGATATCGTGCTCAAGGGGCAATTGACCACTGTCTACCTGAACGGTGAGAAGGTCAACGAGTTCTCGGGCGGGCAGGATGTTCCGCCGCGCAAGCTGTGGTATGAGCCGGTGCGCGGGCCGCGTCCCGATTTTGGCTATTTCGGTCTTCAAAACCACGACCCCCGCTCCGTCGTCTATTTCAAAGAAGTCAGCCTCAGAAAGGAGTAGCCCGATCAGAATTCTCCTGATACGCGGGCTTTGCCTGCTCGTCTGCGCCGCGATGCTGGGCTGCGGGCCCGCGCGGAGCGGCGGCGTGCGAGTCGACCCCGCGCTGAGGCTGCTCGTGCCCCACGACGCGGTTCTGCTGGCGGGGATCAACATGGACGCCCTGCGGAAGACGCCGTGGTTCGAAAAAGCCTCTCTGCCGCTGCTGGACGATTTCGAGAACCGGACCGGGCTAAACGCGCGCAAGGATCTCTGGCAGGCCCTCTTCGTTTCAGACGGCGTGCATAGCGCGTTGCTGGCGCGCGGGCGCTTCGCCGAGCAGGGCCTGGAGCCCAATATCCAGCGGCCGGGCATGGTGCGCACTCCCTACAAGGAGCACACGCTGATCGGCAACGAGGAGAGCGCATTCACGTTTCTCAACTCGACACTGGTTGTGGCGGGGCGGCCTGAGGCGGTGAAGTTCATCATCGACCAGCGCGGCCGGTCCCAGGGCCCCCCGGAGGCGTTGTGGCAGGCGGCGCTATCGATTCCCGCGGACAACCAGATCTGGCTCGCCGCCGCCGGTGAATTCGCCTCACTGGCCAAGGCCGCCCCGCGGAGTGGCAACCTCGCAAATCTTGTCAGGGTATTTTCCACGCTGGAGAGCGCAACCGCCGGAGCCGACCTGCGGAACGGGCTCAAGGCGTTCGTTCAGGGAGAGGCGCGAACGGAAGAGGATGCGCGTTCGCTCGCCGGCGGAATCAGCGGGTTGATCGGGCTGGCGCGCGTGAGTGCTTCGGATCCGGTACTGCAGGAAGTCTGCAACGCGATCCGGTTGGAGCCGCGGGGACGCACGGTGAGGCTCGATATCGCGCTCTCGCCGGAACTCTTCGATAAGGCATACGCACTCGCGCTGAAATTTTAATCCACTGCGTCCTATAGGCCGCGCATTCGCAGGCACGCCGAGAACTCGGGATAAGATAGAGCTATGCCTTCTCCGAAGCTGACCCCGCAGGAGATTCAGGCGGCTCTGGGAAAACTGCCGGGCTGGACGCTCAAAAATGACAAGCTGCATCGTGAGTACCAGTTCGCGGATTTCGCGCGCGCCATCGGGTTCATGATCATCTCGGCCCTGAAGATCGAGGCCATGGACCACCACCCGGAATGGTCGAATGTTTACAACCGGGTTACGGTGGACCTCACCACGCACGACTCCGGAGGCGTGACGGCGAGGGATGTCCGGTTGGCTGAAGTGCTTGAGGAGGCCGCGCGGACTCTGCTATGAGGATCTCCCGCCGTTCCCTGGTAACCGCTCTAGGCGTGTCCCCGGCCGCTTCGCGCGCCGCTGCACCCGCCCCGGCGCGCGCGCCCGTTTTTCGGGGCGCGGCCGACCTGGACGCCATCATCACCCAGGCGATCAAAGAAGACCAGATTCCGGGAGCGGTGCTCGTGGTGGGGCGCCGCGGCGCTATCGTGTACCGGAAGGCCTACGGCTGCCGCGCCCTCGTGCCGCGCCGGGAACCCATGACCCTCGACACGATTTTCGACGTCGCCTCGCTCACCAAGGTCGTGGCCACCACTTCGGCGATCATGCACCTGTTCGAACACGGCAGGCTGCGGCTGAACGATCCGGTGACGAAATACCTGCCCGAGTTCCAGGGCGGCAAGAGCGACATCACCGTGCGAAGCCTGCTCACGCATTTTTCCGGCTTGCGCCCGGACCTCGACCTCGTCCCCGCCTGGAGCGGATATGAGACCGGGATCAAGAAGGCGATGGCCGAAGTGTCCTTCGCGCCTCCGGGAGCGCGCTTTGTTTACAGCGACATCAATTTCATCCTGCTCGGCGAGATCGTCCGCAAGGTGAGCGGGGTGGACCTGCCGCGGTACGTGCAGGAGCGCATTTTCAGGCCGCTCGGAATGAATACGTCGATGTTCCAGCCGCCGGCATCGCTCAGGCAACGCATCGCGCCCACCGAGATCGTGAACGGCAGGCCGCTGCGCGGGATCGTGCACGACACCACCACCCGGTACATGGGAGGCGTCGCGGGCCACGCCGGCCTGTTCAGCACCGCGGCCGACCTTGTACGCTTCGCCGAAATGATGCTCGGCTGTGGGACCTACCGGGGAGTGCGCGTCTTCAGCGCGGCTACCTTGCGGAAGTTCACCACCCCGCAATCGCCGCCCGGCCAGCCGATCCTGCGCGGGCTGGGTTGGGATATCGATTCCCCCTACTCCGGAAACCGCGGCGAACTGTTCCCGATAGGCTCCTACGGGCACACCGGCTTCACCGGCACGTCCCTTTGGATCGATCCGGTTTCGCAAAGCTACGTCATTTTGCTGGCAAACTCGGTGCACCCGCGGGTCCGTCCGGCCATCACTTCGCTACGCTGCCGGGTGGGAACCGTGGTTGCCGCGGCGCTGGGTGTTGCCGAGCCCGGTGTGGTTATCACCGGCTACAACGAAGCGCTGGTGGGCGCGGGCGTCCGCCGCACCGTGGCGCGCAACGCGGAGGTCCTCACCGGGTTCGACTCCATGGCGCAGGACGGATTCGCGCAGCTTGCCGGCCGCCGCGTGGGGCTGATAACGAACCACACCGGCCTGGATCGCGAAGGGAAACGCAATATCGACCGCATGGTCGAGGCCGGCGTCCGTGTCACCGCGCTCTTTTCCCCGGAACACGGCATTGCTGGACAGGAAGACCGCGAAAACGTCGATAACGCCAAGGACCCCGCCACCGGCATCCCGGTCTGGAGCCTCTACTCGTCCAAAACCCGGCGGCCCACGGCGGAAATGCTGCGCGATATCGACGCGCTTGTCTTCGACATTCAGGACATCGGCGCCCGCTTTTACACCTATACGACCACAATGGCCTACGCAATGGAGGCTGCCGCCGAACGACGCATCCCGTACTTCGTGCTCGACAGACCCAACCCGATCACCGGCGTCCACGTCGAGGGTCCGCTGCTCGAAGCGGACCTGAGATCGTTTATCGGCTACCTGACGGGCTTGCCGCTCCGGCACGGTATGACCATTGGCGAACTGGCTCGCATGTTCAACGGCGAGAACAGGTTACAGGCTGATCTCCAGGTGGTCCCGATGCGCAACTGGCAGCGCGGCGACTGGTTCGACTCGACCGGCCTCACCTGGGTCGACCCGTCGCCGAATATGCGCAGCCTCAATGCGGCGCTGCTCTATCCCGGAGTGGCGATGCTTGAATACGCGAGAAACTACTCGGTGGGGCGGGGCACCGATGCGCCGTTCGAGCAGATTGGCGCCGATTGGATCCGCGGCGCCGAACTTGCAGCGTACCTCAATTCGCGTTTTATACCGGGAATTCGCGTTTACCCGACGCGTTTTCGGCCCTCGTCGTCGAATTTCGCGGGGCGGTTGATTGACGGCGTGCGTTTCGTGGTAACTGACCGCGAAGCGTTCGACAGCTCGAGGTTGGGTCTGGAAATAGCGGCTGCGGTTCAGAAACTGTATCCCGGCCGGATCGCCTTTGAGGACTGCGCCCGGCTGATCGGGTCCCGGCAGGTTGTGAAAAGGATTCTGGCGGGAGGCGACCCCCTGGAAATTCAGCAGGACATGGAGGAAACTCTGCGCGATTTCCTCAAGCTGCGGGGTCAATACCTGCTATACAGATGAAAGGCGAGCAAACCGGACATAGGTCGACTCGCCCTCCCCTATACCCGCCGGTGGGTGTCCCTCATCGGCTTGCTATCAGGCGACCGCGGGCTTCGCAGTATTGTTGGTCTTGTTCTTGCTGCCCACCGGCCGGCCACGTTTTTTAGCCATTGCCAGCCAGGCGGGCGGACGCCCTCTGCGGCGGCCACGCCCGCGTGCCAATCGCTCCAAACTAATGATCGCTTCCTCGATCTGTTCGCGTTCCTGACGGAGTTCGCCTAAAATTTTTGCCACGTCCATCGTTTGCTCCCGCGAGTTCGTTCTTCTCATCGAAGCTGCGTTCTGAATTCAGAACACCGAACTCGCAACCAACATGAATGCTAGAAGTGTTTTATCGCACTTTTCAGGACTTTTCAAGACCTTTGTTCCGAAATCAGAACAGAAAAGTTTGACGCGGCGTTGCTGCTGGTACAGAACTAGGACCGCTCCGGCGGGGGAGGATTAATTCAAGATTAACACAAAAATCGGCGCCGCCAATGAAAATAAAAGGGTAATCCCAGAAAAATCAGGCCCAAACCCATGAGCGCCTCCCGTGGCGACTCCCGCAGGGTGAAGAAAACCACCCCCAGCGAACCTAGTACGAATAGTACTGGTACCCACGGATATCCCACCGTCTTATATGGCCTCCTCATATCCGCCCGCTTCCTCCGCAGCACTAATACCGACGCCGCCGTCATGCCGTAAAAAATCCAACTGGCAAAAATAACGTACGTGTAGAGCTGCCGGAAATGGCCGCTCAGGACCAGCAGCGCCGACCACGCAGAGAGGACCAAAATCGATACGCCGGGCGTCCGATATTCCGGGTGGACCCGCGCCAGCGGACGGAAAAACAGCCCGTCCCGCGCCATCGCGTAGGGCACTCGCGCCCCTGACAGAAGCGACCCATTCAAAGCCGCGAAAATCGAAACCATCGCCGCGATGCTGACGGCGCCCGCTCCGGCGGACCCGAAGATTCGCCCCATCATGTCGGCAGCCACGCGGCTGCTCCGGGCCACTTCCGAAGCCGGAAGCACGTAGAAATAAGCCAGATTTGTGAGCACGTAAATAACAATTACCAGGGCCGTTCCGGCGATCAGCGCGACCGGAAGGCTGCGCTGCGGGCTGCGAATCTCCGATGCAACCATGCTGACGTTGTTCCAGCCGTCATAAGCCCACAGAGCGCCCACCAGGGCGGCGAAAAAACCGGCCACGCCGCCGGCCACCGGGATCGACGAAGCGTAATTCGCCGCCGAACCCTGGCCGCCCCCCAGCCCGATCGCAATAATTGCCGCAATCAGACCCACCTTGGCCACGGTAACCGCCAACTGGACACCGCCGCCAAATCTCACGCCCAGGTAATTCACGACGGCGAGAATCAGAATCACCGACATCGCCAGCAACTGGCCGTACCGCACCTCGAGCGGCCCTCCGCCCGGCCCGATCGGGAGTCGCACCACGAAAAGGATTCCGTCCAGTTCCGGCCGAAAATTCGCCAGGTAATAAAAAAAGCCGGTCGCCAGCGTAGCCACCGACCCCGCTTTCGCGACCCACATTTGCGTCCAGCCGTACAGGTAGCCCCAGAAAGGCCCGTAGGCCTCGCGCAGGTACACGTATTCGCCGCCGGCTTCCGGCATGGCGGCGGCGAGTTCTGCGTAGGTGAGGGCGCCGAACAGCGAGAGCAGGCCGCCGGCGATCCACACGCAGAACACAAGGCCCGGCGAGCCGACATTATTGATCATGTCCCGCGGGACAAGGAAAATGCCGCTTCCGATCACGGTCCCGACCACGATCGAGGCGGCGCTCCAGATGCCCAGTTCGCGCCTTAAGCCGGGCTGCGGCCGCTTGTCTTCAATCACGCGCGTGCTCCCTCCAGATCAATGAGGCGAGGCATCCCGTCAGAAAAGTGACGCTGGTGCCAATCAGAACGTACCAGGTGAAGGCGATCGAGGTGCCGAATTTCACGTAGACGGCGGCGCCAAGTCCAGCCGCCATGCCTGCAATAGCGGCCTTCTCGCCGACCTGCCGGGTGAGCAGCCCGAGCAGAAAAACGCCGAGCAGCCCGCCGTAGGCTATTGATGCGATGGCCAGGCCGGCTTCGAGAACGGGTCCCCAATGGCGGGCCAGGCTGCCGATTCCGAATAGCACGATGCCCCAAACCACGGTGGCGCCGCGTGCAAGCCGGAGATACGACCGTTCAAAACGCTCCGGATTCGCAGGCTTGCCGGGGCGCTCCTTGAATGCCCGATAAAAATCCATCACGGTCGTCGAGGAGAGCGAATTGAGCGCCGCGCTCAAATTGGACATGGCGGCGGCCAGCACGGCGGCCATGACTAGCCCGGCGAGGCCGGGGGGCAGGTACTGCCAGACGAACGCCGGGTAAAGCCGGTCGGGCGGCCGAGGCGGCGCGAGGCCGGTGTCGCGGTAAAAGACATACAGAATTACGCCGATCACCAAAAACAGCGCGAATTGCACGAAAATGACAACCCAACTGGCGATCAGCGCCAGCCTGCTTTCCGCCTGCGAACGCGCCGCGAGCAACCGCTGCACCATCAACTGCTCTGTGCCGTGACTGGCCGTCGTGAGAAAACACCCGCCGATGATTCCGGCCCAAAACGAATACGTGCGGGAAAAGAACTCGGCCGAAAACTGGAAACCGAAATCGAAGACCTGGAACTTGCCCGCGGGCGCCGCCACCGCCACGACGTGTGCCCAGCCTCCCGGGATGTGGTCGAGGATCACAAAGAAGCTCACGACGGCGCCCAAAACGTACAGGAACATCTGCACCACGTCCGTCCAGATCACCGCCGTCATGCCTCCCTCGAAGGTATAAAAAAGGGTCAGGCCGACAATCAGGAGAATAGAGGCCAGTTCTCCTGTTCCCAGGATGATGGAGATCACGATCGAGATGGCAAACACCCGGACGCCCTCGGCGAGGCCGCGCACCACCAGGAAGGTGGCGGCGGTCAGGCGGCGGATGCGCCCTCCGAAGCGCCGCTGCATGAGCTCATAAGCGGTAAACATTTCGCCGCGGAAATACTGGGGCAGAAAAAGGGTGGAGATCACGATCCGGGCGAGTAGATAGCCGAGGACGAGCTGGAGAAACCCGAGATTCCCGCCAAAAGCGAGCGTGGGAGTGCCGATGATGGTCAGCGTGCTCGTCTCTGCGGACACGATGGAAAGGGCAATCGCCCACCAGGGGGCGGCCCGGCCGCCGAGGAAATAATCCTTCAGGCTTTTCTGCTTCCGGCGGAAACGGGCCCCGAACCAGGTGATGCCGATGAGGTAAATGAGGATGATTGCCAGATCGGGATGCCGCAAGGCTCTACACTAGCAAAGGTCCTGGGGGCTTGACTACATAATATTGCGAGCAGGCGCGCCGCGGCGGCCTCTTCCCCGGGGTTTTCGGCTCCCCGGCGGCCTCAATTTCCGCGAAAAGCCGCGCGCACGGCGTACTCGGTAAAATGTGTAAACAAGGAGCCCGGAGGCAGGACCTGGGCGATCCGGAAACCGCCTTGCGGCGCCGCCCGGGAACCGAAACAGGATCCCGCTCCGAGGCGTCTAATTTAAGGTGGACCCACATGTTGCGCCCTGTAGTTTGATTCGGCTATACTCCGCAATTGCACGTTCGCATCGCCGTTCTCACGCGGGTGAGGAGCGGTTTGACAAATTAACCTTACAGGAGCGGAACACGTAAGGGAAAAATTCAGGAGGCGTGAGTGCGCATTCAATTTTCGAAAGCGATTCTGGCGGTCGCGATCTCTTCCACGTTGGGCCTCGGTGCTGCATGGGGACAGGCGCAGCAGCAAAAGCAACCGAACTGGAAGGACAGGGCGGAATATGACCTCTTTACGGCGATCGAGGCCGAGAAGGATCCGAACAAGAAAATCGAGCTTCTGAACCAGTGGAAGGAGAAGTACCCCACCTCGGATTTCAAAATCAGCCGTCTGGAGAAACTCGTTACGACGTACGCCGCGGCGGCCAACCGCCAGAAGGCGCTCGAGACGGCACAGGAGATTTTGACGGAAGACCCGAAGAACACCACCGCCGTCTACTACATCAATCTTTTGATAGTAGGCGAGCAGCCGACGCCGGCGAACCTGGCTCTCGGTGAAAAATCCGCGCAGACACTGCTTGGCAGTCTGGACGAAGTGTTCGCGATGGAAAAGAAACCGGCAGCCACGCCGGAATCGGCATGGAAGCAGGCGCGCCTGGATCTTGAAGCCCTGGGGCACCGGACTCTGGGCTGGACTCACATGCAGCGCAAGAATTACGAGAGCGCGGAGAAAGAGCTGACGCAAAACCTCAAGATCCACCCGAACGACGCCGAGGCGTCTTATTGGCTCGGCACCGTAATTCTGGCCCAGAAGAAGCCGGAGCGCCAGTCGGACGCGCTGTTTCAGTTCGCGCGCGCGGCGGCCTATGACGGTCCCGGCGCAATCGAGGCAAACGCGAGAAAGCAAATCCTCGATTACATCACCAAGAATTACACCGCGTATCATGGCGAAGACCCGGAGGGATTGAAGAACCTGCTCAACCTTGCGAAGGCCAATGCCTTTCCGCCGGAGGGCTTCGTCATTCTGAGCGAAGCGGAAGTGCTTGCGCAGAAGGAAAAGGAGCTGGAAGCCGCCGATCCGTCGCTCGCGTTGTGGGTGAGACTGAAGAGCGCGCTGACGAGCGAAGAAGGCGCACAGTACTTCGAAACCAGCATGAAGAACGCGCTGGTCCCGCCGGAAGATCAGCCGGCCTTTACGGGGCACGTAATCAGCCAGGATGGGCCTCGCGCCGCCAAGACGGTGGTCCTGGGGATCAGCAACCCCCACACGCCTGAAGTCACGCTGAAGTTCGAGACGCCGCTTCCGGGAGCGCCCGAGCCGGGCACGAAGATCCAGTTCCGCGGCGTGGCCAGCGAGTTTACGAAAGAGCCTTTCATGGTGACTTTCGAAGCTGAGAAAAAGAACATCATCGGCTGGCCGGAACCTGCTCCCCCGAAGAAGGCTACCCGGAGCACTACTAAGAAGAAGGGATAGCTTTTAAGGTCTCCTCCTGGGAGTAGCCCGCGCTTGCCAGGGCGAGGCTGAGTGCAATTCTGTCCCAGAATCCGGCCCGTACGCTGGTCCGCTCCAGCGTGTGATAGTAGACTGCGAACTGCCGCGCTGAACTCACGAATCGTCTGGCCGGCTCGCTCCGGCTGACGCCGGCCAGACAGAGCGCCCCGATCAAGAAGAACCCGAGGCGATTTCTCCTCCAGCTCGATCCGGTATTCCTCACACTTTCTTAGACGATCCGGAGCCCGATTTGTTAGCGCCGGCCTGAAGGCCCCGGGCCTCGATCTCCATGACCTTGGCCAGACGGCGGCGGTGGCGCTCTTCTCCCGAGAAGCTCGCTTCGAGAAAGTCCGCAACCAGTTCACCTGCCAAAGCGTTCCCGATGACCCGCGCGCCGAGAACCAGCACGTTGATATCGTCGTGCTCGACGCCCTGGCGCGCGGAATAGGTGTCATGGCAGAGTCCGGCGCGTATCCCGGGAATCTTATTGGCCGCCACCGATGCGCCCACACCGCTGCCGCAGATGAGAATGCCGCGCTCCGCCCGCCCCCCGGCCAGGAGCCGGCCCAGGGCAAGGGCGTAGTCCGGGTAGTCGTCCGGTTCGGTGCTGCTGTGCGTCCCGAGGTCAATCACCTCGTGGTGAAGGCCCTCCACCAGCGGCAGGAGCTCTTGCTTCAGCAGAAAACCGGCGTGATCGGCTGCGATTCCGATGCGCATAGATGAACCTCTATTCATTATGACGTCATCGTGGAGGGGCTCAGCGCGCGCGGCTAAACGCCCGGGGAGCTTTCCGTCCGGTCGCCGAGGGCGCCCGGGCGAACGATGCGAGCCTGGCTCCAGCCCGCCTCGGCGAGTGCGTCCTCGCGGCAGGCAGTGAAGACGATTTTGCAGCTTGTCTCGCCGCCGGGAGGCACCGGAAGCTTGTTCGGAGCGTGCGAGACGGTCGCAAGGTATCTCAGAACCGTGTAGACGTCGCCCGTTTCCGGCACCGAGATATCGATCTCCTGGGTAAGAAAACGGAGGCGCGCCTCCTGTGAGGCCATGTGCCAGGTCAGGAAAGCGCATGCGTCCACCGCCCGCTCGAACCATTCCTCGCGCCCGAGGGGAACGTTCAGATCGAGAAAAATCTCCAGCAGCCGTTCCTGCTCGCGCGCAAACTCGCGTACCTGGAGCGAGCCGACCTTGGCGGTTGCTTTCCAATCCACGTGCCGCGCGGATTCGAGCGCCTCGTAGGGGCGGATGCGGTGAAAGTCGTGGCCGCGGCCGCGGTATTGGGTCTCCAGGTCGCCGCGGACGGCGGCCAGCAGGTCCTCGAACCCGGGCTGGGGGAGAACGGAGGGGTACACCAGCACGTCGCGGCGAAGCGTCACGTGAGCCCGGTGTTCGACGAATCCGAAGGGGAAGCCTGTCGTGAAGAGGAACCCGCTTTCGCGATAGATGCCGCGGCGCGGGAAGCGGACCTCGATGGTTTCATCGAGGGTGGCGCCGCCGGGCACCACGGGAAAGTAAAGCGTGGTGAGCACGTTCTCTTCCGAGCCTTTGAGGTGGACGGAAAACGACGGCACCCAGCTCTTGGTGTTGCGGATGTAGAGGCGCCCAATCGCCTTGCGGCGCGCGGTGATGTGCTCGGGCAGGACAAAATCCAACTCCAGCCCGGCCAGCGAGAGGCGGCTGATGAGGCCGGAAACCATGAGGGTGGAGATCATCGCCGCCAGCACGAGGAAAAGCAGGTTGTTCGCCGAGGCCGCCGCCGCGATGCCCACCAGCAGAATGGCCAGAGTGAACACGAGCCCGGCATGAGTCACCGAGTGCTGGGAGAAGCGTTTCAGGAAGGACCGGAAGAAACGCGAGACTGCATGCACCGTATCGATCATGCCACAATCGTTCAATCATGGCCAGCAGCCCGGCAAAAATGGAGGGCGGCCCGCGATTACGGCGGGCCCTCGGATTGTGGGATTTGATCCTGTACGGAGTAATCGTGATCCAGCCGACGGCGCCGATGTCGGTGTTCGGCGTGCTGAGCGAGCGGGGACGCGGGCACGTGGTGACCACGCTGCTGATCGCGATGGTCGGCATGATGTTTACGGCCATCAGCTACGGGCGGATGGCGCGCGCCTACCCGAGCGCAGGTTCGGCGTTCACTTACGTCGGGCAGGAGATTAATCCCGCGCTGGGCTATGTCACGGGCTGGAGCATGGTGATGGATTACATGCTCAACCCGATGATCTGCATCATCTGGATCAGCCGCCAGGCGCACGTTTTCGCGCCGGAAGTCCCGTACGGCGTGTGGGCGGTCTTTTTCGCGCTGGTGTTCACGGGATTGAACGTGCTGGGGATTCGCACTTCGGCGAAGATCAACGCCGGCCTGGCGGCGGGAATGGGCGTGGTGATCGCGATCTTCTTTGTGGCCGCGGCCCGGTACATCTCAGGGCACGGGGCCGACTTCACGCGGCCGTTCTACGATCCGTCCACGTTCTCGATGGGGGCGGTGCTGGGGGGCACGTCGATCGCGGTGCTCACTTATATCGGCTTTGACGGCATCTCGACGCTGTCGGAAGAAGCGAAGAACCCGCGGCGGAATATCCTGCTGGCCACGGTGCTGACCTGCCTGGTGATCGGTGGGCTGTCGGCGCTTGAGGTCTACGCGGCGCAACTGGTGTGGCCCGCGTCGGAGCCCTTCCCGGATGTGACGACCGCGTTTGTCCACGTCGCCGGGCGCGCCTGGGGGCCGCTGTTCGTCGTGGTTGGCGTCACGCTGCTGGTGGCGAACTTCGGGTCGGGGATGGGGGCTCAGTTGGGCGCGGCCCGCCTGCTGTTCGGGATGGGGAGAAGCAACGCGCTTCCGAAGCGGTTTTTCGGTGCGGTGGATCCGAAGAGGCGCGTTCCCAGGAATAACGTGATGTTCGTGGGCGCGGCGGCGCTGGGCGGCGCGTTCATCATGGACTACGATTTGGGCGCGCAGATGCTGAACTTTGGCGCGCTGATCGCGTTCATGGGGGTGAACGTGGCGGCGCTGGTCCGCTATTACGTGCGGGAGAAGCAGAAACGGCTTACGAACCTGCTGCCGCCGCTGTTCGGGTTCGCGATCTGCCTTACCTTATGGCTAAGCCTGAGCTGGAAGGCCCAGCTTGCCGGCGCGGCGTGGATGCTGGCCGGCATAGGCTATGGGGCGTGGAAAACGCGAGGCTTCAAAGGCGAGCTGGTGAATTTCGAATTGCCCCCCGAATAGGGCGCTAAACTTATGGCAATGCTTGGAAATCGAGTTAAGCGGCCCAGGACGGCCGCGGAGCGGCAGGAGCGCGTCCGCCGCATTCTGGAAATCTTGGAAGAAATTTACCCCAACGCGACCACCGCGCTCAACTATCGCACGCCGTGGGAACTGCTTGTGGCGACCATCCTTTCGGCGCAGTGCACGGACAAGCGGGTGAACGAGGTCACTCCGGGGCTGTTCGCGAAATACCGCACCATCACCGATTTTGCGAACGCAAACCAGGCCGAATTGGCGATGGACATACGCTCCACCGGGTTCTTCAACAACAAATCGAAAGCGCTGATCGGGGCGGCAAAAAAGATCCTGAGCGATTTCGGCGGCCAGGTGCCGCGCACCATGGAGGAAATGCTGACCATTCCGGGCGTGGCGCGAAAGACCGCCAACGTGGTGCTCGGATCGGCCTACGGCATTCCAAGCGGCGTGGTCGTCGATACGCACGTGCAGCGGGTGGCGGCGCGGCTCGACCTGACCAAAGAGTCCGACCCGGTGAAGATCGAGCAGGACCTGCAGAAAATCATTCCCAAGGAGAAATGGATCGCGTTCTCCCACGAGCTGATTCTGCACGGCCGCGCGCTTTGCGTCGCCAGGAAGCCGCGCTGCGCCGAATGCCCCCTGGAAACCATCTGCTACGCGCCCGACAAAACTACCTGAGCGCCTGTTTGCGCAGATCGTATACGTAGATCGAATAGCCGATTTTCGCTATCGGCTTGCGCTCCAGCAGCCAGCTATACGCGTTCTCGCCGACGTAAATGCCGCGCAGGGAGGTGACGCTGATCGCGCCGATGCAATCGGCTTCGGCCTGCCGTTCCGGCTCATCGGTTCTGGGCAGATCGGAATACTCGAACCGGTAAAACTCCATGCTGGAGCGTCCGAAATAGCAGATGCAGACCTTGTCAAAGCCGTTCCGGTCCAGGTAGTTTTTGAGGTTTTTGAGGTCCTGCCCCCAGTCGAGATTGGAATCCACGAGGTAGTTCGGCCCGTTGTCCGGACCCCCGGCAGCGGCGTTGAAAAACGCCAGGTAGTGAGGGTGGATCGACAGGGATTCGATAACCAGCACCAGCATCAGCGCGGTGGAGAGAATGCGCCAGCGGCGGGCGGCGCCTGCGATCGCGCCGGCAATTGCGGCGTACAGAAACGGGTACACGGGGAGCAGATGCCGCACGCCGATGTTGATGTTGCTGCTCATGCAGAATGCGAAGTACACGAGCGGGGGGAGCAGCAGGACGATCCAATGGAACGGGATTTTGAGCGGGTTTGCCGGGCGCAGCCCGATAGCTATTGAGAGGGCCAGCAGCGCAATCACCGAGAGCGGCGTCTTGACCGCGAAGACCACCGGGAAGTAATACCACCAGCCTTTACGGGACTGCATTCCCATGAGATAGGCGTCGTGCCCAATCTTGTTGTGGACTACGACATCGGAGAGGCCGGCGAGGTATGGGTGGGCGGGCAATCCGAGGCGTTTCCCGGTCTGGAAGAGGACTTCGCCGGGGATAGTGGAGCGGTCCACGACCTGCCTGAGTTTCGGGCCGCTCCAGCAGCGGATTGACTCGGGGCCATAAGCCAGCGCGACAACGGCAATGCTGATGACCCCAACGGTTGCCGAGGCGGCGGCGAAGCGGCGCAGCGACAGCCGGCCGGGCCCCAATTGCCACCGGCGAAGCCAGTACAAGACCGCGAGAACGGGCACCAGGAATACGGCGGAAAACTTGCTGATCAGCGCAAGCCCGAGCACGATGCCGGAGACGGCCAGGTCGCGCCGCCGCAGGGTCTGAAGGTAACGTTCCCAAGCAAGGATCGCGAGGAATATGAAGGCGGTCGCGGCGAGGTCGCTGGTGACGTAATGCCCGTGCGCGATCAGGTTCGGGTCGAAGGCAAACAGGAAGAGCGCCGCGATGCCGGCAGCGGGGCCGAACTTCCGCCGTGTCCACAGGGCCAGCGCGAGCCCCAGCGCGAGCGTAAGCGCAATGATGACGGCGCGAGCGAGGAACAGCATCGTTTCCGGATGGACGCGGTTCTTGTAGAGGAACAGATCGCCGAATTCGACGCCGTCCGCCTTCCTCCAGGCTTCGCTGTTGAGCGGCAGCGCCGGATCGAGCGGGAGGAGCGCCGCTGCCGACAGCAGCTTGAAAAGGGGAGGGTGTTCGCGGTTTAGTCTGTAATCGCCGGTCTTCAGGTAAGAGTAGCCCGCCGCAATGTGGATGGCCTCGTCCCAGGTCTGTGTTTCCTGAAGCGCCGAGGTGACCTGCGCCGTGCCCATCGCGCCGAGGAGGAGGGCCACGGCAACCCAGAACCAGCACCGCCGCCCGCGGCCAACAGCGGCGTTCAACCGCTTATGGAGTCGTTGAAGCATGCTGCTGGGACTCGGGCTGTGTCTCAGACGACCTGACTGCGAATATGACCTGCGCCTCGGCATCGGTCAGCAGGGGTCGCAGTCTGCGCTTCTCGACAAGCCCGGTATCGGTGTAGCCGAGATAGTAGTAATCGAAATCGCCGTCGGGCCCGCTGCGGTCCACCCGCTTAAGCCAGTCCAGGCGGTAGAGCCGGCGGTAGAAATTGACGCTCGGTTCGAACTGCCAGTGCACGCCCATCCGCACCTCGCGCCCGGCGCTGTTTCGCTGCTTGAGCATTCGCATGACGGTTTTGGTGTTGCGGTCGTATTTCCACTCGGTGTAATGACCGGCGTTGAAGCCGGCGGCGAACATTCCGACGGCCCAGACGGCGAAGGCCAGCGCGGGAATCGCAAGCGGCCTTTCGGGCCGGGCGATAAGCAGCATCACGGCCAGTGTAAACAGCGGCACGAAGAAGATCGCCGTGCGGCTCAACAGGTAGGGAACGCCGAACAGCAGATGGTTTGCAATCATCATCACCAGCGACAAGGCGATCGCGCCTGCGATGAGCAGAAGGGCGCGCTCGTTGCGGTCGAGCGAGTCGAACCGCCGCAGGCAAAGCCATTTCCTCGCGGCCAGAATTGCGAGCGCCGCCAGGGCCGCAAGAACCGCCGGTATCACGACACGGTACACCGCCGTCTCCCACCACATGAATCCCGGCACGTGCCTGATGATGGCGTACACGTTCAACGTATGGAACAGGGAGGGGCGGGTGAGGCTTTTGACGAAGGTGTCCAGGTTGTCCGTCCCGTAATAGAAGTGTTCAGGCGCGGCCCGGCTCAGCGGAATCACCAGGATCAGGAAAGCTGTGAGCGCGGCGGGACCGGCGAACTGGTCCACCGCGAACCAGAACCGGCGTTTGGCCTCGTCCCGGGAACTGAGCGCCCCGTCGGCCACCAGAATCGCCGCCACCAGCGCCAGCAGGGCGACTGCCGGGTACAGGTAAATCAACACCGAGGAAACCGACAGGCCCAGACCCAGGCCGGCTTTGTACAACCGGAGTTGATTCGAATCTTCGAAATACAGCAGCAGGTGGTACACCGCCCAGAGCAGGAATCCGAGCCCCAGCCCGTAGCCGCGCGCGGCCGACAGGTAATCCAGAATGAAGGGGTTCAGCGAGAGAGACGCCACCGAAAGCACCGCCAGCCAGCCGCCACCGAACAGAAATCGTGAGAGCCGGAAGGCCGAGACGAAGTAGAGCAGCCCTCCCAGCAGGGTGGGCAGCCGAAGCGTGAACTCGGAAAGCCCGAACAGGTTGGCGGAAACCTTGGAGAGGGCGGATTGCAGGACGTGGTTTCCCGCATTGTAGTCCGCGAAAACGTTCGAGAAACGCTTTGAAATGAATAGATTATAGCTGTAGGCTTCGTCCGCGGTGAAGGACTGCGTCCAGGCGCGGTACACGTTGATCCCAAATACCAGGGAGATGATCAAGACGGCTGCGGCATCCGGTCTGCCGGTCCAGAGTCTCTTGAGCACAGGATTTTTCATTGTACCCGGTGGGATTCCGGCCCAGCCGCGGGCGTCGAGGATATCCGCATCCTTAAGCCTGTTAGCAGCATCGAATGTATTTTCGCGGATAATTCGAATTAAGGGGAGTTTCGGGTATGGATTCCGTTCTGACCCTCCACCGATTGCACTTCGCATTCACAATTACGTTCCATTACGTTTTTGCCCAGATGACCATGGGTCTGGCGCTATTGATCTTCGTGCTGAAGACAATGGCGCTCAAAACGGGGAACGATCACTACAACAAAGCGGCGCGGTTCTGGATTAAGTTTTTCGCTATCGGCTTCGCCTTGGGCGTCGTTACGGGGATTCCGATGGAATTCCAGTTCGGAACCAACTGGGCGAAGTTTTCGAAGGCGGCCGGTGGGGTCATCGGCCAGACGCTTGCGATGGAAGGGGTATTTTCGTTCTTTCTGGAGTCCACGTTTCTCGGGCTGCTGCTGTTCGGCGAAAAGCGGCTGAGCGCCCGGGCGCACTGGGCGGTCTCGCTGCTGATGCTCGTCGGGACGTGGCTTTCCGGTTTCTTCATTGTCGCGACGGACGCCTGGATGCAGCACCCGGTAGGGTACAAGATAGCTTCCGACGGCAACCTGGTGCTGGAGAGCTTCTGGGCGCTCCTGCTGAACCCCTGGCTCGGCTGGATGTACGCCCACACCATGATCGGAACGGTTGTGACGGGCAGCTTCTTAATGGCTTCCGTGGGGGCGTTCTACCTGGTGAGCCGGAAGTTCGAGGAGTACGGGCGGACGTTCCTGCGGGTCGGCGTGATCGCGGGGTGCGTGGCGTCGGTGCTGATGCTGTTTCCCACCGGCGACCGCCAGGGGTATAACGTAGCGCACCATCAGCCGGCCACGCTGGCAGCCATGGAAGGGCTTTTCGAAACGCAGGGGGGCGCGCCGCTGGCGATTCTCGGGCAGCCGGATACCGAGAAGCGCAGGCTGGATAACCCGGCCGTGATCCCGGGCATGCTGAGCTTCCTTACCTACAAGCGGTGGGAGGCCGAGGTCAAGGGCATGGACGCCTTCCGTAAGGAGGACCTGCCTGACAACGTCCCGCTCTTGTACTACAGCTACCGCATCATGGTGGGGCTGGGCACTATTTTCATCGCGGTGTCGCTCGTGTCGGTCGTGCTGCTGTGGAAGAAACGTCTGTACACGGCGCGGGCGTGGCTCTGGGTGATCATGCTTGCGCTGCCCTTCCCATTCATTGCCAATACCGCGGGGTGGACCACCGCGGAGGTCGGGCGGCAGCCGTGGCTGATCTACGGGCTGATGCGAACCGCCGATGGTCCGTCGGGTCACGTTTCGGCAGGCAACACGCTGTTTACGTTGATCGGCTTCATGGGGCTGTACGCTCTGCTCGGCATTCTCTTTCTGTTCCTGACGGCCCGGGAAATCGAGCATGGGCCGGAGCGGGTGGCCCCGAAGACGGTCGTTCACGGGCCGGAGCCCATCCGTTTATAGGAGGCGCACATGGAAACCATCTGGTTCTGTCTGGTTGCATTAATGATTGCCGTGTACGTCGTGCTCGACGGCTTCGACATCGGCACCGGCATTGTCTACTACCTGGTGGGGCGCACGCAGTCCCAGCGGCAGAGGCTGCTGAAGTCCATCGGCCCGGTCTGGGACGGCAACGAAGTATGGTTGCTGGCGGGCGGCGGCCTCCTATACCTGGCCTTTCCGGCGCTCTACGCTTCGAGCTTCAGCGGATTCTACCTGCCGCTGATGATCGTGCTGTGGCTGCTGATCCTGCGCGGCATCGCGATCGAGTTCCGCAATCACCTGGAAGCGCCCGTCTGGCCGCCGTTTTTCGATTTCGTGTTCGCCGGAGCCAGCATTCTGCTGGCGATCTTTTTCGGCGCCGCGCTGGGCAATGTTGTGCGCGGCGTTCCGCTGGACGAGTCGGGGTACTTCTTCCTGCCGCTGTGGACGCACTTCACCACGACGGGTGAGGTCGGGATTCTGGACTGGTACACGGTGCTGGTAGGGGTGTTTGCGTTCCTGGTGCTGGCGCAGCACGGCGCGCTGTGGCTGGTGTACAAGACCGAGGACATCTTGCAGGAGCGGGCGCGGAGGGCTGCGAGCCTGGCGTGGTACGGCGTGGCCGGCATGACGCTGATCGTGACCGCCGCCACTTTCCGCGTGCAGCCGCAAGTCGCGGCCAATCTCAATGCCTGGCCGTGGGGCTACGTGTTTCCGGCCCTGGCGATTGGCGGGCTGGTGGGCATCCAGTGGTTCCGCAGCCGGGGAGAGGAGCTGAAGCCGTTTATCGCATCCTGCGTGTATATCGCGGGCATGCTGACCAGCGCGGCGTTCGGGGTGTTCCCTTACGTGCTTCCCTCGAACGCGGATCCCGCGCGCGGCCTGACGATCTGGAGCGCCGCAACGGCGTCCCACGGGCTATCCGTAGCGCTGGCATGGTGGATTCCGGGAATGATGCTGGTGGCGGGATACACGATTTTCATTTACCGCCACTTCGCGGGCAAGGTGCGGCTGGAGGAGGAGGGGTATTAGGAGGCGGGAGGCTTACCCCACTACGCGCAGTTCACGCGGGTGTTTCTGAACCGGTTCTGCTAACTGGGGCATTTCGTCGTACGTGCGCCCTCGGAGCATGCGTCCGGCCGCCTTCTTATTGGAGCCTCCCCATTGCTTGAAAAAGAAGGCCACCCCGGCTTCCGCGCATGCGGCTTGGATATCCAGGACCCATTGCTCTCTCATCGGCCTGGCTTTGGGTCCTGACTCTCCTCCGACAATCACCCAATTGATGCCGGATAGATTCAGGCTAGGGAGCGGTCCGAGGAGCGGCTCGAGCGAGAGAAACTTCACCCGGGCGCCGGTCCGGCGAAGATGATCGGCACGGAAGCAGTACTTGTCCGTCTCGATGCTGACACCCATCCAGACGTTTTCGGGCCAGTCTAGCTCGGCGCTCACCGCCGCAAGTCTTTCCGATCGTTTCGTGAGCACCTGGAAACGGTGCCAGTAGGCCTCGCGCATTAATCGAAACGTGCGGCGGATGAATTCGATGGGGACGTCCTTGTGGAAAAGGTCGCTCATGGAGTTGACGAAAATCATTTGCGGTTTTCGCCAGCGCAGGGGGAGTTCCAGAGTGTGCTCATGGAGCGTCAGTTTGAAACCGTTTACGTAGTTCGGCTGTCCCATGGCTTGGAGCCGGAGGGCCATCCTCTCGGCGTAACAGTTCTTGCAACCGGGACTGATCTTGTCGCAGCCCGTGACCGGATTCCACGTCGATTCTGTCCACTCGATTGCTGATTTCAATCCCATGGGCGCTCTTTCTATTGTGCCGGAAATGTGAACCGGGTTCGCGCCGGCCAGATTCGCTTGCCTTGCCTGAAGCGCATCGTCGCGGCAGAAGGATCGCACGAGACCTTCCCTTGCTCGATGAGGTACGACAGCGCCGCACGGTAATTCCGCGCGACGTACGGTGTGCCTGGGCTGTGACGGTGCACAATCTCCCGCAACGTGAGAGTCTTTCCCGCAAAGACGCGCAGCAATTCTTCCGCAAGGCCGACCGGCGGCAGTGGTTTTTCGAAAAGCGATCCCTGCCCGAAATCCTCATGCGGGATTTCAAAAAGCGGTATCCCATCGAAGCTCTTGACGCTATATCGATCCATCACCTCTTTCATAATTTTCTCGGCAAGCGGATGCCGGGAGCAGTGGATCAGATGGTGGCTGGTCCGGTCCGCGCAGCGGGAGAGAAAACGAAATCGGAGGACATACTTGAACCCGATACCCTTCAGGCCATCCTGGAAGCTGTCCAGAACTACCCGCTCCCTGTCAGCGCCGTGCAGGCTGGCGACCTTTGCGCGGACGGCTTCAGCGCGCCGGGCTCCGAACAGCGCGTCAATGTGTTCACGAACGAACTCGTTGCTTAGACCTGCATTGATTCGGTTCGTATTGAAAAAGATCAGGGCCTCGCTCTTTTCGTTCTCCAACAGCAGCTTGATCAGTTTGAGAGAAATCCCCATGTATCCGAAGGGATCGGCAAAGAGGAACGTTGGAACCGAACGGAAATCCGTTACCTTTCTGATTATCTGCGCGCTAACGGCCTCACTCCAAAACCTTGGCGCGTACAAGAGCCCTTCAATGCCAGGTATGGAACCGATTTCCCGCTCAAGGGTGGCGATTTCGTCCGCGCTCTTGTCGTTGAAGAATGTCTTCAGCGCAGTTTTGAGTGCCGGATCGTTAACCGCCCGCCTGACAATGATGAGCGGTGTGGACTCTGAGCCGTCGTCGAACCGACCTCGTCCGGCGAACAGGTCTGCATAGCCTATGACACGCTTGCCGGCCCGCTTCGTCATAATCGTGGCCCACGCGCCGAAGTAGTTGCTAGCAATAGCGGACTTGACCTGAGAAGGCGTGTTTTGCGTTTCGAAAAACTTCTCGATTGTGACCGTCATGGCGGTGCTATGGTCAAACAATCGAAGAGTATCATGTTTTAATCTTCATTTCTGCCGGAAACTGCTAGCAGGAATACCCGCGCTTCACTCTGTTCTCAAAAGCTTCAAAGCGGCTTTGGAGAACCAGCGCCGGCTGCTGCTGGTGAGGAAGAGCCACGAGAGTACGCGCACCGAGAGCGGGGGATTTGAGGCGACCAGTTCGCTGATCGTTTCCCGCGGCATCTCGCGCAGCTTGTCAAGCACGGCAATCTGGTGGACGCAGGTAATGGTGCAGAAGGGCGCGCACGCTTTCTCGGTGTGGTACTCGCGTTCGATGTCCGCGGCCGTGTAGCGCTCCAGCGGAACGCCCGGCCGGCCGCGCTGCTGCGAGCACCAATGTACCAGGCCGTCCTCGCAAACATACAGGTAGCGGCTTCCGGCGCGGCAGTGCCAGTGGTTCGGCAGGCCCCGCATCAGGTTCCGCTGGAAGCCGTTGTGCCGCACGAACGAGAACAGCGGTTTGCGGAGGCGGTGGAGTTTGTCGAGCACGGCGCGGTCGCGGGCGCCCAGAGGGCGCACCTGGCCGGAGCTGTCGTGAATCACGCCGGTAGTTATGTTGAGGCCGAGCGCCTGCACGCGCCGCGCCACCGTCAGCGCGTCCTCCGGGACTCCGACCCCGGAACCGACCACCGCGTTCACGTTGACGTCGAAGTGGGCGTATTCAGCCAGCCATTGCAGCTTGCGATCCAGCACTTTCAGGCTTTTCTTCGACACCTCGTCCGGATTCACGTTGTCGATGCTGATCTGGAGATTGTGCAGGCCGGCGCGGTTCAAACGGCGGATGCGTTCCGGCGTCAGCAGGTAGCCGTTGGTGATGAGGGTCGGAATGATGCCGCGCTCGCGGATACGCGCGATGATGCGTTCGAGATCGGGGTGCAGCAGGGGCTCGCCGCCGCTGATGGTGATCATGCTGACGCCCAGGGCGGCCAGCCGGTCGATGCGCGCCAGCATCCTATCCAGCGGCACCGGTGCGGAGACGCTGTCAAACTCGTTGCAATAGGCGCATGCGAGGTTGCAGCGGCGCATGGGAACGATGTGAGCGAGAACCGGGCGCCGCGGAAACTGCATGGCGCGCGCAAACATCTTCGCTTCACGAAAACGGCGTGGGATGCCCAGAAGTTTCCTTCGTACGTTCATGCCCCTCTGAATACAGTGTAACGGCAAGGATGATGCCGCCGTGGAATGATAGAATTTCGGCATGCACTCTCAGAACGGCCACAGCGGCGTCACGATCCTGGTGGTGGACGACGAGGCGTCGGTGCTCGCGCTGGCGCGCACGATGCTGTGGCGCGCCGGTTTCAATGTTCTTGATGCGTCGAGCGCGGCCGAGGCGCTGAAGATTTCCGCGACTCATCCCGCGGCCATTCATGTCCTGCTGACCGATGTTCTCATGCCGGACATGAACGGCTTCGAACTCGCCGGGCAAGTGAAAGCCGGACGGCCGGACGTCAAGGTGCTCTACATGTCCGGGTTTACCGATACGGTGCTGCTGGAGAGCACGGGGCGGACGCTTTCAGGGCTTCCTCTTATTCGTAAGCCTTTCACGGCGCACCGCCTGATCACGACCATCTCCGGCCTGCTGGAGGACCACTCAACGGCACTTCCGTCCGAGCCGGACGATCAGGCGCGGCCGCGCAAGACGGAATAAGTCACACCCGCCGAAGAATCCGACGCTTCAGGCGCCGCGTGCGGAGCGGGCTGTCTTTGCGCCGGGCAATCCCAATAAGAATTTTCAATCGCCGGTATAGAAATGTTCCGCTTCCCGGAAGCGAACTCCCGATGCATGATTAGGGTGAGGTCATCTAACGTGCATCGTTTCAACCAGGTTGTTTCTCTAGCGCTAATTCTGTCCTCAGCGGCGGCCGGTGAGACGGTTGCGAACGCGGACGCCAGGTGGGCAGCCCTACAGAGCACCGTCGAAGCCGCGCAGTCGGCCGGCGACAATGCGTGGATGCTGGTTTGCGCCGCGCTTGTTCTCATGATGACCGGCCCCGGGCTCGCTCTCTTCTATGGGGGGCTGGTGCGCAAGAAGAACGTGCTGGGCACCATGATGCAGAGCTTCATTATGATGGCTCTGGTGACGGTGCTGTGGGCCGTTGTGGGCTACAGCCTCGCGTTCGCCGAGGGCAATATGTTCGTCGGGGGCCTGCGGTATGCGTTCCTGAACGGGGTCGGTTCGGCGCCCAATCCCGATTACGCGCCTACGATTCCCCAGCAGACGTTCATGATTTTCCAGCTCATGTTCGCCATCATCACGCCGGCGCTGATCACCGGCGCGTTTGCAGAGCGCATGAAGTTCAGCGCGATGCTGCTGTTCATGACGCTGTGGTCGCTGTTTGTGTACTTCCCAATGGCGCACATGGTGTGGGGCAAGGGTGGGCTGCTGAACGCGTTCTCCGGCGGGCGCGTGCCATGCTTCGATTTCGCCGGCGGAACGGTTGTGCACATCACCTCGGGCGTATCCGCGCTGGTGTGCGCCGTGTATCTCGGGCGGAGGAAGGGATACCCGAGCGAATCGATGAAACCGCACAGCCTCGTGCTGAGCTTCGTCGGCGCCTGCCTGCTTTGGGTGGGCTGGTTCGGATTCAACGCCGGCAGCGCGCTCTCATCCTCGGCGCTGGCGACCAGCGCGTTCGTGGCGACGCATTTCAGCGCGGCGTCGGCGACGCTGGGATGGATGATTGCGGAGTGGATACGGGCGGGCAAGCCGAGCGTGCTCGGGGCGGTTTCGGGCGCGGTGGCCGGGCTCGTGGCGATCACGCCGGCGGCGGGATTCGTCACGCCGCTCGCCGCGCTGGCTATCGGCTTCGCCGCGGGCGTGGTTTGCTACTTCATGGTGACGGCGGTGAAGCGTAGGTTCGGCTATGACGATTCCCTGGACGCTTTCGGCGTACACGGCGCGGGAGGGACGCTGGGCGCTGTCCTCACCGGCGTTTTCGCAACCGCCCTCGTGAACAGCGGGCTCAAGGACGACTCGGGGAATCCCGTGGCGCTGGGCTGGGTGGATGGAAATGCGGCGCAGGTGATCAACCAGTCGCTGGGCGCGGCGATCGCCTGGGTGCTGGCCATCGTGGGCACGCTGATCATTCTGAAAATCTGCGACATTCTGATCGGCTTGCGCGTGCATCCCATGCACGAAACTGAGGGCCTCGACTTGAGCCTGCACGGCGAAGAGGCCTACAATTTCGAAGCATAACAGCGGCAGGAACAAGAGGACTCGATGAAAAAAGTCGAAGCGATTATCCAACCGTTCAAACTGGAAGACGTCAAGGACGCGCTCAAAGCCATCGGTGTGGATGGCATGACGGTTACCGAGGTGCGCGGTCACGGGCGCCAGAAGGGCCACAAGGAGGTCTACCGCGGGCAGGAATACCAGGTGGACCTGCTGCCCAAAATCAAACTCGAAATGGTGATCTGCGATAACCGGCTTCAGGAAGTCTTGCGGACGGTCACGCAGGCGGCCCGCACCGGGAAGATCGGCGACGGCAAGCTGTTCGTCTACGACGTCACCGACGCCATCCGGATCCGCAATGACGACCGCGGGGAAGCAGCCCTCTAGCGCTCGCGAGGCGCTGCTCAGACGAACCTCACTGGTGGAGCGGCTGGCGGTAGAGTCGTATGAACGCTTTCTCCGCCCGCTCATGCCGGAGGGGATCGCGCTGCTCGCCGTCGGAGGCTTCGGCCGCCGCGAGCTGTTTCCGCACTCGGACGTCGATCTGCTGCTGGTGGTGGAGCGCCAGTCGCTCGCCGAGGGGCAGAGGCCGGCCATTTCCAGGTTCCTTCAGGAATTGTGGGACGGCGGGCTGCGCGTCAGCCACTCGGTCCGCACGCCATCGGAATGTTGCGAGGTGCAGGATGGCAATGTCGAGCTGAGCATCAGCCTTCTGGACCACCGGTACCTCGCGGGCGACCGCGTCCTTTTCGACCGCCTGAGCGCCGCGTTTGCCCGCTTCGTTCACGCGCAGCGGCAGGCGATTGCCGGCGGGCTTTGCCACCTGGCGCGCGAAAGGCATCTGAAGGCCGGCGGCTCGATTTACCAGCTCGAACCGAACGTGAAGGACGGCCCGGGCGGGCTGCGCGACTACCAGGTGGTGTGCTGGTTCGGACAACTGCGCAACTGTTCGCCGGACCGGCTCCCGCCGCCGGAGGTCCCCGCCGGGCTCGAGGCTGCGCGCGATTTTCTCACCGAGCTGCGTTTCCACCTGCACCAGCGCATCGGCAGGGACTCCAATCTGCTTACCTTCGATTTGCAGGAGGAAGCGGCCGCGCACGCGGGTGTGGATCCCTCGGTCTGGATGCGCGAATACTACGGGCACGCGCGCGCAATCCATCGCGCCGCGGCGCGCGAGTTGGACCTGGCCGAGGAGCGCGCCAGTACGCTGCTGGTGCAGTTCAAACAGTGGCGGTCGCGCGTCTCCAACGCCGAGTTCTCTGTCTCACGCGAGCGCGTCTATTTTCGCGAGCCGCACCGGCTCGAGCATGAGCCCGAGCTGGCGCTGCGCCTGTTTCAATTCGTCGCGCGCCACGGGCTGCGGCTGGCGCCGGAGACGGACCTACGCATCGCGAACTATCTGCCGGCGCTGCGGCGCTGCTTCTCCGAGCGGCGCATCTATCTCTGGGGGGAGTTCAGGCAAATTCTCGAAGGACAGCACCGCGCCCTCGCTCTTCGCCTCATGCATCAGACCCGCGTGCTCGACGCGCTGCTGCCGGGGTGGGAGGAAATCGACTGCCTGGTGGTGCGCGACTTCTACCATCGGTACACGGTGGACGAGCACACGCTGGTGGCCGTTCAGATCCTGGAGGACTTGTACTCGCCGCCGCAGGACCCCTTGAAGCAGCGCTTCGCCGGGCTGCTGGCGGAGGTGGACGATCCGGCGACGCTGTGGCTGGCGCTGCTGTTGCACGATCTGGGAAAGGCGAAACCCGAGGGACCGCACGTTGCCGAATCCGTGCGGCTGGCGGAAGCGGCGATGGAACGCCTCGGCGTGCCCGAAAACCAGCGCCGGGACGTGCGGCTGCTCATCGACCGCCACCTGGACTTCTCGATCGCGATGGCGTCGCGGGACCTGGACGAGCCGGGCACGGCGCGGATGCTGGCCGGCCGCGCCGGAACGCTCGAACTGGCGAAGAAACTCGCCCTGCTCACGTTCGCGGACATCGGCGCGGTAAATCCCACCGCTCTCAGCCCGTGGCGCACGGAGCAGCTCTGGTGCGCTTATCTGGCCGTGTACAACGAACTCACCAGGGAACTGGAAGAGGACCGGCTTCCAGGGGCGCCGGACCGGGCGGAGTTTCTGGAAGGCTTTCCGGTGCGCTACCTTCGCACGCATTCGGAGTCCGAGATTGCGGCCGATCTGCAACTGGACCGGCGCAGCCGCGAGCGCGGCGTGGCTCTCGATATTCGCAAGGAGAACGGATTTTACCGGCTCAGGCTGGTGGCGCGCGACCGGCCGTCGCTGCTCGCCTCGCTGGCGGGCGCGCTCTCGGGCTTCGGAATGAACATACTCAAGATGGAGGGCTTCGCCAATCGCCACGGCGCCATTCTTGACACGTTCGTTTTTTCCGATCCCCACCGCACGCTCGAACTGAATCCCTCGGAGGCGGACAGGCTCCGGATTCTGCTGGAGCGGGTGGCGCTCGGAAAGGCGGGGGTGAAGCCGCCGAGCCGCTCCAGGCCTTTTTCGGGCCAGCGGCCGCGCGTGCACCCGGCAGTCTCGTTCGACGGCGCGGCTTCCCAGACAGCTACATTGATCGAGGTGGTGGCGGAAGACCGCCCGGGTCTGCTCTATGACCTGGCCTCGACGATCTCATCGGCGGGCGCTAACATCGAGCTTGCGCTGATCGACACTCAGGGGAACAAGGCAGTTGACGTATTCTATGTGACTGCTGATGGAAGAAAGTTGAACGGCGCGGAACAGGCGACTTTGGCCGCCATGCTCCGCGCCATTTTGAATTGACATCCGCTGAAGTTGTAACTTACCGATAGCTCTCGCCATCGGTCTGGATCGTCTGATTGTTTTTCATGTGCGCCCTGTTTACACGCTCCACCAGGGCCGTATATTCCGGCGTGGAAATGCCGCTGCCGCTCAGAATGCGGAAATTGAATTGGTTACCCACAAATGGTTTAACTCTCAAGCGGAACGGGTTTCTGCGCTCAACTCTCTCGATCGACGCCATTGACCACCGGCGGGAGGCGCCGGGATTGTCCAGCGATTGGAAAATGATCTCGTTCGGCGTGAGGAACAGGCGGCCGGTGTCGGAGCCGATGAAGCGGTCGCGCTTCACGTCAAAAACCTGTGTCTGGGGCTCGGTGGACGTAACAGTTGACTGGCTCAGAGACCCGTCGGACACGGCCGGGGCCCGGACAGCCGGCGGCTGGGGCTGCTGTGGGTGAGCCTGAGCCTGTGGCTGGGCCTGAGCCTGGGGCTGGGCCTGAGCCTGGGCTTGGGAGCTGGCTTGGGTGGGCCGTTGCGCCGCCGCGCTTGAGCCGAGCCATGAGGTGACCATGCTCGCAGCCGCGGGGTTCTGGAACCGGAAGTCAAGTGAACTGCGCTCGCCCGAGCTGTCGCGCACCGGGCGGCTGAGCGTCATTGAGACCTTTGCCCCGTCGAATCTGACGCTCTGGATCTGGTCCCGTCTGACGACAAAGCTGTTCTGCGGCTGCTGGTCGTCGATGAAAATCAGGTCCTCGCCCGAGGTCACCAGCCGGCCGTTTGTAGCACCGAAAGGAACTGATACCTGAACCGGCTGGGTTTGGTTGCTGGCGGGCTGTTGCATCTGTCCGCCGTAGGGTTGCTGTTGGCCCTGCCCGCCGTACGGTTGCTGTTGGCCCATGGATCCCTGCTGCGGGGCTTGCGCCAGGAGCAGACCGGCGGAAAGCAATACGGGCACCATCGTTAGTTGGTTCTTACGCATCTCCCCCCCTCACTACTCTAACTTCAGTGTAGGAGGAGGGTAAGTAGCTTTCAACTCTCAAGCAACTCTCAAGCTACGCAGTGTATTTAGGGCCTGTTATTCACTTATCTCGTTTGGGAGGGCGCGAACCGCGAGCGCATGGCGTCGCGGTGAAAAGTGCCGGTTTAGTCCATCTGCCTGGCCGCGGGGGCGGGACTATCATTCCCGATATCGAGCGCCACCTTCCACTCTCCGCCGCGGTGCCTTCTCCATATGGTGACGTACTTACCATATGAGGTGACGCGCTTACCGCCTGGCTCCGTGCGCGACGCCTTGTACACCCCGTATGTGTATCCAAGGTCGCCCGATACGCGCGCGTCGATAGGCTCCCAGCGCAGGCTGAATCCGGGCGTGGTAAAGCGTTTCTGTACGAATTCGCGGATTGCCTTTTTGCCCACCACCACATCGCTGCCGGCGGGCAGCATGACGGCGTCGTCGTCGAAGTACGAAACCCAGCCCTCGACGCCCTCGGAGGCGGTTGCCTCATCGAAGGCGCGGTCGGCCTCCATGAGTTCGCGGGCCCGGTCCCTGGCGGCGCTGGCTACGGTAACTCTCCACCCGGCGAGTTGATAACCGATCAGCGCAGCGGCGATCGCAACATAAATTGCGGAACGCAAGGAGATTGCCATGGTGCTTCTTTCGCGCAGTTTCATATAATCCTCGTATGGTTAATGCTCGCGCGATGTTGCAGCCGCGCGCGGCAGTGAGGGGATTTTGGAATGAGCGCCTTGGGACGGTCAGGCCAGCTCTCCTTCAAGCAGCGCTCCGATGCGAGGCGCCGCCACTCGCACGCCTAGATAAAACGATCCAAACAGCGCGTAAATCGCGCTAACTTCGTCGAACCGCATCTCGTAAATGAGTCTCTTGAAAAGCAGGGGATCGTCGGCGAACAGGTCTACGCCCCACTCCCAGTCGTCGAAGCCCATCGAACCGGTGATGATTTGCTGCACCTCGCCGGAGTAGCGCCGGCCGACCAGTCCGTGCTCGCGCATCATGCGGCCCCGCTCGAGTATGGGCAGCGTGTAAAAATTCTTTCCCTCGCCGCGCCTGCGGTCCATCGGGTAGAAGCAGATATAGCGGTGCTGGGGAATTTTCGGGTAAAGCCGCGAATGCATCGCCTTCCTTTGGGTAGCCAGCAAAGCTTCGGTCTCCGCGTTCCACTCCGCGGAGTGCGGCTCAACCCCCCGCTCGGCCAGAGCCCTGTAAAGCTTGATACTCGATTCGTACAAACCAAGCTCGATGACGGACAAATACGACGTGGTGGGTTCAAGGAAGTCCGCCAGCCGCAGCCTGGACAACCGCAGTTCCGCCCGGTTTAGTTCGGCGAAGGAATTGCGAAAGTGGAGAAACAGCAGATCGCCCTTGTGTCCGATCAACGAGTAGACGGCGGACTGGCCTTCCTCGTTCTGCTCCATGCTTTCCAGCACGCGGGCGGCTTCCACCAACGCTTCCGCGCGGTGATCGCGGCCGAGTGCTTTCCAGGCCGGCCAGCGCAAGCGGAACATCTGGTGCAGCACGCTGTAGCCCTCAAGGGTTAAGGGCACGGCGGGCAGTTTCTCAACGGCGGTTGCGGTCTGGATGTTCGCGGGCATAGGCATCTGGCTCCTCTTTGTCTTCTATATAGTGTACGGCTTTCCGCACGGCGCGATGCGCACCGCCGGAACCTGGCTGTAGAATCTTCCTATGCTCACCAGGAGAACGATGCTCGCCGCCACCGCGGCGGCGGCCCTTGGCGGCCATGCCGCCGGGAAGAAGTCAGGACTGCGCATAGGCGTGATGGACGGCTGCTTCAAGCTTGAGGGAAAAGTAGAGGCCGTGGAGCGGGCGGCCGCCCTCGGCTTTGAAGGGCTGCAGATCACCATCGGCAGGGCGAGGCCCGGAGGCGAGCTGCCGCTCTCCAACCCCGGCCTGCAGGGCGCGTATTTCGCCGCCTCAAGGCGGCACAAGATGCCGATCGGCGCCACCTACCTCGACATCCTCCACGTCAACTGCCTGAAGAACGACGAGCTGGCGAAGAAATGGGTCAGCGACGGCATCGAAATCACGCGCAAACTGGACGCGCAGATTCTGATGCTGGTGTTCTTCGGCAAGTGCGCGCTGGCTAACACGAATGAGCAGGAACTGGACGCCGTAACGGCTGCGCTCAAGGAACTCGCGCCGGCGGCCGAGAAGGCGGGCGTGATTCTGGGGTTTGAGAACACGCTGCCGGCCGAAACAAGCGCGCGCGTGCTCGATCGCGTCGGTTCGAATGCGCTCAAGGTTTACTACGACGTCGGCAACGCGACCAACCAGGGCGGGTATGATGCGCCGAAGGAGATCCGCTGGCTCGGCAAGGACCGCATCTGCCAGTTCCACTTCAAGGACAGGGGATACATGGGAGAAGGCAAAGTCGATTTTCCCGCGGTGATGCGGGCCATCAACGAGATCGGCTTTACGGGGTACGCCATGCTGGAGACCTCGGCGCCTTCGGGCAACATTGAGAACGACCTGCGTCGCAACCTGTCATTCGCACGGAAGCTGCTGGACGCCTAGCCTCCCGCGCGCTAACGGAGTTCCACCGCCCGGTCGAACGCGACGTCAAGCGTGGAGCCGCGCCGGAGTTCGACCGGGCGGCCGCGCGTGAGCAGCACGGTAGCAATGCCGACCCCGGCGCCCACGCCCGCTCCGATGCCCGCTCCCTCCCAGCCGCGATCCGCAATGCCGCCGAGCGCCGCGCCGCTGCCGGCGAGAATCACGATCTGCGCCGTGTCGCCGCCCACGCCCGGGGCCTGCCTGACTACTTCCTGCCCGCGATCGACCTGCTGGCCGGTTTCATTCGGGTCCAGGGAATCGAGGCGCGGCGAAAACCGCACCACCTTGCCCCTGGGCAGAGTGAGTGTTTCCAGCCGGATTCCGAGGGCCGCGCGCCCCTTCACCCTGCCGCTTCGCTGTACGTGGCCCACGACTCCTTGCACGTATGAGCCTACCGGCACGACGATCCGGTTTCCGTCCGTGATGGGACTCGCCGTCCGCAGGTAAACGTAGTCGCCCTCCTGCGCGGTCCGCGTGCTCACGGAATTCACCATCCGCAGGAGCAGGTGCGTTCCCCTTGGGATTACCTGGGCACACGCCGTTCCGCAGATTAGAAGCGCGGCGGCAAGGCTGCACTGAAACCGCATGGCTGGATGCCCCCCTGCTTATATTGAACCCCGTCCCCGGGCCTGAGTTGCGGGCGGCAAAACGGACAAGCCTGGGGCGCTTACTGCCCCTTGATTTCCGCGCGGAGGAACTGCCAGTCCGGCAGTTCGTAGGCGCGCAGCTTGGTGTCGACCGGCACCTTGAGGTTTTTCGCCTCGTAGGGGCCGAGGGAAGTCTTGAATTCGAACGTTCCAATGGGCGGGTCCGCCGGGCCGGCTTTGATCGACTTGATATCGACCTTAGAAGACAGATCGCCAAGGTCCATCGCTGAATGGTTCACCAGCACAAACTGCAGAAACACCCTCCGTTTTTCTTCCATCAGGCGCAGGCCGGTCAGTTCCACGTGCCGGTAGGCGGGGTTGATCTGCGCCGCCGCCTGCTGGAGCGCAGGGGTTTCAAACGCCGGGGCAGCCGCGGCAGCCTGTGCGGCCTGGGCCGGCTCTTCCCGCGGAGCGCGGAACAGCATAAAAGTTCCAACACCCACGCCGACGAATACGGCCGCGGACACGATGGTCAAGAGCCAGGCGGGAACGCGGCGGCGCTGCGGCCGTGCCCGAAGCGCCGGTTGGGGCGCCTTTGGCGGCGCAACCGCTTCTGCAGAACCCGCTTGCTGAGGAGCCGCTTGCGGGGAAGCCGCTTGTTCCGGGGCGGACTGCTCCTTTACATCGCAGGTGGGGCAGTCCGAATAAGACGGCGGAACTTCTTTCCCACACTTCGGGCAGATCCAGGTGAACATTTCACTTCCTAATGTAACGCAGGCAGCCACTTGCCCGACTGGGCCGATTTTTCAATGGCTTCAAGCACCATCTGAACCTGCTGCGCATCGGCGAAATTCGGATGATATTCCTCGCCTTTCGCCAGCGCACTCAGGAAATCGCCGAGCGCAATGATGAACGTGTGCTCGTATCCGATGGTATGCCCGGGTTTCCAGAACACGCCGGCGTAGGGCTGGTCCGGCCCGGTCACCAGGATGCTGCGGGCGCCCTGGATGTTCCGCGGCTCGCAGGCGTCGTAGAACTCAAGGTGGTTCATGTTCTCCAGGTTGAAGCGGATCATGCCGCGCTCGCCCTGGATCTCGAAGGCGTTTCTGTTCCGGCAGCCGACTCCGTACCTGCTGGCTTCGAGCGAACCCACGCTGCCGTTGGCGAAGCGCGCGAGCGCGATCGCGGCATCGTCGACGTCCCGCCCGGGCGCGAAGGTTTCCGTCAGCGCGGTCACCTCCCGGATAGGCCCGTTCAGGCACATCGCCGTGTCTACGGAGTGCGAGAGCAGATCGCCGATGACGCCGGAGCCGGCCAGCGCCCGTTGCGTCTTCCAGCTCGGCGGGCGCGTGGGGTCGTTGCCGGATTGCTGCAAGTAGGCGGCACGGTAATGAAACACGCGGCCAACGCGCCCCTCCTCGATCAGCCGGCGCGCAAATGCCACCGCCGGCACGCGGCGGTAATTAAACCAGACCATGTTGGGCACGCCGCGCGCCGCCTCCACCATTCGCGCGCCCTCTTCGGCGGACACGGCGAGCGGCTTCTCGCACAGGATGATCTTGCCGGCCTCGGCAGCCGCGATGGATATAGGCGCGTGCAGGGCGTTGGGGACGGCCACGTCCACCAGGTCGATATCCTTGCGCGACACCACGGCGCGCCAGTCGGTCTCGATTTCCCGCCAGCCCCACGTCGCGGCCGTGACTTCCAGACGGCTGCGGTCGCGAGCGCAAATTACCGCCCGCTCTATATCAAACGGAACATTATAAAAATGTTTTACCTGAGCAAATGCGTTCGAGTGCGCCCGGCCCATGAAACCCTGTCCGATGAGAGCCACACGAATCTTGCGAATCTGCATAACGATAGGATGACACGTTGCGGATAGGATAACTTCATGGACTTCTTTCGCCGCGCCGCTGTGACTCCGCAAAAGCTCGGCGTGCTGGCCGGGACCTTCAATCCGCCCACGCGCGCGCACCTCGCCCTGGCGCGGGCCGCGCTGGCGGCGGTGGACGAAGTCCTGTTCGTTCTCCCGCACGTGCTTCCGCACAAGGAATGGGAAGGGGCGAGCTTCGCGGACCGCGTGCGCATGCTGGAAATCGCCATCGACGAGGAGCCGCGCTTCTCGATCGCCGCCAGCGAGAGGGGGCTGTTCATCGAGATTGCGCGCGAGTGCCGCGCGGAGTACGGTCCCGGCGTCGAGCTCTACTTCCTGTGCGGGCGCGACGCGGCCGACCGCATTGTGAACTGGGATTACGGCCGCCCGGACGCGTTCCTGGAACAACTGCGCGAGTACCAGTTGCTGGTCGCGCCGCGCAAAGGCGCTTACGAGCCGCCGCCTGAGATGCGCGAGCGGATTCACACGCTTGCCGTGCCGGCCGAGTGCGACGAAATCTCGGCCACCGAGGTCCGCCGGCGCATCCGAAGCGGCGAAGCGTGGGAGCATCTGGTTCCGGAAGAGATCGCCGGGCTAGTGCGGGAGATCTACGGGCGTTAGCCGAGCAGCCGGTCCACGACTTCAAGCGTCCGGGCGAGGACGCCGGCGGGGTCGCGATTTTCCACCCGAATGATTTCCATCGGTCCGGAACCGGTAGGACGCCAGCGCGCGGTGAAGCGAGGGCAGGGGGCGCCGGCGAATACGGTAATGAGCGGTGTGCCGCAAGCCGCGGCCGCATGCTGACCCGCGGAATCGTAGCCGATATAGAGACGGCTGGCCGCGATGATGCCGGCGAAGGCGGCGAACGACCCGCGGAATATCCGGACGGAATCGCCGCACGCGCCGGCCGCGCGCCGCACGCGCTCTTCCTCCTCGCCGCCGGGTCCGGAATCCACCACGATGCGCAGACCGCGTCCGGCAAGCGCCGCGAGCAGTTGCTGCTCGAAGGGGTGCGGCATGCCCTTGGCCGGGTTCTCTCCCACTCCGAAGCTCACGGCGACGTCAGCGGCGATCCCGGGCTCCTCTCCGGCGCAGATGAAAGCCCGCGCGTCCGCGATTCCGAACACTTCGGCCGCCCAGCGGCGCGCCAGGATGCCGAGGGACTCGTCCGTATCGCCGCCATACGAGCGGCTCTCGAAAAAGTAATAGTTCTCCTCAGGGCACACCGGCATCAGGCCGAGCTGGGTCAGGCGCGAGTCGGGATCGATCACGATGCTGTCCAGCTCGTCGAAGCGCGGGCAGGCCGCGAGCCGGTCGCGCAGGGCGCCGCGGCGCACGTAAGAAACCGGCAGATGATCGATGCGCGGGTCGGCGGCGAACAGGGCATAACTCTTTTCGCTTCCCGCAAGCACGATGCGCGCTTCGGGGAAACGCCGCCGGGCCGCGTCGAGCATCACGCTGGTGATCGCCACGTCCGCGCCGAGCGTAACGCGCGAGAGCACGTAAACAATTCGCGGATTCCCCTCGATCCGCCGCGGCCGGCGAACGCGGCCGTAACGCGCGCGAAGCTCTTCGGCGCGGTACTGCGGGAGCGCTGCCGCGATCACTTCCGAAAAGATGCGCGCGTAGGCGTCCACCAGGCGCGGCTCGAACAGATCGCTCAGCCCCTCGGCCAGAATGCCGAACAGCGCTGAACTGCCCTCATCGCTTGAGGCTTCCGCCGCCAGCCGGGCGAGATCGACATCCGTCCACGCTTCGCCGCGGATGGCGCAGTCCCGTATTCTCCTGGCAATCTCAAAGATATTTTCCGACAAGCAGTTCCAGCTTCTTTCGAGTGAGTTCGGGGACCGTCGTACGATCCGTGATGATGGCGTGGGCGAGCGCTGAGCCGCACTTGCACTCCCGCGCGTCCGGCAACTGCGCCACCGCGCGCTTCACCACCTTGCAGGCGTTCTCGGCGTTCCGGGTCAGGTTGCTGACGATCTGGCTCACCGTCACAGCGTCGTGATCCGGATGCCAGCAGTCGTAATCCGTCACCATCGCGATTGTCACGTAGCAGATCTCGGCCTCGCGCGCGAGCTTGGCTTCCTGCAGGTTGGTCATCCCGATCACGTCCATGCTCAGGCTGCGGTAAAAGTTGGACTCCGCCTTGGTCGAGAACTGCGGGCCTTCCATACACACGTAGGTTCCGCCGAGCTTCGCTCTCACCTGTTCGGCGAGGCAAGCCTGGTAGACCACCTGGGACATCTGCGGGCAGATGGGGTCGGAAAAGCTGATGTGGACCACCAGGCCCTCGCCGAAAAACGTCGACGGGCGGGCCTTGGTGCGGTCGAAGAACTGGTCCGGGATGACGAAATCGAGCGGCGCGTGTTCCTCCTTGAGCGAGCCGACCGCGCTGAGAGAAATAATGCGCTCGACGCCCATCGCCTTGAAACCGTAAATATTGGCCCGGAAGTTCAACTCCGAAGGCGAAATGCGGTGGCCGCGGCCGTGACGCGCCAGAAAGGCCACGCTTCTGCCTTCCATCTGGCCGACCATGTAGTTGTCCGAGGGGCGGCCCCAGGGAGTATCAATCGCGACCTCCTGCTGAAACTCGAATCCGGGCATCGAATAAAGCCCGCTTCCACCGATGATTCCGATCTGTGCTTTCAATGTGCGCTCCGTATTATGAATTACGTTCCGGCCTGCCGCGCGTCCGGCGCTACATCCGCCTAAGCCACTCCTCGATGACGGAATAGGGATCGCGGATGCGCGCTGCAACATTCCGCGCAGCGGCTTCGAGTTCTTCCTCGGGCAGCCGCTCCAGCAGGCGCTCCCGCAGCATCTCGCGCAGGCGCATCCGCCACAAATCCGCGCGGCGATTCGCCCGCCCGCCGGACTCCTGGAACTTCCGCACCGCATCCAGGATCTCGCCGATTCCGCGCCCTTCGGTCGCAACCGCTTTGAGGACCGGCGGGCGCCAGTTTCCGTTCTGCCCGGCCATCTCCACGAGCGCTTGCGTTTCGCGTTCCAGAGCGCCGGCTCCCGGGCGATCGGCTTTGTTGATGACGAAGATGTCGGCGATTTCCATGATACCTGCTTTGATCGCCTGCACATCATCACCCATTCCGGGCACCAGCACGACGATCGTGACGTCGGCGAGCTGCGCGACCTCGACTTCGTCCTGGCCCACCCCGACCGTCTCGATCAGCACCACGTCCTTGCCCGCGGCATCGAGCAGCAGCGCCAGATCCAGCGTCGCCGGGGCAATGCCGCCGAGCGAGCCGCGGGAGGCCATTGAGCGGATGAACACGCCGGGGTCGGCGTGGTGCTGCTGCATGCGTATGCGGTCGCCCAGAATCGCGCCGCCGGAGTACGGGCTCGTTGGGTCGACGGCGAGAATGCCCACCTGCCGGTTCTGGCCTCGCAGCGCTTTCGCCAGTTGATCGACCAGCGTGCTCTTGCCCGCGCCGGGCGGCCCGGTGATGCCCGCGAGCAGCGCGCGGCCGGTGCGCGGGAACAGCTCCTGCATGAGCGGGACGGCTTCAGGCCGGCGGTTCTCCACCGCGGTGGCGGCGCGGGCAAGCGCGCGGACATCTCCGGCAACGATCATTTCCGCCCACTTGGACATGTCAACCTTTGAGAAGCTGGCGCGCGATCACCAGGCGCTGGATCTCGCTGGTGCCTTCCCCGATGGTACACAGCTTCACGTCGCGGTAGAACTTCTCCACCCGGTAATCCTTGATGAAACCGTACCCGCCGAGCACCTGCACTGCCTGCTCGGCCACCTTTACTGCGGCTTCGGAGGCGAACAGCTTGGCGATGGCGGATTCGCGCGTCACGCGCCGGTTCTGATCCTTGAGGTAAGCGGCCCGGTAGGTCAGCAGCCGGGAGGCCTCGATCGATGCGGCCATGTCGGCCAGCTTGAACTGTATGGCCTGGAATTCTGAAATCGGCCGGCCGAACTGGCGGCGCTGCCTGGAGTAGCTCAGCGCGATGTCGTAAGCGCCCTGGGCCAGGCCCACCGAGAGCGCCGCGATGGAAATGCGGCCGCCGTCGAGGATTCTCAGGCTGTCGATGAATCCCTCCCCGGGCTTGCCGAGCAGTTGCGAAGCCGCTAGCCGGCAGTTCTCGAAAATGACTTCACCGGTGGGGCTGGCCCGCATGCCCAGCTTGTTTTCCTTGCGCCCCAGGCGGAAGCCCGGCGTGCCGGCTTCTATGATAAAGGCCGAGATGCCGTGGTGGGAGGCGGCGCGGTCCGTCACAGCCATCGCAACGCAGACATCGGCTTCGTGCGCGTTCGTGGTGAATGTCTTCGAGCCGTTGAGCACCCAGCAGTCCCCGTCACGCACGGCGTTGGAGCGCGTGCCGGCGGCGTCCGAACCGGCCTCGGGTTCGGTCAACGACCAGCAGCCCAGCCACTCGCCGCTTGCCAGTTTCGGAACGTACCGCCACCGCTGCTCCTCCGTCCCCGCCTTGTGAATATGATTGGCGCAAAGCGAGGTGTGGGCGGCCACGATCAACGAAACCGAGGGATCCACGCGCGCCAGTTCCTCGATGATGATCGAATACTCGATGTAGCCGAGGCCCGCTCCGCCCAGTTCTTCTGGAAAAATCGCGCCCATGTAGCCGAGCGCCGCGAGCTTGCGGATGGCCTCGCGGGGGAAGGTCTGCGTTTCATCCCATTCGAGTACGTGGGGAGCGATTTCCGCCTCGGCGAATTCACGCACCGACTTGCGGAGCTGAAGCTGCTCGGCGGTGTACTCGAAATCCATCCAGTTTTAGACGATTTCTTCGCTAGCGGGATCCCAGCGGACGGTCCTTTTCTGCCGGTAACTCTCCACCGCCATCCGGGTGGCGATCGTGACGCGGTAGCCCAGTTCGAACGGGCAGTTCGGTTCCTGACCCGACCGTATGCAATCCAGGAAGTTCTGCATGTGCGCGTGCCGCGGGGTCGGTGTCTGGCCCACCATCTCGGTGCCGTCCGGGCGGTTCACCTTCTGGGGGAAGTAACGGATCTGCTGGCCCTTGGAGATGGTGCCGTCCGTTCCGAGCACGTCTTCCGTTACGCCATAGTGATTGTTGCCGAACCCCGAATCCCAGGTGAACAGCATCTCCTCGGGCTGTTCCATCGCCACGTTCATTGTGTCCGGAACTTCGCGGCCGTCCTTCCACAGATAGATTCCGCCCACGGTGGTGACGGCTTTGGGAATTTGCAGCCCGAGCGCCTTGTACCAGAACGCCACCTGGTGGCACATGTTCTCGTAGAAATTGCCGCCGGAATAGTCCCAGAAAAAGCGCCAGTTCAAATAACGGTTGGCGTCGAAAGGACGCTTGGGCGCTTCGCCCAGGAACGCGCTCCAGATGATGTTTTCGGGGGTCATGTCCGGGTACACGGGCCGGCTCCACTGCGGTTTGCCGTGCGGCGTGTTGCGGTACATGTGCGCGTGGATGGCGGTGATCTTCCCCACGTACCCGGTGGCCAGGATCCTCATGGCATCCGTCATCTGGCCGGAGGTGCAGGCTTGATGGCCGATCTGCACGGTGCGCTTGCCGGCCCGCTGGAAGGCCGCCCGCATGCGCTTGGCGTGCTCGACGGTGAAGGCCATCGTCTTTTCCTGGTAGACGTGCTTGCCGGCGTCGATTGAGGCGCAGAAGTGCTCGCAATGCAGGTGCTGCGGCGAGGCGATCAGGACGGCGTCGATGCTCTTGTCATCGAGCAAATAGCGGTAATCGAAGTAAGTCTTCGCTTCCGGAGCCAGCTTTTTCGCCTCTTCAAGCCGCCTCGTGTAGACGTCCGCAAATCCAACGAACTCGGTGTTCGGGCACGCGAGCGCCTCGCGCGCGATCTGCATGCCGCGGTCGCCGGCGCCGATGAGGCCCAGCCGGATGCGGTCGTTTGCGCCTAGTACTACCGGGGGCGCCGCGATGCTTCCGGCGATGCCTCCGGTCATCTTCCCGATAAACCTGCGACGTGAATCCATAAGGGAGGTGTCCGGCCAATATTCTATCAGAGCGCAGCCGGGGCGCCGCGCTCCGGTCAGACCGGCTGGTTGCCGGCGTCCAGCGCGCCGCGGCGCACATCGACGCGCGCCAGCACCGCCATGCCCGAGATGAAAAACACGACCAGCGAAAGGATCGCCAGGCGGTAGCTCTGCGTGAGCTGGAGCGCCAGCCCGAAAATCAGCGGCGCCAGCCAGCTCGTGCCCTTGTCGCTGACTTCGTACAACCCGAAATACGCCGCTTCCTTGCTCTTCGGGATCATCAGCGAGAACAGCGAACGGCTCAGCGCCTGGCTGCCTCCCAAAACCAGCGCCACCATCGCCGCCATCAGAAAAAACTGCGCCGTGGTCCGTACAGCGAGATAGATGTTCACCAGCACTCCCGTCCAGATCACAAGCGAAAGCAGGATTGCGCGCTTGGCCCCAATGCGGGCGGCGATCCAGTTGAAAAGCAGCGCGCCGAAAAACGCCACGAATTGCACCATCAGGATCGCCAGCGACAGTGTCGCGATCGGTATCTTCAACTCGTCGTAGCCGAACTGCGCGGAAAGCGCGATCACGGCCTGAATGGCGTCGTTATACAGCAGATAGGCAAGCAGGAACAATAGCGCCTGAGGATAGTGCAGCAGGTCGCGGAGCGTGCCGGCCAGCTTGCCGAACGGCCGGGCTGCGGCGCCCGGGACTCCCGCGGCACGGTTGCGCAGCGTGGTTACCGGGACCACGGTGAACAGAGCCCACCAGACGCCGGCCGAGCAGAGATTGATGCGGATCGCCTGTTCCTCGGTCAATCCGAGCGCCTCGGCCTGCGACGCAAGCGCCAGGTTCAGCGCCAGCAGCAGCCCGCCCCCGAGATAGCCGAATCCCCAGCCCTTCGACGACACCTCGTCGCGCTCCCGCTCGCTCGCGATATCCGGCAGAAACGAGTTGTACACCACCACCGAAGCTCCGAAGGCGAGGTTCGCGATCAGAAACAGCACGCCCCCCGCCAGATACGCCTCTCCGCGTACGAAGAACATCGCCGCCGTCGCCGCCGCGCCCGTGTAGGCGAACAGGGCCAGGAGTTGCTTCTTTTTCCCGGTGGCATCGGCCAGCGCGCCTGCCAGCGGCAGAAAAAAGACTTGCGAAATCACCGAGAGCGCGATGAGGTAGCCCCAGTAAGAGCGCGCGTAGACGGGGATGCCGAAGGGATGCACCAGGCCCTGCGCATCGGCCGCCGCCGCGGCCAGCGAGCTTAAATACGGCCCGAGCAGCAGGGTAATCGCCGTGGTGGAAAACGCCGAGTTCGCCCAGTCGTAGAAATACCAACCGATGCGTTCGCGGGCGGTGCTGAGCGGCTCGCGCATGGGTCAGCTTGCGGCGCCCTGCGAGGACTGCAACTCCCGGGCCAGGCGGTTCAGCGTGATATAGTCCGTCTTGCCGCTGCCGAGCTGCGGAATCTCATCGAGCATGATGATCCGGCGCGGCACGGCCAACTCCGGGGCTCCGATGGCGCGCGCGGCTTCCTGCAGCCGCTCCCGACGCAGCTCGCGGTCATCGGTGAACAGCACGATCACCTCGCCGCGTCCCGGTTCGGCGACGGCGGTCGAGGCATGCACGGCTTGCGGCGATGCGGCGCGGGCGACTCGCTCCACCTGGTCCAGCGAAACCATTTCCCCGGCCACTTTGGCGAACCGGCGCACGCGCCCGTAAATACTGATGAAACCTTCCTCGTCCACCTCGGCGATGTCGCCGGTGTTGTGCCAGCCCTCGCCGAAGATGGAGCGCGTGGGTTGAATGACGCCGGGCTGCTCCTCGGAAAGATAGCCGAGCATGACGTTCGGCCCGCGCACGTGCAGCAGGCCGCCCTGGCCGATGCCGGGCACCGGCTCGATCCGGCACTCGCAGCCCGGGAACAGTTCGCCCACCGTCCCGGTTTTGGAGGCCATCGGCGTATTCACAGAAAGCACCGGGGAGGTTTCCGTCACGCCGTAGCCCTCGAGTATGCGTATGCCGAACTTGTCGAAGTACAGCTTGCGCACGTCGTCGCTCAGCTTTTCGGCTCCCGCCACCACCAGCCGGAGACTGCGGAAGTCGAACGGGTGGGCGTGCCTGGCGTAGTTGCCCAAAAAAGTGCTCGAGGAGAACAGCACCGTGCAGTCGTAGCTGTAAACCAGCTCGGGAATCACCCGGTAATGCAGCGGAGAAGTGTAAAGCAGGACGCGGCAGCCGCGCGTGAGCGGCAGAAAAATGCCGACCGTCAGGCCGAAGGTGTGAAACAGCGGCAGCGCGCTCAGCAGCTTGTCCGCGGGCGTGAACTCGATGACCGCGCGGATCTGCGCCAGGTTGGAGATGAAATTGTCGTGGCTGAGCGCCACCCCTTTCGGCTTGCCTTCCGAACCGGAAGTGAAGACGATCACCGCCGGCTCTTCGGGCCTCGCCCGCCGCGCGGCCGCGCGCGGGAACCAGAGCGCCCAGCACATCAGCCAGAGCTTGTCGGCCAACCCGAACCGGGAACGCAGATCCTCCAGGCAGACCACCTTCACTCCGTCGAGTTTGCCGGGCAGCCCGGCCAGCCTCATTTTCTCCAGAAACGCCCGCGATGTGATCACCGTTCGCAGGCCGGCCGCGCGGCAGGCGCTCCGGATGGTCTCGTGCCCGGCGGTGTAATTCAGCAGCGCGGGGACGCGCCGCATCGCGAACATGCCGAAGAGCAGGGAAACCGTGGCCGCGACGTTCGGCATCAGCACGCCTACCGTCTCTCCTTCCCGGCTGAGCTTCGCTACCAGCCGCCCCAGCGCCAGGCTGCCCTTCAGGATTTGGCCGAACGTGACCTCCTTCTGGATATCCCGGAGGATGCGGCGGCGCCGCCCGAACAGCGCGATGGAGTCGAGCAGGGCGGGGAACAGAGTGGTCTTTTCGTAAGATTCGAACGCGGCCTCCTGCATGATCTTGCGCAGCGCCTCGGCGCCCATGCGGTGCCGCGCGCGCGACCGCACTCCCTCGGGCGCGGTTATGGTCCGCGGCGGAAGGATGGTGATGGTAATGCGCGGCCTGAGCTTTCTCGGATACTTGCTGCGGGCGCGGCTGAAGTAGGTATGGATGGCGCCGTCAATGTGGACGGGGACCACCGTAGCGCCGGTCTTGACTGCCACGAAGGCCGGGCCTTCGTAAATCTTCATCATCGACCCGGTGGTTGTGACGCGGCCCTCCGGGAAAATGAGGACAGGCCGTCCGGAATCCACCAGGGCGATGACGGACTTCATCGCCAGCGGATGCGTGGAGTCCACTACCAGGTGGGGAACAAAGCGCATCGGCAGGCGAATCCACCAGTGGGCGGCAATTTCCGTGTGAAGCACCCAGACCGGCTGTACCGGCAGCGAGGCGCCGAGCAGAATGCCGTCCAGCAGCGACTGGTGATTGGAGACGATCAGCAGCTTCTCGTGGCGCCCGAGCGTGCCCCGCACGCGCACCCGGAAGATGAATCGCAGCAGCCGGGAGACGAGAAACCGGATCATGCGGTTGCCCGGGCCAGCCCCCTTCCAGCCTGGCGAGGTCCACCAACAAGTCCGGGCACGTGCTTGAGAGTCACCTTTTCCTCTTCATTGTGGACCTTGCGTGTTTGCATTGGAACAATCATACGCCAACTTCGAGCGGCATCGCCTCGCCCCCGTGCTTGCCGAACTCACAATCCGGGGCGGCCAGGAAGAAGCTGCGTTCCGCTTTGCCGGGAGCTGGTCAGATATAGCATTCATAGCGTATATAGCGGATAATGGTTGCGGAGGCTTCTGCCATGCTGCCGAAAAGAAAGGCGCGCGTTCAGGAGGCAATCTCTGGGAGCGACCAGAGGCAGGTGCTGGAGTTGTACGAGAAGATCCAGCGCAGCCGGGTCAAGCTGGTCGGCCCGGACGGCAGGGCTCAGAAGCTACCCGTCTCCCTTTACGAGTTCCTGGTGAAATTGATCGCCGACCTGTGTGAGGGACGTTCCGTCGCCATCGTTCAGAACGATGCGCAGCTCACCACTGTCGAAGCCGCGCGGATGCTCGGCGTATCGCGCCAGTTCCTGATCAAGCTCCTGGAGCGAGGCGAGATCCCGCACCACATGGTCGGGACGCACCGGCGCATCTATGTCCGCGACCTGCTGGCGTACAAGGCCAGGCGGGATTCCAACCGGCGCAAGGTCCTCGATGACCTCACTCGGGCCGAAGCCGAGGAAGGCCTGTACGATCTGGAGCCGCCGGATGATCGCGCAGAGTAATCAGTACATCGCGGTTCTTGACACGTGCGTGCTCGCGCCGATGCCGTTATGCGATACGCTGCTTCGGCTCGCGGAAGATCCCGCGTTCTACATTCCGAAGTGGTCCGCCGACATTCTGCGCGAGCTTCGATCCACACTGGAGCGGAAATGACCAACGACCAGTTTCACTTCAGCGATGAACTGCTGATGGAGAGACTGGCAGCCCAGGCAGCAGCGCGGAACGTTTCGCTGGCTCCCTCCAGCGGTTCGCGCCGAACGCCGTCAAGCTGTTCCGCTGAAGCGGAGCAGAACGAGCCAACTTGAGGAGCTCGATATAGAGGTCATTTCGTCCGGGGATCCGCAAATTTTGCGCGTTGCCTCGCCTCGAAAGCATCACAAGTTCTCACAAATGAACCGCCTTCGCGTGGCGGGCCGATTGCTCACATATAGGAGAGGAGTCAGGAGGGAGCTATGGGAAAGCTACGTGTAATGATAGCGGCTTTGATGGTACTGGCATTCAGCGCCTGGGCGGACGTGATCGTTCTCCGAAACGGAACTTTCGACCGCGGCAGGTTCATCTCCGCATCGGGCTCAACAATCACTTTCCAGAGCGATACCGGCCAGACGCGGACGTATTACCTGAACGAGGTGGAGTCGCTGGAATTCCAGCCCCAGCAGGCGGCTCAGCAGGGGACCTATCAGGGCGCATCCGGACCCTACCAGACCGGCACGAGCGCCGCTCAGTCCCAGTATGCGGTGATTCCGGCCGGCACACAGATTACGGTACGCACCAACGAGCCGATCGACACAAGCACGATGGTTAGCAGGAGCACCACGCCCAACGGAGTAGTGGGCGGCAGAGCATACTCGGCAACCGTGGCCCAGGATATTGTCGGACAGTCGGGCAACGTCGTCGTGCCGTCGGGCTCGCCCGCGGTTCTGGTCGTCAAAGAGGTGTCTACCGGCGGGACGTTCGGAACGCCCGAGGTGGCTCTGGACCTGCAAAGCATCTCCGTCGGCGGGCGCGATTTCCTGGTGAGCACAGGTCCGGTGACTCAGCAAGGTGAGCAGGGCTTGGGCGCAAATCGCCGGACAGCCGGTTTCGTGGGCGGCGGTGCGGCGCTCGGGACACTGGTGGGCGCTCTTGCCGGGGGCGGTAAAGGAGCCGCCATCGGGGCTGTGACCGGAGCGGCCGCAGGAGCCGGCACTCAGATACTAACCCGGGGGAGCGATGTGAAAGTACCCGCTGAAACACTACTCACGTTCCAGACAACTCAGCCTGTGGAGCTCCTGCCCGAGCAACGCTGACCAGGATTTTGGCTGTCAGGGCCCGGACGGCTTCTGCAGCCTTCCGCAGCGCCGCGTACACCGGTGCTCCGGATACATTTCTGTGAACGATCGCCGCAGGAAGCGAAACGCTTCCCGCAGCGAATTGAAGGTCTCCATGCCATCGAGGTGAGCCCCGTGGAACCGCGCGATCCACTCGCGTCCGTGCGATCGCGTGGCTTCCAGGCTCACTTCGCCATCCGCCGTATCGTGGCTGAATCCTACGTAATCGAGCAGCCCATCCGCGTCTGCGATCCCCTGAACGAACATGTCGAGCTGGGAGAGCCGGTCCTGGCACTGCTCGCAAATCAGCAAATGTTCTTCGATCCACGCCAGCGCCGCGCCCCGGCTCCGGCCTAACGCGTATTCCTCAAGGGCGTCGTCGGTGGCGTGTTCCCTACGGGTCTTCGGCGCCACAATTCCTCCACCCAAACATATCGCCATTATTATGTAGCTGGTGTATACTTTGTTTTCCGAAATCGGCCCGGAGCGCCAGTGGATGAAATTGCGGAAGTACGAGACCGGGGAAACCAGGAAAAAAAGACCGGGTTTTGCCCTCGCGTGTGCGGGGGGATTGGCTACTCTCATCGCAGCCAGTGCCCTCACGCTCGCCGGGTCCGTGCTCACCGTCAGGTTTTACGATATCCCGCATCTCGGTGCCGTCTCTCCGTTGCCGCCCTGGCGGATGGCGCCTGCCGCCGCTTTGTGCGCCTCTGTGTCCGCTGCGGCCCTCCTGCTGATAAACACGAAGCGCAGGCCGGACTGGCGCCTGCGGCTGTCCGGGACCATAGGATTGATTGTCGCATCGGCCGGCTGCGCCGCGATTCCCGCAACGATGCATGCCGGCGTGTCGCCGTTGGATTCCCGATCCGTGCTGCTGTGGGTGCTGGGCGGAGTTGGACTCCTGGTTGCCCTGCTGGGCGCGATTGCCGGTTTCCTGGCGCAAACCGCCCATCTCAGGGCCAAGGAACTGGAGAAGGCGAACGCGGAACTCCAGCGCGAGATCGCCGAGCGCAAACGCGTCCAGGAGGCTCTCGATGCCGCGCGAATCGAACTCGAAGCCCGGGTCGAGGAGAGGACCCTGGAACTGGCTCGCGCCAACGAGGACCTCAAAGCGGAAATCACCGAACGCAGGCGGGCCGAGGAAACTCTGCGCGCCAGCGAGCACCGCTACCGCGAGCTGTTTGACGGCGCCAAGGACCTCATCTACGTTCACGACCTGAACGGAAATTTCACTTCCATCAACAAGGCCGCCCAGCAGATCACCGGCTATACCGCAGACGAGGCGCTCAAAATGAACATCGCCCAACTGGTAGTGCCGGAGGACCTGGAAACCGTGTTCGCCATGGTCGCCCGCAACCTGGGAGGCGACCCGAACGCCACCTACGAACTCAGAATCGTCACCAAAGAGGGCCGCCGGCTCACGCTTGAGGTGAGCACGCACCTTGTCTACCGCTCCGGCAACCCCGTTGCCGTCCAGGGCATCGCCCGGGACATCACCGAGCGCAAGCGGCTTGAAGAACAGTTTCTTCAATCGCAGAAGATGGAAGCCGTCGGGCGCCTGGCCGGCGGAGTGGCGCACGACTTCAACAACCTGCTCACCGTCATCGGCGCTTACAGCCAGATGATCAGCGATTCACTGCCCGACGACGAGCGGCTCCGGGGCTACGCCCAGGAGATCCTCTGGGCCGCCGAGCGCGCCGGAACGCTCACCAACAGGCTGCTGGCCTTCAGCCGGCGGCAGGTCGTCCAGCCCCGGATCGTGGATCTGAACAGCCTCATCGTGACTCTCGATAACATGCTGCGGCGGCTGATCGGCGAGGACATCGAGCTGAAAATCGTACTTGAACCCGGGGCAGGCTCCATCAAAGCCGATCAGAGTCACCTTGAGCAGGTGATCATGAATCTGGTGGTGAACGCGCGCGACGCCATGCGGACCGGCGGCAGGCTCAGTCTGAAGACGTCCCGAGTCGAGTTGGGCGAGTCTGACAAGGGCGGTCCCAATCTTCCCCCCGGCAGCTACGTCGTGCTCGAGGTAATCGACACCGGGGTGGGCATGACCCCGGAAGTGATGGCCCACTTGTTCGAGCCCTTCTTCACCACCAAGGAGTCCGGCAAGGGCACCGGGCTTGGGCTCTCCACCGTCTACGGAATTGTCAAGCAGTGCGGAGGGGACATTCAGGTGCGCAGCACTCCCGGCGCTGGCACGCACTTCACTCTCTACTTTCCCCGCGCGGGAGGCCAGACTGCGCCCCCGGCCGAACCCGCCCCCGCTTTCACCCCGCCCCCGGCAGACCGGGAGGTCATCCTGCTGGTCGAGGACGAATATGGAGTTCGCAAGCTCGTTCGGAAGATGCTCATGCATCAGGGCTACCGCGTGATCGAGGCGTCAGGCGGCGAAGAGGCCCTCCGGTTATGCGAGCAGCACCGCGGTCCCATTCACCTGCTGCTGAGCGATGTGGTGATGCCGAACATGAGCGGCCGGGAACTCGCCTCGCGGCTCTGCGCGGCTCGCCCGGACCTCAAGGTGCTCTACATGACCGGCTACACGGAAGACGCCATCGTGCAGCACGGGGTCCTTGAGCCCGGGGTCGCGGTCCTCAACAAACCGTTCCTTTCGGACGTGCTCGCGCGCAAAGTGCGTGAGGTGCTCGACAACGGCAAGCGGTGATGCGGCTTTCGCCGGCTACCTTGCTTCCGGAAGCCGGAACTCCACCTTGCGGCCCTCATTCAGCTTCTGGGAGATGTTCCGGTCCACCAGCGCGAGCGACACCTGGTTGGCTTTCCCCTGCGGCGTGATGTAATGGAGCGATTCCCCCTCCACCCAGTAGGCAACGGCGCTATAGACCGAGCTGTCCTTGAGCGCGATCAGAAACATAACCGGCTCTTCGGGAGGCGCCTGCGCCGCGGGAGTGGGAGCCTGGTACATCCGCAGCCCCGAGGGCTGCGGCGGCGGAGCGCTCTCCGGCGCTCCCGGCCCGTACTCCTGAATCATTTCCCGCGAACCTTCGGGCAGAAAATTCTGATTGATCGTCACCGGAGCGCCGCCGGCCTGCGCCGGATATTGCGGCGGCATCACGATCGTCACGTTCGGAGCGCCGCCGCCGCCTTCGTACCCGCCGCCGTAAACGGGAAAGGGGTAGGGAATCACTGCCGGTTCACCAAACCTGTCAAACCGGCTGAAACGCGACGGCGCTCCGTTGAACCCCGGGAACCCGCTGACTGTTGCCCCCAAGCGATCGGCGAAGGTCGAAGGGAAGGAAAACGGGCTGATGAGCGGAGGCTGCGTACCCGTGCCAGGGAACACAACGTTTCCGAAGCCGAACGGCGAGCCGAACGTCCGTATGGGAATCCTGCCCTTGACCACCAGGGGCGGAGCGATGATGCGCGACCCTGTGCCAGACCCTCCGTGGCCGCGGAAACCGCCGCGTTGCGCGAAGGCGCCGGCTGAGAAGACCACAACCAGGACCGCTGTGCTTAGAAGCCTCATGGCTGCCCTCCCTATGCGAGCATACTATTAGGATGCCCGGCGCGGCGAGCCCGTTGCCGCGCCCGGCTAAAAAATTCCGGACTAAGGGCTTAAGAAAAGAGCCCACTCAGGGAGGGAGAACAAGGATGCCCGCGAAGAAAGACGCCCCAACACCCCGGCGCGCGAGCAAGGCAAGCGCCGGAATGAACAATTCCATTCAGCTCCTGGAAGACAAGGCAGTCCGCCTCCGCATCCATTCGGTGCGGTCAACCAGCGCGGCGGGCAGCGGTCACCCCACCACCTGTGCTTCATGCGCCGAAATCATGTCTGTGCTGTTCTTCTCCGTAATGCGCTACGACCCCGCCAATCCGGCCGATTCGCGGGCCGATAAGTTTGTGCTGTCAAAAGGCCATGGGGCGCCAATTCTTTACGCCGCCTGGGCCGAAGCGGGCGCGTTCCCCGTCGAGCGGCTGCTGACGCTGAGGCGCGTCGACTCGGACCTCGAAGGCCACCCCACCCCCCGGCTGCCCTTCGTCGATGTCGCAACGGGTTCGCTTGGCCAGGGGTTGTCGGCGGGAGTCGGCCTGGCGCTCGCCGCCCGGCTCAACGGCTCCGGCCAGCGCATTTACGTGCTGATGGGCGACGGCGAGACAGCCGAAGGGTCGGTGTGGGAGGCGGCTCAGATGGCCTCCCAGCGGGGACTCGGAAACCTCTGCGCCACCATAGATATAAACCGGCTCGGGCAAAGCGAACCGACAGCTCTCCAGCACGACCTCGACACTTACAAAAGGCGCTGGGAAGCCTTCGGATGGCAGGCGATTCCGGTGGACGGGCACAGCATCCCCGAGTTGCTGAAGGCTTACGACAAAGCCGCAAAGACGCCGGACCGCCCCACGGTCGTGCTGGCCAAAACCATAAAGGGAAAGGGGTTGCTCGATGCGGAAGGGAAAGAAGGCGAGCATGGCAAACCCCTGAAACCGGAGCTTGCCGAAAGAGTCCTCGCCTCCCTGGAAAAGCAACTCCAAAGTCCGGTTCCGCTCTGGACGCCCAATCTGCCCCCCGCGGCGGAGCCCGAAGGCAGGCCGCCTGAGTCCCGGCCTTCCGGTCCCCCGCCCTACAAGCCGGGCGAGAAGGAAATCGCGACCCGCAAGGCATTCGGCGACGCGCTGGCGGAGATCGGCTGCGCGAACCCTCGGGTCGTGGTTCTTGACGGCGACGTCAAAAACTCCACCTACACCGAGGAGTTCCAGAAGGCGTGCCCGGACCGCTTCTTCCAGTGCTACATCGCCGAGCAGAACATGGTGGGCGCGGCAATGGGACTGGCCGCGGCAGGCAAGATCCCTTTCGCGGCCACGTTCGGCTGTTTTCTGACCCGTGCCGGCGACTTTATCCGCATGGCCGCGGTCAGCAACAGCAACGTCAAGTTCGCCGGCACGCACGTCGGCGTCTCCATCGGTGAGGACGGCCCATCGCAGATGGCCCTGGAGGACATCGCGATGATGTGCGCGCAGCCGGACATGGTGGTCCTTTATCCGTCCGATGCGACCAGCACGTGGAGAGCGGTTGAGCTGGTGATGAATTGCCGCGGTCCGGCCTATCTGCGCCTCGGCCGGCCGGCCTCGCCAGTGATCTACGGCCCCGAGGAAAAATTCGAAATCGGCCGCTGCAAGACCGTCCGGCAATCCGGCAGCGACCGCGCCCTGATCGTTGCCGGCGGAGTTACGCTGTTTGAGGCGCTGGCTGCCTGCGACGACCTCGCCAGGGAAGGTATCGCGGCGCGCGTCATCGACCTGTTCAGCATCCAGCCGATCGACCGCGAGGCGCTCATCGCCGCAAGCCGCGAAACGGGTGGAAACGTCATTACGGTAGAGGACCACTACGCGCACGGCGGCCTCGGCGACTCCGTGCTGGCCGCGCTCGCCGGCGAGCGGGTTCAGCTTCGCAAGCTGGCCGTCGGTGCCGTTCCGCGCAGCGGCAAGCCCGCCGAACTGCTGGACATGTTCGGCATTTCCCGCCGACACATTGCCGACGCCGTTCGGCAGTCTGTGGCGAGCAGTATGCAGGCTCGCGGCTAGGCGGCGCTAATAGTGCGCTTCCGGGGGGCGCTACGTCCTGAATATTTGGTCCCCCCACTGGACCGCTTCCATATAGATCTCCGGGATTTTTTCCACCGGTATCGCCAGCTCCGCGGCGATTGCCGCCAGTTTGTTCCAGTCCGCCTGCTCATTGGCCCGCACCAGCGCGTACACGCCGGCCACGGGATCGCCTTCCGGAGCGCTCTCCAGCAGCGCCGCGCGTACGTCGCCGGCCGTGTTGAGCTGGTCCAAAAGGCCTTCCATCGGCTGGTCCATCATCACGTCGAGCAGTGAAAACAGCCCCATCAGGAACAGTTCCTGCGCGCGTGCCCCCAGCCCGGCCGGCTTCGCCATCAGTTCGCAAAACCGCGCCCGCACCGCCGCCGTCACTACAAGCTCGCCCGGTTTGTTTCCCGCCATCTGCGGCAGCACAACCACCGAAACCCACTTGCGGATTTCGTTTTCCCCTACCAGCACCAGCGCTTCCTTAATGGATTCGATCCGCCGGTTGAACCCGAACACCGCCGAGTTCACATAACGCAGCAGCTTGTAGGTGAGCGATACCTCCGGCTTCAGCAACTCTTCGAGGCGCTTGTAGTCCAGCTCCGGCTGGTGAACCTCGCTCAGGATGCGCAGGTAGTTCAGCTTGAACCCGGGTATCTCCCGCCCCTGAACGATCATCGGACGAGCGAAGAAGTATCCCTGGAAATACGAGTAGCCCATCTTGCGGGCCCGCTCGAACTCCGCCTGCGTCTCTACTTTTTCCGCCAGCATGCGGATCCCGCGCCGCCCGTACCGGTGGGCCAGCTCCTGCTGCTCGGCGGGCTCGGTGATCCGGAAATCCACCTTGATGATGTCCGCCAGTTGGGTGAGCGGGGACGTCTCCTTCCCGTCGGCGAAATCGTCCAGCGCCAGAAGATATCCCCGCCGCCGCAGCGCGGCGCACGCCTTCAGTACCTCCTCGTCCCCTTCGACGTCTTCCAGGATTTCGATCACCGCCACTTCGCGCGGCAGCAGCGACGCGCAGTCCTCCACCAGCAGCTTCCGCGGAAAATTGATGAACGCCCGCTTTCCGCCCAGGATGTTCTCCATCCCGATCGAATAGAAGCTGCTGGAAATCACCTGCGAACTCGCCAGCGCGCCGTCCATGCCGTCATAGGTGTTGTTCCGGCAGGACCGGAACAGCAACTCGTATCCGAACACCTCCAGCCGGCGATCGAAAATGGCCTGGCGGGCGACGAAAACATCCATATAGGTCTTATCGGCGGGTCGCTGAAATGCTTTATTGCGCCCAGGCCGCAGCTCCGGCGGCGTAGTACCACGCTAGCAGGTTGCGGAAAAACACAGGCTGAAACCCTGAAACACGTTACGGCTGGAATGTTCTGATCGTCTAATCTGCATGCGCGGCCGCGATCATCAGCAAGCAGACATGTACAGCTACT
>JBLNCW010000002.1:0-33258 GCA_050261015.1 Rhodospirillales bacterium | reverse complement strand
CCGAGAAATGGCCCCAGGAGGTCATCAGATACGATTGTCCGCTCCCTGCAACCGCTCGCAGGCGAAATTGCTGCCGGCGCTCGCTTGGCCAAAACGTGACTTTATCCACGGGCTGCTAACCGTTGACAGGACAATTCCAGCCGCAAGCATGAGAATCGCCGGGACGGAGAAGCCCGGCGGCCGCCATAGGATCTTCACAGTTCGGAGCATCTTTCCTGCCTGCTCTCGTTGGGTGGCGTGCCTGTTACGGGTATCCCTTGTGCAGCCAGCGTTTCCAAATCGTCGGCAATAAACCTTGTTTTGTGAATTCCCGCCCAGCCTAGCACCGTTGAAGTAATGTTGCAGAGGCTCATCTCAGGCTTTGCACCCGAGGCCTTTTTTCCGCACGTCGTTGGTACACGAATATGACAATACACATAGACGACTTGCTCTAATGGCAACTCATGGGGCGCACGCGACAAGATCTCGTCTGTTGGCATGGCAAGCGCCCCCGGGATATGCGCTTCCTCAAAATGGTCTCTCGGTCGGCTGTCAATCAGCACTGTCTCTGGTTGACCGATCACTTGCCGCAGTTGCTCTGCGCTGATAAGTTGCACCGAGGCTGGATCTGGCCTGATTGCCATCCGCGGCGTTGCCTGTGTAGCCGATGGCGATTCGAGCTTCGCATAGACCTCCTTCTGCTGGGATTCTGAGAGCTTGCCGGCCCACACTGACGACACCCTGCCCTTGTCGTCAACGATCAATACCGTCGGCGTCACCCTCACCTCGATTGATTCAAGATCAGCTTGATGGACCTCTCCGATCGCCTCGAGACCGAGAGCAGGCAGGCGCGGCCCATACTCCTCTGGCGTTTCCCCGAGAACGGCCACTACTCGAAAGCGTCCGTTTCGGGAGGCATTCACAAGCGACCGGTAAAACGGAGCGTTAGCCAGGCAGTGCCGACAGTTCGATGAGAGCGCCAGCACTACGGTTCTTGGCGACGCTGTCCAATTCACGTCGCGCAAGACGATCTTTGATCCGATGTTCACGCTATTGGCGGCGCTATTGGCGGCTGGGTTCCGCTCCCGGAACCAGCTTACGAACTGCCAAAGAACAAGCAGCGCGCACGCGACACTGACGATATTGAGAATCCGATGAATCACCGCATTCGTGCTGGACATGATCCCTCCGCAGCGCCGAAGCCTTACCGGGGAACAGGGCGGGAGGATGCTCGCCTGCAAGACAGCAACAACGCTTGGACTGCGCAGGACGCGCCACAGTCGATGTAATTTGCTCGCTTGCGACTAAAGCAACAGGCATTGTCAGAAAATGCACGTTGCTGCACTCTGCTCTCGTCCCGACCGTTGAGTTACCGCGTAAGTGTCATACTTTGCTGTTTCAATGCAAACTTAGGACCGACGTAAAAGCTTTCGCTCGGGCTTAGTACGAGCCATTGACCTTCCCGCTCAATGAAATAGTAGACCACCGTACTGGCAAACGCGTGAAGCTTCCCGGGGTCGCTCATCAACGAGAATGTTCCGAACCTCCACTGGGAGACGGCCGTCTTCACGGCTTCACCAATTGCAGCGTTTGGTGCGGTAAGCACGCGAATGGATGTCGCTTTGTCGGAACCCGCCGCTACGCAGACGTCGACCACCACTACCCCGGTCACTCTTGCGGTAATCGCTTCCTGCGGATAGGTTGGATGAACGACTCTGGTGGCTATCCTCCGAAATGTTGCCTCTGCCACTTTGACGGCAATAGTGCGATCGCACGGCGGATTGGTTTGCGCGAAGGAGACCCAGAAGAGCAAGGCATTTAGAGTCGCGAACCGGAGCACTGATACCCAACCCATAATACAGCGTCAAATTATGTTATCTTTGGCAGTCTTTGTACCAGTTGTTGGCGAGTTTGTCAAGCGGATTTTTAAACATGTTGTCGCGGCAAATTGATAAGTTCTTCTTTGAGCAAAGTAGAAAGTTCTTTGGTAACTGTGAACTGGAGGGGTGGAACGGATCGCAATGAGCCAAGAGGAAGGGGACGGGTTTGCCAAGGCCTTTGCTCCTCAGGGACTTCACCAAAGAAAAGGAGCGAGTTAAAGGCTAAAAGCCCTCTGATGGTAGGAGCGCCACCACAGGGCGTGTTGCCGATGCTTTCTTCGGCTCCCCGTCGTCGCCTCGGCCTTGAGCGCCGCGCCAGGCGCGACCCCGGCGCGGCTGACCGCATATCACACGGGCGGCGGTCGCAGCTGCTCAAAACCGGAACTTTCTACTTTGCTCGGAACGGGAAATCTCTACTTTACCTTGACAGCGCTACGCTACGATCAAGCTATGACGGTCCTGGACGGCGAGCGCCTGACCATCGAACAGGTGGTGGAGACGGCGGCGGGAGAAGGCCCGGTGTCTCTGGCGCCCGAAGCGGTCGCGAAAATGCAGCAGTCGCGCGAGGTGGTCGAGCGTCTCGCGGCCGGCGGGGAGCCCGTATACGGCGTCAACACCGGCGTGGGACAACTGGCCGGCGTTCCCATTCCACCCGATCAGCTCGAGGAGTTGCAGCGCAACGTGGTGCGCTCGCACGCCTGCGGCGTGGGCGCCCCGCTCAGCCGGGCCGAGGTGCGCGCCATGATGCTGATCCGCGCCAACGTCCTCGCCAAAGGGTATTCGGGCATCCGGCCGGTGGTGGCCGAACGCCTCTGCGAAATGCTGAATCGCGGCGTAACGCCGGTGGCGCCAGCTAAGGGAAGCGTCGGGGCGAGCGGCGATCTGGCGCCGCTGGCGCACATCGCACTGGTGCTGATCGGCGAGGGCGAAGCGGAGTTCGAGGGCGTAATCCTGCCGGGCGGGGAAGCGCTTAAGCGCGCCGGTATCGAGCCGCTCGCCCTGGCTTCCAAGGAAGGCATTTCGCTAGTGAACGGCACGCAGGGCATGCTTGCGATCGGCTGCCTGGAACTGGCCGCCTCCGAGACCCTTACCGCAACGGCCGACCTCGTGTGCGCCATGACGCTCGACGCCCTCCGCGGCACCCCGCGCGCGTTCGATCCCCGCATCCACGCATTGAGACCGTTGAGCGGGCAGGCCGCCAGCGCCGGCCGCCTCCTCAAATTCCTTGAAAACAGCGAAATCCGCGCATCGCACGCCGCTTGCCGCCGCGTTCAGGATGCCTACTCGCTGCGGTGCGCGCCGCAGGTGCACGGCGCGGTGCGCGACACGCTGGCCGAGGCGCGGCGCGTGTTCACCATCGAGCTCAACTCGGCCACCGACAACCCTCTCGTGATCGGCGACGAGATTATTTCGGGCGGAAATTTTCACGGCGAGCCGCTCGCGCTCACGCTGGACTACATGGCCATCGCGCTCACCGCTCTCGCCGGCATCTCCGAACGCCGCATCGACCGTCTGGTGAACCCCGCGCTGAACGAGGATTTACCAGCCTTCCTCGCCGGCCGGCCGGGGCTGGAATCCGGGCTGATGATGGCGCAGGTGTCCGCCGCCGCGCTCGTCGCCGAAAACCGCGTGCTGTGCCATCCGGCTTCGCCCGGATCGATCACTACAAGCGGGAACAAGGAAGACTTCGTCAGCATGGGCATGACCGCCGCGCTCAAGCTGAAGGACGTAGTGCGGAACACACGCACGGTGCTGGCGATCGAAGCGCTGACCGCTGCCCGCGCCCTGGACTGCCTCGCACCGCTCCGCTCGAGCGAACCCATTGAAGCGGCGCGCAAACTGATCCCTAAGATCACAGCCGACCAGCCGCTCTCAAAAGAGATCGCGACAGTGGAGGCCCTGATCGCCGAGGGGAAGCTGGCAGGGAAGTAAGCGCCGGCGAAAGCTTCAACTATAGGCGAATACCGCGTACCAGGCCACCGTGCGGTAGCCCATCTTTTCATACAGCCTGTATCCCTGCTCGCTCGCTTCCAGAACGCTGCGCTCGATGCCCGACGCCAGCCGCGCCTGCGCCAGCGCATGGCGCATCACCGCCTCGGCGCATCCGGAGCGCCGGCGCCGCGGAAGCGTGCCGACCGCGTACACCCCAGTTACCCCTCCCGCAGTTACTGTCGCGGCGCTTGTGACCGGCTCTCCCTCGAGATATCCCAGCCACCCCGTAAGGCCGGTTTGCCAGGTGCCCGCCGATTCGTACACTTCGCGGGAGACCGAAAATGGTATGCCGAACGTCGCGGCCATGATGTGAGTGAAATCCGCGCGGTCCCGGCTGCTTTCCACCCGGCGGAAAACCAGTTCGGGCAGAGAGCGCCGCGGCGGCGCAAGTTGGCGGGCCTCCATCCCGGGCAGCTCCACCACCAGGTGCAGCCCGTGCCTGTAGAACGCGCTTGCCACTTCGCCGCGCACGCGCTTGTCCACCCACTCCTGGCAGAGCCAGCAAGACCACGGCAGCCCGCGCTCTCCGTAGTACGCCGCCGTGGTCCTGATCCGCTCCTCCAGTTGCGCCACGTTCTTCACCGGAGCGGTCATGACCGAGGCGTTGAACATCGCGAAGTTCACATCCGAGCAGCACACCGTGATGCCCGGGTAATCCCGAACCTCGCCCGTGGGTTTCGCCCGCGCAAACGCGCCCAGGGTCACGCGCAGGTTCTCTTCCATCGCGTCGAAGGAGGGCACAGAAGTCATCAGAGCAGAGTCAGCGGATCGACGTCAATCACGAGCGCCGTGGCCGGCCACTTGCGTTCGAGCGCGAAGCGCCGCATGTCTTCGAGCACGCCCTTGAGCGCCTTGCGGCTCGCCGCCTTGATCAGCAACTGGTAGCGGTATTCCTTTTTCAGCCGCGGCACCGGTGCTTCGGCCGGACCGAGCACCTTCAACTGTTCCGGCGGCGGCGTAAGCAGCGCGCCCAGGTCCCCGCTCAGCTTGAGCGCCTGTTCCCGGCTTTCGCTGCGCACCAGCACGTTCGCCAGCGCGCTGAAAGGCGGGTACCGCATCATGCGCCGGAATTGCAGCTCCTTCTCGTAGAACTGGTCGTAATCCTGCGCCGCGGCGAAGCGTATGGCGTAGTGGTCGGGATTGATCGTCTGCACGAGCACTTCTCCCGGCACGCTGCCGCGCCCCGCGCGCCCCGCCACCTGCGTGAGCAACTGAAACGTCCGCTCGGCGGCGCGGAAATCCGGCATCCCCAGTCCGACGTCGGCGGACACCACGCCCACCAGCGTCACGTTCGGGATGTCGTGCCCCTTGGCGATCATCTGTGTGCCCACCAGGATGTCGTAGCTGCCCTCGCGGAAGCCCGACAGAATGGTCTCGTACGCGCGCTTGCCGGTGATGGTGTCGCGGTCCATGCGCGCGATACGCGCGGACGGGAAAATCCGGTGGAGTTCCTCCTCCACGCGCTCGGAGCCGATGCCCAGGAAATAGATGTGCTCGCTCTCGCACTTCGGGCACCGGCTCGGCACGCGCTCGGCGTAATTGCAGTAATGGCAGAGCAGGCGCTGGTCGCGGCGGTGATAGGTGAGCGTCACGGCGCAGTTGGCGCACTGTATACGCTCGCCGCAGGAACGGCACGCGACGAAGCTCGAAAAGCCCCGCCGGTTGAGCAGCACCATCGTCTGCTCGCCGTTTTCCAGCCGCTCGCCGATCGCCTCGATCATGCGGCGCGAAAAGGTGCTCTGTTTGCGCGTCTCCAGAAACTCGACGCGCATGTCGATCAGTTCGACCTGCGGCAGCGGGCGCTGCTCAATGCGTTCCGGCAGCACCAGCAGGCGGTACTTGCCGCGCGCGGCGTTGTACCGGCTTTCGAGACTCGGCGTCGCGGAACCGAGCACCACGCACGCGCCCGCGGCCTGCGCCCGCACGATCGCTACGTCGCGGCCGTTGTAGCGCGGCGTTTCCTCCTGCTTGTAGCTCTGGTCGTGCTCCTCGTCCACGATGATCAGACCGAGATTGGCCACGGGCGCGAACACGCCGGAGCGCGTCCCCACCACCACACCCGCGGCTCCCGAGCGGATCCGCCGCCATTGCTCGGCGCGCTCGGCGTCGCCGAAGGCGGAATGAAGTATCGCGACACGGTCGCCGAAGCGGTGGAAGAACTGCCCGGCCACGGCGGGCGTGAGCGCGATCTCCGGCACCAGCAGCAGCGCGCCACGGCCAGTAGCCAGCGCCGCCTCGATCGCGTTCAAATACACTTCGGTCTTGCCCGAACCGGTCACGCCCTGCAGCAGAAAGGTCTGAAACGTGCGCGCCTCCACCGCCTCGCGAATGGCGTCAAACGCCGCCTGCTGGTGCGCATTCAGCACGTGCGGGGGGCGCGCGTAGTTCATACCGATCGGCGGCAGTTCCGCCTTCAGCGAAACGATCCCTCTGCGCGCCAGCGCGCGCGCCGCTTCTCCCGCGTTGCGGACGGACGCTTCCACATCTTTGAGGTTGTGCGATCCCGGGTGCAGCTCAAGGTAGGCCAGCAGCTCGCGCTCGGCTTTTTTGTACTTGCCGGGCGGCGCCGGGCCAAGCGCCTCGATCCGGAGTTTCGTCGCGGGCGCGCGGAACGGGTCGCGCTCCGATTCCCGGCATTCCTCCTGAACAAAACCTTTCCGCTGCAGCCCGCGGAGCAGGCGCGGCGCCGTCAAAATCTCTTTCGCGAGATAAGCTGCGGACCGCGGCCGCCATTCGAGCAGGCTCATCAGTTTTACGGCGGGGTCCTCGGACGCCGCCTCGGAAACGCTGAGCCGCCTGAGCGCGTCCCGGCCTTTGTCGGTGAGTGCGTAAACCTTGCTGCGCCGTATCTCGCCAGCCAGCGGCACCATGGTTCGCAAAACCTCGCCGAGCGGCGCGCAGTAGTAGCTGGCAATCCACCGGGCCAGAGCGAGCATTTCCTCGCTTAGCACCGGCTCGCTGTCGAGCAGCCGCAGCGCCTCGCGCACCTTGCCCTCGGGAGGCTCATCGTGCGAGCGCAGAACCACGCCGGTGAGTTTCCGCGAACCGAACGGCACCAGCACCCGGCATCCCGGCTGCACGCGCGGCCGCAGCGTTTCCGGCAGCAAATAGGTGAACGCCCGGTCCAGCGGCACCGGAAGGCTGACGTCGCAGTATGTCATACGGCCCCGTCATTGCGAATAATGTGCTCCCAAAAACTGCGTAGGGGCCTGGCATGCCCGGCCCGCCCTCCCTCTGTAAACAGGAGCACCCCATGAATATGGTCATCCAGGACCGGAAAACTTACGTCGCAGTATGTCATACGGCCCCGGCCCTTTCCGGGTCATCCGGCCACCGTAGTGGATTGTCTTCAATATAGGCACGAATCCGGTTCAACTCGTCATCATTGCGAATAATGTGCTCCCAAAAACTGCGTTGCCAAATCGATCTTCCAGCGCGCTTGCTGACCGCCGCCTTAAACGAACCCACAACCGTATGTAGGGGCCGGGCATGCCCGGCCCGCCCCCCTTCTGTAAACAGAAGCACCCCATGAATATGGTTCGGCATAACAACAAAGGCATCCAGCACCACATGAGGATAATGCTTTGGGATGGCATTCCAGCAGGCAACTACGAGTTCCCCCTCTGCGCTCAACCGCATCTCCCCCTCCACAATCTCTCCCAACAGGCACTTCTTGTCCGCCGTGCAGATCGTGACGAAATACGCCCCCACAGACGAGTAGTCAAACCACGGGAGCCGCGGCTGCGCGCGTCTTGGTAGTTGGTCAGGCTTGAGCGGGCCGGGCATGCCCGGCCCCTACAGTCCTAGCGGTTTCAATGCCGGGTAGAGGGATTGATACACGTTGTGCCCGCGAGCGTACAGTTCGGCGCGGGCTGGGTCGGGATTCGAGCAATCCACTTCCCGAATTGCTGCGCGGCACGCTTCCTGTACCGATGCGTACGCGCCCGTGCCCACCAGCGCCAGCAGCGCCGCCCCGTACGCCGACCCCTCCTGCGTCTCCAGAACCACCACTCGCTTGTTGAACACATCGGCGAGCATCTGCCGCCAGAACGGGCTTTTCGCGCCGCCCCCCGAGGCGCGCACCGACGTCACCGCCACGCCCAGTTCTTCGATAATGTCCAGGCAATCCTTCTGGCTGTAGCTCACGCCTTCGAGCAGCGCGCGGATCAAATCGGCGCGCGTGTTCTTGTTCGTCAGCCCGATCCACCCGCCGCGCGCCGAGGCGTCCAGATGCGGCGTGCGCTCGCCCATCAGGTACGGCAGCCAGTACAGCCCCTGCGAACCCGGGGGCGCCGTTGCCGCTTCCGCCGTGAGCTTGTCGTAATCCGTGCCCGGCGCAAGCTGGTTGCGGAACCACTGCAAACTCAGCCCCGCGCCTTGCGTTACGCCCATCACGTGCCATTTCCCGCGCACCGCGTGGCAGAACGTATGGACGCGCCCGGCTTCGTCGTACGCCACCTTCTCCATGTGCGCGAACACCACGCCGGAGGTGCCCAGCGTGCACGACACGATGCCCGGCTCCACAATGCCGTTGCCCACCGCGCTCGACGCCTGGTCTCCGCCGCCGCCCACTACCGGTGTGTTCGGCTCAAGCCCGGTCGCTTCGGCCGCCGCCGCAGTCACGCAGCCGCTCACCTCATCCGACTCCGCCACCGACGGCAGAATCCCTCGATCCAGCCCCAACCCGTCCATCATCTCGTAGGACCACCGCCGGTTCACCACGTCGAACAGGGACGTTCCCGAGGCGTCGGAAACCTCCGTGGCGTACTCGCCCGTGAGCCGGAACCGCACGTAATCCTTCGGCAGCAGCACCTTCCGCACGCGCTCGAAGTTTTGGGGCTCGTTGTCGCGCACCCAGAGCAGTTTCGGCAGCGTGAAGCCGGTGAGCACCGGGTTCGCGGTCCACTTCAGCACGTTCTCGCGGCCGAGCTTCGCGTTCACGAAGTCCACCTGCGCCTGGCTGCGCTGATCGCACCAGATGAGCGCAGGGCGGATCACCTGGTCGCGCTCGTCGAGCAGCACCAGCCCGTGCATCTGGCCGGAAAGCCCTATGCCGCGAACGTCCTTTCCTGAAGCGCCCGCCTGGGCCAGCACGCCGCGAATGGCGCGCTGCGCCGCGTCCCACCAGTCCTCCGGACGCTGCTCGGCCCACAGGGGCCGCTCCATTCGCATATCCTCATGCGGCGCGGTGAAGCCCGCCTTCACTTTCCCCTCGCGGTCCACCAGCAGCGCGCGCGTTCCTCCAGTACCTACATCAATGCCGAGCCAGTACATAGCTTTCTATCTTATGCCATGCCTCTCGAAAATGGACGCGAGAATACCGGGGATCTCGAATACGGCGCGGTTGTGGACGGCCGCGGCGCGTTCGCGGAAGCAGCGGAACGCTTCCGGCTCCAGCATCCGCCCAACCGCCTCCACAATACGGCGGAAACTCGGAACCACCAGGCCCACCCCGCGTTCCGTTACCCATTCGGTGTTGTAGCGCTCCTGCGGCAGCGTCCACGCGTTGCGCTCCACGATCACCGGCAGCTTCATCGCCAGCGCCTCGCTGATGCTGCCCGGCCCCGGTTTTCCGATGAAGAAATCGCTGAGATGCATGTAGTAGGGAACTTTCGTGGTGAAGCCTTCGACGAACCGCGGCAGCTTTAACTTCGCCGCGCGCAGCCGTTCGCGCAGCTTCTCGTTCCGGCCGCAAATAAGAATGAGTTGCAGATCGAGCCCCGAAGCATCCAGCCGCTTCGCGATGTCAAGCATGACGCGGTTGCCCTGACCCCCGAAGAGCACCAGCCCGGTGGAGCGGTCCGGGTCGAGCCCAAGCCGCTCGCGCTCCGAGCGCCGGTCCACCTGCACGGGTTCGTAAAACCGCGGGTGCAGAATCACCCCAGAAGTACGGAAGACACGGTCCTCTGAATGACCAAAGGCTCGCGCCTGCTCCACCGCCCGCTCGGACGCGCAGATGATGTACTGGGATTCGCGCTCGATCCAGAAGTGAGGCGGATAATCCGCGATGTCGAGAATGATTGTGACGAACGGAACGCCTGGGATCGCCCGCGCCATGCCTTCGGCGATTGCGCGGTTGAAGTGCGGGATGAACGAAACCACCATGTCGGGGCGGCTCTCGCGCCAGTGCCGTTCGAACAATTCCACCTGCTTGCGGTGATACAGCCGGATGATCAACTGCATCGCCCTGGCCAACTGAGGCGACCCCAGCGTCCACCCCTTCTTGAGCATCAGGTTATAGACATCCTGAAGCCGCAGCCCGGTGTACTTGCGGAACACATCCAGCGGATCGAGCAGTTCCTGAACGTTGACCAGGCGGACTGCCCACGGCCGGCCATCGCTCTCGATGGCCATCCGCAGCGCGTTAGCGGAACTGCGGTGGCCGCCGCCCGCGTCGAAAAAGAGGAAGTCTAGCTTTTTCATTTATTAGCCGGTCCGCATCTCTTATGATAGAGCCGGGATCCGGCCATTCAGGGGAAGGTTTTGAAAGGGAAAGCGGCTCCCCGCAACGGGGGAGCCGCCAGTCACTCACGAACGGGAGTGGGGGACAACATAGCGGGCCCTACCGCCAATAGCCTGCAATCCAGACGAAACCGCCGCGGCGCGGAGCCCAATAGCCGGGGACCCAAACTGCGTGATGGCGCGGCGGCTTCACCCAGCGCCCCCTGGTCCATTTGTAGTGTTTCCCAGCCCAGCGGTAATGGCCGGGCACCCAGACATAACCCGGGCCGGGGCTGACAACCACCACCTCCCGCGGCGGCCGCGGCGGGCCGAAGCGGACGAAAATCTCGGTGGCGCTTGCCGGAACCGCCGTCAGCGCCAGAGCAAATATCCCGGTGAAAATGAGCTTTTTCATGTTGTCCTCCCTTCAAACTACGCACTCCTAATATGCAGTCCCCGTGCCAACTCAGGATCTTATTGATTTCTCGCGTTTACCGCTCAATCGGCGTTACTGTGAGGTGGCCGAAAACCACCGCTTTGCTGGTGTTGAACCACCAGCGGCTGTTGGAGGGGAGGGCTACGCTACGAAAGCGCAACAACCAGGTCCTGGCCGCGCTTTACAAGCTGCGGCGCGCGCGTCTGAATGTCTTCGAAAAACCGGACCTTGTCTTTGGGCGCGATAAGCTGCCAGCCGTGTTGATACTCAATCAGCACACGATCCAGCGACATCGCAAACGAGCTGCGCATATCGGACGTAGGCCGCACGGCGGTTATGTGGGAATACGGGATCCGGATCCTCCTGAGGCCGGCGCGCAGCAGAAGGCAGTCGGCGGTGGTCTCATAATATTGCGGATACAAAAAACCAAAGACCAGCGCGAACGTGAGGGCTGAGGCTGCGTACGCCCGCAGGGACGGCATTGCGATAGCCGTCGCCAGGGGGAACGCCAGCGCGGCAATCACGCATACTCCAATCCACCAATCGATCTTGGCCGGATGCCGCATGTTGTGGAACATCAGATACTAACACCGCGCGGGAGCGCGCGCCAAGCCATTCCCCGGCGGCCGAACCCCTGCTATAAAGGTTGTGGGCGTTTCTTATGAAGGTCCTTTTGGTTTCCGCGAACACGGAAACCATGAACATGCTTACGCTGCCGCTGGGAGCGGCTTGCGTGGCCGCGGCTGCGCAGGACGCCGGCCACGAAACACGCCTGCTCGATCTGGCCTTTGAGCCCGATCCTCAGCAAGCAATAGCGGATGCGGCCGCCGACCTTCAGCCCGACGTCATCGGCATCTCTGTGCGCAACATCGACGATCAGCAGATGGAGCGCCCGCGCTTTCTGCTGGCGGCGGTGCGCGACGTGGTGGCGGCCTGCCGCGCCGCTTCTCCCGCGCCCGTTGTCCTGGGCGGCGCGGGATTCAGCATCTTTCCCGAGAGCGTGCTGCGTTACTTGGGAGCCGATCTGGGAATTCAGGGCGAAGGGGAAGCGCCGTTTGTGGCGTTGCTGGAGCAGATCGGCCGCGGCGCGGACCCCGCCGGCATTCCGGGCGTCTGCCTCCCCGGATGCGCCGTTAAGAGCCGCCGCCTCGCATCTCTTCAAGAGGACCCGCCGCTGCCGGAACCAGACCTATGGATTCCCCCCGCCGCAAGAGGGCCCGGCGTCTGGACCCCGGTGCAAAGCCGCCGCGGATGCCCTCTGAATTGCAGCTACTGCCCCAACGCGCTCGTCGAGGGCGCCGGTATGCGCCGTCGCTCGCCCCAACTCGTTGCGGAATGGATGAGCGAGTTGAGAGAGGCCGGGCAGCGCGATTTCGCCTTCGTGGACAACGTCTTCAACCTGCCGCTTTGGTACGCCAAAGAGCTGTGCCGCTCCATCATCCAGGCGGATCTCGACGCGAACCTCTGGTGCATCGTCTATCCGAAATGGATCGATGGGGAACTCGTCGAACTGATGCGGCGGGCGGGATGCAGCCAGGTCAGCCTCGGTTTTGAGAGCGGCTCTGCGCGGATGCTGCGCAGCTACAACAAACAGTTCGATGCGGCGGAGGTGAGGGCAACGTCGGAGCTCTTCCGCGCGGCTGGAATCAAGCGAATGGGCTTTCTGCTGCTCGGCGGACCGGGCGAGACGCGGGACACGGTCGAGGAAAGCCTGGCCTTCGCCGACTCGCTCGAGTTGGATGCGCTGAGAATCACCATAGGAATCAGGATCTACCCGGGAACCCCGCTGCACGCAACCGCCCTCGCAGAGGGCGTCATCCAGCCCGGCGAGGATCTGCTGTGGCCGCGCTTCTACATGGCCGCCGAACTGCGGGAATGGCTGCCGGAGCGTGTGGCCCGCTACACCGCCGGGCGGCCGTGGGCGAACTGAACGTCAGGATTCCGGCTCGTCGCCGCCGGCGTCGCGCCGTATCTCAGCGAGGAGTTCGCGCGCCCTTTCCTCGTCCTCCGAGCGCACCTGCAGCTTGACGCCGCCGATCAGCGGTGACACGTGGATTCGGGACATCTCCCTGTCGGCCAGAAACACGCCGATCCCGTTAGCCTCGAGATAGCCTCTTGCCATCTCGGCCTCGTGCGCCAACATAAAAGTCTCCACCGTGACCAGGCACTCGCTCATGTGGCTCTCTTGACTTAAGTCTATATCTTCCGGCAGCGGAACAGCTTCCGCAGCTTTTATTGATCGAACTTTGGACGCCGGCCCCTCCATTGTGTTAAATTGGACCTCTTTCTCGGTTGGCCCCGATAGTGAGGCTGCGCGGGCCGTGCAGTATCGGCGGGTCCTCGACTGTTTCAAAACTCCCAAGGAGGGAATGTGCCCCTGCGAATCATTGTGCTTGCTAAACAGGTGCCGGATACGAAGAACGTTACGGGCGAAGTCATGAAGCCGGACGGCACCGTCAACCGCAATGCCCTGGCCGCCATTTTCAATCCCGAAGACCTGAACGCCCTCGAAATGGGGCTCGAACTGAAGGAGCGCTACGGCGGCGAGGTGATCGTCATCACTATGGGGCCGCCCCGCGCGGTCGAGATCCTCAAGGATTCGCTCTGCCGCGGCGCCGACCGCGTCATTCTGCTCAGCGACCGCCGCTTCGCCGCCTCCGACACCCTGGCCACTTCCTACACCGTCGCGCAGGCCATCCAGACGCATCTCATGCCTTTCGACGTGGTCCTCTGCGGCCGCCAGGCCATCGACGGCGATACCGCGCAGGTCGGCCCGCAGGTTGCCGAAAAACTCGGCATCGCGCAGGTCACTTTCGCCGACCGCGTGCTCGCAATCGAGGGCGACTGCTTCCGCATCCGCCGCGATCTCGGCCGCGCGCAGGAGATCGTCGTGGCGCGGAGGCCGGTCCTGCTTACCGTTCCAAAATCGGCGAACTCGCCCCGCTGGCCCAATGCGCGGCTGCTGCTCAAGTACCGCCGCGCGCGCTCCGCGTTCGAGGTCGAGGCGGAAGCCAAGCGGCAGGGCCGCAGCGTGGACGAAGTCGTGGCGGATCTGCGCAAGAAGGGCCTGTTCATCGAAACCTGGGGCGCAGAGGACATCAAGGCGGAACTGGCGCGCGTCGGCATCTCCGGTTCGCCCACGAAGGTCAAGAAGGTGGAAAACGTCGTGCTCGCGGGCCGCAACCTCAAGCTCTACAGCTCGGATGACGACGGAGTTCGCAGCCTGGTCACGGAACTCGTTGAAGAGAGGACGTTCGGCTAATGTCACAACACGGTGAGGTTTGGGTTTACGCGGAAGTCGACGACGGCGCAATCGCCGGCGTCTCGCTCGAGTTGCTTGGGAAGGGAAGGGAACTGGCCGGGATCCTCGGCGTCCCGCTCGCGGCCGTGCTGCTTGGGAGCGGCACGCGCCCGTTGGCGGAGCGGCTCATCGCCTACGGCGCGGACATCGTCTACTCCGCCGAGGACGAACGGCTGGCGCAATATACCACCCTGCCTTTCGCGCGCGTCCTGACAGACCTTGTCAGCGAAAAGAAACCGGAAATCGTGCTCTACGGCGCCACGCCCGTGGGCCGCGACCTGGCACCGCGCGTCGCCTCGGCCCTCAAGACCGGGCTTACGGCCGACTGCACCGATCTGCAGATCGGCTCCTACGAATCGGCCGGGCGCCTCTATCAGAAAAAGCTGTTGCAGATCCGCCCGGCCTGGGGCGGCAACATCATCGCCACCATCGTCAGCCCGGACGTGCTGCCTGAAATGGCCACCGTGCGCGAGGGCGTGATGCACGCCCCCGAGCCGGTCGAAGGCCGCACCGGAAAAATCGTCGATGTCCCCGTCGTGCTCGATTCCGAATGCGATTTCGTCAGGGTGATCGAGCGGCACACACAGCCCCGCCGCGTGGATCTGCGCTCGGCTCCCATCATCGTTGCCGGCGGTTACGGCATGGGCTCGAAGGAGAATTTCCAGCTCATTCACGAACTCGCCGGCGTGCTCGGCGCGGCGGTGGGCGCTTCGCGCGCCGCGGTCGATGCCGGCTTCATCCATTCCGATCACCAGGTCGGGCAGACCGGCACTACCGTGCGCCCCAAGCTGTATATCGCCTGCGGCATCTCCGGCGCCGTGCAGCACCGCGCGGGCATGGAGGACTCGGCCAAAATCGTCGCCATCAATACCGATCCCGAGGCCCCCATCTTCCAGGTGGCCCACTACGGGATCGTCGGGGATGTGCGCGAAGTAATCCCCAGGCTCATCAAGGCGGTCAAAGGAAAACTGTAGGAGGCGGACGTGGACAACTTTTTCACCGATAACCCGGATATTCAGTGGCACTTCAAGCACCTCGACCTCGAAGACGTCGTCGCTTCGCTCGAACGCGACTACACCGAGGCCGAGCAGTATGACGATGCGCCGCTCTCCTATGCCGACGCGCTCGAAGGCTACCGCACGGTGCTCGAGATGATGGGCGCGATCACCGCGCGCGAAATCGCTCCGCTCGCCCCCGAGGTCGACCGCGAAGGCGCCCGCTTCGAAAACGGCCAGGTCATCTACGCCACGGGCACCCAGCGGGCCATGAACATCCTGGCGAGATCCAGCCTCATGGGTATGATGCTGCCGCGGAAGTACAACGGCCTGAATTTCCCCGGCCTGCTCTACAGTATGGCCATCGAAATGGTGGCCCAGGCGGACGCCAGCCTGATGAACCTGTTCAGCCTTCAGGACATCGCCCAGACCATCTACGAATTCGGCGATGACAAGCTGAAGGACCGCTACCTCCCTGAGTTCGCCGCCGGAAAAATCACCGGCGCGATGATCCTTACCGAGCCCGACGCCGGCAGCGACCTGCAGGCCGTGCGCCTGAAAGCCGTCGAGCAGCCCGACGGCACCTGGAAACTATACGGCGTGAAGCGCTTCATTACTAACGGGTGCGCCGACGTCAGCCTCGTGCTCGCGCGCTCCGAGGAAGGCACCGTGGACGGCCGCGGCCTCAGCATGTTCGTCTGCGAGAGGTGCCCCGAACTCGTGATCCGGCGCATCGAGCACAAGCTCGGTATCCACGGCTCGCCCACCTGCGAGCTGCAATTCAACGGCGTGCCCGCGGTGCTCGTCGGGCAGCGCCGCATGGGCCTCATCCGCTACGTCATGGCGTTGATGAACGGAGCCCGTGTCGCCGTGGCCGGCCAGGCGGTGGGAATCGCGCAGGCCGCCTACGAAGAAGCACTGAAGTACGCCCGCAAGCGCGTCCAGTTCAAACGCCCCATCATCGAGATGCCGCAGGTCTATGACATGCTGGCGCGGATGAAATCGCAGATTCAGGTCGCGCGCGCCATCACTTACGAAGCCAGCCGGCTCGTGGACCGCCGCCGCATGCTCGAACGGCAGCTCGAAGAGAAACCGGACGCCGCCCTGCGCGCCCGTCTCAAGGAAGTCTCCTCCTACGCCTCCGTGCTGACACCCATCGCCAAAGCCTACGCCTCCGAAATGGCGATCCGGGTTACTTACGATGCCATACAGATCCACGGCGGCGCGGGCTACATGCGGGAGTTCAACGTCGAGCGGCTCGCGCGCGACGCCCGCATCACCACCATTTACGAAGGCACCACTCAACTACAGGTTGTCGGCGCTTCCGTCGGCATCACCAGCGGCGCCTTCGGCAACTACGTCGCACAACTCGGCGAGCGCGCGTTCCGTCCCGAGCTGGCCCAGCTCGCCACGCTGGCCCGCGAAGCGCGCGAGAAGCTTTCTCTCTGCGTTACCTTCCTCAAGGACTTCAACGACCGCACTTACAGCGAGCTCGTTTCCCGCAGGCTGGTCGATATGGCCTGCGATACTCTCGGCGTGCATCTGATGCTGCTTCAGGCCGAACGCGATCCGGCCCGCGCCGCAGCCGCCGAAAGATTCGTGCGCGACGCCTTGCCGCGCATCCGCATGCAGACCGATTACATCACCAGCGGCGACAAGCTCGTGATAGAAAAGCGCGAAGAACTCATTTGAGACCCACGCTTGAGGCCCGTGCATTTGGCACGTTAAAAATTGTTTAGAATTGTACTTGCCTGTGCTACAATGGTCTCGAATTTGAGGCTCTCAATCTTCAAACGAACCAATGACCGACAGCGACCTCGCGATGTCCTGGGAATGCTGATCCGATGTAACCAATTGCGTTCAAAGTCGATACGGAGTTTTCAATAACTCAGAAAGAGAAGGAAGCAGAAGGAAGCAACATGAAGGAAAAGGGTACTGTGAAGTGGTTCAATGCGGCCAAGGGCTTTGGCTTCATTCAGCGCGAAAACGGCGAAGATGTGTTCGTCCACTTCTCCGCTATCAATGCACCGGGCTATCGCACCTTGGATGAGGGCGCGCAGGTCGAGTTCATGGTCAAGAGGGGTCCGAAGGGGTTGCAGGCGGAAGACGTGACCGCCCTGCAATAGAAATCCAGCAAACTCCCAAGTAACTTCAGGCAGGCCGGGGGTGGACGTGTGTCCGCCCGCGGTCTTGCCCGATCGTTCACCTCTTTGTCATTGCGGTCACGAAGTTTTTAAACAGCTCAGGACCCGGAAATCGCTTGAGGGCGGCCGTATCTCTCGCGGCCGCCCACTCGAGCGCCGACACGAGCGGAACCCAGCGCGTGCCCTCGTTGCCCACGCCGTCGCCGAAGCAGTAGAGAATCGTCGACAGCTTCAGCGGGATCACGACCTGGCGGATGGTCTCGGCGCTCGGCGTCCTGCAGTTCACCGCGGGCGAGGTCACCAGGTATTCGCGGCAGCTCATCGGCCGGTGCTCGTAGATGCTGCAGCTCTCGTCTTCGAGAAACGGGCAGGGGACGCCGCGGCTGAAGTACTCCCGGCCGATCTCGCGCCGCAGTTCGATATCGGTGAGCTTCGTGGTGTCGCTCAGGCGTTCCACGAGCGGCGCCCCGAGCGCCTCCAGCGCTTCCTGAAAACGCCGGCGCACGCGTGCCTGTCTCTCCGGCGGCATCTCCGCCACCAGTTCGGCCAGGTAAACCGCCTCCGCCTCGCTGGCCGGCACCAACTGGCGGCAGCAGGCGCCGCACGCCGCCCGGCAGGAAATCTTTTTACCGTCGCTCTCCGTCTTGCTCGCAACCATGCCGACTACGGCGTTGTCGAAAGAATGCAGGATCGGCAGCAGGTCGGCCACGCGCAGCGGAGCGTTCGGAACACTGGCCTCCGCCTCAATCGTACGGTCGCACAGCGAAAGCTCGATTTTGAAACTCGTGCGCTCGTCGGGCATCTCAACAGTTCCTCAGACTTGATTCCACACGCCCTGCCGGCGGCGGAACCTTGTTTTTGATGCCGGCGCGAACACATTGGATTCGGAGTCCCAGTTGATCTGCGCCACCTCGATCTCCGGGTACTCGATGCGAAGGATATTGAACGAATTCACTTCGCCGCGCCCGCGCGTGGACGTCGCCGTCCCCGCCTGAACGATCAGCGCCGACAGTCCCTCAACCTCGTACCGCACCGTCGAGAGCCCGATCAGCCCCAGGTGCAGGTGCCCGGAGAGAAACACGTCCGCGCCGCACCCGGCCAGCCTGCGCATCACTTTCCGGGCTCGCCCCACGATGCGCCGCGAACTCCCGCCCTCCGGCAGATCGAAAGGATGATGCGTGATGAGGATCTTGGCCGTTCCCTCGCGGAAGGGGCAGAGCCACTCCTCGATCCGGGCAACCTGACTCATGTTGATTCGCCCTTTCTGAATCGTGAGCGCCCGCACCGTGTTGATCCCCATCACCGCGAGTTCCTCGTCCGCGTAAACCGGCTCGAGGTTCTCGCTGATGTAGCGGCGGTACGTGTGCAGCGGCCGCAGGAATCGCTCCACCGGGTTGTACAGCGCCAGGTCGTGATTGCCCGGCACGACAATCTGAGGGAAGGGCAGGGAATCGAGGAACTCGCGCGCCTCCCGGAACTCCTCCACCCGCGCCCGCTGCGTGAGATCGCCGGAGACGGCCACCAGGTCGGGCCGCGCGTCGTTCACAAGCGCGGCGAGCGGGCGCACAGTGGCGTAATTGACGCGGCCGAAGTGCAGGTCCGACAGGTGCACCACCGTGCGCATCACTCCGCCCCGGCGGGCACGATCACCCGCAGCGCCCCCGGACGCGCGCGGTAGTCGAGCGGCGTCCTCATCAGCGTCACTTCGCCGTCGAGCGCCACCGCCACCGTGCTCAGCCGCATTTCCACCCGGCCCTCCGCCGCGCTCATGGCGAAGAAGTCGCGGTCCTGGCGCAAGCGCCCAAACAGCGCCCGCAGCAGCAGCCGCGCCGCGACGCGCCTTCCCGGACGGTGCGGCGCCATGTAGAACCACAGCCGCCCGGTATCGAGCCTGTTGCGCCACCCCAAACGGAAACCCTCCACCTCGTACTCGTTGTTGCCGACGAACAGGAACGGCGTGCTGCCCTCCACCGTTTTTCCTTCCGCCGTCAGCCGCAAACTGAAATAGGGGAAGCGGAGAACCGCGGACGCCGCCGCCCACGCCATCGCCAGCCACTTGCCAGTTCCCCGCTGCTCGCGCCGCCGGCGCTTCACGACGATGCTGGGATACAGCCCGATACCCGAGTTGTTCACAAAGATGCGGCCGTTCACCTCGCCGGCATCCACGGGGATGGCGTGTCCCTTGGCAATCGTGCGCGCCGCCGCTTCCATCTCTACCGGGATCCCGAGGTCTTTTGCAAAGTGATTGAAGGTCCCGATTGGAATCACGCCGAGCGCGGCGCCGGTGCCCGCCAAACCCTGCGCCACCGCACCGATCATCCCGTCCCCGCCCGCCGCCACCACGGTCTGCTCGCCCTCTCCGGCCAGGCGCGCGGCCAGCTCCGTCGTCGCCGAGCCTCGCGACACGACGCTAACGCGGGGCTCGAGCCCCGCCTTGCGCAACGCATCCACCAGCCGCAGAGCGGTACGCGAGCCGTCCCCGCCGCCGGAGACTTCGTTGAGGATGACGATCATCGCGCGCCCCGCCGGCGCCGCAGCAAGCGGTCCGCCAGTGCAACCGCCGCTACCCACACCACCGCCGCCGCATAGCCCCCGATCACGTCGCTCGGATAGTGTACGCCCAGGTAGATGCGCGACAACCCAATCGCCAGCACCAGCGCGATGGCGGCCAGCCACACCGCCACCCGGCCCGCGCGGCTCCGCAAGCGCGCCGATATCAGCGCCGCCAGCGTGCCGAACAGGCACACCGACAGCATCGCGTGCCCGCTCGGAAAGCTGTACGAGGCGGGCGTCGCCGTGTGGAAAAATGTGTCCGGCGGGCGCGGGCGGTGGAAGGCCAGCTTCAGCGCCGCGTTCAGCACGGCCGCGCCCGCCAGCGTGATCACGAACAGCAGCAGGGCGCGCCGCCATCGCCAGTAGTAGAAGAGAGCCAGCGCCGCCGCCGCGATCGCAGCCACCGCGACCGGCGAGCCCAGGAAGGTGAAGACCCGCATGGCGGCCGTCAGGGCCGGCGACGCGTGCTGGTTCAATGCCAGGCGAACATGCTGGTCAAAAGCTCTCGTGTTGCCTTCCAGCATCTCGTCCGCAACCCAGGCGAACACAAACAGAGCGAACACCGCCGCCGACAGCCCGATGAAGAAAACCCAGCCGAGGGACCGCTGACGCTCCGAGGACATCTAACTCAAATTTAACGTGGAGCGGCCCGCTCGGCCGGAAATACCTCGAAAGATTTCAAGGCGCCGCGCGGTCGAGCACTATCTTGCCTCCGAACTTGTCTCCACTGCCGTTTGCGCCCTCAAAATCGCCCTCCAACCGGTTCGCGTTGACTAGAACGAGGTTGAATTTGACGGCATACGGTCCGGAGTCGGAAGGCAGAGAGAGCTGGAAAACCAGCTTGTTGCCTACCAGCTTGCCGCCTTCAATCACCCCTTTGTGAGTCTCGCTCGGGCCCGCTTCGCCGGAAATCGTCTCGCCGCTCTGCTTGAACTCGGCGAAAGCTCCTCCGGTATCCGTGCCGCCATCCGGTGTCTTGATTTCCACCGTACCGTTCCATTTCCCGCTGATATTTGCCGCGGTCGCCGGAATACACAGCCCTGCCGCCAGCACACTGGCAGACAACCATCGCATAGCTTCCCCTTTCCGGTGCGGTCATCCGCACCAAACGGCCACCCTTATTTTGCCGGAGTTCCTGGAAAAACGATAGACTCTTTAAAAAATGGACACGCAACCGCTGGAGTTTCTCAAGAGCATTCTGGAAGCGCCCAGCCCGTCCGGCTACGAGCGCCCGGTCCAGGAAATCGTCCGCCGGTACGCGGCCGCGTTTTCGGACGAAGTCACAACCGACGTGCACGGGAACGTAATCGCCGTGCGCAACCCGGGCGCGCCGCTTCGAGTCATGCTGGCGGGGCATTGCGACCAGATCGGCTTCCTGGTGCGCTACATCGACAACGACGGTTTTCTCTACGTCCAGCCCATCGGCGGCTGGGACCCGCAAATCGCCGTCGGCCAGAAGATGACCGTGTGGACGGAATCCGGTCCTGTCTTCGGCGTCATCGCGCGCAAGCCCATCCACCTGCTCACCGAGGAGGAGCGCAAGCAGGTCACAAAACTGAAGGACCTCTGGATCGATATCGGCGCAAAAGACCAGGCGGACGCCTGCTCGCGCGTACGCGTCGGCGATCCCGTGACCCTCGAATTGAGCTTCCGGTCCATGCTCAACGAGCGCGCCAGCGCGCCCGCCATGGACGACAAAACCGGCCTGTGGATCGCTTTCGAAGCGCTGCGCCGCACGCAGTCCGCAAAGCTCAACTGCGCGCTCTATGCGGTCTCCACCGTGCAGGAGGAAATCGGCCTGCGGGGATCCAAGACCAGCGCATTTCGCGTCGATCCCCACGTCGGCATCGCCATCGACGTCTGCCACGCCACCGACAGCCCGTCCATCGATAAGAAGCAGGAAGGCGATATCGCTCTCGACAAAGGCCCGGTGATCTTCCGCGGGCCGAACATGAATCCCCGCGTGGTTGAGAAGCTGATCGAGGCGGCCAAGGCGCGCGAGATCCCGTACCAGCTTGACGCCTATGGCCGCGCAACCGGCACCGACGCCAACGCCATCCAGATCACGCGCGCGGGCGTCGCCGCCGGCCTCATCGGCGTTCCGAACCGCTATATGCACAGCCCCGTCGAGATGGTGTCCCTTCGCGATCTCGACCGCGCCGCGGACCTGCTCGCTGCCTTCGCGCTCTCCCTCTCCGGGCAGGAAGATTTCACACCGTAAACGGCCGCAGCGTCTTGCGCCGACCCACCGCCCGGTATACGCTGTTGCCAGGAGGGGCGACATGGCAGGGCAAAAACCGCAGCCCGAGACCCTGAACGGGGTCAATGTTTCCGAGCTTCGCAAGACCATCGACGGTATCAAGGCAACCCCGGGACTCGCGAAGTTCAAATTCAGAGTTCGCAACGAGTGGGACGAAGGCGGCTACAACCGCTCCACTGTCGGCGACTTTCACGGGGCGAATCAGGAAATCCCGCATCAGCGGCAATTCGTGCTTGAGGCCGACGAGCCCCCGGTGCTGCTGGGCAAGGATCGCGGAGCCAATCCGGTGGAGCATCTGCTCCATGCGCTGGCCGCGTGCGTGACTTCCTCGATAATCTACCATGCCGCCGCTCGCGGCATCCGGATCGATGAAATCGAGTCATCCCTGGAAGGCGACATCGACGTGCAAGGCTTTCTGGGCCTCAAAAAAGACGTCCGCAGGGGCTATCAAAACATACGCATGAACTTCAAGATCAAAGCGGACGCGCCCGACGACCAGATTCAAGCCATCTGCGACATGGGACCGCAATTTTCGCCCGTGTTCGACTCAATCAGCAACGGCGTGCCCATCACCGTCAGAGCGGAACCGATGAAGTAGAGAGGAGCGCTGAGACTCTCTTCCCGGCGCGAAAGAATTAGACTACCTCCAATAACCCGCGTAGCTGGAGAAGGAAACCCTTCTCCAGCTCATAGGTGAGACCCGCCGCGATAGACGCTGGAGATCAGCGAAGGTAAGGACAAATCAGCAGAAATTGGAACAAGAAAAGTCTTGCATTCAGCCTGTTCGGATGATAACTTGCACAATCGAAGGCTGAAATGAGAACTGTTTCACGTCACATCGTGCTGGTTCTATTGGCCTGCTTGGGAGCTCCGGCGCAGAGCCCTCAACCAGTGGAGCCGGCAGCGCTTCTCGACGTAACGAGCGTTGGATACCGGCCTGATCAGGGTACCGCAGCCATTACGGTAGTGAGCCGGTCTGCAAAGCCAATTCTGGCCTTTGGCGTGCGCTTGACGTCAGAGTTTGCCGACGGCAGTACGCAAACTGCGGAACTAACGGTCGATTTTGTGTATACCTTGAACCTGGTGGGCAAGAAGATCATTGATTTCGCGCCGGGACAACACATCGGCGAGTTCCGTCTTGGCGACAGTCACACGTGGACTGTCGGGATGAGCCAGAACGGAAACGCTTCTCCGAACAGAATATCGGTCGTTCCGAACATGGTTATGTTTTCCGATAACACGGTTGTCGGTCAGGACGATGATAGCGCGACCAGGGTTTTTGAGATCCGCCAGCAAAGTAGAGACGAATACGCAACTCATCTCGAGACCCTTCGGCAATTACTGCAATCGCCGGATGTCGAGGCGGGACTTGACCAGTTGGAAGCCGAAGTGAAGCGAAACGGCAACAGCCAAAAGTTTGTAAAGCGGGGCAATTCGGTCGGGCGAGTACCCAGTTGCCGTGAATGTGGAGTGTTCGAACGTGGGCTGGAATCGGTTCGCCGCAGAGTGGCCTCCAAGAAGATATCTGCTCGAGAGGCCCTTGCAGACTACATACACGACATTGAGGTCCAGTATGCAGCTTTTGTGAGTCACGCAGAGCGCGAGAAAGGGGAACAGCAATGAAGTCAAGAGCAGCCCGGCCGAGCCCGGGCTTCCCTTCATCTGTTCACACGCCGATCGAGTGAGCAAGACGGACCTGGGCAGAGTAGATCGAAATATCTGGACCCGAACCGCTCTTGCCTTTTCAGCCCCCAGGCTGCTGCAATAGGGGCAGGCATGTTCATATTACTGATCGCCGTTCTCCTGGCCGGAGACGTAAGCGCGCGGATCGAGCGAATCGAAAAAGCCATGTACGCCCCGTGCTGCTACCAGGAAAGCGTCAGGACGCACCGCAGCGAGGCGGCTCTGGAAATAAAAGCGGAAATCGCGCGCCTAGTCGCCGATGGTAAGTCCGACGAAGAAATCTTCGGTATTTACAAACAGCGCTACGGCCAGCGCATCATGATGGAACCCGAAGGGCAGGCCGCGGCTGTCGCGGTGCTCGTCCCCGTGCTGTTCGGTATGCTGGGCCTGCTCGTCGTTGCTTACTTCGTCCGCCGCTGGCGCGCCGCCCCGTCCCCGGCTGCGACCCCCGCGGGAAATCTGCAAGACCTCTACGTCGATGACCTCTGAGACTTTTTTACCTGCCGGCTCTGACTCCCTCCCCGGTAAACCCCGCGTTTACAACGCGCCCCATTTGGCATCTCATTTGCTCTACTAAAGGCGTGGGATCGGTACCAGCTGGCTTTGTCCGGGGCACTGGTTCTCGGACCTAGTCCCGAACGATTTCGGCGGAACCGGTCCCACAAAATTCAGAGGAAGTCCTAAGCGGCGGCTCTCTTGCACAAGGGAGCCTTTTTACATTTAGTGCAGGCTAGCCCGGGTAGAGCGTCATTCCACCGTCGACGCGCAGCACCTGCCCGGTCATGAAGCGGCTGCGCTCTCCAGCCAGAAACGCCACGACGTCGGCAATCTCCGAAGGCTCCGCGTACCGGATCAGCGATTTGCCCGCATCCATCATCGCCGGATCCACCTTGCGCGTCGCCAGGAACCGGGCCGTCTTGGTCGGCCCGGGACTGACGGCGTTCACGCGGACTCCATGCGGCCGCAGTTCGAAAGCCAGACACCTCGTGAAATGCACCACTCCCGCCTTCAATGTGGCGTACAACGCCTCGGGAGACGTGCCGAAGTGCGCCGCCACTGAACCGATATTGATCACCGAGCCCGCCCCCGCCGCCACCATCGCCGGGCAGAACTCCTGGCACACCAGCATCGTTCCGATCAGGTTGTTATTCACTTCCACCCGGATATCGTCAAGCGAAATTCCGAGCGCGGTGTTCGGATTCGGCTTCCCGCCCGCCGCCCCTATGTCTCCGCCGGCGCAGTTCACCAGCACGCTCACCGGCCCCAGTTTGGTGCAGATCTCCTGCTGCATCCGCCGCACGGCATCCTTGTCGCCAACATTTCCCGTCACGGCCAGCGTGCGGACTCCGTATGAGGCGATCTGCTCCGCCACCGCGCCAAGGTCCGGCGCCTCGCCGTACTTCGACGGCGAGTTCCAGTCCAGATCGTGAATCGCGACGTCGGCGCCCAGCTCGGCCAGCCGGCCGGCGATAGCCCGTCCGAGCCCCCGCCCGGAGCCCGTCACAAACGCGATCTTCCCGCTCAGTTCGTTTCCCACTCGATCCTCCAAAAAGGGTCAGCCTGATGCGCCCCGCTTTTTCTCCGCCTTGCCATCGCTGCACGCCGCCGCCGGATCCACTGTCACTGCGATCAGCGTCGCGTCGTCGTGAAAGTTGTTGTTCGAGAACCGCGACACGGCGCCCAACACGCTGCGCGCGATCTCCTCGGCCGTCGCGTGCTGAGAAGCGGCCAGCAGCGCCGCCAGCCGCTCTTCTCCGAATTCCTCGTCTTCTCCGTTGAACGCCTCGCTCAAGCCATCCGTGAACAGCAGGAGCCTGTCTCCCGGCTCGAGCCTGACTTCGTCCTGTTCGTAAACTGCCGCGTTGGACACACCCAGAATCAGCCCGCCCGTCTCCAGCCGTTCTACCTTCCCGGAAGCGCGCCACAGGATGGGGGCCAGGTGCCCCGCGTTCGTATAGACCAGCGTCATCGTCCGCGTGTCCAGCACGCCGTAGAAAAACGTGATGAACTGCCCCACCGAGATATTGCTGGAAATCAGGCGGTTCACCCGCTCGCACAGATCCCTGGGCGAGGCCGCCTCACTGGCCAGCGTCTTCACCGCAGCCTGAACGTTTGACATCAGCAGCGCGGCCGGAATCCCTTTGCCCGATACGTCTGCGATTACCAGCGCCAGCCGCCCCTCGCCAAGTTCGAGCACGTCGTAGTAATCGCCGCCCACCGCGCGCGCCGGCTGCCAGGCCCCTGCGATCTGGATCCCCGGAGCCTGCGGAATCCGGCCCGGCAGCAGCCTCTGCTGGATCTCCCGGGCCTTTTCGAATTCGCGCTCCTGCTGCTCGAACCGCAAGTTCTCGATCGCCACCGCTATCTGGTTGGCCGCGGCCGAGAGAAAATCCACATCCTGCCGGTCGTAGTCTTCATCGGAGAGCTTGCCGCCCAGACTCAGGAAGCCGATCAGCTCGTCGCGCCGCCGCATCGGAACCAGCAGCACGCCGCCGAGTTCCTCGACCATGCGGCGCTCTTCTTCGGGCACATCCGGCGGCGGAGCGGCAATCGATCCCAGCGATCTCGCCAGCGGCCCGTCGGCCGCGAAGCGCGCTTGCCGGCTCACCGCATCCGGAACGCCGACCTTCGCTGCCGGAACGAACGCGCGCTCATCCTGCGGCCGCAGGAACAGCACGACGGAACGGTTTTGCAGCGCTTCCTGAAGCCGGTCCACCGCGGTGTTGAACAACTGCGCCTGGTCGCGGGAGTCCGCCACGTCGCGGCTGAGCGAGCTCAACGCCGCCGGGTAGTCCTGCCTGCGCCGGAAAAATCTCCGGTCCACGAAGCTCTGCACGCGATTCCGCACCGGCACGAACGCCACCGCCACCGCCAGCGTCGAGACGATCGCCACCCACTGGCTCGTTGCGCCCGTCGAACGGCTCACCAGCGCGCCCACGCCGCCCACCAGGCCCAGATACATCAGCCCGAGCAGCCCCGTCACGCCGCCGTACACCACCGTCCGCCGGATGTAAATGTTGATCTCCAGCAGGCGGTATTTCAGAATCGCGAACGCGAACGATACCGGTATGAACAGCAGCGCGAGAATGTGCAGGTAATCGCCCGCGGACCTGAAAATCGCCGCGCGACTGCCCGCGGGATCGAGCCCGAGCATCCACGACGCGGCGCTCGCAAGCGGCGGCAGCAGGAAGTATCCCGGCACCGCGATCAGTATGCCCCACAGCGGCCACCTCACCTGCTGCTTTTCTTCGACGCCCGCCTCGCGGTAGCTCCGGTACACCGCCACGCATGCCGCTACTGGAATGACAATCCACTCCACTATGGTGCAGGCCGCAAACTCAACCGCCAGGCTGGCCGCCATCCACTCAATTACCGCGGCGTGGAAATCCGGCGAAGCCCCTAACACCATGCCGCCGATCTCTAGCGAAGTGCCTGCCGCCGCGGGCAACACCGCCATCGCGGCCATGGCCAGCCCCGGATGTCCGAGAATCGCCGTTTTCCAACCGCCCTCGCGGATCGCACGCCGCCACCGCAATATCAAAAACACCGCCAGCGGCAGCAGCACCGCAAACAGCGCCCCCATGATCTCCACGCGGTATTCGGAAACCCTTTCCGCCATCGGAGCAAACAGGGACTCCAGCGTGAACTCGACCGGCGCACCCGGACGCCTCCCGCGCCGCCGCGCCGTCATCAGCGCCAGGGTTGACAGCCCGCCCACCACAAGCACGGAGATCGCCGGCAGCCCGTAAATCCAGCGCAGCACCGCCGGGTGCCGGTCCAGAATGGGACGCCGCCGCGGAAAAATCAAAGAAAAATGCAAAAGGGCAGGGAAGAACAGAAAGGTAACGGCCAGGAACGCGAGCGACATCACCGCGCCCTGCGGCGTCGGTTCCGGATAGCGCGGCCCCATCGCCATCAGCCGCCCCAGGCCGAACATCGAGCAACTGAAAAAGAAAATCAGCGCGCGGTGATCGTGCGGCCGCTTCCAGTACACGAGCATGCCGACGGTGAGAAATGCCAGGCCAACAAGAAAATCCAGGGCCAGTTCGATAAGCACCGGCAGGCGCCGGAAGGGATTCTCCAGCCGCACCGCGACGTCGCGCTCTTTGCCGTCGCGCTCGATCGTGTAGATTACCGTCTCCCCGGGCTTGAGCCCGCGATTCGCTTCGCGCAGCCCTTCCCGCCTGCCGTTGATGGCGACGATGCGGTCGTTGACCTCAATGCCCGCGCGCGCCGCCGGTCCCAGCGGAATGACGCTCTCCACGCTGAAGGTCGGCTCGCCGGTCGACAACCGGTAATTGAACCGCATGCCCGACCAGCCGCGCTGCGGCATGCTCGTCCATCGCTGCGCCGCGTTCGCCAGGATCAGCCCGCCGCAGACCAGGACAAGCGACAATAGCGCGATCTGTTTGGTGCGCGGTCTCATTTTCTTGCTGTAGGGGCCGCACAGGCGCGGGCCGTTGCGGTGAGGCCTCTTCGGTTCATGAATCCGGAGTCATTGTACCGGAATACACCTGCTTGCCATTTAGCCAGGTCCCTTCTATATAGACTTGGTGCGTCTCCGGCAAGTAACACAGGCGAACAACATCGCCGCGCTCGCCGGCTTCCAGCCCCTTCTGCCGTCCCGCTATCCGCGCCGCCCGCGCCGGATTCACCGTCGCCAGGCGCACCGCTTCGGCAAGCGTCAATCCGCCCAGCCGCATCAGATTTTCGATGCCCCGGTCCATGCGCAGCGCCGACCCGGCCAGCCGCGTCTGCCCCGCCAGCACCACGCGGTTGTCCGGCGTCAATTCCACCTCTTGCTCGCCCAGCTTGTATCTCCCCGGAGCGCAGCCCGCGGGCATTGCCGCATCGGTCACCAAAACCGCGCGTTCCGGTCCTTTTGCGCGCAGCGCCGTCTTCAGGAAGGACTGTGGCAGGTGAATCCCGTCCACGATGAAGCCGGCCGTGAGCCGGTCCTCGGCAAGCTGCTCCCACAGGTAGTTCGGATGCCGCGGTAGCACGGAGTGCGCCCCGTTGCCAAGGTGCGTGGATATCGTCGCTCCGGCGCTTACCGCATCCGCGATCTGCTGCGCGTTCGCGTTCATGTGCCCGATGCTCACCACGACGCCTTCATTCACCAGCGCCTCGATGTACCGCGACGCCTCGGGCCATTCCGGCGACAGCGTCACGAGCCTGATCAGCCCGCGCGCCGCCTCCTGCATGCGGTGGAATTCGTCCACGTCCGGCCGCCGCACCCAGCGCTTCGGATGCGCTCCGCGCGGCCCGTCCTCCGGCGAAATGTGCGGCCCCTCGACATGTAATCCCTCGATCGCTTCGCCCTCTTCGAGCCGTTCTTTCGCCTCCGCCAGGTTGCGCAGCGCGCCGCACATATCATCGGGCGAACCCGTGATCACGGTCGGGAAAAACCGCGTCACCCCCGTCGAGAACAGCACCCGGATCGAGCGCGCGATTTCCTCGAGCGGCGCCGCTGGAGAGTTGTAGTCCACCCCCGCAAAGCCGTTTACCTGAAGGTCGATCCAGCCCGGCGCGATGTAGCCCGCCGCCTCCGCAACGGGTCCCGCCGATTCGATCGTTTCTCCGAAAACCACCTCGGCCGGGCATCCGGTCAGGGCATTAATGCCGGAACATTTCATAATTCGAGTGTTTTATTTACAGGTTTTCCACATTGCATGCCCGCTAACTGCAACCACGCACATGGGATAAAAATTGTTGAAAAGGCAGCATGAAGTCCTTTTAAGGCTGGAATTTCCAGCCCCGCCCTTGCTAAAAAGGTAATGCCTCTTGCGAGCCCGGTCCGGATGAAAATCTCGGGGGAGGTAGTTCTCCGGACCGTGCTCACAGGGTCCCCGCGAATCCTTCAGCCCCGCGTTTCAGCCGGTTGCGGAGTGTATACCGGAGTCAGCCAGCCGCGGTGATCGGGTTTCGTACCGTCCAGAATCGCGAAGAATTCCTTCTGCAACCTCTCGGTTACCGGACCGCGCCGCCCTGCGCCCACCGTTACGCGGTCAACCGAACGGATCGGCGTGATCTCAGCCGCAGTTCCGCTGAAGAAAACCTCGTCGGCGATGTAGAGCATCTCGCGCGGCACCAGCGTCTCCACCACCGGAATTCCTACGTCCTGCGCCAGTTGGATCACCGAATCCCGCGTAATGCCCGGCAGCACCGATGCGCCCAGCGGAGGAGTGTAGATCTTCCCGTCGCGCACCACGAATATGTTCTCGCCCGAGCCTTCGCTCACGTAGCCAGCCGTGTCCAGCGCGATACCTTCGTGGTAGCCGTTCGCCAGCGCTTCCATTTTGATAAGCTGCGAATTCATGTAATTCGCCCCGGCTTTCGCCATCGTCGGCAGCGTGTTCGGCGCCATGCGGTTCCAGCTCGATACGCAAACATCCACGCCCTCGGCCAGCGCGTCCTCGCCAAGATAGCGGCCCCACTCCCAGCAAGCCAGGAAAACTTCCACCGGATTACGCCCGGCGAACACGCCCATGTCGGAATATCCGCGCAGCACGATCGGCCGCACATAGCACGCGCTCATCTTGTTCACCCGCAGCAGCTCCTTGATCGCTTCGCAAAGCTGCTCGGAGGTATACGGAATTTCCGTGCGGTAAATTTTCGCCGAATCGATCATTCGCCGCACGTGCTCCGGCAGCCGGAAAATCGCCGGCCCGGACGGCGTCTCATAGCAGCGGATACCTTCGAATACGGAGGTGCCATAGCTGACCACATGGGACAAAACATGAATCTTGGCTTCGTTCCAAGGGATGAATGTTCCGTTATGCCAAATCTTCTCGGTGGGGACTAACATGTAGTCATTATATAGTGCTGCAAACCTTCCTATAGTGGTGCGGATCTTCGCCCAGAGCCCGCCGGAGCCGCCTTTTCTTTTGCCTGCGTTTATGCCATAATGTCTATAGACTTTAGGATGTTTTAGAACAAGACTCAGAGGAGGCTTTATGAGCAAAATTCTCCAGGAAGTACTTGACGCCAACAAGGCTTACGCCGCAAATTTCGGAGCCAAATCAAAGCTCCCGATGCCGCCCGCGCGCCGCTTCGCCATTCTCACCTGCATGGACGCGCGTTTGGACCCCGCGAAGTTCGCCGGCCTCGCTGAAGGCGATGCGCACGTGATCCGCAACGCCGGCGGGCGCGCCACCGACGACGCAATCCGCTCATTGGTGATCTCCCAAAAACTCCTCGGCACTCAGGAGTGGTTCGTGATCCACCACACGGATTGCGGCATGCAGACCTTCACGAACGAAATCATGCGCGACCTGCTCGCGCGCAGCCTCGAAACGGCATCCCTCGAGAAAGGCGTTTGGAAGGATACGGGCAAGGGGCCCGGTTCCCGCGCCGGCGAGTACATCGAGTGGCTGCCCATCAAGGACCAGGCGCAAAGCGTACTCGATGACGTCGCCCGCATCCGGAACCATCCGCTCGTACCCGCGAGCGTCGCGATCTACGGCTACATCTACGACGTGCGAACGGGCCGGCTCAACGAGGTGACGGAAACCCGGAAAGTCGCCGCCACCCCGTAAGATCAGCGCGCCGCGTCGGGCGCCGGACCGCTTTTCGCGCACACGGCTTCAGAATTCGCCGTATCCTTGTAAGAGATGAGGTCGGAGATGCTGGCAAAGAGAGCCGCCGTTCTCTTTCTGACCGCTGCCGTTCTGGCGGCGGCGCAAGGACTTCCGAAGCTGAAGCCCGGCTTCAACATCTACTCCAAGGCTCAAGACGTCGAACTGGGGCGCGCCGCGGCCGAGGAAGTCGCGAAAGAATACCAGACCGTGCGCGACGAGCAGCTCAGTGCGTATATCACTAGCATTGGCAAGAAACTGGCCGCGCAGCCCCAGGCCGAGCCGCAGTCTTATCCGTATTCCTTCACGTTGGTTTACGACAAGAGCGTGAACGCGTTTGCCCTGCCGGGCGGGCCGACATTCGTCCACACCGGCCTGATTCTGGATGCGGACAATGAGGCCCAGCTCGCCGGCGTTCTCGCCCATGAGATCGCGCACGTGGCGCTCCGCCACGGCACGCATCAGGCCACCAAGGCCCTCGGCCTGCAGCTTTTCGCCGGATTTGCCGGAGCCTCCGTGGGCGGCAAGGGGTTGCTCGGGCAGCTTGCGCAGGCCGGCATCGCCTTCGGCGCCAACTCGGTGCTGCTGAAATACTCGCGTGACGCCGAAACGCAGGCCGACCTTCTTGGCGCGCAGATCATGGCCGGCGCCGGCTACAACCCCCTTGAGATGGCCCGCTTCTTCGAGAAGCTCGAAGCCGAGGGCGGCGAGCGCGGGTTGCAGTTTTTCTCCTCCCATCCCAACCCCGGCAACCGCACGAAGGCCGTCGAGGCGATCATTCCGTATCTGCCGCGAACGAACTACACCGGCGATTCCGGCCAGTTCCGCACCATGCGGGACCGCGTTGCCGCGCTCAAGGGATATTCCGAGCCGCGCAAAGGCGCCGCCTCGCAAGCCGCGGCCGATCCCGCGAGTGCGCGGCCGTCCGGTGGGTATCGCCAGTATCAGGGCAGGGGATTCACGCTTGTCTACCCTGAAAACTGGCAGGTCATGGGCAGCGATCAGACGCGGGATTCGGTCACCCTGGCCTCACCCGCCGGCGTGCTGCAATCCCAGGGCGGCTCTGCGATTGGCTACGGCGCCATCGCTGTGTACGTCCGGGACAACGCGCAGACCAACCTCGACGCCCGCACCCGGCAGTTGATTTCGGAATTGCAGCGGACCAACCCGACGATGAAAGTTGTCCGCACCAGCCGCACCGCCCGCGTCGGCGGGCAGCAGGCGCTCATCACCACACTTAGTTCCGAGTCGCCCTACCAGGGCCACACTGAGGTGGATACGCTGGTCACCGTCGCGCGGCCGGACGGCATGTTCTACCTCGTCCTGATCGCGCCGCAGGCGGAAACATCAAAGGCCAACTCTGCTTTCAACCGTATGTTCAGCTCCGTCCGGTTCGGGTCGTAATGGCCCGATACGATGCCATTCTGTTCGACTTCGACGGGGTGCTGGTCGACAGCGAGCCGGTTCACTATACCTGCTGGGCCGAGATCCTTCGGCCGTACGGGATCGATCTCACCTGGGACCTCTACGCGCGCGAATTCGTCGGGCTGACCGACTCCGCCTTGCTCGATCTCCTTGGCAGCAGGGCGAACCCGCCTGTGCCCGGGGCAAGACTCCGCGAACATTTTCCGCGAAAGAGGGAGATGTTCCGGGAACGCATGCTCGCGGATCCCCCCGCTGATCCGGATCTCGTGCAATTAGTTAAGTCACTGGACAACTATAAGTTATCTGTTGTCACTTCAAGTACCAGGAGAGAATCGGAAGCGGTTCTTGAACGCCTCGGGCTGCGGGACTGTTTTCAGGCCGTGGTTTGCGGAGAAGACGTCAGCCGCCACAAGCCCGAACCCGAGCCGTATCTTCTGGCGGCCAGACTTCTTTCGGCCCGCGCGCCGCTGGTAGTGGAAGACTCAGACGCCGGAGTCGCCAGCGCCCAGGCAGCCGGCTTTGACGTCATCCGGGTCGCCCACCCCTCGGAAACCGCGGCCGCCCTCCGCGCCGCGCTTGCCGGCGATTGATG
>JBLNCW010000001.1:0-7139 GCA_050261015.1 Rhodospirillales bacterium | reverse complement strand
GCTTCTCCGGGGGAATCGACGGCCGGCCGGTCTTGGCGTACATGCCATCGAACCGCTCGGACATGCTCGCCAGGGCCTCATCAGCCATCGCGCGAATCTTGCGAAGGGGGTGGTTTTCCCGAACCCGCTGTTCCGGCGACAAGTAGCTGTACATGTCTGCTTGCTGATGATCGCGACCGCGCATGCGGATTAGACGATCAGAACATTCCAGCCGTAACGTGTTTCAGGGTTTCAGCCTGTGTTTTTCCGCAACCTGCTAGGTATTCAGTGTGCGCTCTGTCATTCGACCGTGGACAATTCCTTCGCTCCCGGCATCGGCCACCGCCTGGATGGCTGGGCAAACCGCGATCTCCGGGTCGGCGACATCATCGCTGCGGCGCCGAATCTTACCCCGTTTGTGGATCTGCTGAAGGTAGTCCACCCGTCGATTACGGCCGACGACGTGAGAGCGGTGCTGCGGGCGTGGGGTCCCGGCAAGTTCGACGCCGAACTGGTTCTGGACGGAAAGATCTTGAATCCCGCAACGGTCAATTTGCCGCCACAGGGCGTCACTGCAACGCTCATTCCGCCCGCCTTCGGCCTCGGCGGCGTTACGCTGCACACCTGGACCGGCTGGGGGTCCATTCCGCATTGGAATGCTTTCGTCGCAAACCTGGAAATGCGCGGGAAAGGCCGGTTCTGGGACCCGCGGTTGAACAACGCGAGCCAGTTCCCCATCGCGGCGGCGGTTGGATTCGGCAACCTCCCCGTCATCGATCCCGAAGAAGACCGGATCACACGAAAGCTCTCGGACCTCCAGTTCTACCAACTGGCGATTCCCTCGCCGCGGCCTCCTCGCGGCAGCTTTGACCAGGCGGCGGCTGAACGCGGCGCCGAGGTGTTCATAGGCAGGGCCAAGTGCAATAACTGCCACGTCAAGCCCCTGTGGACGGATGCAGGCTGGAACGCCCACACGCCGGAAGAGATCTGCATCGAATCCTTCCAGGCGGACCGCGCGCCGGACCACGTCTATCGCACGTCGCCGCTCGGTGCGCTGTTCACGCACACCCAGGGCGGGTTCTATCATGACGGGCGCTTCCCCACGCTGATGGACGTCGTGAATCACTACGACGCCTGCATGAGCCTGGGCCTCACGCAGGCGGAGAAAACGGACCTGATCGAATACCTGAAGAGCCTGGAGACCCAGTAACGCAAGGTCAGCGGTTCAGGTCCACCACCGCGTAGATTTCCAGCCGCGGGACGGTGAACTCAGTGGCGCCTTCGCTCGCGGCGTAATCCGCGAGCGCGGCGCCGGCCGCGTCCGGAGCGTGCAGCACGCCGGTTTTGTAGATCCCGCGCACGCGCACCCGCAATCCTTCGACGGGCCGCTGCGCGTAGTTCAACAGGTGCACGCGCGCCCGCGTCCCGTCTCCCGTGAGCCGCACCAGGACGGTATCGCTGCCGTAGATGCGCACTAGCCGCTTTTCATCGGTGAGTTCCTGCCGGGCTCTTACAGCGAAGAGGACGGGGTCCGCCGCTTCCGGCCCGGCGCGGAGATTGAGGTCGGAAGAGTGGTCTGGAGCGGAAGCCACTCGGAACAGCAGGTTGCGGCGGGCAAGCATGTTCAGCGCCTCGTCGAGCTCGGGCGAGTTGTCGTCCACGACCGTAATGTTGGTCATGGCGGGCAGGGCAGGTCCGTCCACCGAACGCAGGAAGGCCCGCATGCGGCCGAGCGCATCCAGATCGGCCGGGTCGATGCGCAGCACGGCATCGGCGCCGTAGGCGAAAGCCTCGGCCGCCGCCAGCGCGGCTGCGCCCGCGGGCACATCGTACCACCAGGCGGCGTTAGGCTTGCGGATGAATTGCCAGCCGTTCGCATCTATCCAGGGCATCCGCGTCGCCGAGGCGGCATTCACCTGCCACTCGACGCCGGGCGGCAGCGCGCTTTCATAACGTTTGCGCGCGGCATCGTCAACCGGAACGGCATCGAACCCGGCGTCTCGCCACGCGGCCGCGCGTTCGGCGGGAACGTACAGCCGTTTGAAGCCGGCCTTTTGGAGCGCGGGAGCCGTCTCAATTCCCTGCTCCCAAAACAAACCCGGAAGAATCGCAGCCAGCGCAAGCAGAAGCATTAGATTTCGATGTTTTCGACGCGGATCTTTTTCAGATCGTATGTGCCCAGGCCCAGCCCGGCCGCGTATTCGATGTGGCCCGGCTCACGCACGAAGCGGTTGATGTTGGGATCGGAGTCCGGACGCGAGCCCGGCTTGACGTGATCCATTGAGCGGTCCCAGACCGAGATAGCGCCCTCGGCCTTACGCTTATTGTCGATAATGTCGAGGAGAAGGCGATCGATCGCCACGGGGTCGGTGCCGAACATCATGCGTTTTGGGTAGAAGCGGAAGCGCCGGGTTGGCGAGAATGGCCCGCCGTGCCAGACGCCGCGCAGCCCGTCCATGATGTGCAGCACGGTGCGCGACCGCAGCGGCTCCACCGAAGCCAGCGTGCCGATGAAAGAAAGCGTTTCGGTTTTCGCACCGCTGTGCGAACGTGCTACGTTGCTGAAGCTGCCGTAAGCGATATTCTTGAGGCAGCCCGTCACGCCGGACGCGCCGTGGTCCTTCATATTCGGTACGTTGATGATCTTGGTGAAGCGCTCCGTGATCAGCCGCACCATGTTCGAGCGCGTGTCTTCCTCACCGAAGAAATTTACCTCGACGTAGGTCTTCGGGTCGTAATTCGCGATTGAGCCGCGGGGTTTCTCCACAGTGTGGACCTGCACGCCAGCCGGCACGTAGCGCGGATAGTTCACGCTTTCCATCTGGTCGAGGAAGCGCTCGTAAACGTAGATCTGCGAGGGCTTCACACCGGCGGCGATGAGGTTGCGGGCAATTTCCGCCACCACCTCGGGGCTGGACATGATATTGGGCGCTCCCGAGCAATTCACCTTGATGCCCACTACGTCGGCGGGCTCGAAGAACCGCCGCCAGGCGCTCCGGGTGTCGCGCTCGCCTGTAAGGGCGCGCATCCCGCGCGCCATCATTTCAGCCACGACGGACGCGTCCACTTTCTCCGAGTCCGCGTCGATTGACTTCTCCGAATGCACCTCGACCACGGCGCCCGGGTACAACCCAGGCATACCGGGCTGCGGAGCGGGAGGGAAGGCGGAAACAATTTTGTATTGGGGGGCGAGTCCCAGCGCGGAAACAGGGATAGCTTGAAGAAACCGGCGGCGAAGCATAGCAATTCCCCTCGCGATGATTCTATCATTGACCCATGAACCGAAAAACTTTTTTAAAAGCCGCTGCGGGCGCGGCCGCGGTTACCAAGGTCGCAAAGGCCCAGGAGTTGAAGAAGAAGGTCCACTATCGCGGAGCCAAGCCTACTAAGACGCCGCTCTTTTCCTCCGCTGTGTCCTACGGCAACCTGCTGTTCATCGCCGGGGTCGGCGCTCATTTTGAGGGAGACATCAAGGCGCACACCAAAGCCGTGCTGGATCAGATTGAGGCTACGCTGAAGAACGCCGGATCTTCGATGGATAAGGTCTTAAAGTGCAACGTTTATCTAAACGACCTGAAAGACTACCAGGCGATGAACGAAGTCTTTCTTGGCCGTTTTGGAGACGAGCCGCCGGTGCGTACAACCATCGCGGCGGCGGGCGGAATTCCCGGCAACTCGCTGGTTGAAATCGACGTGATCGCTTACATCTAGTTACGGCGTGCGAGAGCGGGCCGGGCGAGTGCGCGGCCCGCCACCGGAAAGGCTTAGCGGCTTCGTTCGTAGGGCTGCTTAAGGTATTTCGCCGCTTCTTCCTGGGCGCCCTGGGTGTTGTCCTTGGTCCGCATCGCCAGCGTGTACTCGTTCACGGCACGCTCGCGCTGCCCGGTGATATCGAAGATCTTTCCAAGGTTGATGTGCGCCCAGACTTCCGTCCACTTCGGGTCCAGATCGCCGTTTAGCGCTTCGCGGAACTCGTTGGCCGCCGCCTGGTAGTTGTTTTGAAGGAAGAAGATTTCCGCGATGCGATAGTGCGCGAGCGAACTGTTGCGGTTCACCTCGAGCGCCTTCTGGTACTCCTTGAGCGCCTCGTTGAAGTCGCTGATTTCGGCGAACTGCTCGCCGCGGCGGATGGCCACCGCCACGCGAATCGGGTCGTCGTACCGCAGCACGCGGTGATTCGGATCGAGAGTCAGCGTCTTCGGCTTGCCGAAAGTCTCCACGACGAACTCGGATGAGGTGCCCATCACCTCGATCTTCTTCTCCTCCGGGTTGCCCTCGGTTTCTATTTTCAATTCCACCGGCATGCGGAAGGTGTCCAGATCCTGCGCGACTTTCCCCATCACGCGGAAACCCTTCTGCGTGCGGTAAACGATGTAATCGAGCTGGAACTCGGGCGCTCCGCTCGATTCAATCCATTGCAGGAAAAAGTACTTCAGGTCCTGTCCCGACGCAGCCGAGGCCGCCTTCTCGAAATCCGCGGTGCTCACCGGCTTCCACGCGTGCTGGTTGGGGAACTCCTTCAATAGCTTCTGGAACGCCGCGTCGCCCATCACGTAGCGCAGCATGTGCATCACGGCGGCGCCTTTGCTCGCGGTAAGCGCCCAGAACTCCGGCGAATAGTCCTCAAGGCGCGGCGTCTGGATGACGGGGACGTCGTTCATGGTGAGCGCATCGATGTAAACATCGCGAGCCTCGGCAGCCAGCGCATCCGGGCCGTTCGTGTGCTCGATATAGAGCATCTCCGAGTACCGCGCCATGCCGTTGGTGAGCCAGAGATGATTGCGCGTGGCGGCGGAAACCAGCGAACCCCACCACTGGCGCGCCACCTGGTTGGCCACGAGCCGCACGTTCGGCTGCTTGCCGATGCCGCCGGGCGAGAGAAACAGAATGCCCGGCGCCGAATAGCCGTTCGGCGCGCCGGATTCGGTCTCCACCACCGTCAGATTCGCCTGCGGCGGCAAACCGTACAGGCTGGTGAAGTACGACATCGCCTTGCCGATCTCCTGGCCGTAGGCGGTCGCCATGTCCTTCTCGGCATCGCGGAAGTAAATCGTCGTATTCACACCCTCGGCCGCTACGGTGACCGGATCGCCCTGCACCACCGCAAGGCTGCACGGGAACGCCGGCTGGCTGAACTGAAATGTGTAAATCAGGTTGCCGTCCGCCGCCGGTTCGCTCTTTCCTATGCCGGGCGCGATCACTTTGTAGCCCGCCGGGACGCTGATGCGCATGTCGGCCGTGTGCCGCCCCGTGCTGTAATCGGCCACCGGGAACCAGCGCGCCGGGTACAGCAGGTAAGCGTAGTCCGGCTGTATGGCGGCGAACTTGATGCCGAATACCGGCGATTCTTCGTTTCCGGTGAGCCGGCCGTCATAGTAGAAGGTCACCGTGGCCGGCTTGCCTTTCGGCAGAGCCTGCGGGAAGGTGAGCGTGACGGTGAAATTCTGGTGGGAACGCGTGGCGGAGAGCTGCTGCCCTGATTCGTCTTCCACCTTCGAAACGTTTAAAGCGTTGTTGAGTTCGAATTCGGCCGAAGAAGTGTAGTCCTCCTGCGGGACGAAATGCACTTGCGCCCTGGCCGTCAGCGATTGCGTGCGCGGATTGATTTGCGCGTCTATCTGATAGTGCTGGACTTCAATTCGCGGCTGGCGCTGCTGGGCCGCCGCCGCAGTCACCAGAAGCGCAAACCCAATCCAGGTTCTACAAGCCATTCGATGTCTCCACAAAAATCGTTCAGCGCCGCCGCGTTGTCAGCAGTTCCTTTACGATGCCGGCGGCCAGATCCATCGGATTCCCAACGCCGGAAAGCGCGGAGGCCACCTCGCGCAGGCCCCGGCGCATTTCCTCTCGCTTCACGCCGTCGTTGAGCAGCGCAAGCGTTTCGGCGGCCAGGCGCTGCCCACTCATTTCATTCTGCATCAATTCAGGGACAACCGCCCGGCCCGCGACCAGATTGACCATTGAATAATAAGGAACTTGCACCAGAAAGCGGCCCAGCGTCCAGCTCAGCCCGGTTACCCTGTAGAAGGTCGCCATGGGAACGCCAAGCAGGGCTGCCTCGAGAGTCACGGTGCCGCTGGCGGCCAAGGCCACGTCGGCGTGGGCCAGTAAATTCCAAGTGTCGCCTTCAATTACTTGGATGGGTGAGCGGAAAATGCGTTCCCTAAAAAGTTTTAACTGGCGGTTTTCAAAGAAACCGGGCGCCGGAACCCCCAGCGCGAACGCGGCCGGCTGCGCGCGCAAGATCGCATCGACGGCATCCAACAGTTCGGGCAGATGGCGGGCAGCCTCCCCCGCGCGGCTGCCGGGGAGCAAGGCCACCAGGGGACGATCCGCCGGGATGCCGTACCGGCTCAAAAAATCCTCGTTCGAAAGCGTGGCGCGGACGCTGCGCGACAACGGATGCCCTATGTAGGTGGTCGCGATCCCGTGCCCTCGGAAGAAATCCTCTTCGAACGGAAAGATGCACAGCAGCCGGTCGATCAGCTTCCGCATTTTGGGAATGCGGCCTTTGCGCCAGGCCCAGACTTGCGGCGCGATGAGGTACACCACAGGCACGCCCAGCCGCTTCAACCTCCGTGCGACTCTGAAATGGAAATCCGGGCTATCAGTCAGGATCGCCAGTTGCGGCCGCTCACGCTCCGCGGCCCGGATCAGCCTGCGGTACTGCCCGTATATCCGGGGGATGTGCGCGAGCACCTCCACGAGCCCCACGACCGCCAGGCTCTCGGAATCGATCACGGCGCGCACCCCGGCCGCCCTCATGCGCGGTCCCGCGCTGCCGAAGAACTCGGTGTCCGGCAGCCGCTTCCGCAGCTCTTTGACCAGCTCCGCCGCGTACAGGTCGCCGGACGCTTCTCCCGCTGAAACAAGTAACTTATAGGTCAACAAGCCCAGTCTAGCTGAACAGTCCGCGGAGGCGGGCAGTTGGCGTTTGCCGAGGCGGGCAGGCCCCTAATCCGCGCGTAGCGTCTGGGGAAAGCCAATCTGCGGGGCAGGAGGGCAGCAGAACTCGGTCGTGCGAGTCGTGAAGGAGCGGCGGGGGCTCGTTCTGGCTGCGGAAGGATATTCACCCGCTCGCCGCGCGGCTCTCAGGCTATCTCCGGGGCACACCTCCGGCTGAGCCGTCCTGAAAAAACCAGTTCTATAATCCGCGCGTA